>DCTM01000050.1 GCA_002329565.1 Firmicutes bacterium UBA1440
TCTGATCGAACCAGTCTGAATAGCCTATCGGATTACTCATCGTAAACGAGTAATCTCCATTAACGCTTCTATTGGTTACAGATATAGATGTAGTTTCGCCAACTGGCTTAGCTGGAGTTATGTCCATATGAAATTGCGCTTCGTCAGCATACTCTATTCGCCAACATCGTTTCTTTTCTTCGAGCATAGAGGAATAACGCTTAGACTCTCGCAAGATGTCACCAATTTTGTGCTTGAGATCTTTGGGTGATATTAAAGGCACCCCAGTAACCTCTGTTACAAGGTCTAAATCGTATTCGTCTTCATCGCTGAGAGGTCTGATAACAGTTCCAAGGCGAAAAGAACCCTGCGTATAAACAGCTACAGAGCAATCACAATGATTGTTTATGTATTCTCCAAGCGCCTGATAACTTCTTTCTGCTTTCTCAAATAGGTGGTCTGGAATGTCCAATTCTTCGGCAATTCTTAGAAATAATACGTTTAACTGAGCGTTTGTCATCATCCGTTTTCACCTCCGAGTACAATGGCCTTTGTGAAGCCTCTTTCTGGTTGCTCGTCATAGATAATTAGAGGGTTGTCTGTTTTGCTCATATAATCCATACCAAAGCGGATCGCTAAAGAGGCAGGCATTGCAGGAAAAACATTAACCTCAACAACTTTTCCGTGTTTTTGCTTAATCGTCTCCATCACCCTGCGTGTTTCCGCCACAAAATCATCCAAAATATTCGGAGCTTCCACAAAATTACGGTTGGGCTCAGCAATAGTAATAGTGTAGATACTAACATCATCGCCAAGCACAGAATAAATCCTATTTGGAGAAATCGTACTGCTCAACGAAAACACAAGGGCTATATGCGATGTAACAGCCTTGTCATCAGGATAGATACTTTGGAAAGTAACTTGCTTGTACTCTGCTTCCCACCTCCACTTGTCTGTATTTCTACGGTTACATTGGAATACAGACACATTGTATTTATCATTTAATAGATTTCCAAGATAAATCAATAACGGTTGCGGAGCCAAGGCAAACAATGCTATGCTTTCGCCGTCTGAGACAATATCATAAATTCGTGATTTAACGGCACGGTATAGATTTACAGCGTTAGCTGCAAAGAATCCTTCTTCGCTGTCAGTTATAAGATTCCCTTTCTGGCTGATATCAATGGGGGATTCTTCTGTTGGATACCTACCGAAAAGAGCCAGAGCGTTTCTTGCGTCACCGTCATTTACAGAAAACTCTGTTCCAGCGATATTAGCAGTATAATAAACCATGTGGCTTTTTAACTCGGCACCTATACTGGTAAGCGTGAAAATTCTTTGCTCGTGTTTGCGCTTCATCTTAAAAAGAATTTCTGGCGTGTATCTTTGCTCATTCCTGTCAATCGTTACATGACATTGCGGGCAAACCAGCATCAAATTTCCTATGTTATTTTTGAACTCCTCACTGTCAGAACAATAACGCGCTCCACCGGGGTTCACGGCATAAATATGGGCTTTTTCAGCATAGTTGTCGCTATTTCCGGTAACTTCATGCCTATATAGCACTTTATTACAGCCTTCAAACTCGCAACGGCCTGCTGCAATTCCCCAAAGAAGCCTCTCAACTTCGGCTTTAATATATCTAACTTGTCCCATGCTAAATCCTCCTTATTCAACCGAAAGTCATAAGCACAGCTTCATGTGGGGTACTTCAATGCTCATCGTCTTCGGAGTTTATTTCACCAACTCTGCAAACTTTGCCGCCATTGTCGGGTTCCCACGCGTTAGTTTCTTGATAGTCACATCCTGTGCTTTGTCATTGGCAAGACGGAGATTACGGTCTGTGCCCAGCAACGCATCTTTTGGTTTTTGCTGCCGGGAAATTATTAAGTACTTCTCGATAGTTCAAATCCCCATTGAGTGATACGAATCGTCCACCACTAAACTGCAACTCCATAATGGCATTATCTCCTAATAATGTGTAACCAGCATCTTTTTATTTCACATTCATCATCATGCTGTAGTGTTGTGCCTGCTCGGTTACCTTGAATATCTTCTCAAACACAGTCCTTATCTGCTGTTGCTCAATAGCGGAAGCATCGAAGAACAGACCATCATTGAAACCGCGCGCTCCGATGTTCAGAACCGCAAGCATGGCCGCTGCCACATTGTAGTTGGTTTTATCGATAGAACCATCCGAAAGCGTAGTTTCAAAGCAATGTCGGTTCTTTTCCAACAGATCGGTTCGCAGATCACCGCTGGAATAACCACATATCTGAAGGTAGTAGTATTCCAGAATGCGCCGCGTCACGTTGATAAGTGCAATCGAATCGGTTGCCGTTCTGTACTCTTCCCAAAGGGAGTCATATGTGTTTTTCACAGGCGAGAAATTGACCTTCCCGCCTCCAACGCGCTCATCGGGGCGCGTGCATTCAATGATGTATGACTGGTTGTTCTCGCGCTTCTTCAGCTCGTATATTCCGACGCACTCATTTTCCGCGATTCTGTTATATGAGACTTCTTTAAAGAAGAATGGGTTGTGTGTCAGGCAGAAGAATTGTTTGATGTGGTCGTTCTGACTGCCGTGTTCTGTCATCCGGTAGTTGTTATAGCAGATGGCAATCAAATCGCGGACGAGAGACGCCACAGTAAACATACTACTGCTGTCCATGCTGGAAACCGGGTCATCTATGACGACGATTTTATTTTCGGTTTTTCCGTCATCGGACTGGCTGCCGACGACCATGTGATAGAAGTAGAGGAACGCGATGAAGTGGCGTTCACCCTCGCTGAGCCCTTTCGCGACCTTTTCGTCGGTTTCCCGTATAAGCTCGTAGACATACTGAGCACCCGGCTTTTCTCGCAGGTAAAAGCCTTGGAATCCGGCGGCTTTCAAAAGCGTGTTGATGCTGTCCTTGGCGGCGGTCGTGTTCACAGTCTGCTGGTTCAAACGCCCGATATCAGCTTGGAGAGCAGCGGAGGTCTCCTTCGCTGCTCTCAGTTCACTGCTAAGCCGTTCAACATCAGCGGTGTGCCGTTCTATTCCGCTTTTATGTACAGCAATCTCAGACCGGCAAATAAAGGCCATGAGTTGCCAAACCTGTGTAATGCAATCCTGTTGCTTTTTGCCCCTTGCATCGATAACGGCGTTATACTCTTTGATTTTCGCGTTGATCTGCTCGACTACACCGTTGATGTCGAGGAGAATATCCGACAAATCAGGAAGGGTGACAGTCTTTGCAGGATCGTCAGTTTTCTGTTTCAGAAGGGCGACATTGTTTTGCGCCCGCTCCATGAATAGGTCGAATTTAGTCTTGTACTCCGAAAGCAACTCACAGGTGAACGGATTCTTACTGTTCTCGGTGAGAATCGCGTGTATTGTGTTCAGCGTGGCTCTGTACGTCGCCACGAACTGCTCCAGCTCGGTAACGCTCTTTTTATACTGCTCGTCAAAACAGGATGCAAGGTCAGTCTCAAATGTGTCCGGTAAGTCCTGCTGGCAATACGGACATTTATTTCCCGCTTCGTGTTGGTATGCTTTATGCCCTTGGCTGAGCCAGCCGGAGGCGTTCAGTGTACGGACGAAGCTCGCAAAGGCAGAATCGCTGCTACCAATGATAGACTCCTCCAAAAGTGGCGATGTGGGAATGGTGGAAATATCGACGGGTTTGTATTCGGAGAATCTTGTGTCTGATGCACCATAAGCAACCGCGTGAAGTTGTGCGAGAGTCGCTTCGTCTATATCTACCGGCGAGCAGGTTTCCAAATGGGCGACAAATTTCTTCTTGTCGCGTGTATATCCGGCCTGCGTTTCTTTATACTGGGTTCTGATGGCCTCGGTCATGTCCCATACAGATTTCTCGTATGCGGCATCGACCTTTTTTTGTTTTTCTCTCTCCTCGGTGATCGTGCCGTCGATGGATTTGATTTTGGCATCAATAGCTCGTCTTTCGGCAGTCTTTTTATCGACCTCGGCTTTAATCTCCGCATTCTGTTGGGTGATTGTGAAAACGCCGGGAATGTTGCCATAGCTCTGGATGTTGTCAGCAATGAATTCCTCATTATACACCATCAGTTCATAGTCGCTGGAAGCCGCGCCGGAAACCCAATCTGTTGCGGCTGGAACGCCTATGTTCTTGGCGAGAGTAGATTTGCCGGTTCCATTGTTGCCGAAGAAAAAGTTGATAAGCGTCGGCTCAAACGACACCCCGGAGAAGGTATGGTCGTTCAGCGTGATTTTTTGAATTGCCGTCTTTATCCTGTTTTCCATATTCGCTCCTTTCCGTACTGCGTCTTTATTCGATATCGATGTGCAACCGCGCCATTACATCAATCAAATTACAGTTTTTGATCGCCCAGTGTTCTTCGTCAAGCTCATTCCGCAATGATGCGTGCGCCATACCAAGCAACCCGATGTTCTGATTCAAAAGCTGCTGCTGGATACCTTGGAAGCCGGAGAAGCATATCTTAATCGTCTCGCCTTGTACCCGCATATCAGTAATGCGGCCGAGAAGCGCCGGATGGCTTGCTTCGGTATAACCAAAGTGCATATTCCTTTTAGCGAATATACACGGCATACTCGCAAGCTCGGTAACTACGGCTGGTGTAAGGTCAATATACCGCTCCTTATGCTCTGAGCCAGTGTATTTCCGCAGTGCGCAGCTCTTAGCGATGGAGAAAGCACCGCAGTTGTAGTCCTCGTTCTCAAGGA
>DCTM01000036.1 GCA_002329565.1 Firmicutes bacterium UBA1440
TGCTCATCTGTTTTTCCTCCTTCCGTTGATTGGCTCTGTCTGGCAAGCAAACTCATATTCCTTGCCAGCCGCATGGACACGGCGCTGATTGCTGTGAGGACTTCGACCAGTTCCTCATCTGCAGCGCGGGTTCGGTGTTTCGTTTGAACCTGATGCATCTCTTTCACCTCCAGTCTGAAAGCGGTTTTCTCTTGCTTTCACAACTCGCTGGACATGAAGGAGCTCTTTTGACGAAGAAATGCAAAGAAATTTCGAGAAACATTTCGAGTAAAGTTTTCTCAATGTCGGTTTATATAGGTTTACATATTTTTTCGTTTTGATAGGTTGCTTTTTGCCTGAATTTGTGATATACTATTTGATGTGTAAATGTATCCAGCAGGCTTACCATATAAAAGAGCCGCAAGCTCGTAAGCCTGCGGCGTGGTGATTCAAGTAATGGAGGTCATTATAGTGAGCGATAATAACATTGAGAAGTGGTCCACCCTCAAGGAAGTGCAANNAAGAAATATGCCCGCCTACAAAGTGGGCAGGCTGTGGAAGTTCAAACTGTCAGAGGTTGATGAGTGGGTTCGTACCGGTGGTGCGGCGGACTATTCTGAAGCATCCAACACAACGGAGAAGCAATAAGTCCGTTTTAACGTACACCCGTTGATGTAAAATTGGTATATATTCGCATGAAGCCTGACCTGCTCGATACAGCGACAGAGTTTGTGTGGAAAACAGGAGAGACTAAAATGGACGAAATAATTAAAAGCCTATATTCACAAGCATTGCCATCGTCAAGGACGGGCTTGTTCTATAATACTTTCGCATACCCCACAAAGATTGCGCCAGAATCTATTGCGGTTTATATTGCGACACATACACAACCGGGTGATACTGTAATGGATGTATTCNNATGTGTGAGCATCCTACACAGTCAATGCTTGAAATGGCGAAGAAAATGAATGTGGCACCCGTGTGGGGCGCAAGAAATGCGGTTTTATATGAGATTGGCTCTTATGGAGCTTTTGCGTCGCAAGTTATGACCCATCCACCAGCAAAAAAGGAGTTTTCAAACGCTGTTCGTGATGTACTTTTATCTGCCGAAGAAGAATTAAATGGCATCTATCGTATTGAAGATGAATCAGGAAACGAAGGTACTATCCGGCATATTGTTTGGTCGGATGTTTTGCGCTGCCCTGCTTGTGGCAAAGAATTCTCTTATTACAAAGGCATGGTACGCAGTGATCCGATGCGCATTCTTGACGCAGGAGAATGCCCTCATTGCGGAAACTCCATTAATACAAATTCGATAGAGTATGTATGTGAATCCGTGGACGATCAACTGCTCCAGCAAACGGTTACCCGTAGAAAGCGAGTCCCTGCAAAAATATATGGTGAAACTGGTGCCGTGAAATGGTGCAGGGACGCCACGGAGAGCGATGTCGCATTATGCCTGAAGATTGAAAGCATGGATTATCCAGCAACAGCTATTCCGAGAGCAATTGAGTGGGGCGAACTATATCGTTCGGGTTATCACAAAGGGATAACACATTTACACCATTTTTATACAAAGCGCAACTACACGGTCATGAGCTTCCTGTGGAATAAAGCCTCGGAATACCCGGATGCTATTCGAGATGCAATTTGGCTGTTGTTATTAAGTTATAATGCGACACACGCCACCTTAATGACCCGCGTTGTAGTTAAGAAGAACTCAAAGGACTTCGTATTAACAGGAGCGCAAAGCGGCGTTCTTTATATCAGCAGTCTGCCGGTAGAAAAGAATATTTTGACAGGTATTAAGCGCAAGCTGGAGTTCTTTGAAAAGGCTTTCGAATATGTCTCGCACTGCTCAGGTCATGTTGAGGTAATCAATGCCAGTAGCCAGAAACTCTCGCAGCCGGATTGTTCCATAGATTATGTTTTTACTGATCCTCCTTTTGGGGATTTCATTCCCTATGCCGAGGTCAATCAGATAAATGAGCTCTGGCTTCCACGTAAAACGGACAGAGCATCAGAGATAATAATCAGTAGTTCCCAGAAAAAAGACGTGTCCTGCTATCAAAAGATGATGACACAGGTTTTTTCTGAAGTCCATCGTGTTTTACGTGATAAGAGCAATGCGACTGTTGTATTCCACGCTTCAAAAGCGGCTGTGTGGAACGCTTTATGCGCGGCATACTCCGATGCCGGTTTTATGGTTGAAACCACATCGTTTTNNTTTTGGACAAAAAACAAGCCAGTTTCAAGCAAGTCGTATCTGATGGCTCCGTTCAGGGAGACCCTCTCATACTACTTGCCAAAGGCAGCACAAGATCACAAGAATCCGCGCCATACAGGATTCTTGATGAAGCCATGGCTGGGTGCGATGTGACGCAGCGCATCGACAAACGCCATGTTTATGCGGACTATATAAACAGATGTCTGGAGCGCGGCCTCATCATAGAATTGGATGCGAAAGCAGCGTATGCGTATATTTCCAATGGTATAGGAGCCACTGTATGATGAGTACAAATAGGCAGAAACGTCTCGGCCAGTATTTTTCAGGGAGCAAAGTCGCAGCGTTGCTATCTGATATGATTGACTGCAACCCACATTTATACGCGATTGACCCAATGGCGGGCAATGGCGATATGTTGTACGAAATAGAACGCAAGGGCTGCACCCCGCAAAACCTTTATGGTATTGAGATTGATCCGATAGCTGGGAGTAGTTGTGCAAGCAGAATGCCGATGAGCATAATAAAAGTGGCGGATGCTTTCAGTACTGACTCCATCTCAGNNGGCAGCTCTTGGGACTTGGTAATTACTAACCCTCCATATGTAAGATATCAAACGATGGAAGGATTCAATGATGGCAAGCTATCTCTCCAGAATGCAAAAAGTATCAGAGAAAACCTTATAAAAATACTCAGGCAGCTCGGACATTTGACAAAGGAAGAACGTGATTGCTTTATTCGGATTGCGCAAAATTACTCTGGGCTGTCCGACCTTGCCGTTCCTGCTTGGATATTGTGTGCAGCGCTCGTAGCGCCAAATGGCACCTTAGCGATGGTTGTGCCCGAGGCATGGCTTAGCAGAGAGTACGCTCTTTCCATAAAATACTTACTGCTTAAATTCTTCGACATTCAATACATAGTCGAAGACCAAAGCTCGACATGGTTTTCTGACGCGCTCGTTAAAACAAATCTGCTTGTGGCAAAAAGAGTAAGTTATAGAACGGTGTTTCCAGCGAAAAGCCTATACAAACGCATTTCTATAGATGCTCAATGTGAAGATGACAACAGTCTTGTTGGCAAGATGATACTGTCGGAAAATTCCGGTGAAACTGCATTTAAAGCATTATTGGACAGCAGCGATAGCATCGCCGGAACAGGCTATTCCATGAAAGTCGTTTCGATTGAAAGTATGATTACCGATATGTATCAATCGCGGGCTTTTGCTAAGCTGTATAGCAGATTGGAGTGCTCCGAGCCGCCAGTAATAACTACGGCTCTGCCGCAGGAACTATCCGAAGCAGTCGAGCGGAATGTCGTGTGTGAGTTGAATGACTTATGTGCGTGGGGATTCTCTATAGGTCAGGGGTTGCGCACAGGCGCGAATAAATTCTTCTATGCGGAATCTGAAGGCGAAGATGGCTTAAACGAGCACCTATATCTCAGTGACCTTTTTACCAATAGACGCATCACAGTACAAAAACGAAGGGTTATGCCTGTTCTACGTTATCAAGCCGATATACAAAACAGACTTACAGTCAATTCACGATTGTTGAGGCACCGTCTTTTGTATATAGAGGATGAACTGACAGTGGCAGATTCCGATTTGGCTAAACACATAGTGGCTGCTGAGAAAGTGGATATCATCAGTGCTGGCAAACAGACACATTTGCAAAACTTGTCTGCAGTAAAACCGAATGTCCGGATTTCCACAAATGCCTCTGATTCTCAGAATCGCCATTGGTATATGCTTCCAAAACTAATGTCACGCCATATTCCAAGTTTATGTGTATCGCGGGTGAATTATAAAGAGAGTAAATGTCTGTTGCTCGGCGATTCCGGCGTTGTCGTCGATGCCAATTTCTCGACTTTGTGGATGGAAGCCCCTTCCCGCGAATCCATTACTGCGGTGTTTGCCTTGCTTAATTCCTCCTGGGTCAAAGCCTACCTCGAAACCATATCAACAGTCATGGGCGGTGGAGCTTTAAAGGTCGAGGCATCTCATATTCGACAGTTACTTTTACCGACGCCGACGCCGGAAAGGGTTGGGCAATTGTGCCTTTTCGGTGAAATGCTAATAAATGCGAATGCTGTTAATACAGAAGAAGTTGTTGACCGAATAGACCTCTATCTGCTTACTCAATTATTCGGTGATAACGTATCCACAGAAGATGTAGAACGCCTAAAAGTATTTCTGCGACAAAAAGTAGCGAATCGACAAAGGTAGAACGGAGAGTGTATGGCGATGATTAGAATAAACCGTAACGCAGCAAGAAATTTTGCTATTCATGCTCGTGAGCAAATACAACATGGCGCGTTAGAGGATGTTCTGCGACATCTTCTGTCTGCGCAATTACCACTTATGTTTCCGGATAATCCGTGGTGGATATTGGAGCATAGTACCGGCGCGGAACAAAATGTGCATTTTGTAAATACAGCGGGTCGTGAACGGAACGGCTTTGTCGACTCTCTTGTCGGGAAAACCGCAATTGAGTATGAAAAGAACCTTGCACAACGAGCGATATTTGATGAGGGGTATTATCAGGTAAAAGAATATTGCGCTGCGTTGCTCAATCGAGGCATAGCCAGTGCTGACATATTTGGTGTGTTATCAGATACACTTCGCTGGTATGCATATGGAGTAACTGTGTCGCAGCCTCCCTTGCCCGGATGCATCATGGGGCCGGACAATGTCACCCTTGAAGAACTCGACTTTGTCAATCTGAGCGATGTCAGTGATTTGAATATCGACCACTTTGCTGTGTTCATCCAGAAATACCTTGGCCGTGAAGAATCGCGACTCCTTCGTCCGACATCGTTAGCTATGGATATGGGCTTTGAAAGCATTTTCTGTAGAGACCACATTGTAGCATTTCACGATATAGTGAATACAGCGTTTACTGAAAACGAACAGTACGCGAACATGATAGCATCCTTATGGCAAAGCTTTGTGGCTTATTTGGGTGGCACTGCCGAGCGTGGCTTTAACAGAGCTGCATACACAAACGAGCTATACATTGTTTCGCTGGCTAAACTGCTGTGTGCAAACATTTTCTCCAATGCTGCGCTATTGAGTGACGATGACACACTACTTGGGATTCTTGACGGACGGTTTTTTCAAGAAAAGGGATTGGTAAATCTCGTAGAATACGATTATTTCGGATGGCTCAACGCCTCTCCTTATATTCAAAGAATGCTGCCTGTCGCCAGAAGAATACAGCACGACCTTGTGGCTTATGACTTTTCGTCTGTGGAAGCGGAAGCTTTGTTCGGCCCGCTGGTAGCGCAGCTTGCCGATAAAGACCGCCGTATAATGTTGGGGCAGGAGTATACTCCGCAATGGCTTGCACAGAAAATCGTACTACATACCCTCAGAATAATTCCTGAAAACGAGAATCCCAATATGGTGGACATGTGCTGTGGGTCAGGCGTTTTTATCGTCGAGGCTATAAAGCAAACGATGCACAAGTATGGCATTACTGCCGAGGCTTGTTCAGACGAGCAGCTCAAACTGTTGCGTGGATGTGTCGTTGGATTTGATATTGACCCATTAGCTGTAATACTGTCAAAAATAAACTGGGCATTAATCATGCGCGAATTTCTTCCTGTTGCACGAGGTAACCTCACTATTCCGATATACCATGCAGACTCACTGTTTAGCGCTGCGCCGCTTACGCTCATTGATCCTGATTATGCAACACAAGCATTTCGTATGGTTTTTGATGGTGAAACGGTTCTCCTGCCCGGCTTCCTGATTACGCCAGAGTGTAGAAATTTATTCGATTTGCTTATTCAATCCTGTTATGGCATCGCAACAGCAAGAGCTCATGAAACCCCAAGCGAGTATTCTTTGCCGCAAGCACAGACACTCGTAGAGAGACTAACGCGAGAAAGTGATACGACGCTTGAGAGAACCGCCTTAATCGAACTATCCGAAGGGTGTATGTCGTTAATTGTGACTCTGGAAAAGCTACAGCGAGAAGGGCGCAATGGCATATGGTCATTTATCCTCGGCAATAGCTATCGCCCGGGGCTTGTCGCGGGTCAATTCAACGCGATTATATCAAATCCGCCTTGGATGGCTATGAGCAAGTTGGCGGACAACCCATACAAGGCTGTGTTGACGGCGCGCTCCATTTCTTACGGCATAAAACCCGGTGGCAGCTCTCATCTTCATACCGAACTGGCTACGGTGTTCCTACTCAATGCTGTCGATCGATATTTGAAAGATGATGCCGTATTTGGCTGTATAATGCCAAGCACACTTCTAAACGGCTATCATCACGAGCCATTTAGAGAGCAGCGGTATCTGTCTGCTGAGCACAGTGTAAGTATGTCGGTATCTGAGATATGGGAAGTGCCTACCGACACCTTTAAGAACAAATCCATAGTGCTTATCGGATGCAAGAATAGGCAGCGTACCGCTTTGGCCTTCCAAGGACGGCACGTTTATTCAGACAAGCCTGACGAAACGGTTGAATACAGGTTGATTCGGCAAGGAAGAAGAACTGCTTGGTTCGACAATCCAACAGTTACCACTATCACCGACGGTGTAATTGAAAAAATACATTTCTTACAGGGTGCCGACATTATGCCACGCACACTGGTCTTTCACAAATGTGTGCTGCAGCAAAATGGTAAGTGGTCTGTTCGTCCTATCCCAAGGCAAAACGACGAATTGTCATATCTTGTGAGTGGAGCAAAGATAAAAAAGCATAAGGACTTTTCCCTCAATGTCATTAATATCGATGACCAATTCATATATGATTGCTTTGAGTCTGAGCATGTTCTTCCGTTCTATTTGGCTGCACCCGCAAAAACGCTCTTGCCAATAAAACGTAATGAAGGACGTTGGGAAGTAGTTGATGAAGCGGAGCTTGCCTCA
>DCTM01000060.1 GCA_002329565.1 Firmicutes bacterium UBA1440
ACCTTTGACATTGACGCCAACGGCATTGTAAACGTATCCGCTAAGGACATGGGCACCGGCAAGGAGCAGAGAATTACAATCACCTCATCAACCAAACTTTCCGAAGAAGAGATCAAAGCCAAGGTTCAGGAAGCTGAGAAATACGCGGAAGAAGATAAAAAGAAGAAAGAGGAAGTTGAGGTCAGAAACAGAGCCGAGACTCTTGTATACGAAACGGAAAAATCATTGAAGGATATCGAAGGCAGCCTCTCCGAGGATGAGAAGACATCCATCAATACTGCCAAGGAAGATCTCTCCAAGGCGCTTGAAAACGGAACGATTGAAGAGATAAAGGATAAGACGGAGAAACTGACTGAGAAATTCCACGTAATCTCCGCTAAATTGTATCAGCAGGCTCAGGCGCAAGCACAGTCTCAAGCAGACGGATCCGGTGATGCAGGGCAAGCACAGGATGACAATGTCGTCGATGCTGATTTCGAAGTTGTGGATGACGAAAAATAAAAGACCGACCCGTTTAAGCACTCTCTCCCAAGAGAGTGCTTAGCAGGTTGCGGAAGAGGAAATAAAAAATGGCGGAAAAAAGAGACTATTATGAGGTTCTTGGACTGAAAAAAGGTGCAAGCGAAGAGGAAATCAAGAGAGCTTTTCGCAAGATGGCGATGAAATATCACCCGGACAGGAATCCCGGAAATAAAGAGGCCGAGGAAAAGTTTAAGGAGTTGAACGAAGCCTACAGCATCCTTTCCGATCCCGACAAGAAGGATAAGTACGACAGATTCGGCTTTGCGGGAGTAGACCCCAACGCAGGCTTTGGTGGCGGCGGAGGAGGTTTCAGCGGTTTCGGCGGGCTTGAAGACATCTTCGACATGTTTGGCGGAATGTTCGGCGGCGGATTTGGCGGTGCGACGTCACAGCAGAGGCGCAATGCTCCGATGAAAGGCAGAGACCTTCAAAAGGCGATGAAGATTTCCTTTGAAGAGGCGGCCTTCGGCGTCAAGAAGACAATCAAAATGGCAAAATATGTTACCTGCGACCATTGTACCGGCAGCGGCGCGGAACCGGGAACGTCGAAGAAGACCTGTCCGGTTTGTAACGGTACCGGTCAGGTGAGCTCCGTGCACAGGACTCCGTTCGGACAGTTCCAAAGTGTGACTCCTTGCGGCGAGTGCGGCGGCACGGGTGAGGTCATTGAGACTCCTTGCAGTGAATGCGGCGGCAGCGGAAGGGTGAAAAAGACTGTTACTATCTCGGTTGATATCCCTGCCGGTGTAGACAACGACTCCGTCATCTCCATCAGAGGGCAGGGCGAACCGGGGCTCAACGGCGGACCGGCAGGCGATTTGTATATCGTTTTGTCTGTGGAACCGCATAAGTTGTTTAAGCGCAACGGCAACGATCTTTACATCGAGATGCCGATTACATTTGCACAGGCGGCTCTCGGCGATGATATAACTGTGCCGACCTTGGAGGAAAAAGTTTCCTACAAGATTCCTGCGGGCACTCAGCCGGGGACTACATTCCGCTTAAAAGGCAAGGGTATTACTGCAGCGCGATCCGGTCGTGCGGGCGATTTGTACGTTAAGGTAAACATTGAGATCCCGACAAAGCTTTCGGGCAAGCAAAAGAAAGCCATCGAAGAGATGAACAAGGCATTGGGCATGGAATGTTATCAGAAGAAAAAAAGCTTTGCAGATACGGTCAAGGACATATTCAAATAAACAATTAAACATAAGAAAACAGAAAAGCGTTCCTCCGACGTGGGGGAGCGCTTTTTCAATTGGACAAGCATCGGCATTTATTATACAATACTATGAGAACAAGGCAACTGCCCGTACGGGCAAGAAGGGAACGATAAAGATGAAGTATACGGAAATAACAGTATATACAAATAAAAACGGCATAGAATTGTTGAGTGCGGCATTGATGCAGATAGGCATCTGTGATATCGCAGTTAACGACCCGGACGACATTGAGGAGCTTTTGCAAAAGAAAAACAGCTATGATTGGGATTATGTCGATGCAAGCGTGCTGGAGCTTAAGAAATGTGAACCGTCGGTGACAATTTATGCCGAAGAAGAGGCTAAAGAAACCTTGTCGGCTGTGAAGAAGATTGTTGCATCGCTGCGCGCCTCGCATGATGACCTGGGCAGACTTGAATGTAAAGCAAAGGTTGTGGACGATACAGATTGGAAGGACAATTGGAAAAAATATTTCAAGCCCTCCCGCATCACGGAACGAATCACGGTTAAGCCGACATGGGAGGTATACGAGCGGCAGACGGACGACGAACTGGTTATCGAAATCGATCCGGGAATGGCGTTCGGCACAGGTACGCATGAAACGACTTCTTCCTGCGTTCGTCTGATGGAAAAATATCTCAAGCTCGGTGATGCTGTGCTGGATGTAGGCTCAGGTTCGGGTATACTTTCCATCGCTGCGCATTTGCTCGGTGCAGGTAAAGTAATCGGAATTGATATCGACCCCGAGGCGGTCAGGGTAGGGCGCGAGAACGTGGCACTCAACGGATTCGCCGATACGATTGAGATCGTACAGGGAGATCTGACAAAGGGAGTGTCGTTTTGCGCGGATCTTGTGGTGGCCAATCTTATGGCTGATCTGATAAAATTCCTCTCAAAAGATGTTTCGAAGCATATAAGACCGGGTGGGGTTTACATTTCCTCCGGCATCCTCGCAGAGCTTGCGGACGATGTGGCCGATGTGATCCGAGCCCAAGGCTTTGAAATCGCCGAAATACTCTTTGATGGGGAATGGTGTGCGATTGCTGCAGTAAATAAATAGTAGGAGAAAGTTATGCTTAAATTGTTTGTAGATCCGAGCAAAGTGCTCGAACACCACATCATCGTTGACAATCGAGACGATGTCAAGCACATACGAAAAGTGCTGCGATTAAAAGAAGGGGATCGCATCGAAATCTCCGACAATACTTCGTGGGAGTATTATTCTTGCGAAATCTTCCGCATAGAAGACGATCACATTGAAGCGGCCATCATCGAAAAATGTAAATGTAAGAGCGAGCCCGGCATAGAAATCACGTTATTTCAGGGAATTCCCAAGTCAGACAAGATGGAGACAATTATCCAAAAGTGTACCGAACTTGGTGTGCGTGAAATCGTGCCCGTATGGAATGCGCGCACCGTCGTCACGGATAAAGGAAACTTTGCCAAGAAAATCGAGCGTTGGCAGAAGGTGGCAGTTGAGGCTTCCAAGCAGTGCAAACGCAGCATTATTCCTACGGTTTCGGGCGATATACGATTCTCCGAGATGGTAGCAAGACTGGGAGATTACGATCTTGTAGTCTTCCCTTATGAAAACGAAACTGACTACTCGATTAAAGATCTGTTGTCGGCTCTCACGGAAAAGCCGCACCGGATTGCCTTGATTATAGGACCGGAAGGGGGCTTTGATGACGAGGAAGTCTCGGCGATTTCTCGTATAGGTGCAAGCCCTGTCACATTGGGAAAGACCGTGTTGCGTACGGAGACAGCCGGACCTGCGGCAACGGCGATGATTTTTTATGCACTTGAATTGTAATTTTCTTATATTCATAAAGGATTTTTTAAAAAAATGTGATATAATCGGAAAAGAAAAATATTTTAATATTTATAATATTTGTAAAATTAAGGAGGGGAAGGATGAAGAAGAAAATTGCTGTTGTATTGTGTTTGGTCATGGTTTCGATGTCACTTGCGGGATGCTCGCAGGCGGAACTGGACTATCTCAATATGAGTAAGGAAATGGTGGCCGACTCGTATCAAGTGACGGGAACAATGACAGGTGAAGTCGACTTTGACGCGTTGAAGACGCTGGCTGATAAGATAAACGCGAAGATCAACACGTCGAAAAACATTGTGGCAGCNNTTTCGGGTACTGCGACGGTGGCAGACGAGATTTTTGCCAATCTGCCGCAAGGAAAGCAGCCGATAAAAGTAACATATACTGCGCTCGTCAATATGCAGGACAACATGGCGATGCATGTCGATTTTGATATGCAGATGAACGGCAAGACCTACAATATGGGAGACATGTATTTTGATGCTGCCAAAGGGATATATCTGTCCAAAGACACGATTATTGGGTTCTACGATGCATATACTGATTTGGTACCGAATAAATACGATTCGTATTTCTACAGCAAGGAATACCGTGACGGACTGTCGGCAGCATTCGCAAGCAACAACTATACACGCCTCGGGTATCTTGAAGGTCTGTCTGCCGCTGAACAGTCAGAGGTCGACGGAATGCTGAACGGTACATTCAACAAGGAACTTTACGATGCTGCTTATACATTCATCGAGACCGCTTTCGACGATTTTACGACGGGCACCGTCAGCAAAGTGAACGGCGGCTATCAAATCTCTCTGGACGGAAAACAGGGTAAAAAGCTGATTGTCGATATGCTCCAATATTTCATTGACAATATCGATAAAGTGATAACTGCATACGGTGATTACATGAATGTGGTCGTCAATAACATGAACCTGTCCGATGAAGAAAAGGCTCAGATTACAGCAGCTTTCAGCACACTTTCTGCCAAAGAAAATCAGATGATGGCAGCCGTGGGGCTGGCCGCAGTCAAGCAGGCTTTCACAGAAGCCGATAAAGAAGGTTATATGGATTTCTTGGACGGATTCCAATACAAGGCTTTTGTTAAGAAAGTCGGTGCCGGTTATACGCAGAGCGAAGACACATCCTTGAAGGACGGCAGCAAAACAGCCATATCCTTAAAGACCGATTCAACTGTTGCACTCAAAGATGTAACGATTTCTCTGCCGACGAGCAGTATCGCGTTTGATGCCCTTAAGGACTCCGTTAACGCTTTGGAGAACAAGTACAATCCGGTCGTTTCCGTTAATGTAAAATGGGGAAAATATGACAACGATAAAGATTTTGCAAGCTTAATATATTCGAGAACGTCAGAAAGCCCGGTTGCAACTGTGACACGTAATGACTCAGAACCGTATTTCATTACCGACGGGCGCATTTATATGCCGCTGCGCAGTATTTGTGAGAGACTCGGCGAGAACGTTGCTTGGGATCAGGCGGCGAAAAAGGCTTATGTGATGCATGACGGCAATAAGGTCGATATGACCGGTGTGCTGAAGGACGGCAAGACCTACATAAAAATTCGTGATTTCGAAAAATTGGGATACAAGATCAATTATTCCTATGACAAAGAAACGGCAATGCACGATGCCAACATTGTGAAATAAACAAATACAAAAGGGGATACCTCATTGCGCCGGTATCCCTTTTGATTTCTTTATTGTATTTCCGTCATTTACGCATCTTCTTCTCGATTTCTGTGAAAAACTTTTGTGAACTTTGCTGTGGTGTGCGGATATAGCGTCCGAGGTTGTAAAGGCTGTCGGGATCCTTGGTGATGTAATTGATCTTTTGGTCACAGGTAAAAGTGGCGGTAAAACCCATTTCCTTGGCAACCTCCAATGTAGTGTTGTTGTAAACGCCGTATGGATAGATGAAAGCTGTCGGAAATTTGCCGATGGCTTTCTTCATCTTTTTTTGAGAGAGAGTCAGATCCTCTGTAAGCAGAGCCGTGTATTTCTCGTCGCTTTCGCCGCGCTTTTGCATTGCGCCTTTGCGGCTGTTTAAATAATGCAGGTCATAAGAGTGGTTTTGAATCTCAATCGTGCCGGAGGCTGCCATCTTGCTGATGTCACTCCAAGTCATATGGGCGTAGTATTCGCTGTGGTTGGAGATTTTGCTGAAGTCGTCGACAAACTTGCCCACAGGTGCGAATACGGCCTTCATACCGTATTCACGCAACAGAGGATAGGCGTAAAGGCAGTTATTGTAGTACCCGTCGTCGAAGGTGATCATAATCGGTTTTGGCGGAAGCTCTTGTTTGCCGTAGGTATAGTCAATCAAATCCTGCACTACTATGGTCTCGTATCCGTTTTTTTGCAGGTAGGCGAGGTCACGCTCAAAGATGGCGGGGTCAATGAAATATTGGTTTTGCCACTTCTTTTCTTTGACGAGTCCGTGATACATTACGATAGGCAGTGCTATGCTGTCCGATTTGAAGAAAATCACATCACTTTCGGGTGTGGTCGTGCTGACGTTGACGGACTCGCGCGGTTCGGAGACGACTGTGTTAATTTTTAGCTTGTAATATTCTGAGAGCTTTTCGGCTTCCTCTTTTTTCATCTCTTCAAGATAGTAGTTTTTCTCGGTGAAAAAGTTGGCGCGGTAGTATTCCTTGCTGCCATCGGGCTTATATACCGGAGATCTGTGTTCAGACAGCAGCTTAGTGATTGCATAGAGATCGATCCAGATTTGATTTGGACTGTCCTTTTCTTTTTCATCGAATATTATTTGCATTCCATAATGAAGATGCGGCGTATCTATGTTGTTCACATTTTCTTTTTTACTATAACCGGTCTGCCCGGTATAGCCTATGACATCGCCGGCAGTGACGGTCATCCCCGGATAAATGCGATCGTTGTAAGGGTGATCTTTTCGCAAGTGAGCATAATAGTAATAACGTTTACCGTCAAAGCTGCGGATACCGATGCGCCAGCCGCCGTATTGATTCCAGCCGGTCGCTTCGACGATACCGCTCTCGACCGCAATGACCGGTGTGCCTACGGAAATCATCAAATCGTGTCCGAAGTGTTTCCTGCTGTACCCGTAGCTCCTGCTCGAGCCGAAATCGTCGAAGTCGCTGTAGTAGTAGCCCGCAGCGATAGGAGAGAAGGCTTTTAAACCGTACTTTTGTTCGCCGTTTTCCGTGAACTCGCCGAGAAAACCCGACAGTACGGCACCGTAGGCTTCTTGATAATAGGGGAAATATTTCAAGTCGGCTGCAATATCGTCGATTTCCTTGCCATCAGCAACCGCCTTTTCCAACTTAGTGAGATCGGTTTTTTTATAAGAAGAGAATTTGCCTCCGTATGTGGCAGCCAGATAGGCCAGAGAATCGACCCAGTCGATGTGTTTCTCACTGCCGTATGTATCGATATCAAGGTTCATGGCATCCTTGAGTGCTGTATATGTGACGTCGAAATCAATCCATTTAATATTTTCTTTCTCGTCCGACTGCACAAGCAGTGTATGGGGGATGCCGGTATATTGCAGGCAGAGTGCGACTGCGACGGCTAAAAATAAGAACCCTTGCAATATTTTCTTCCGAAGACGCATCAGAAAAGCTCCTTTTCACATTTATTCTACGTAAATTATAGTGTGCGCCGTGTGGCTTTATGCCTGTAATCCTGCCTTTCTTGACTTGCACGGCGGCGTATAGTATAGTTAGAGCGAGGTGAAATTTATGAGAATTGCGTTCCATACGCTGGGTTGTAAGGTCAACCAGTACGAGACCGAGGCCCTGAAAGAAATATTTGCTGAAAGAGAACATGAAATCGTCGGCGAAGAAGAATGCGCCGACTTGTATATTATCAATACATGCAGTGTAACCGCTCTTGCAGACAGAAAGTCGCGTCAGTACATTCGACGTATGAAAAAGAAGAATCCGCAGGCTGCCGTGCTGGTTACCGGATGTTATGCGCAGATTGCGCCTGATGAAGTGGCGGCAATTGAAGGCGTTGACATTGTCACGGGTACCAACGAGAAGAGTAATATCGCCGAATACGTTGAAGAATTTTTCTCAAAACGAGAGACGTGTGAAATTGCACTCACGCCTGAGCGTCATGTCCTGCCGTATGAGGAACTGCGTGATTATGATGAGACGGGCATCGTGACCTCTATGGAGTCGCGTACACGAGCCTATATAAAAATTCAAGAGGGTTGCGACAGATTCTGCACGTATTGCATCATACCGTATGCGCGGGGCAAATCTCGTTCCAGAGATCCGTTCAGTATTGTTGCCGAAGCTGAGGCGCTGATTGAAAAGGGATTCAAGGAAATCATTTTGACAGGTATCAATGCGGCGCTCTACGGCAGCGAACCGGACTTCGCTTACAACGGAGATAAGGAGGGAATCGAGATCATCATCGATTTGATCGGCCGCATAGAGGGTGATTTTCGCATTCGCCTTTCCTCTCTGGAGCCGACAGTCATTGATAAGGAATATGTGACGCGCCTTTTTAAATATGACAAGCTCTGCCACCATCTGCATCTGTCAGCGCAGAGCGGGAGCGATGCTGTCTTACGTGCGATGAACAGGAATTACGATCGCAGTGAGTATCTCGAAATTGTGAGGACACTGCGAGATTTTGACCCCCATTACGGGATCACAACCGATTTGATCGCAGGGTTCCCGGGCGAGAAGGAAGTCGATTTCAGGGACAGCATTTCATTGATCGAGGAGGCGGAGTTTTGCAAGGTGCATGCCTTTAATTATTCCAAACGTCCCGGCACAAAGGCCGCCGATATGCATGATCATATTGCGCCGGTGGTCAAGAGCAGGCGCACGGCTGATTTGATTGCAGCCGGCGAAGCCTCTGCGGCGCGTTTCTTCACAAAGTGCATCGGTACAAAAAGACGCGTGCTGGTGGAGGAATTTGATGTTGCGAGCTCCGCTTTTGTGGGGTATACTGATAACTATATAAAGACGTATATTTCGGACCGAAGTGATTGCCGATGCGGCGAATTTGTCACAGTGACGCTGACCGAAATTTACAAGGACGGAATGAAAGGAGAATAGAAATGGCAGATTGCATGNNGATCGCAAACAAGGAAATCCCTTCGAATATCGCGTACGAAGATGATAAGATTCTGTGTTTCCATGACCTGGAACCGCAGGCTCCCGTCCATGCGCTGATCATACCGAAGAAACACATCTCATCACTCAACGATGCGACGGATGAGGACAAGGAATTGCTTGCCTACATTATGCTCAAGGTCAAGGATATTGCTGCCTTGCTTGGTCTCGACAACGGCTATCGTCTTGTCAACAATTGCGGTGAAGACGGCATGCAGTCGGTACAGCATTTGCACTTCCACATACTCGGAAAGAGAAAGATGACCTGGCCACCTGGTTGATGGTACAGACAAAATCACTGAGATTGGACAAAAAAAGCTTGCGAAGGTGACCAAATAATAGTATAATGCTAATGTTATATATGCAAATGACCCGTTCAAAACGCATTTGAATGTGATTTCAGAAAAGGTCAGGAGGTGAGTCAAAACATGGCACAGGTAGTTGTAAGAGAAAACGAAAGT
>DCTM01000026.1 GCA_002329565.1 Firmicutes bacterium UBA1440
GAAAGAACTCCGAGATTGTATCAATATCGGAGTTCTTTGGTGCGTTTGGGCATCGGGGTTGATAGAAAGCGACAGTTCTAATAGGGAAAACGTAATCCTATACGGATTCAAAGATAGAAAACGTATTCTTCATACGGGTTCTATGATTGAAAACGTGTTCGATGATTGGATTTGCAAGACAGAAACGATTACTCGCATTGACGTGAAAATATATAGGTAAGGCTATGGTATGTTGATGGACTACTGATGAAGTACCGGATTGCGAGGCTAAGTATCGCAAAGGAGATGGCGGTTTCCCTCTGATAATTTGCATTATGAGAAGTTCGCCGATGGCAGCGTGAAATGTATTGAAGATGAGATACCGTTTGATGTACCAGAGGGATGGGAATGGGTACGGCTTGGCGAGATTACTGATAATATTCAATATGGATTGAGCAATTCAGCAGAACAATCAGGGGCGTACCGGCTTCTTAGGATTACTGACATTCAGAATGGTAAAGTTGATTGGAGTACTGTACCCTTTACAAGAACTGATGATCCAGCTAGATACCTTCTACATATTGGCGATATTGTCTTTGCCAGAACAGGTGCAACTGTGGG
Organism: Firmicutes bacterium UBA1440; assembly: GCA_002329565.1. Lineage (GTDB taxonomy): Bacteria > Bacillota > Clostridia > Peptostreptococcales > Anaerovoracaceae > UBA1440. Next base: position 601 of record DCTM01000026.1, read on the forward strand.
GAAATCGTTCCTAATAACAGAAGTTCCTTACGAATCTGTCTATGCTTCGTATCTCATTAGGATTAGATTGATTGGCGGTATTTCACCACAATATATCTACCAGTTTTTTAATAGTCAATGCTATTGGAAGCAGATTACGGGAAAGGTTGTTGGCGTTGGACAGCCTAATTGCAACGGAACTTCATTAAGAGAATTGTTTATTCCGCTTCCACCGTTAAATGGGCAAGCAAAGATTGTCTCCAACGCTGATGCATTGTTGCGATATGCTCATGTAATTGAGACTGAAAAAGAGTCACTTGACAAGTTGATTAGCTTTGCTAAGTCCAAGATTCTTGACCTCGCCATCCGTGGTAAACTCGTTCCCCAAAACCCCAACGATGAACCTGCTTCCGTCCTTCTGGAACGCATCCGCGCAGAGAAAGAAGAGCTCATCAAGCAGGGTAAAATCAAGCGCGATAAGAAGGAATCTGTCATCTTCCGTGGTGATGATAACTCTTACTATCGCCGTTCAGGTCAGGTCGTTGAACCAATTGATGATTGGGGCTTCGACTATTTGCCCGATTCATGGGATATTTGTTGTCTCGGCGAGATATGCGACTATGGTGATTGCGTGAATGTGGAAACGGATGCTATAGCTGATGACGCATGGATACTTGACCTTGAAGATATTGTAAAAGGAACAGGGACGATACTCAAGAAGGTCAGAAAATCCAAACGAAATGCTGCGAGTACAAAGCACCGATTCGAGAATGGTCAGGTTCTATATAGCAAACTACGCCCGTATTTGAACAAAGTTGTGCTTGCTGACGAAGATGGGTACTGTACATCAGAAATACTGCCCTTGCTGTTTAACGGCTTGCTTCCAAAGTATGCCCAGTTCTACTTAATGTCTCCAACATTCCTGCGTTTCGCAAACCAAGCCTCTTATGGTGTCAAGATGCCACGGCTTGGTACTGCTGACGCAAAAAAGGCTGTTATCTCGTTTCCCCCCATAACGGAGCAGCAGCGAATTATCGATGTGGTTGAACGATACTTCCTACAGCTAGACTCCATCATGGAAGTCCTTCAATGACAAGAAGCCGCCTGCAAAACAAAATGCAGGCGGCTTTGTGTTACCAAGTCACAATCCTATCAACCAAGGCTTGCTGTTCGCTGGCGGTGCGTCGGAGGTAAATGCGTGTTGTTTCGATGCTCTCATGACCCATCAGGTCGGCCAACAGCGCAATATCGTTGAGCTTGTCGAGGAAATTCTTGGCGTACAGATGACGGAAGGAGTGCGGGTAGACCACCTTGGTATCAAGTCCATACTTCTCCGCGTAATTTTTTAGCTGCTGTGCCACGCCGCGCGTGCTGATTCTCTCGCCGAAGCGATTGAGAAACAGAAAGCCGGAAGATATGCTATGCCCTTCCAGCCATTGAAGCGTTTCTGTTCTCAGCTTCTTTGGTATGTATAGCCTTCGGAGCTTCCCACCTTTCGTGTAGAGGTCGAAGAATCCAAGCTGCACATGCTCCACTTTGATCTGTATCAGTTCGCTGACACGCGCGCCCGTTGCGGCCAGATACCACACGACGAAGTACCACTGCATGTTGTTATCGGCCTTTAGCTTCCTTTTCAAAAACGTGTAGTCGGCGTTGCTGATGACGTTTTCGAGGAAGTTCTTTTGCTGAATCTTCACGGCCTTCAGNNAGTTTGAGCCGTTCCTTGTGCAGGAAATCCAGATACCTGTTCATGGCCTGAATCCGCAGGTTGACCGTCTTGGGCTTATAGGTCTCCAGCAGGTAGCCCTTATAGGTGAGTATTCCGCGCCAGAATGAACACTACGACCGTCGAAGTTGAACAGCATGACCGGCAAGGGTGAACACCCTGACCGCAGAGGCTGAACAGCAGGGAGAAACGCGGTAGAATGTTGATACACGCGAGAGCGTGAATACAGCAAGGAGGTCATCAGAATGACCAACTACCGCGAAATACTACGGCTATTGAGCCTGGGGCTCAACAACACGCAAGCAGCAGAAGGCGCTGGATGTTCACGGACGACTGTTATACAAGTGAAACGTCTGGCATCCGCCAAAGGGCTGGAATGGCCAATACCGGAAGGCATGTCCGACAAAGAGCTGGCGGAAAAGCTCTTCCCGTCAGCAATAGACAAGCCTGCATACCATATGCCAGATTATGACTATGTGTACCGCGAGATGCAGCGAAACGGTGTCACCTTGNNCCGGGAACTCCAGAAAAACGGCGTTACACTGAATCTGCTGTGGCTGGAATATTGCGACGTCTGCATGTCCGCGGGAGAAACGCCATACCAGTCAACGCAATTCAACAAGTACTACGGCGATTACCTGGCGAAGAAGAACGCCACCATGCACTTGAATCACAAGCCGGGAGAGATTATGCAGGTGGATTGGGCGGGAGATACCGCTACTGTCACAGATTCGGACACGGGTGAAGCAATACCTGCTTATGTTTTTGTGGCAACGCTTCCGTACAGCGGATACAGCTATCATATCGTCGTGGATGCTATGAACTATTCTGTTCCATACGAGTATATTCGTCAGAAGGTAGACGTCCGATTGACGCATGAAACGGTCGAGGTTTTCTACGACGGAAACCGCGTCTGTTCCCATCGCAGGCTGTATGGGCGGAAAAGCCAGTATAGCACAAATGAGGATCACATGCCGCCGAACCACCAACAGTATGCACAGTGGAATGCGGAGCGCTTCATCCGCTGGGCGGAAAAAACCGGCGAGAACACCGAAAAGGCAATCCGTGCGATACTCTCCGGCTACAAGGTAGAACAACAAGGCTACAAGACCTGCCTGGCGCTATTGAAGCTTCAAGACAAATACACACCACAGCGTCTTGAAAACGCCTGTGCTAAGGCGCTCGCCTTTACGCCAAGGCCAACGCTCAAGCACATACAGGCCATTCTGGCTTCAGGACAGGACAAGGCGCATGATGAACCAACGCGTCCCGATTCCTCGCAATACGGCTTTACCCGTGGCGCAGAATACTACGCGAGGAGGGATAAGTAATGCTGCACGATACGACGGCGAATAAACTCCGCGAGATGAAACTGAGTATGATGGCTTCCGCGTTCAAGGAGCAGATGGCTGATCCGCAGTTCCAAGGGATGTCCTTTGAGGATCGCTTTGGTCTCTTGGTTGACAAGGAGTGGTGCGCTCGCAAGACCAATCATCTGAAACGACTGGTAAAGCAAGCAAATCTGGCTGAACCGAACGCCTGCCTTGAGGATGTTGAATACCATCCCGACAGAAACCTCGACAAGAACCAGATAGCCCGTCTTTCGTCATGCAACTATATTGCTGAATGCCACAACGTCATACTGCTGGGCTCTACAGGCAGCGGGAAAACGTATCTGGCCTGCGCCTTGGCCATGGCCGCCGTCCGCAACTTCCTCACCGTAAAGTATGTCCGGCTCCCGGAACTGCTGGTAGACATATCCATCGCCAGGAGTAACGGCACATACCGCAAACTCATGGCGCAATACAGAAAAGTGTCGCTTCTGGTTCTCGACGAGTGGTTGCTTTACCCGCTAAAGGAAACGGAGGCCCGCGACCTGCTGGAAATCGTAGAGTCGCGTTACAAGAAGGCTTCCACGGTTTTCTGCTCGCAGTTCGACATCCCTGGTTGGCGTGATAAACTGGCAGATCCTATCCTTGCCGATGCGATCTGCGACCGCATCGTTCATGATTCATACTCCATTGTGATGGACTGCAAGGATTCCATGCGCAAACGCAAAGGACTGCAGCAAGAGTAACGATGGAGGCTTCGGCTCACCGGGCGAAGGTCGCCTGCCGGGCTCTGCCCGGACCCGGAGTTTAACGCTTTGGTTTTCCAGGAGAGTGATTGCCGTGGTTTGTATCCTTCCGCATAAAAGCAAAATGAAGAGCGACGCCAACGGCATCACTCTCCCGCCAAACCCCGCACCGCGCTCACGTCGCTCTCCAGCGTTGCGTTATCCTCGATACGGGTAAAAGCATTTTGAGCTTACCACGCGGGTTTCTCTTTGTCAATGTGCAACTGTGCGGTATGGCTGTACAACTTTGGCGGTTGAACTGTTCATTTCAAGCGGCGACACTGTTCAACTTGGACGGTTGCGCTGTCCACAAGAAACGGTATATGCATAGGCGAGCAGGTTCGCTTTTGTCACGCCGTCATAATGATCGGAAAAGTATGCAACCGTCCAGAGATAGGATGTAACGGTTCGGTCAGCGAGGTTCTGCGCACGAAGGTGGGTTTCAAAGTCAACGGATGTTTTCATGTTGTGCCTCCACTTTAAATTCAGCAAAGCGCTGTTCCAAAATGGTAGCACACAGATGTAATCGCCTTCTGTAGTCTCTTATTATGAGAAGATCGACGACGAAACAGTTCGCATTGAGGATGTGCTTGTAGATAAGGTTCCATTAGGATGGGATGTAACATCGATTAGTAGCATTTGTTTCCTTCAAGCAGGCAAAGCTATGCCATCAAATAAGATACATTCTGCGGCTTCCAATGGTATGTACCCATGTTTTGGAGCCAACGGTGCAAGAGGTTATGTTGAGAATTATTCTCATGATGGCATCTTCCCAATCATTGGCAGACAAGGTGCTTTATGTGGAAACGTAAGTCTTGCCAAAGGCAAATTTTATGCAACAGAACACGCGGTAGTCGTTACACCGAGTTGCTGCGTAGATATTACATGGCTGTATTATGAACTCCAAGGTCTTAAGCTAAATCAATACGCTGCTGGTGCTGCTCAGCCAGGACTTGCGGTAGGAAATATTGGAAATATATATCTGCTACTTCCACCGCTTAACGAGCAACGAAGAATTGCCACGACCCTAACGAGCATCGACAGTCTACTTAATGGAATCAAGATGCAACTCGATATTAATTAGTTGCTTAATCAACAAATCCACTGTGTGTATAATGCTTTGTTGTTCATTGAGCGGTGGAATGGGTATTATAGTTTCTCCCATCTGAGAACCTGATATCTCCTTAAAGGTGGTACCAGTTGCTCGCTGTACAATGCTATCTGTTCGAGCCTTAAGACAGAAATAGATATACTGGCACATTCCTGCAATAAAAGGCACGACCGACTTAAAACCCTGGTTTGTCGCTATTGGATTTGAAGCAATGACAACATAGCCAATAGGTGCACGGCTTGAATACAATATCGAATTGCTCGGAAGTAATCTCGCCGCAGAGGTTTTCAAGCCTTCAGCTGAGATGCTTCTCGCTCCGCGTTCAATGTACATATCAGAGTATTTGCTGAGATCAGCTGGCGTGAGCCAAGGTATATCTCCATCCCATAGACTAGGTTCATTTGTTTTTGGTGTACCACCGCCAATGATCTCACCGATATTCTTCAAACGTTCAAAAGCCCATGATTCTGGGATTTCAAAGGGTATCTCCGAAGCAATCGGTCGGATAGTTCCGTCGATCTTCTCATAATAAGAGTTATCATCACCCCGGAAGATGACGGATTCCTTTTTGTCACGCTTGATTTTGCCCTGTTTGATGAGTATTTCCTTCTCTGCGCGGATACGTTCAAGAAGGACGGATGCAGGCTCATCATCAGGATTCTGAGGGACAAGTTGCCCGCGTATGGCAAGCTCAAGGATATGTGCTTTGGCTGTTGTAATCAGATCAATTATTGCTGTTCGATTCTGCGATATTGTTTGAACATGCGGTAATGATTCCTTGACCATGGAAGCAATCCGCTTCTGTTCCATAAGCGAGGGAATGGGGACAAGAAATGCTCCAAGTTTCTGTGCGTTGATATTCGACTGATTATGCGTCAAGTATGACAAGCAAGTCATCAATGCCACATTCGAGAGCCTTCGCTAAACGAGCTAAAACATCAAGAGATACACATTCATTGCGACGTATCTTTGTGAACGTACTAGCGGCGATACCTGTCATCCGACGCAACTCCGGTATCGTCAGACCCTTATCCTGCAGCAAACGCCACATAGGTTCATATGATACGCGCATACGTCCACCTTCTGATAATAATTCTTATGAGAAGTATACCATACTTTTGAGAGAATGGCAAACAGAATTTCGAGTTCTCGTAACGGTTTGGAACTCAACTCTGATGTAAAGAATATCTCCCACTCCAACTTGAAAACCATTATTTCTGTCAATGACTAGGCAGACAGCACCCCTAGCCGCCTAGTAGCTCTTACTTAGCAGCTTGGGGTGCAGCCATATCTCAAACGACGCGCTCGCTCCCGTCCTTCAACCGGAACACCATCTTCCCACTAAACACCGTCACGGTATCAACCAGAGTCCCGAACAACGCCGAATCGAACTCCGTAACCGGCCCGCTCTCCCTGACCATCCGCAACGTTTCCAGTGCGTTGCCCCGCC
>DCTM01000016.1 GCA_002329565.1 Firmicutes bacterium UBA1440
TGAACCATTTTACAGTACCGTTATTCATAAACCGTACCTCCTTTATAAGTGTTATTCAGTGCAAAAACAAAAGCCATAGAATATAAGCCAAAATGGAAATCGACCTATCTCTATGACTATCAATTACTACATTTAGAATACTTTAATAGTATATGCTATTAATATAGATTTGTCAATAAAAAATTATCACTTAAGAAAAACTGTCTCTCTTCTCATAAGAGATTGGATGCAGGCATACTTGAAAACAGAGCGCAATAATATGTGAGCATCGAAGAATTTTGCAAATATAAGTTGAGTCAAGAACAGAAATAATGTAAAATACCGGCTAAAGAAGAGGTAATAAATGGTGAAGCCATGGCTGATAATGAAAAAAAGAATTTAAAAAAGGAAATTTCATTGGTCTTTGAGGAGCAATACGAAAAGTTGTTTGGCATGGTTTATCGCATGACGGAGAACATTCAAGATACGGAAGATGTTTTGCAGAACGTGTTTATAAAAGCGTACAGTAACATCGAAAAATTCAGAGGGGATTCCGAGCTATCTACCTGGATATATCGAATAGCCGTGAACGAGAGCAACAGATATATGCAAACATGGAATAAGTTGCCCGTTATTCAAATCTCGGAAAATTTGGGACTGTCAGAAAAAGATTTCTTCGAAAGCCTCGAGTATACCCAAAATCCGGATGACAACTTAATCGTTGAAGAAATGAGAGAAAAATGTTTACGGGGCTTTTTAAGATGTATTCCGCAAAAAATGAGAGTTTGTTTTCTGCTTAAAACTTGCCTTGAATTAAAAAATAAAGAGATTGCAGCAGTGCTTAATATTACCGAAGCAAATGTAAAGGTTCTTCTGCACAGAGGCAGGGAGAAGATTAAGGAAATGTTTGAATACAGGTGTAACCTCATTGATCCCACCAAACCTTGTAAATGTTATCTGTGGATTAAATTTATGAGAGACAATGGATTGCCTTTGCCCGAAAACGGCATTAATTACCGGAGCAAAGAATTGGAGGAAGAGCATTTCAAAAACATGAACACAATGAAGCAAATAGAGTATTTATATAAAGTAGAGCACGAATATACATATGAAGAATTTTTGAACAGATTGCAGAAATTATCGATCAGTCTGTAAATATTGTAACCATTTCCTTTCATACGAGGTCTAATTAATAAAAGACAATATGAAAGGAGCTTTTTTATGGGTAATTATCTGGAAGCGAAGATCCAATTGTTAAATGACGGGGTAAAGTTCAAATCCGTAGTTGAAGGAAAACCTGAGATTATCACGGACTACTTACCTCCGTATGGGGACGGGTTAAGCGTATTACCGTTGGAACTTTTTCTGATCAGTTTCGGGACCTGCGCCGGAGGGGTCATAACACCGATGCTCAGAAAAATGGGCAAGCAAGTTTTGAATTTCGGGATTGTTGTTCAGGGAAAACGCAGGGAAGAACATCCGTTATGTTTTGAAGAAATAAAACTTATCATTTCTGTGACATCGCCTGATATAACGGAAGAAGATGTGAAAAAGGTATTAGTGCTTGCCGAAGAAAAAATCTGTCCTGTATGGGCTATGATAAAGGGGAATGTGCTTGTTACATATGAAATATGCGTAACAAAATCGCCATCCGATCCGTGCTGATTTGCTTAAACGAGTATTGATGTCATGGATTGACTGTGGTATTTTAAAAATGAAAAATTAATTAATGAGGTAGTTGTTTGGATATTGTTTTGTAAGAAACACGAATTGTGTAAAAGCTGAAAGGGCGATAATTGATCGCTTTGTTTGCTTTGCAATCATGTTTCATACAAGACTATGACTAACGGTGTTTCTGTAAAAATATAAGAACTGCTTGGGCATAGTTATGTGACTGTGCCCTTTTATTTTTTGAATAATGAGGTGAAATAACTTGAATCAATTAATTCGTTACGGCGCAAACGAGCGCTGTCTCGCGGAGGCAACTCTCTATCCCGGGCTGTTCCCGGCAAGAGTGGTTTCGCAATATAAAGATCTGTATAAGATTGTCACCGAGGCCGGAGAATGCCCGGCTGAGATTTCCGGCAAATTTCGATACGAGACAACTCGTCTTTCTGAGTATCCTGCAGTTGGAGATTTTGTTATGGTTGACCGTATCCGAGGCGATTCCGGCAATGCTATTATACACAAGGTGTTGACGCGGAAAAGTGTATTTGAACGTGTGGCTGTGGGAGATGAGCATCAGACACAAGTGATTGCAGCAAATATTGATACAGTATTTATCTGCATGTCTTTGAACAACAACTACAATTTGAACCGCCTTGAACGATATCTATCGGTGGCTTGGAACAGCGGAGCAATTCCGGTAGTCGTGCTGACGAAAGCTGATCTGGCTGAAGATTTATCCGAGGTTATGGCCGGAATCTCAGCCGCGGCTCCGTGCACGGATGTGATTGTGACATCAAGCCACGATCAGGCTTCCTGTGAGAAATTGTTGCCTTGGCTGCAACCGGGTATGACGGCATCTTTTATCGGTTCCTCCGGCGTAGGAAAATCTACATTGATCAATCGGCTGATGGGAGAAGAGCGTTTGGCGACGTTGGAAATCAGGCAAGATGATAAAGGAAGACATACCACCACGCGCAGGAAGTTGTTGATCCTGCCGCAGGGCGGTATCGTAATCGACACTCCCGGTATGCGTGAGCTTGGAGTTGAGTCGATCGATCTGTCAAAGACGTTTTCAGAAATAGATCGCTTGGCAAGCAATTGTCGTTTTCGTGATTGTACTCATTCGTCAGAACCCGGTTGCGCTGTTTTGCAGGCAATCGAAGACGGAACGCTGGACCCACGGCGTCTGGAAAACTATCGCAAATTAAAACGAGAGGCCCGATATGACGGCCTTTCCTCAAAACAAATCGAAACCCAAAAACTCAACGGTATGTTCGAGGATGTGGGCGGCATGAAAAATGCAAGAAAGTATATTCGCCAAAATAATAAACGAACAAAAAAATAAAAACAAATAAGAATAAGAGGAAAAGAAGGCAAGTCCGGGAAAACTCACATGCTTGCCTCCTGTTTTTGAGTTAAGCCTTTGAAATGGCGGTTGACAATGAACCCGAGCCCATAAAAGTGTCACCTGCCGACCGGGTTGCCAAATCGCTTGTCCTGTGACAAGTGTATATTCGTTTTTGTCGCGAACCGATTAATATATTAGGTTAAAACAGAGTATTTTATTGAGTTTTGGAAAGCATAGTGGCAGGAGGTATATACAATATGTTTAAACATGAAAAACAATTATTTCATTCGGTCGGGATAGAAAGACAAAACCCGCAATATGCTGTATTATTACAGGAACAGCTGGGCGGCGGGAATGGTGAACTTAAGGCGGCAATGCAATACATGTCACAAAGTTTTCGTATAAAAGACCCGGCCATCAAAGATTTATTTATGGACATCGCTGCAGAAGAGTTGAGCCATATGGAAATGGTCGCCGAAACAATCAATTTATTAAATGGGCATGATGTGGACTATAAACAAGTAGATGCCGGTGAAATACAATCACATGTGATTCTGGGGTTGAATCCGGGGTTGATTAATTCATCAGGGTATTCCTGGACTTCGGATTATGTAACCGTCACCGGTGATCTTTGCGCCGATCTTTTGTCCAATATTGCATCCGAACAAAGGGCAAAAGTGGTCTATGAATATTTATACAGACAGATAGAAGATAAAAAAGTCGGGGAAACGATAGAATTTCTGTTAAATCGGGAAGAAGCGCATAATGCATTATTCAGGGAAGCTTTTAACCGTGTTCAGGATACCGGATCAAATAAAGATTTTGGAGTGACGGAAGATTCAAGACTGTATTTTAATCTGTCAAGTCCTTCTCCTGCAAATGCTTTCGGTGACACAAAAGCTGCTCCGCCGATTTTTAATAATCCCAACCCAAATTAATACAAGTATAAAATTATAAAAGAAAAAGTATTACCTTTATTGCAAGCTGTTCCGAATGAAAAGCGAAAACAGCTTATTTTTTTGTATAATAGAAAACCACGCGTGGCTGTTTGTATAGTGCATAATTAAAAAGGCTGTTTTTTGCAGGCGTTTGAGGTGATTCTGAAATTTTACTTATTGAGGTGCTACACTGTCGCGGCATGATATGAATGCTTTTTAATGAAAATATGATTTTGACACAAAAAATGAGCAAAAATTCAAGTTGTACAAGCTTTACGGGCTTTTTAACCCTCGTTTTGTCTCATTTATACCGAATTCTGTTTAAATGGAAGGCAGTTTCGGCTCACATATTACATATTTTACCAAATATCCGTGTATAAGTTGAAAATTTGCTCATTTTTCGGCAAAAAACTGACAAGCTGTGAGATACACTGCCAAGCTGCCAAACTGCCAAAAGTGAGAAAGGTAAGTTAAAAAACTAAATGCCAAAAACACGAAGGAACTGCGAAGGAACTGCGAAGGTACGGCTGATACGGATAAAGAGTTAAGAAAGAGCTAAGAAAAGAGATAGGAAGGGCTTAATGAGGATCTATAGCAGAACTGTAAGGGTGAAAAGAGGGCGAGGGGGAATGGAAAACTGTGAAGATGAGAAGACATCTAGGAAGGGTTAATGATGAGCTGTAAAAGAGAGAAGATGCCGTGAGAGGTTAATGAGGGACTGAAAAGTAAGCTGAGACTAATCAGAGAAGGACTTGAAGAGAGTTGAGAAGAAGCGAAGGGGAAAAGCGGCGATAGGGAGTTAAATAGAGGTGTGAAGGTGAAAAATGGCGCGGTGCAGTGGTAAGCTTAAACCGGAGGCGAATGGAGTAAACTTTGGACAGAAGATGTATAATGTATTCGGGGAATTAACGAGCTTGCTTGTAAATGAAATGAAAGGTATAATGCTTTTAAGAATAGAATGAATAAAATTGAAATAAAATTAATATTTGCATTGGATTATTGTACTTGAGGAGGAGGACATGGCGTTTACTGTTATCTGTAAGGACATCACTAAAATGAAGGTTGATGCAATTGTTAACGCTGCGAACACAGACCTTGTTATGGGGGGCGGTGTTTGTGGAGCTATATTTAAAGCAGCGGGTATTTCGGACATGAAAAATGCTTGTGCCGGGCTTGCGCCAATCAGAACCGGAGATGCAGTAATTACACCCGGATTTAAGCTTGCCGCCAAATACGTTGTTCATACTGCGGGTCCCGTGTACCGCGGCGGCAAAGCCGGCGAAGCGGAGCAACTGCGATCGTGCTATTTGAACAGTCTGAAACTGGCGGCAGAAAATAAATGCCGGAGCATCGCATTTCCACTGATTTCAAGCGGCATTTACGGCTATCCGAAAGACGAAGCTGTGGCCGTGGCGGTCTCGGCTATTCGGGATTTCCTTGCCGACCATGACTTGGATGTGTATCTTGCCGTATTGGATAAGGAGACGCTTGCTGCCGGCGAGAAGCTGCTTGGTGATGCCGAAAATAAACGTTAATTCACCGGTGAAATAGGAGGATTGTATGAAAGGAAAGATAAAATCCGTTCATTTCGAGCGGAAGAACAATAAACCGCAAAAGGCGACAAATAATTTTGGACTTGATGCAGCGAAAAAAGCGATTGCGTTTCACAAAACCTTTCCCGAATACGCGCCTACCCCTCTGGAAGAGTTAAAGGAACTGGCCGTATCTTTGGGAGTAAAAGGCCTTTATATAAAGGACGAAAGCTTCCGATTTGGGCTCAACGCATTCAAGGGGTTGGGAGGCAGCTATTGCATCGGCACTTATGCGGCGCAGGTTTTGGACACCGACATCGCTGAATTGTCCTACGGGCGAATTTTACAAGAAAAAGATCGCTTAGGGGAAATCACATTTGTAACGGCAACCGACGGCAATCACGGCAGAGGCATCGCATGGACCGCAAACAAACTCGGATTTAAAAGCGTTGTCTACATGCCGAAAGGCAGTGCCGAAGAGCGGCTTAGCAATATTAAGGCCCTTGGTGCAGACGCGTCCATCACTGACATGAATTACGACGATACCGTTCGCTTCGCCGCAGAAATGGCGGAGAAAAACGGATGGGTACTCGTACAGGATACCGCATGGGAAGGTTATACGGATATTCCCAAGTGGATTATGCAGGGATATATAACTATGGCTTATGAAGCACTCGAGCAGCTGGGTAACAAAAGACCGACTCACATTTTCCTGCAAGCCGGCGTCGGCGCAATGTCAGGTGCGGTGACTGCCTTTTTTGCGGATGCTTACCCGGGCGACGATAAACCGATTATCACTGTCGTGGAGCCGGACCAAGCCGATTGCCTCTACCGCACTACATCCGCAAACGATGGAAAGCTGCATTCGGTAAGCGGGGATATGAATACGATCATGGCCGGACTCGCCTGCGGCGAGCCTTGCACTATCGGATATGAAATGCTTAATGCCTATGCGGAAAATTTTGTTTCTATGCCGGACAACATTGCTGCCAAGGGCATGCGTGTTTTGGGTAACCCTCTGGGCGCGGATCGGAGGATTGTTTCCGGAGAAAGCGGTGCCGCGCCTCTGGGCTTAGTGGTTGAGGTTTTGCAAAACGAAAGCCTTGCATGGCTGAAAGAGCAATTGCAACTTGACGAGAACTCTGTAATACTGTGCTTCTCTACCGAAGGCGACACTGACAAGGAAAACTATCGCAAAATTGTCTGGGACGGTGCCTACGCAAATGCAGACGAATGAAAAATTGATAGCTACGGCTCAAAAATATATATTTTAAAAAAGCCGCGTACAAATTGAAAAATTAATCATTTTTATCGACCACTTTTGTCGAAAAGGGCAGGACGTGATAGAAAATGCGACAATAAAGTATGAAAGATTGAGGGAGGGATGCAGTAAAATGCGATTTTTCAAGGAAAAGATTTCTTTCGAGAAAAAGGATATGTTAAATGAACTCGAAGTGCTGCTTCACAGCAGCATCCGCATCGCAGCGGAAAGGACCGTTTACGTTGACCCGTTCAGAATTGATATCTCATACCGTAATGCCGATGTTATCTTTATTACTCATGCGCATTACGATCATTTTTCGCCTGAGGATATTGTCAAAGTGGCGAAAGAGGACACTGTAATCGTCGTACCCGAAGCGATGACGGAGGACGCGAAGGCAATCTGCCAAGCGGATATGAGTGTGATTGGTGTTCGTCCGGCGCAGAGCTTGTCAGTTTGCGGTATTCCGGTCGAGACGGTAGCCTCTTATAACATCAATAAAGATTTTCACCCAAAGCAAAATGAATGGGTTGGATATATTATCACACTTAACGGAATACGTTACTTTATCACGGGCGATACCGACAGCAATCCGGATAATCGGAAGGTGCTCTGTGATGTCGCTCTCGTTCCGGTGGGAGGAACATATACGATGGATGCAAAGGAGGCGGCTGAATTCGTCAACTTGATCAAGCCAAAATTTGCAGTTCCGACCCATTACGGCAGCGTTGTCGGCAAGCCGGGCGACGGAGATACGTTCGCCAAATTCGTCGATCCTTCGATTCAAACGGTGCTCAAGATAGGTAAGTAAGGTAAGGGAAAATAAGGACGATTGAATCACAATGTAAAATTGCAGGGAAGGCAATAAACAGAGAGGTGTAAAAATTATGAAAACAGCGTTCCATGCTAAGGCTATGGCGTCGGACACCGTCACGACGGCGCAGATGAAGGAAATCGAGAGAAATGCGGATGAGGCCGGGCTTTCATATTATCAAATGATGGAGAATGCCGGCACCGCGGCAGCAGAAGAAATTGCGCGCTGTGAGAATGCCGGCGGAAAGAGAGTTTTGATTGTCTGCGGCAAGGGCAACAACGGCGGTGACGGCTTTGTGGTCGCGCGCAAGCTGACCGAGGCGGGTGCGCATGTCACATTGATGCTGCCGGAAGGGGAGCTCAAGACAAAGGATGCGACAGAGAACTACAGAATTTGTTCGGAAATGGGCATTGCATCTTACAGTATGCCATTGGAATACGAACAGATTCGGGCCGAGGTTGAGAGTGCGCATATCATCGTCGATGCGGTCTTCGGCACCGGATTTCACGGCGCACTGAGTGAGCAGGTGCGAGGAATAACTGTTGCAATCAATGCGGCAAGCGCCAAGGTATATGCACTCGATATCCCCTCCGGTGTCACCGGCGACACCGGTGCTATCGACGAGAATGCTGTCAGAGCTGATAGGACTATTGCTTTTCACCGCTTGAAGCCGGCTCACCTCATGCATTCGGCAGCTGCATTCTGCGGTGAAGTGCTCTGCGTTTCCATCGGAATCGAAAATGTACTTGAAGAAGCTTGATATGAATGCCTGCGCGCATGAACTTTATTCTTGACAGAAAATAGGAAAAGGCAGATAATGGTTTTCAGAAAGACGAAACTGCTTCTCCTCGGGAGCAGATGTCTTGCGCAGGTTATGGGCGATTAACTCAGTCGGTAGAGTGCCATCGTCACAAGGTGGAAGTCGTTGGTTCGAGTCCAATATCGCCCACCAATCTTACAACCTTAATGGAAGAGGCCGTTGCCGTATGATTTGCCAAATCATACGGCAACGGCCTCCTTTATTTTGTAAAAAGCAAATTCAATAAAGTAAAAGCGACAACGCCTCTATGGATTACAGATTTTACATGGCGTGTAGCCGGCCGGAACAGAGTAAAAGTAAACAATGTTTTTGCTGCTGATTTCGGCGGCGTACCTGCAGGTCGGCAGGTGGTATTTCTTAGTGTTGCTGTTTCCAATGTAGGTCGCTTTAACGGGATTTACGGTGCCTCCTGAGGAGGTGGAGTTATTTGACCCGGTATTGCTTGTCCCTGTTGAGCCCGGCTGTGTCGAAGAGACGGGATTGTAGTTGCCGGCATCTTCTTTTGTGATAACAGTTGTCGTGCTGAGCTTATAGCTGCTTCCGTTTGTTGTCACGACGATGGATCCTGACTTGAATGTCCCGTATGCCTTGGAGTTGACTTTGGCAAAGCGCTGCATTGTCGCAAGGTGCGGGTGCAAATAAGAGTTCCCCGTGGCAGCTGAGACGATTACGGTCTCGGGTTTTACTTTGTTGAGAAAATCCAAACTCGATGAAGTAGAAGAACCGTGATGGCCGGCTTTTAAAATTTCGACAGGTGAAAATTTACTCAAATTTGCTGCTTCCACGGGCTGCTCTGCGTCACCCATAAACAGAGCTTGCAAGTCTCCGTAAGTGATCATGCTGACCAAACTGTTGTTGTTGGGGCTTTCGTAGGTGCCGGTTGTGGCTATAGTCTGATAGGAAACGTTTTTGTCTATGAACACAAACATACCCTGAGCATGGTCGAGCGCGGTATAGTCGGTATTTTGATCTTGCACGGCGTTGATATAATTGTTGTATGTTTTCGTCGATGCGATTCTGCCGTTGTCTATTATCTTGTCCGCATGGTAGGCCCTCAATACCGCTGCCATGCCGCCGATGTGATCCGCATCCTCATGCGTTGCCACAACGATGTCGAGATTGCCGTCGATGTATGGCTTGATATAATTGACAACGGTGTTGCCGGCAGTTGTCGGACCGGCATCGATTAAAATTTCAAANNTTGTAATCTATGAAAATGCAGTCACCTTGTCCGACATCGATGAAGTGAATGGTCATGTTTTCACTCGAGAGAGGATCGGTAAGAGCTACTACGGTTTGTTTGCCGGCATCCCAATTTACCTGTGCACCGAAGGACTCCAGCACGACGCGAATGGGAAGATAGGTGCGATTGTCTTTTATCAGAGCGGCAGTATCGTTCTCAATGCGAATGCCGTTTTTCAGCACATAGTTTTGTCCGATCGGAACTTCTACTTTGATACCGTCTTTTTCCGCAATCGCTGTTTGCGATACGCTGTCCCAGCTTACGGTGGCGCCAAAGCTCTCCATCGTGGCTCGGAACGGCACTTGTGCACGGTTTGCGCTGTCGATAAACGGTGTGCCCGACTGCTCTGTGAATTGCACAAAAGTATTGTCAATGTTGACGTTGATGCCCGCAAAGGCAAGTGATGCAGACGACAACACAAGGATGCCGGCAAGCGCGATTGTCGATAGAATTCTTTTCATGTCATTCTCCTGTTGCAAATCATTTTATTCCATTATATATAATAACGCGGTATGGAGAGCTGTGCAACGGAAATCTCAGACAGAAATTTGTTTGAATCATTTGCATGGGGAACAGCTTATAATAAAATGCCAAACAAAATTCGCGGTCCCCATCTTTCGGGAACCGCGGATTTTGGAAAGCAATACCTTTTTTTAGTTGAAAGATTATAATACGAGGGACGGAGCTGAGTATACACGTGCAGCCAACTCCGAATCCATCATGTAGAGGCTCTTGCGATCGTTGCCGAACAGTTCGAAACGATCGATCAGATCCTGAGCATTTTTTTCTTCCTCGCCTTGCTCCGTGATAAACCAACTCAAGAACTGCATTGTGCGGAAGTCCTTTTGCTTCATGGCTTCTTCGTAGATTGCATTTATGGACGCTGTCACGTATCTTTCGTGTTCCAAAGCGGCGATAAGCGGAGCCTTGAAATCTGCAAAAGTTTTATCAGGGGCAGCGATTTCTGTGAGTGTGACCTTTTCACTGTTGTTTTGCAGGTATGTCATGAACAACATGGCGTGATCGCGTTCTTCCTGAGTCTGCACGGTAAACCAGTTAGAAAAACCGTTTAAATTTTTGTCGTTATAATAATTTGCCATATCCATATACAGATAGGCCGAATAAAATTCTTTGTTAATTTGTTCATTTAACAGCTTTGATACTTCTTTTGATAACATGTCACAGCCTCCTTTTTATTTATATATTATTTTTCCGATGTTTAATATATTGTATTGATACCCGAAGTTTCGATCGGTACGCACAGAAATTCAAAAAGTCTTCGATTTTTTCTTGTATTCATTAATTTCTTGAAATGGAATTTTTTGTGAAGAAACACAAAATCAAATTAAAAAATTAACTAATGACAAAGATATTTCCTTTTAAATTCAAATAGGTTATAATCGCAGTATAGACAAATATGTTGCTAAACACAAAATGCAAAATCGGATTGTTATGTGTGTTTGATGATAAATCGGAGGTTGAGAAAAGATGGTAAAGTTCGATACGCAAATACAAGAACTGAAATACAAGGTCTTGCGCGAGGTGGCCAGACGGGGCTGGACAGATGAGATTTATACGCCCCAAGGGTTGATCGATATCCAGAAGACCATCGTTACGGCCAAGACTCCGACAATGCGCTGCTGCATTTATAAGGAAAGAGCTGTTCTGCTTGAGCGGTGTCGACTGGCTATGGGCGGGAACCGTGAAATTGACAATGTAATAGAAGTCATCGACATAGGTTGCGATGAATGCCCTGTCAGCGGATATCAAGTGGGAAATTCCTGCAGAGGCTGCATTGCTCACAGATGTGCTGAAGCGTGTAAGCATGATGCAATCAAATTCAATGCCAATCATGCGGCAGAAATCGAAAAGTCCAAGTGCGTAGAATGCGGGCGCTGTGCGAGCGTGTGCCCGTACAATGCGATTTCCGATCACAAGAGACCGTGTGAACAGGCATGCAAGATCAAAGCTATCGACATACGCGAGGATATGACAGCCAGAATTGACAATGATGCCTGCGTGGCCTGTGGGACTTGTGTATTCCAGTGCCCGTTCGGTGCGTTGATGGATAAATCATACATATTGGATGCAGTTGAGCTGCTCAAACATAAGGAACGGGAAGGATATAAGACATACGCGGTTATCGCTCCGTCTATTGCGGGACAGTACGGACACGATCGACTCGGAAAAGTTGTTACGGCGATAAAGCGGCTCGGTTTTGACGAGGTAGTCGAAGCGGCGCTCGGTGCGGATATCGTGGCATATCACGAGGCGGAGGAATTGGCGGAAAAGGGTTTCCTGACGAGTTCCTGCTGTCCGGCCTTCGTAGACCTTATTAAGAAAAAATTTCCAAGCCTGGTCGAAAACATTTCGACCTCACTTTCACCTGCTGCGGCCTTGGTGGACACAATGAAGAAGAACGGTGCTCAAGGCAAATTTGTATTTATCGGCCCTTGCACAGCCAAGAAGATGGAGTACGGCACCGATGGACCGGCAACCGGACATTTTGACTGCGTGCTCGGCTTCGATGAACTGCAAGCCTTGATTGACAGTAAGGACATTGATATGGACTCCCTCGAGGAAGACACGCTCAACGATGCGACCTTCTACGGCAGGAATTTCGCTAACGGCGGAGGGCTGACCGGTGCTGTTACACAGGCACTTAAGGAACGCGGACATAAGGACTTTGAACTCAAACCGATCGTATGCGACGGATTGGACGCTTGCAACATAGCCTTGCTCAAGGCGTCAAAGGGAGTTCTTGACGGCAACTTTATTGAAGGAATGGCATGCACGAACGGCTGTATAGGCGGTGCATCCTGCTTCAATCACGGCAACAGGGATCGCGAAGAAGTGTTGAAGTACGGCCGTGAATCAAAACTGGAAACGATTGCCGAAGCTGTTGAGAGAAGCAAAAATTTAAAATAATTATAAGAGACAATTCAATTGCACAAGTATAAGTTGTGGGCGGGGAGATACCTCGCCTCTTTTATTTTTTTGATTTTTAAAATTATTTGCCGATTTTATAATCTTGTCCGCAAATGCAAACTCGCAGATGAGCGCCTATCGGCAGATAAAAATTGGAAAAGCTGTGGAAAATATGGTATTATATGAAGATAGAGAAAATACTGAAAAAACAATTTCTTACAGGAGGAAGGTTGGCGAATGATTTACAGCGAAAGTGTCAAGTTGGATTTTGAGGATGTCGGTAAGCACATGGCTATCACGAACAGAGGCATCTTGCGCGTCTTTGAACATATTGCCACTCATCAGTCCGATGAGGCGGGCTATGGAGTCGTCGATATAGAAGGTAAAGGTGTCTCCTGGCTGCTCCTGGATTGGAAGATTACGGTACACAAGAGAGTTTACTACGGCGAGACCTTGCGCGTTAATACTTGGCCGCGCAGCATGGATCGCTTTTATTCTTATAGAGATTTTGAATTATACAACGAAGCCGGAGAGCTCTGTATTATCGGCACATCAAAATGGTTACTTTTTAATACCAAGACAGAGAGAATTGCTCGAATCACAGAAGAGGTTAAGGATAAATACGTCTTGGACAGCAAGAATGTCTATGGCATTGAAAAACTTGAAAAGGAAGAGGTGCCGGATACCTTCGATTCCGTATATCGTTATAAGGCGATGAGACGTGACATAGATCTGAACAACCATGTCCACAACCTTTTCTATCTCGATATTGCCATCGAAGCATTGCCCGAAGATGTCTTTGCACAAGGTGAGTTCAATGACTTGGAAATTTCATATAAAAAGGAAATAAAGCTCGGCGAAGAGGTCCGTTGCGAATATTCGCGCGCCGGAGATGTTCATACTATCGTCATCAGAAATGATCGCGAAAACGAGTTGCACGCCGTCATTCGCATGTTTTGACGGCCATACGACAAGGGGGATGCGGATGAGAAAGACAAAGATTATTTGTACGATAGGGCCTGCAAGCGAAGATGAGAAGACTTTGGGCACATTGATGGACAGAGGAATGAATGCTGCGCGACTCAACTTTTCTCACGGCACTCAGGAAGAGCATGCGGTAAAGATCGCACGCATCAAGAAACTGCGTGCAGAGAAGGGACTGCATGTCGCAATCATTCTTGATACAAAAGGCCCTGAAATCAGGACCGGCAGCTTTTCGGTTTCCGAGGTTGAGCTGACGGAAGGACAAAATTATATACTTACGACGGATGAAGTCGAGGGTGACAGCGTGCGTTGCAGCGTAAGCTATCGTGGCCTGCCGGGCGATGTCAAGCCGGGCGATGCTATCCTGATCNNCGTCAAGCTGATCGTGAACGAGATCCGGGGAAACGACATCGTCTGCACAGTGATGAATGCCGGAATAATCAAGGCCCATAAGGGCATCAATCTTCCGGATATAAAGGTAAACCTGCCTTCACTGACGGAGAAGGACATCTCCGATATTGAGATGGGTATTGCGAGCGGTGTTGATTATATCGCGGCTTCATTCATCCGC
>DCTM01000028.1:0-25293 GCA_002329565.1 Firmicutes bacterium UBA1440
TCACGCGCACCCCGAACGATGGCTTGCCCCAGTGGATGTTCTGAGCCTTTTTCGGCCGATGCCGCTATTTGCAGCAATTTATCGATATCTATGCCTTCCGCCGCTATCACATCGGTTACTGTCGGTTTGCCTTCTGTGACGGTCCCCGTTTTGTCAAACACTATAGTGTTGATTTTGTGAGCCGTTTCAAGTGCTTCCCCGCCTTTAATCAGGATGCCGTACTCGGCCCCTTTGCCGGTGCTCACCATGATGGCGGTCGGCGTTGCCAGTCCGAGCGCGCAAGGGCAAGCGATCACAAGCACTGAAATAAAGACAGTAAGCGCAAACTCCAAGGACGCGGTAGCTGCATACCAGGCTGTTCCGGCTACCACCGCTATCAAACATACAATCGGCACAAAATATCCGGCTACGATATCCGCCAGCTGCGCAATCGGAGCTTTTGAGCCCTGTGCATCCTCTACCAGTTTAATGATTTGTGCAAATGTCGTATCGGCTCCTACTTTTTCGGCACGAAATCTGACTGTGCCGTTCGTGTTCAACGAGGCGGCATAGACCGTGTCACCGGCTTTTTTATCTGCCGGCATACTTTCTCCGGTCAGCATCGACTCATCTATGGAAGTATGCCCCTCCAATACGGTACCGTCGACAGGAATTTTCGCTCCCGGCCTTACTGCAATAATGTCTCCGATTTGAACCGCGTCAATCGGTATTTCCTTCTCCTCACCGTCTTGCAAAATAATCGCTGTTTTCGGCGCAAGACCGATCAGTTTCTTGATAGCTTCACTCGTTTTGCCTTTAGACAACGCTTCCAACGACTTGCCGAGCAAAATCAATGTAATGATGACGCCGGCGGTTTCATAGTATAACGACTCGACCGCGGCGATGTTTCCGTTCATGATTTGCAACGTGTTGTAAAGACTGTACAATACCGCGGCTGAGGTTCCCACGGCAATAAGTGAGTCCATGTTGGGACTTCGTTGTATCAGCGCTTTAAAGCCGACTGTATAAAATTTGTATCCCAGGCACACGACCGGAATCACGAGCAGCAACTCTGTGAGCGCGTAGATCTGCGGAGCATGCATAGGGTCAATGGCCATAGGAAACGGAAGCCGCGCAAAGCTTATCATCGGCGCCATTGCGATATACAAAAGCGGGACGGAAAACACGGCGGAAGCAATGAACTTAGTCCAAAGAGTCCGAATCTCCTTTTGTTTGCGTTCTCTGTCATCGCCGGCAGCATCCGGTTTGGGCACATCTGTCGCTTTGTACCCCGCTTTTTCGACGGCGCCTTTTATGTCCGATTCGCGAAGCTTGTCGGGATCGTATGAAATGGCGGCTTTTTCGGTTGCGAGGTTTACAGATACCTCGTAGACACCTTCGAGCCTTTGGATCACCTTTTCGACCCGCTTTGCACAAGCCGCGCAGGTCATGCCTTCTATATTAAATGTCTGCCTTTGCATATCTTGTCCCCTCACATTGTATCTTATTTGTTACGCTATCATTCATACACAGCTTTTAATCATTATAACCATATCTCTCATTACAAATATGTCTTTCTTGTCCTTCAATCCGTACNNTCCGTACCTGCGCGGCCACGAGATAACATTCGATCCGTGCCTGCGCGGTCACGAGATAACATATAATATAACGAAATGATTCCTCTGATAAAACAATCTCTTAAATCAGTATGCCATTATCTCTCATCGCAAATGTATCCTTCGATCCATGCTGACTGCCGTAAGGCAATATATGAAGAAATGATTCTTCCGAAACAACTCATTCCGGGTATTATTATATATTTCATTTGCGCGCGCTATCCGCTGATCTCCGCGACACTATAAATTTATTAAGGATATCTGATAGGCCGTTCCATGCTTTATTCCAATTTCGGAGGTTTCCCAGATTTACTATTATAAATTCGAAGTATGTCCGCACCGCAGATTTTCAATCCATGGCCTGTCTGCGACAGCTTTTGTATAAATATTCCACCTGCAATCAAGCCGGTGCACTCAAATGAATTCTTTAATTATATACAGTTTATTTGCAGACCTGTCGCGTTCGGATAAATTTATCGGTAATAAACAACAAGCTGCGGACCGACTTCAGCCCTGAACTTACGTCCGATGCTTGAGAGAAGATTCGCAGCCATAAATATTTCGTTTTCTATTTTCCCAGGCGTTCCTCGACAATTTTGATAATCGTTTCAACGTCAGCCATGGCCCCTTTGCCGATGGTACCGCAAGCCAAATAGGCTTTCTTAGGTTCGATAATCTCAAATCCATACTTTTTCAGTTTTTCGAGATTATCCTGCACAATCGGATTTTCGTACATATTGGTATTCATCGCAGGCGCGATGTAACGCGGAATTCCGTTGATTGCCAAAGTTACCGAGGTCAGCATATCGTCCGCGATACCGTTTGCCATCTTTCCGATGATGTCCGCGGAAGCCGGCGCAATTAAAAGGCAGTCGGCTTTTGTTGCGAGCGAGATGTGCTTGACCTCGCAGGGATAATCCTCTTGAAAGACGTCTGTATATACTCTGTTCTTCGACAGCGATTGCAATGTCAACGGCGTGATGAAGGCTTTGCCACCCGCTGTCATAATCACATCCACGTTATATCCGTCTTTCGTCAGGGTGTTTACAATATCGGCCGCTTTGTATGCGGCGATGCTTCCGGTTACTCCGACAATAATATTCTTCATAATCTTAACTCCTCTGATTAATCAGCGTGATTACATTGCGTGCGATTTCATCCGCAATTTGCTGCTTTGTCTCTAAACGCGTATAGTCACCGTTGGCCGTCAGCAAATACCCGATATGGGTGTCCGCCGTGATCTCGCTCGAATCGTTGGCAAGTACAAAATCGCAGGAATTCTTCCGCAAAAGCTCCATCGCGACAGCAAGCAAATTCTTCGTCTCAACGTTGTTCAGCAACTTAAAGCCCACAAGTACGGCGTCCGGCTGCAAGCTTTTGAACATCGAGATCAATTTGGGCGTTTGTTTCATAAATATGGCCAAATCTTCAATGTTCGAGCCAACCTTTTTGTCGCGGTTGATCAACTTATTGTTCGCCTCGATGCATTTCCCGATAAAATCAGCCAGCGCCTCCTCATCCCGGAAGTCGCTTGGGACGCATTCGCTCAATCTGTGCGCGATAAACGCCGAAAGGTCTGCTGTAGTAGTCAAACGATCAACGGTATAATCGCTTACGGCCATCGAATGAACAACCGCATCGATTTTATCTGTGGTCAGTATGCGCTTCAGCGCAGCTTCGGCGCTAATCACTCCCTCTATATTTACTTCTTCCAGGCAGCCCAACTCCGGTACTATTGTACCTTTCTCACATACGTAGTAGATTTTTTCAATCTTATCTCCATATCGCTTTACAAAGGCCTCAGCCGTGAGGCTTCCAAGTTTCCCGGTTCCCGTGTTTTTAATTTTCCTTACTCGGTCTATTCTTTCTGTGGTTCCCCCGGCAGTAATAATCAATTTCAAAACGGATACTCTCCTTCTCTTTTGTATATGTGGGTTTTATTATACCATATCCTTCGATCCTTGGAAGCGTTGCAGCAAGATAGGATATAGTGAAATAATTTCTTTTAGGCAATGTTAGGATTATTATACCACAAAGCTTGGAGTATTCAAACATCGGGACATTAATAAGAAACCTTCAACTATATTTCACGCCATTATACGGACATAACACCCGAATTTATATTTCCGACCCAACATGGCACCAAAGCATATATCTGCGCCGAGAATAAGTAAAAATTCAATTAATTCGAGCTATTACTTTTTTCATCTTTCTAAGTAAACGCAGCGTCAGTGTAGCACCTCACAACTCTTGATATCTTTCTTGATGAATATCGAACCGGCGGCATTTTCTCGCGAAAAAGCGAATTGGCGAATTTGTGGCCAAAAATGAGCAAAATTTCAAGTTGTGCAGACTCTTATAGCACGATATTAAACCTGCAGTTTAATATCTTTACCGCTGGTTTGATTTAGCTTTAATTTTGCAGGTCCTTGCGGTTGATAAATTACATATTTTGTAAAAGTCTCGTGTATAAGTTGAAAAATTGCTCATTTTTCAGCTAAAAAATCAAAACAGCCAAAAGGATGCAAAACGCGGGCAAATTGTCTGCCCGCGCTCTCCGTATTATAATTAAGGTCCTATTTTGCGTCTTTCATCAAAATGTATTTCATCAAGCTCACATTTTATTTCCCAATCAGGACTGCAGCTGAACAACAGCCTTTACTTGTTGAAATAGGTTTAGATTTCCTTGTAAAATTCAATCTTGCCGTTGTCCGGTGCGGAACCGGTGGATGCTGCACCGACGATTTTGGTATCGCCATTTCTCGTCTTTCCTGAAGCTTTAACTAACAGCTTTTGATTTCCGTAATCTCTGATGGTGCCGAAATCGGAATACATATTTATCCTCCAATAATGAGGTGTGCTGCTTGTTGTGGATTGCAGCTGAGCGCCATCGGCAGATCCCGGCAGCATAATATAGGTTCCGTCGTAGCCGATGGAATACTTCGGTCCCCGGTCCTCACTGTTGCTCACCAGTTTGATGTTAAACGGTTTGTCAGGCCTTTCATTACTAAGCTCCAGCCAGTACTGCCCACCTTTTACGGGGTAAAGGAACTTTCCTGATATCTTCAAATAATAATCGCCGTCAGCTAAAATATCGCCGTTCTTTTTTACTTTTTCCAGCGGGGTCACAGCTGCTTCGTATTTTGTTCCGGTGTAAGCTACGCCCGGTTGAATGACTGCCTTTCCCGCAGCATCGTCCCAGTATACATTGAACTGTGACGCCGTGCCGGCAAGTTTCTGAGCAAACTCACGAAGCTGGATATAATTGGTGTCGCCGTTGATCAGACGGGCGTCCGCAAATGAGAATACTTCCCCGTTCATCTTGAAATTTGTACTGCTGGGCCTTATATACTTGGTGGTTTGCATCTTGCTTCCGGTTACTACTCCGGTAAACGGTTTCCCGGGTTCGATCACAGCATACCGGCCGTCCCAGCCTACGTCGAACTGTGCCTCAGATCCGTTGAGCAGCACAGCGATTGCGCGAAGCTGCAAATAATTTGTATTGTTTATGGTATATGCCTGAGTTACATTTTTCGATATTTCCTTCGCGTTTTTCTCTAAGCTTTTCACCACGAAATCCGTTTTGCTCGGTGAAGCAGGCACGTTGCCGGTCACAGGATTGGGTTTCACGGCTACCTTTGACCCTCCGAACTGAACCAGTTTATCATCGGGCACTACAAAAATTCTGACGTTAAAATTTCTGTAGTTCTCGGAATCTGAAAAGGAATACTCATTATTGACCGCTGCTGTAATGACGCTTCCCTGATTAAAAGGCACATAGATGGCATCATCGTAATCACAGGCAAAGTCTACTGTAGGGTACATTGGACCGTCGGTAAATACGATATCGTTGAAAGGCCATAACAGATATGAATGGAAAGCTTTTGATTCTTTCAGGCATTTTATTGTTGCGGAGGCGGGTACCACAACGCAGTAGGTTGTCGTATAACCGTCTGCCGAAGATTTGGACCAGCTGTCCATAGCATAGACTTTGGAAACTTCCAGCGTTAAATTGTTGCAGGTTATTGTCTTTGTGCTCGGGGCTGCAAGCGCCGTGGCAGGCAAGAGAGCAATAACCATGCACAATGCCACCAGGATACTCATAATACGTTTTTTCATTCGGTTTGTTCCTCCTTCTTATTGTCAAAAGTCTTTTTCTGCTCTGCTTTCAGAAATTCAGGCGGCAAATCGCACATCCGACAGAATGCTTTAACAATCGTTTAGTTATAACGATTTATAATCCACGTTTAGGAATTTTAAATAATCGCTTTCATTTTACCGGTATAAGCTGCTCGAAAAATGCCTTTTGCCTGAAATGTCGTTTTTTCGGCGTGAAATGTAATCTATACAAAAAACCGCAGGATTTCTTAATCCTGCGGCAAATTGCAAAATTGAAAAATCCGGGCACAAATGAATGCGCCCGGAAATTCGGATTTTTTATTAAGCCGGGCTCCGCCCCAACATTTGACATAGAGCCAATATAATTCTGTCTTATAATGCTTTGAGAATCTTGTCTACGGTAGCCTTCGCATCGCCAAAACACATATGCGTATTTTCTTTGAAGAACAGCGGATTCTGAACGCCCGCATATCCGGTGTTCATCGATCTCTTGAATACGATTACCGAACGAGCCTTCCAAACCTCCAGTACCGGCATGCCGGCAATTGCGCAGTGCGGGTCTTCTTGTGACATCGGGTTGACCGTATCGTTTGCACCGATTACGAGTACAGTATCCGTTTCGGGGAAGTCCTCGTTGATTTCATCCATTTCCAGAACGATATCGTAAGGAACCTTGGCATCGGCGAGCAAGACGTTCATATGCCCCGGAAGACGCCCCGCGACAGGATGGATAGCGAAGCGAACATTGATACCCATTGACCTGAGTTTTCTTGAAATATCCGCGACCGGATACTGCGCCTGTGCTACAGCCATGCCATAGCCCGGTGCTATGATAACCGATTCGGATTGCTTCAGTCTTTCAGCAACTTCCTCAGGCAGGATTTCGCGATATTCGCCCTCTACGACAACGGAGCTCTTGACCTCATTGCCGAAACCGCCTGCGATTACAGAGATAAATGAACGGTTCATAGCCTTGCACATGATATATGAAAGGATGGCGCCGGAGGAACCTACCAACGCACCCGTTATGATTAGCAAGTCATTGGAAAGCATGAATCCCGAGGCAGCCGTTGCCCAGCCGGAGTACGAGTTCAGCATCGATATTACGACCGGCATGTCCGCTCCTCCGATTGAGGCGACAAGATGCAAACCGAAAATCAAAGCGAGGGCAGTAACAATAGCCAGGTACAGCATAGAGCCGTCTTCATGCAGGAAGAGGCCCATCAATACGGCCATTGCAACCAAAATTCCGAGGTTGATTACATTCTTACCCGGCAACATCAAAGCTTTCGAGCTGAGAATACCTCGCAATTTTCCAAATGCGATGATAGAGCCTGTGAATGTTACCGCACCGATGAATACGCCGAGATAAATTTCAGAAAGCTCTACGTTGAGCATGGTGCCGCTTACATGGTTTTCGCCCCACAGTATCTTTAAGAAGCTGTTGTATCCAACCAGGACAGCCGCCAGTCCGACGAAGCTGTGCAGGCAGGCAATCAACTCGGGCATTCCCGTCATCTCGACCTTGCCCGCCAATATTATACCGATTATTGCACCTATCAGCATAGCGACCAGCATATATGCCAGGGCATCCGGGTTTGCGCTTGCAATCGTAACTGTCAGCGCTATAGACATACCGGCAATACCGTAAAGGTTTCCTCTTTTTGCAGTCTCCTGTTTTGAGAGCCCCGCAAGACTCAATATAAATAAGATAGCCGCAACAATATATGCTACTGCGATTATTCCTTGTGTCATGAGCTGCCTCCTATTCCTTATTGAACATCTTTAACATTCTGTGTGTAACTGCGAATCCGCCGAAGATATTGATGCTTGTAAGCAGTATGCCGATAAACGCCATAACGGTGATTGCGTCCACAACAGGACTGATTTGCAAAAGCACCCCGACAATGATAATGCCGGAAATCGCGTTAGTTACTGACATCAGAGGCGTGTGCAACGCGTGGGTTACGTTCCAGACAACGTAATACCCGACTATGCAGGCCAATATGAAAACTGAAAAGTGTCCTAAGAATTCCTGCGGTGCATAAAGTGCGATCACCGCAAATAAAGCAGCTCCGCAAATTCCCAGTATGCCTTTGAGCGTTCCCATGCCCTTTTCCTTTTTCGGCTTTTCCTCTGCTTTCGGAGCCTCAGCCGCCGCCTGTTTCGGTGCGGCGCTGACGCTGATCGGCGGTGGCGGGAACGTAACATCTCCTTCTTTGACAACACACATATTGCGTAAGATTACATCATCGAAGTCAATGCAGATATTGCCGTCTTTTTCTTTTGAGAGTAATTTCGTCAGGTTGACGAGATTCGTGGAATACATTTCCGAAGATTGTGCCGGTAAACCTGCCGAGAGATTGGTATATCCTACAATCTTGACGCCCGATTCTGTAACGAAGACTTCGTCAGGTACCGTATACTCGCAATTTCCGCCCGAAGATGCCGCCATATCGACGATTACAGAGCCGGGACGCATACTGTCTACCATTTCCTTTGTAATCAATTTAGGTGCCGGTTTGCCCGGAATCTGGGCCGTTGTGACGATGATATCAACTTCTTTGGCCTGCTCTGCAAAGAGCTCCATTTCCGCCCTGACAAACTCATCGGACATCACCTTGGCATATCCGCTCTCGGTGGAGCCGTCTTCTTCTCCTTCAAATTTTAATCTAAGGAATTCGCCGCCCGTGGATTCGATTTGCTCAGCGACCTCAAGTCGTGTATCGAAAGCACGTACAACAGCACCCAGAGAATCGGCTGTACCGATGGCAGCCAGTCCCGCTACGCCTGCCCCGATGACAAGAACTTTAGCCGGAGGAACCTTTCCTGCGGCGGTAACTTGTCCGGTGAAGAAGCGTCCGAAATGATGTGCTGCTTCGATAATTGCACGATATCCTCCTATGTTAGCGATAGAGGAGAGGGCATCGAGCGACTGTGCCCTGGAAATCCTGGGAACCATGTCCATCGCCAGTGCGTTGATCTTTTTGGCAGCCAGTTTCTCGGTTAACTGCGTATCTACTCGCGGAGAAAGGAAACTTACTAAAGTCATTCCCTCCCTCAGCTTCTCGATTTCGTCGTCCAGAGGGGCATTAATCTTGTATATGATCTCAGATTGCCATACTGTATCCCTATCCGCGACTTCGGCTCCCGCCTCCCGGTAAGCGTCGTCGGTAAAACCGGCTTTTTCGCCCAATCCGCGCTCAACGGTCACATCGAAACCCAATTTCAGTAACTTCTTTACCGAATTTGGTGTGGCGGCCGCACGGGTTTCATTGGCGACAATTTCTTTTGGAATACCTATTCTCATTGTTTGCTCCCTTCCTTTCTTTCATATGACCCGATTTTCGCTTAGACGTTATTAAAATACGGAGAAAGAAAAATTTTTTATTTTATTTGTATAAAAATTAACAAATTAGTATTGATTTATTGTTACCAGAACCAATTGCCAATTTATTTTAGCACGATTTTCCAAGCGGTACAAGTGTTAAAATATTAACGTTTTCTCGGCTTTTGTTGTTAAAAAATAGACAATGTGCCTTTGTAAGTAAATAACGCAATAAAGAGCAAAAAAATACCCCCTCGGCTATGGAAGAATCCCCGTTAAGTCAGATTTACAGCCTGCCTTATGGGAATATCCTTACCGAAAGAGTATTCGTTTTTGTATATTACTTCTGTTTAAAATATCGTCTTTAAAAAATCTTTCATACGCGGGTTCTTAGGATTTTCAAAGATCTCATCCGGCTTACCCTCTTCAACAATCTTGCCCGCATCCATGAATACAACTCTGTCCGCCACTTCCCTGGCAAAGTTCATTTCATGCGTGACAATAATCATCGACGTATGCTGCTCCGCAAGCTTACGCATTACGGTAAGTACTTCGCCCGTGATTTCCGGATCGAGTGCACTCGTCGGTTCGTCAAAGAGCATCAGGTCCGGCTGCATCGCCAATGCACGCGCGATAGCAATACGCTGTTTCTGTCCTCCGGAAATCTGTGCCGGATAAGCATCTGCCTTATCCGCAAGCCCTACAAGTTCCAGAAGCTGCCGCGCCGTGGCCTCTGCTTTACTCCTGGAGATCTTCTTGACCTTCATCGGAGCATATGTGATATTTCTCAGGCATGTCATATGCGGGAACAGGTTGAAGTGTTGGAATACCATGCCGGTAGTTCCGTACAAGTCCATCTCGCCTTCGGTGATCGTCTCGAGCTCGTTGATGCTACGCAAAAGTGTGCTCTTCCCGGATCCCGACGGTCCGATAATAGCCACGATTTCTCCCTTATGCATGCAGAAATTGACATGATCGACTGCTGTGCAGTTCGAGAATTCCTTCACTATGTCCTTCATTTCCAGAATGACATCTCCTGCAACCAGGTCCTTCTTCGGAGTAATTCTGACGATGCCCCTATCTTTAATCTTTTTGTGCATTTACTTCACCTCCCTTTCATCGTATTTGGAATATCTCTTCTCCAAATAGTTTGAAAGTACGGTAAGTACTGCTGTAAAAATAAGATAAATGGCCGCCGCAATCAGATATGCGGTAGTATCCACGTCTCTGTTTACTGCACCTCTTGAAGCCTTCATCAACTCACCTACAGTGATGATGGATGCAAGTGCCGTATCCTTGATCAGAACGATGGCTTCGTTCGATACAGGAGGCAGGATAATCTTCATCGTCTGGGGGAGCACGATGCCAAACATCGTCTGGCGCTTCGACAGCCCGAGAGCATGTGCCGCTTCGTATTGGCCGCGATCGATACCGTTGATGCCTCCTCTGTAGATTTCGGCAAAGTATGCCGCATAATTCAGCACAAAGGTAATTACCGATGTGGTAAACGGATCCAACTTGACGCCGTATGCCATCGGTAAGAAGAAATAGAAGAAGTACAATTGCAGTATCAGCGGTGTACCTCTGAAAATAAATACATATGTTTGACAGATGGCTTTAATGGGCTTGAACTTCGCATTGCTGCCGAGCGCGAACGGAAGGCCGAGCGGCAATGAAAGTACGAGCGTCCAAATAAACAACTTAACCGTCACCCAGGCACCTGCCATGAGCGACGGCATAAGAATTGTCAAATAAGCCATCGTGTCTTGAAATCCGGCTATAAACTCACTCACTTACTTTATCCTCCTCGGAGCCCCCCTGCAGAGGGCCCCTGTCTATTCAAATCTGCTGGTCGTTCAATTTTTTATTCTGCAGTTATCGGTTCGAGAATTACGATGTTCGTTCCAAACCACTTTTCGCTGATCTTCTTGGCTTCGCCGTTTTCAATCAGGGCAGCAATAGCCTCGTTGATCTTATCTGCAAGGTCAGTCTCACCCTTTCTGCATCCGATGGCATAGAAGTCATCGCCGAAGTCAAAGTCGCAAACCTTCATTACATTATCCATCTTATTGTTCTTGTATTCGCCGAGTACCTGGTCCACAACCATGCAATCCGCTCTGCCACCCTTCATAGCCATGATGGCTTCATCATAGGTCTTGTATTCGAGAACTTTATCCGCGAAGGAATCCCATTCTTCGTTTGCTTTCATAGCCTGTAGCGAAGCCGAATCAACCTGGGTCGCAATATTGTAATTTGCAAGATCGGCTGCCGATTCTATCTTCACATCATCTCTGAGAGTCATGATGACGATCTTGTTGTTGAGGTACTGATCCGTCAGAGCCATGTTCTCTATTCTCTCGGGAGTGACCGACATACCGTTCCAGATGCAGTCGATATTTTTCGATTGCAGTTCAAGTTCTTTGGAATCCCATTCGATCGGAACGAATTCCACTTCAACTCCGAGCTGCTCTCCGACCGCTCTTGCAAGGTCGATATCAAATCCCACGAGTTCGTTGTTTTCATCTCTGAATCCCATCGGTGCAAACGTATCGTCGAGACCGACTTTCAGAACTCCGTTATCCTGTACATATTGCCATCCGCTCACCGCATCCGCATCATCGGATTTTCCGCAACCTGTCAATGCGAACATTCCGAGGATAAGGGTCAACATCATCAGGAACGCCATTCCTTTTCTCATTTTTAGCATATTAACTTTCCTCCGTTTCCTTTTTAATTTTATAAATTTATTCATGCTTTTGTATACGTATTGCGTACTTGTATACTATCACTTTAGCGGGCTAACGCAATGTTGCGCAACTTAAATATTAGCAAAAAACCAATAATTTGTCAAGCTTTCTGAACTTTTTTGTTTTGCTTTCATAATTGTATTCGCATATTGTCGCTACAGATAATTAAGCGGGTTTTTCGGTGTGCCCATGTAATGCACTTCAAAGTGCACATGCGGGCCGGTGCTCCTGCCGGTGCTGCCCACATTGGCGATGTGCTGGCCTTGATAAACCTTTTCTCCCGACCTGACAAGCAGCTTGCTGCAATGTGCATAAAGAGTCACATAGCCGCCGCCGTGATCAATTTTGACCACGTATCCGTAAGAACCGCTGTAACCGGATGAAATGACTGTACCGCCGTCGGAAGCTCTGATATGAGTACCCGTCGCGCAGGCCAGGTCGACTCCGTAGTGCATTCGGCCCCATCTCGGCCCGAACTTAGATGTCAATTTTGCTCCCGTCACAGGATATTTGAAAGTGCCCGTACCTTTTTTTACCGGCATAGGCTTCGTCCCTACGTAGACAATTGCGGCGGACGGATTGGAAATCGTCTTCGCTTCCAGTTCGATAGAAGCAATCTGCACGCCGTTGTTCTTGACAATCTTACGCGTGACCTCGCGTCGGCCGTTGACACCCGCAATCTTGACTCGGCTTTCCCCCTGGTACATCGAAGCGTTGTTTTCATATTTGGTTTCATATGCTATGTCTTCAATCGCAGTAGTAACCTCGACCGTCTGCACGGTCAGCATAGGTACAGCCTGTGTTAGGACAATCTGCTGCCCTATGCTCAAGCGCTCAGGCCGTACAAGCGGGTTCGCTGCTTGCAGATCCGACATCTTAATGCCGTACATCGAAGCGATGCCGGAAAAAGTTTCACCCGCCTGAACGGTATGCGTTTTGACGGATTCCGCACCTGTCAGGATCTTGTAGGCTGCTTCATCCGGACTTTTTATATATCCAAGTTTCGTATCGAGTTCTTTGATTTCAATATTTTCGGCAAACCCAACATCCTCATAGACCGTCATATCGCTGTCTGTAGTATATTTTTCCAGTACAAGATTCAACGCGGCCTTGGCCGATTTTTCACTGTCGAGGATAGCCACACGTATTCCGTCTATGTATATCGCATATCCTTTGGCTGTCATATTCTGCATGTAGGTCAGCTTTTTCAGAACCTGCTCTGTGCCGTCGATATCCTTGCCGGCCGAAAGCACGCGTTTGAAGGCAATGTCTTTGTCGGGATCAATGGCAATTTCGGCGTTGTGCTCGCTTGAAAGCTTGTCACTTACCAAATCCAAGAGTTTAACCACATCCCGCTGGTCGTCTACAAGTCCGAGCACCCTGCCGTTGTAAGAGTACTCGTAAGCAGTCAACTGGTTGAGGACAGCCGCAGCCGCAAACAAGGTCAGCAATGTTGCAGCAAGTATCCCGAGCAGCCTGCTCTTGTTGCGGTCCGCCCAATCGCGCATGCGGTTGAACTTTCCCGTCCCGCGTCGTGCCGCCCTGCGCGCTTTGCCGGCGAGTTCCTCGTTGCGGCTGTCCATCCGGTTGATGTGCCTGATAAACTTCTCCGCAAATACCTCGTCTTTGGCAACAAGAAAATGCTTGACTCTCTGCCAAGACCGATACAGTTTGAGGTACATGCGCCGAGCTTTGCGCTCCTTATGCGGTTTCCCTTTAAAAATATATGCTCTCAGATGTAAGATTTTTTCCTTTGTCTTTTTCAGGCCCCGGCGAATCGGCTCCCAGATTGCAATCTCGATCTTATCGCTGAGAAAAGGGGCATCCTTAATCATTTGCACGACCGATGCAGGCTTGTCGGCTGCCGTCGTCTCGGCTCCTTCCGTCTGCGCTTTGCCATCGGCCGTGTCCTCCAGAACCGTATCAAACAATTCCGAAAGCGCCGATTCCTCGATTACCGGGACATTCTGTTCGGATTCCCCGTTCACGCGATTCTGCGGCGCTGCCTCTTCAGCAATATTCTCTTTTGTATGCTCATCTTCCAACGCAGCTTCGAACAATTCCCCGAGCGCTTTTTCCGATATGGCCGGTTCTCGCTCGGCTTTCTTGCGGTCTTTAGACTTCCTTTTAGAGTTGCTCTTACCCTTTTTCGGCGTATCGTTCGTCTTGTTCTTTTCCTCGTTATTTACTTTGTTTTTATCTTTTGGGAATTTTGCCATGCTTTCGCCTCTTCGGTGCGCTCAGCGAAACAAGCGCATCGCTCTCCGTTCTCAGTTATCCCTGTATCCTTACAGATCATACAAATGTATTTAACTTCCATATAATCGGCAGGATACCCGTTATCCGTGAGGGTGGCAGCCTTGGTGGCGACGAGATTCTCAATCTCATCGTGTGTGCTCCGTATCAGCTCAGACTTATCCACCGCACCTGACACCATCAAGCGGGACAACTTCGTATTCTTTTCTCTGATCTCTTTTTCAATCTTTGCAATCTGCGGCAGGGATTTGTAGATTCGGTTCCTGCGATCTTTTGTCTCGCGTTCGCTCTTTTGCCGCAAATAGTCGTAATATTTAAAGACAGTGCCCGGAGATATCTCTCCGTTGCCCGCCGCAACGGCGCTGTTGCCTTTGCTCGGATCTCTGAGCACTTTGTCGATATATTTAATGTTCGGGTTTGTAATACCGGCAGTCTTCGCACAGGCTTCAAGGATCTTGTCGATTGAAAGATCAAGCTCATCAAACCATGCACGCATAATGCGTTTTTCTTCCTCCGTAGGATTGCGCATGAAACCGAGGGCTTTGAATATCCTGCGGTACAGAAATGCGCGTTTGTCCATATCGGCCAGGTATTCATCGAGAGCTGCCACATCTGTCAGTCCCTTGGTCGCCCACTCCTTAACAACCTTGGCGATATATTTCACATTATCTTTTTTCAAAGTTCCGCAGCAATATGTATATGCGTAGACTACCATTTCAGGCGTAATGTCGAAGTCGTCGAGCCATGAGTTTATCTCCATAATTTCACTGTTTCCCAGCGGTCTTGCAACCGCCTTCTCGACTGATTTAAACATATCCTTAATAATCTTGTCGGACATAGGCCCTTGCTTGTCCGCGGAATCGTCGTCCTGCTTGCTTCCGTCCCCATACAGCATCTCTCGCAAATTCATGAATTCGAGCGTTTTCTTATCCTTGCCGGTGCGTTTCACAAGGCCCAAGGAAATCCAATAATCCCAAGCCTTTTTAACTTCATATTCTTCAAGCATCAGCAATCCGGCAAGCTCTTCATCCGAAATCTCCCTGTGCATTTGCAAGTACATCAAGGCCATTAAATAGACCTTGACGTAATCGCCCGGGGCCGTCACCATGTATTCGTTTATGTATATATTTTCCACACCCGTCTCATAGAGATAGTGGGTTTTTGCAGTTGCTTGCTTCAGTTTCATGGGATCGCTCCTATCCTTGATAATTGCTCTTGTCCACGAAACGCGTGTACTTTTCCAGCCACGCCAACTCAACGGTGCCTATCGGTCCGCTTCTGTGCTTGGCTATGATGACATCACACACGCCCGGTTTCTGTGATTCTTCTTTTGTGTAATAGTCGTCACGGAACAGGAATAAGACAATGTCGGCATCCTGTTCAATCGAGCCCGATTCTCTAAGGTCGGACAGCATCGGCTCGTGACTTGCGCGCAGTTCGGGCGCTCTCGAAAGCTGAGAAAGCACGAGAACCGGGCAGTCCATCTCCCTTGCAAGTAATTTCAGGAAACGCGATAACGCTGAAATCTCCTGTTGACGCGACTCAGAACGCGCGTC
Organism: Firmicutes bacterium UBA1440; assembly: GCA_002329565.1. Lineage (GTDB taxonomy): Bacteria > Bacillota > Clostridia > Peptostreptococcales > Anaerovoracaceae > UBA1440. Next base: position 15,602 of record DCTM01000028.1, read on the forward strand.
ATAGGTCATTAATTGCAAATAGTCAAGTACGATCAGATCAAGGCCGTGTTCGATCTTCGTTCTCCTGCACTTGTTCTTAATTTCCATTACCGAGATACCGGGTGTATCGTCAATGAAAATTTTTGCATTTGAAAGCGTATCGATTGCTATCGTCAAGCTGTCCCAGTCCGCTCTGTCAAGCTGTCCGGTTTTCAGCTTTTGCATCTCGATACGCGATTCCATCGACAGTAGTCTCTGTCCGAGCTGCTCCTTAGGCATCTCCATTGAAAAAATCAATACTGACGCGTTGCTCTTCAAGGCTGCATTTTGGGCGATGTTCAAGGCAAATGCCGTCTTACCCATCGCAGGCCGCGCCGCGAGAATAATCAAGTCGGACTTCTGCAGTCCGTTCGTCTTGGCATCCAAATCGCGGAATCCCGTCGAGATGCCGGTAATCTCTCCGTTGAGATTGCTTGCCCTGTCTATCATCTCGATGTTCTCAAGCAAGACATCTCGCAGCGGAATGATGTCTTTGGCCTGCCGGGATTGTGAAATCTCAAAAACACTGCGCTCCGCAAGATCGATGACCGCCTCTGCGTCCATCTTGCCCGAATAGCTTTCCTGTGAAATTTCCTCTGAAACCGAAATCAGCTTCCGCAGCATCGCCTTTTCAGCGACAATCTTAGCATATGAGCCTGCGTTGGCTGTCGAAGGCACATCAGCGGAAAGACTTGCTATGTAAGCTCTCCCTCCTGAAAGTTCAAGCGTGTTTTTCCTTTTCAGTTCCTCGGATACCGTAAGAGTATCCACAGGTACATTTCTTCTGTAGAGGTCGGAGATGGCTGCAAAAATTTCTTTATGTTTTGAGTCGTAAAAATCTGTCGGCCGCACTTCCTCCAATACATCGAAGAGCGCGTCACGGCTCAACATCGCCGCACCCAGCACCGACCGTTCCGCATCGTCGTTGTGCGGTGGAATTCTTTCCGTGATAGACATCTGTATTCTTCCTTTCGTTACACGGATACCGTAACCCTCACGATTCCTTGGACCTCGGAAAACAGCTTCACCGGCACTTCAAAATTGCCTGCCGTCTTAATCGGGTTGTCGAGAACAAATTTTTTCTTATCTATTTTTATCTTGTGCTGCTCGTTGAGTGCGTCCGCGATGTCCTTGGAAGTGACGGAGCCGAACAATCTGCCGCCCTCGCCTCCCTTTGTCTTAATTTCAACGCAGACAGTTTTTAATTTTTCTGCGAGCTGCTGCGCTGCCGCCTTTTCGGCCGCCGTCTTCTCCGCCGCAAGCTCCTTTTGCTTTTCAAGGTTCCTGACGTTTCCTTGTGTGGCCTCCTGCGCCATTCCGCGAGGGATGAGCATATTTCTTGCATAGCCGTCCGAAACCTTCACGATGTCTCCGGCTTTGCCTGTACCCTTCACATCTTTTAATAATATTACTATCATATCAATTACCTCCCTCTTTATCTTTGTAAATAATTCCCAAAAGTTTCGCTTCTGTCTCATCGGCCGATAAATCTGTCTGAGCTCCGGCCGCAGACATATGCCCGCCGCCGCCGAGTTCCTCCATGATGACCTGCACATTCTNNCTGATGACAGTCCTGCCGTTGCTGTCGCAGCTGATTACAAAGGCAGCCTTAACGCCTTGTACTGACAGAAGCTCGTCGGCGATCTGAGAATTCAAAATTTGTGCGTCACTGCAGACGGTATCCCTCTTGGAAATGACAATGCCGTCGTCGTGAAATTTTGCGCCGGCCATGCTTTTTGCCTTAAGCATAATCATATCCGGAGTCGTCTGGAAAAAGCGCTTCACTTCAGTAGTGTCCGCACCGGCTCTCCTAAGCCATGCAGCTGCTTCAAACGTCCTCACGCCGGTCTTTACGGAAAAGCGGTTCGTATCCATGGTAATACCCGCCAGCAAGGCTTCAACCTCAAGTTTTTCAAGGTTCTTCTTATCCCCCGAATATTGCAGCATCTCCGTAATAAGTTCACAGGCCGAGGAAGCATATGACTCCATATAAGTGAGCACTGCTTTTTCGATGCAGTCCTCCGTGCGCCGATGATGGTCGATTACAACGATATTCTTTGTTCTGGAGAGTAGCGCCGGACAATCGACATACGAAGCCCTGTGTGTATCGACAACTACGAGCAGAGTTTGCTCGTCGACCAATTCCATCGCCTTTTCTTCATTAATAAAGCTATACATCCCCGTTTCCTTAGCAAGCTTGTAGAGTATGCTCAATGCTTCCGAAACCTCATTAATAACGATATAAGTGTCGCGATTTCTCACGGAAGCCATGCGATGGATACCGAGGGCCGCGCCGAATGAATCCATATCGGGAACACGGTGTCCCATGACGACGACCTTGTCGGCCTGCTCCAGCAACGGCACCATGGCATGAGCAACGATACGGGATTTTCCCTTGTTCCCCTTTTCAACCGTCTTCGACTTGCCGCCGTAATATTCTATTTTATTTACATTCTTAATGACGGCTTGATCGCCGCCGCGCCCAAGCGCCAAATCGAGCGCATCGCGCGCGTATTTCCCTGTCTGAGTCGGAGTCTTACCGTTGATACCGATACCGATACTAAGCGTTGCGGGGAAGTCGACCTCTGTCTCGATGTCTCTCACCTCGTCCAGGATGGAAAATTTATTCTCGACAAGTTTTTCACAGCTCTTGCTGGACATAATGAGATAATATCGAAATTCCCTGTATTGGATAACCTCCGCATTCAGCTTAAGTGCCCACTGCCTAATGGTCTTGTCGATCTTCGTGGTCAGCAGAAGACGTTTCTCGGCCGGGGTGCCTCCCAACAGTTCGTCAAAATTGTCGACATTTATGACTGCCGCGCAAAGACGTTCCTCGNNGTTGTAAATCCGCTTTATGGTCTCCTGTGCGGTGATGTCGATAAAGAACAGTGCCAGCATCCGATCTTCTTCTTTGGCTTCATTCGTAACGAAGACGGGCATCACTTTGAAATATTTTTCGTTCCTGTTCAACGGAAGCGTGGTTTTGGCTTGCGCTGCCTCCACGAAGGCAGTGTAGCGAATATTGGTTAAAGCAAAGATATCGGCGTCCTTTATGCCATCATAAAGGAAAACCTCATCAATATTGTTGCTGTGCACGACCTTCCCGTTGCTGTTCAGAATACATGAGGGCAGAGGAATGTAATCGCTGATCACCTTATCTGCAAAATCTTTCATTTTTTCTCCTTCTTTATTCCTTTTAATACACAATCTATGATTTTAAGAGCATTTTGTCCCGTAACCCAAAAATATAATCAATCAGGCCGAGGACAAAAAGCAACAATCTGCCGAGTCCCGTCACAAGCAGAACAGCCAAAACTCCGCCCTTGAGAGGGAGCGAGAGTCCGCGGTTGTATGCAAAAAAAAGGAACACAGCGATACCTTGAAATTCAAGCGCTACCCTAAAGATCACAAAAAGATTCTCATATACAGCCAACTTTGAGAATTCCGGGGAGGAACTCGCAAGCAGTGTCAGACCGATCAGCAGCAAACAACCGAGCATCAGATCGGGTGGCCATGTGAAATATNNCCTTGATCATGTACAATATGAGGTAAGAAATGTATGCGACGGCAGATATAAGTACGAGAGAAAAAGACGGCACCAACAAGTTAAAGGCTCCGTAAAGCAACAGCAAAGCCTCCTCTGTCGCCGGTGCGTCAGCCGTGCTAAGCCCAAGACGTTCCAATATTGTCTCGTCGCCTGCGATTGACTTTGCCGCCGTCTCCGCAGTATCCATAAAGAGTTTTCCCAGAGGTTCCCCCATATATCCGGCAATGCCCGCAAGCAAAATCATTGCAACAAAGGTCACAATAATTGCACGCAAAACAAAGGTATACGGTGAACGTTCTTTGATGTCGGTGAGCGACATCACAATAATGGGTAAAAATAATATCAATGCAAGGGCAATGCCAAAATACATCCCAATCTCCGTTTCTTTGAAAAAGTGTACCTTATATTATACCATAAAAGATTCTCTATTTCATCCACAAGATATGGGGATTTTTAGCGGTTTTAAGGGGATACAGCACAATTCTTATTCTTACGCTTTGCAAGGAAAAATTTCTGTCTGCCGTATTTTTGACGCAAATGCGGTCAGCTGTGCAAAGCAAAAGGGAGGCGAATGCCTCCCCGTTGCTGATTGTGTTTTTATGCCGACGTCGCTGCGAGCAACGCCGCACGCACCGCTCGCAGTGTTTTTTGTCTCTATTTTGCATTTAAAGTATTGAGAATAATTACCGCAGCCTCAGCACGCGTCAAAGCATTTCCTCCATTGAAGCGTCCTTTGCTGTCACCTTTCATAATGCCAAGAGCCTTAGAGAGGGCCGCATATCCCTCATATTGCGGCGCAATCTTGTCGTTAAACGCCTTCTTGTATATACCCTGCAATTCACCCGCTTTGCCGAGACCCAGTGTACGAATCGCGAACTTGGCTGCTTCCTGCCTCGTGAGCACCTTCGATGGATCCTTTTCCGAAGCTTCGATGACTCCCATGTTCTTTAACATTTCATAAAGATCATCGGTATCCTGATAGGATTGATACTGCGCGAAAAGGTACCTGAAGAATTCTTCCTGTGTAATTTTCTTGCTGCCCTCAAAGAGCTCGCTGTCGATGTAGTATCCGTTGTCAAGCAGTGTCTTAACGGTTGCCTCGTACCACTTGCCCGCGATATCGCTGTATCCGACGACACCACTCTTTTCCTCAGTGTAAGCCTTGCCGCGGTAGTCGAGCAGCTTACCCGTCGCGGGATCTATCATGAATGAGGAACTCTTTTCAAAGCCATATGCCAAGAATGTACCCTTGTTGACAGCATGCGCTTCGGTGTCGTATAACGTGATATCTGTATTCGGCACTATATACATCGGAGCGAAAACGCTATTGTCATCAAAGATTTTGAAGGCGCCTTCCTGCCCCAAATTATCGGTATGGGTCGGGAAGCTCTTGATATTGCTCCAAGATGTATCGAGGCTGAAAATATTGCCATTGGCCTTGGAAATACTTACTTGCATGCCGTTGCCGTAAACCCCGATACCGTTTTCGATTCTGTCAAAGTTTATTGTCCAACTTGTGTCTGTATCCTGCGCGCTCCGCGCGAGCTGCACTTTCTCACTCATGCTCGGAGCAACACTCTTGATAAACTCTTGAGCTATACTCTCGGCCTTTTCCTTGGAAATGCCACTCTTGCTTTCAGGTAAGTCACCGTAATAATATAAACTCTGAATCTCTCCGGTCTTGGCGTTTACAGTACCGTTGCCTCTCTCAAAGTTGATATTCCAGTAATACTCTGTCTTTGAGAAGTAGTCCGAGTTGAAACTGGAACCGGTCTGCTTCCCGGCCTTGTTCATGAGTGCAACCTTATTTTTCAAAATCTTGGCTGCTTCGTCGGCGGACATCAGATCCTTCATCGTACTCACTTCCGCCTGCTCTGCAGGTGAAAGCGTTACATTTCCGGCTGATGCACTTTCGGCGCTGCCCATGCCCCCCTTATCGTATCCGATATAATAGTACTGCGTATAATTGACTACCTCGCCCGTCTTGGCGTCAATCAAGAAATTATTATCATCTCTGGTATATCCGACAAAAGCGGTAACGCTCTTATTCTGATAATCCGTCACAGGAATATACGCGAGCTTAAGACCGTTGTTTTTCAAGAAGATACTCTCAGCCTTTGCCTTATCAATCAATCCGCTGTCGGACGGCAGTTTTGCATTGAGATATTGCAACAGATTGTTGGAGTAATAATTGGATACCGTCTTGTCATATCTGTCAACGGTAATGCTGAAAGAGATATCTTTCACGAGCAATCTTCCGGCCGCGCCATTCCTTGTTAAATCGTAGATGTAGTTTGTCGTTTGATCGCCGACCCAGTTTTCACGCAACTTCAGATCGGCAACAGCGATGCCTGCAGGCAGGACTTTCTGCAAGAACTCCTGCGCCACCTGTTGACTCTGCTCTCGACTCAGCGAGGTCAAGCCCTTCTTTTCTTGTTCTTGATTGTCATTGTAGTGATAGTACGATGTGATTTCACCGTCGGACAATGCCGAAACGTAGATGTGATCCTTGCCTTTTTCCCAATTCAAATTCCACAACCTTACGGTATCGTTTCCGTTCTGCGTTTGATATGTATCATACGAGAACGAGGCATCCTCTGCCACCGTAATCACGCTCTTTACCGCCTTAATCACGGTCTCAAGCTGCTTGCTTTCGCTCTCCGCCGCATATGCGGGTACGGCAGCAGTAATTACGAGGGCTGCGGAAAGAATCATCCCCAATAATCTCTTCATATTTTTCTCCTCCTTTTGAGTCTTCTTGAGTCTTCTGCCTTTCGGACTACTGCTTTGCTCTTTCTGTCTTCGGGCTTTCTGCTTTCGGACTCCTGCTTTGCTCTTTCTGCTTCAAACTGTCTGTTTTCGGACTCCTGTTTCAGGCCTTTCTGATTCCGAGCTTCTGCCTTGCGCTTCACGATTTTGGACTTCCTAATCCCGAGCTCTTGCTTTACGCGTCCTGCTTAAGACTTTCTGCTTTCGGAACCCCGCCTTGCTCTTCCTGTCTTCGGGCATTCTGCTTTCGAATTCCTGTTTTCAGAACATTATACTTGTTAGACCGGAAAAATAAATCTATGTTCCGGAAATTTACAAAAAATTCGCTGAAAATTTTTTAACACTGTGATAGAATAAAAAAAATTACAATATAAGGCGGTGATCCTAATGAAAAGAGTTCTTTGTTTCGGTGATTCAAATACGTTCGGTTATATACCCGGCAGTGGCGGTCTGCGTTATGATGCCGATGTTCGTTACCCCGGTGTGTTGCAAAAGTTGCTTGGAGATGAATTTGTGATAATAGAAGACGGACTTTCAGGCAGAACCACCGTATACGATAAAGACGATCTGCCGGGCAGAAAGGGTATAGACTTTATCGCAAACAGCGTGCGAAACGCCGATCCCGACATCGTAATGATCTACCTCGGCACAAACGATTGCAAGGAACAGTTCGAAGCCAACGCCAAGACGATCGCCGACGGCATGGAGACGCTGGCCGATGCGGCCAAGGCAGTCAAGCCCGATGCGAAGATCATATTTGTTGCTCCGTTTCCGATTGGCAGAGAGGGACTCACGGAAGCCGATTACTACAACGAATTTTCGCTGACCACCTCTCATGAGTTAGCGGCCGAGTATGCGGCACGAGCCGAAAAAAACGGCTACGGTTTTGTCGATGCGGGTACAGTCGTTACGGCCGACCCCGCTGACGGCGAGCATACAACGCCTGCGNNGCGCTTGCCGAGCTGTTTGCCCGGGAAATCAGGAGAATCGCGGCGGAATAGCGGTACCGGTCGGAACGGCGCCACGAACGCACCGGCTGAAAACAGCGGCGACACTATCCGAAAAATGACTACTGACTAAGCAGAAAACGGCAATCGGTCCGAACACGCCAAATTCGTATACGCGAATAGCCGAATATATTAAAAAAGCTATCCACTCGGGATAGCTTTTTGATTGTGTGATTATTCTGCTGTATATGGAAGAAGTGCAACGATTCTCGCTTTCTTAATCGCCTTAGTCACTTCTCTTTGATGCATAGCACAAGTACCTGTGATTCTCTTCGGAAGAATTTTTCCTCTCTCGGTAACATACTTCTTGAGCTTTTCTACATCTTTGTAATCTATCACTTCAGTCTTATCGGCACAGAATTGACATACTTTCTTTCTTCTCATGCCGCCTCTTCTCTTATCGATCATTTGCTTATCTCCTTTCTGCAAAGGTTAAAATGGCATATCCTCGTCTTCGAGGGCCCGGAAACCTTCCGGAACTCCAAAGTTTCGCTCCTGCGAACCGCCGCCGGATGATTCTTTCTTGTCTCCCCACTCGAGGAAATCGACTCTGTCGGCGACGACATCGGTAGTATAAACCGTTTGTCCTTCTTTGTTCGTATAGCTTCCTGTTTGTATCCTTCCCTGTACTCCTACAAGCCTGCCTTTTGAAAGATAGCGCTCGCAATTTTCCGCCTGTTTTCCAAACACGGTTATACGCGGAAAATCCGTCTGCTTGGTTCCGTCTTTGCGCGGTGGCCTGTCGATTGCAATCGTAAATGTTGCAACCGCAAGTTGGGATTCGGGTACATATCTGACTTCAGGGTCTCTTGTTAACCTGCCTATTAAATTTACACTGTTCATAGACAAAATCCCCTCTTCCTATTTCTCATCCTTGTTAACGATTAAATGTCTCATGATATTGTCAGAGATCTTTAATCTTCTGTCAAGTTCTTTCGGAAGAGTACTGTTACCCTTGAATTCGATTACAACATAGTAACCTTCGTTCTTCTTCTGAATCGGGTAAGCAAGTTTTCTCATTCCCCAAACATCTACTTTGCCGACTTCGCCGTCGTTGGCGATGATTGATTTGACTGTTTCAACTGTCTCATCTCTCTTAACGTCTTCCAAGCTGGGGTCGATAATGAACATAACTTCATAATTAATCATTCGTTTCACCTCCCTGTGGACTAAATGGCGACGCTTTTAATACGTCGCAGAGAATTGTCCTTAAAAATAAGGACACCTATATAGTATAGCATAGTCTTCTCAAAAATCAACAAAAATTTTGGCAGCTGCTAAACTATTTTGCGAAGGACTATTTTGCGAATCCTTTTGTTGCGGATTTCGCGGACTGCAATTTCAATTGCCGGCGTTTCCGCCTCTCGTCTTTTGCGGATTGCCTTTTCAATTCCCCGGCGTTTCCGCCTCTCGTCTTCTTTTGAATTTATGTTTCCTCTCGGCGTGATGTCGAAAACCAAAATTTGAACCAAAAATGAGCAAAGTTTCAAGTTGTGCAAGCTTTTTGAGCCCATTATTCCTCGCTTTGTTTAATTTGCGCTGCCTTTTGTCGCTTTTGTTCAATAAAATGTGCATTTTTGTTCCTATGTTTACATATTATGTAAATGCTCTATGTATAAGTTGAAAATTTGCTCATTTTTCAGCTAAAAACTCAAAATCAAAAATCGAGTTGAGGTGCTATGTGAGGTACTACACTGAAGTTGTAATAGTTGAGGTACTACACTGAAGTTGTAATAGTGATGTGCATTATGTAAAATATTATCAATACGAGAGGAGCACATCATATACAATACATAGAACCTGAAATCAAGGAGCGAATCATCAGGCTGTATATCCGGAATAGCCGAACTTATCAAAGCATTTCAGATGAATATGGTTTTCTTGAGAGTTAGTCACCCGCCGGGTCAAAAGGTATAGTGAAAACATTACCGCTTATACCGGGAAGGCAAGGCAACCGGCAGACATGGAAGCTCTTCATGGCCTACAACAGGAAGAGGGATAACTTCAAAAGAGAGAGAGAACTACAACAGGGAAGAGGGAGGACTTCAAAAAAGAGAGAGAACTACAACAGGGAAGNNGAGAACTACAACAGGGAAGAGGGAAGACTCCAAAAGAAAAGCGATTTCCTAAAAAAGCGGCGGTGGAATTTCATCCGGCGAAATGTTACAATAGAGAAAAATAAGTCAGGAGAATACGGATGCAAGGCATCCGGGCAGCGCATTATGAAAATGATAACATGGAACGTCAACGGTCTGCGTGCCTGCATGGGCAAGGGTTTCCTCGATTTTGTCAGTGCCGAGCAGCCCGATATGATGTGTGTACAAGAAACCAAAATGCAGGAAGGGCAG
>DCTM01000028.1:25334-39190 GCA_002329565.1 Firmicutes bacterium UBA1440
GTAGCGCGCGACATTGAGGCCGACGGCCACGACACCGAGGGGCGCGTTTTGACCTTGGAATACGAAAACTTCTATTTGGTTACGGAATACACGCCCAATGCGCAGGATGGGCTTGCGAGAATCGACTACCGCATGGAATGGGAGGACGCGCGACGCGCTTATCTGAAGAAGTTGGATGAGAGGAAGCCGGTCATCATCTGCGGAGATCTCAACGTGGCTCATAAAGAAATTGACCTTAAAAATCCGAAAACGAACCGCAACAATGCGGGCTTTTCCGACCAAGAGCGCGGCAAATTCCAGGAACTGCTTGACGCGGGCTTTACGGACAGCTACCGCTACCTCTATCCCGATACCGCGGGAATTTATACATGGTGGTCATATCGATTCAATGCCAGAGCCAACAATGCGGGGTGGCGGATTGACTATTTCCTCGTCTCAGACCGAATCAAGGATAAAATCAAAGAAGTCACACTTCGCACCGATGTATACGGCAGCGACCACTGCCCGGTAGTACTCGAAATCGGTCTTTAAATCGTTACGCCCTGAGGCATTTCAGTTTTGCTCGATTGCGGCGCAGGTATTTATTTTTCTTATTGGACGTGAAAATCACTTTTCCTTTTATATAAAGTGCCTTAAACACTTACATTACAAGAGAAAAGTGATTTTTTGTGTAGCTGTCGATCCGCACTTGTATAGCGGATTTTTTGCTGTTCTGCAGGCTCTGCTCGTTTCACAAGCTTGTATCCTGCAAAATCATCGTAATTGAAGGCGGTCGGGTACACAGAATCTTGCCTTATAGCTTGTATGTTTGCCGTGAGCACGTCGCTCAACGGTTGTATTGCAAGATGGTTTTGCACAGGCAGACAATCAGCCGATAAGAATCTCCTTTGCCTCTTCCGGCTTAAAATCGTTCTTCAAGTCATCAGTGTTGTGAGAAGTAAAGTCTCTGAGCTGCCTGCCCTCAAGGGAATAGCATCTCATAAACCGTTTGTCGTTAACCATTGTCCAATGTTCGACGTCCCATGTTAAATATCCGTCTGCATCGGTTTTTTTATCGTGAAGTACAAAATCTACCTGTCTGTTGTCTCTCATCAACTGAACAAGGCTTTCATAAGTTACTTCAAGTTCTTTTTTATGCACTGTATCGTAAGCTTTCATAACTCCTCCTTCTCATCAAATCTTATTAGCACCTCTTCGGGCGGCTTCTTTACACAGTTCAAGTATATAACCGAATGTTCTGTAAATCAACTCAAATAAACAGAAATACAAGCTTCCGGAAGGATGTGTAATGTATTTATTTATATATGAAATGTCATATGAAGAAATTTACAGCAATGCCGCTCCGATCCAGCCGGCGTTATTGCCGTTGACGGCCGGCACGATGCTGTATTTGCGCTTCGCAAAGGTCTTTTGGCTGACCGCCGCCTGCAACGGCCCGAACAGCAGCTCACCCGCCGCACTGATGCCGCCGCCGATGACGACGATTTCGGGGCCCAGAAGATTGGCTATCGATGCGACGGCGGCGGCGAGATCATCGATGTAGGAGGCGAGTATCTCCTGTGCCGCGCGCTCGCCGCGCGCGGCTGCGTTAAAAACATCCTTGGCATCATTGCCTAGCTGCGCCCGTTTGGCATCCTCGGCTAAACGGGTTGCGGCGCAGTAGGCCTCAATACAACCGCGTGCACCGCAGGTGCATTGCTTGCCTCCATAACGAAGCAGCATGTGCCCCGGTTCTGAGCCGTGTCCTTGTCCGCCCTTGAAGAGGCTGCCGTTTAAGACGACTCCACCTCCCACTCCGGTTCCGATTGTCAAGAGAACGGCAGCCTGCGTGCCGGCGAGGGCGCCGCAGCGCGCCTCTGCAACTATGGCGGCATCTGCGTCGTTGCAGAGCGATACGGGGACGGCGTCGAACAGGTCCGCGAAGACCGCCCGCAGCGGCACATCACGGAAGCCGAGATTGTAGGAACGCACGACGACGCCGGCCTCCGCATCGACCTCGCCGGCCACGGCCGCGCCGAAAGCGCGGATCTTTTCTCCGTATCCCGAATCCGCAATCGCGTCGCGCACTGCGCGACAAATGTCCTCGTATCCACTCTGCGGGGTCGGTATCTCCTTAAACCAAAGTTTCTCCATCGTTAAATCATCAAGAATCCCCATCTTGATGCCGGTCCCGCCGATATCCACACCTGCTCTGTACATTACATCTCCTTTATATCCGCTATCAATTGCTCCACAGCAGATTCCTGCGTCGCCCAAGATGTACAAAATCTGATAACAGATAAATTTTCATCGTATTTGCCAATATGCTCAAAATTGTATTTCTTCGCAAGATGTTCGATCTGCGCAGCCGTCAAAAGCACAAACTGCTGATTTGCCGTCGCATTACCCCACATCGGAATACCCTTTTCTTCGAAAGCCCTTCTGATGCGCAACGCATAGGTGACAGCGGGTCTGCAAATGTCAAAATAGAGATTATTCTCAAACAGCACATCGAACTGGATGCCGAGCAATCTGCCCTTGGCCAGCAACGCACCCCTCTGCTTTATGATATAGCGAAAATCCTTTTTTAAAGCATCGTTTGTAATAACAATCGCCTCACCGAACATCGCCCCGCACTTCGTGCCGCCTATATAGAAGATATCGCATAAGGCCGCAATATCTTCAAGCGTCAGATCGTTGTACTCACTCGTGAGACCGTAGCCGAGACGCGCTCCGTCCAGGAAGAGAGGTATGTTGTATTTCTCGCATACTCGCTTAATATCTGTGAGCTGCTTCTTCGTATACAGCGTGCCGGTCTCCGTAGGATGCGATAAATACACCATCGCAGGCTGCACGAGATGCTCAGCGGTATGATCTTCGAAATGCTCCTTCAAGCAAGCCTCGATCTGCTCCGCATAAATCGTCCCGTCAGCGGAAGGCAAGGTAAGAACCTTGTGCCCGGTCGCCTCGACCGATCCCGTCTCATGTCCGTTAATATGGCCGCTTTCGGCAGAAATCACGCCTTGATACGGACGCAGGCAGGCGCAAATGCAAATAAAATTGGCTTGCGTGCCGCCGACCACGAAATGCACATCCGCATTCGGAGTGCCGCAGGCAGCTTTTATTTTTTCCCTCGCACTCTCGCAGTATCTGTCTTCCCCGTAGCCCGGCAACTGCTCCATGTTTGTTTGCGCCAATCTCTCTAGAATCGCGGGGTGGCAGCCTTCCACATAATCGCTTCTGAAATACAACATAACAATTCCTCCTTCGCCAGATACATTTATTTGATAAGGCGTCCGTAAATTTGCGCCAATCGTTTCATGTTCTCATGCGGCGCCGCATCCAACTCACCCGGCTGCAAACGCCAGCGCCAATTGCCTTCAGCCTTCGCAGGTGTATTTATCCGCGCCTCACTCCCGAGCTCCAACCAGTCTTGCATCGGGATAATGGCCGTATCGCAAACACTCGCCAACGCGGCCTCAATCACGCGCTGTACGATATCGCCGGTGCTGCCGAGATATTTTTCCGCAAACGCAACCTCTTGCAACCGGCTCTCTGCCCAGCCGCGCAAAGTATCGTTGTCGTGTGTGCCGGTATAGACAACGCCGTTTTTTCTGTGATAATGCGGCAGATGTTCACTTTCCGCTTGGAAGGCGAACTGAAGTACCTTCATGCCGGGAAAGCCGCTGTAAGACAACAGTTCTCTTACATCGTCCGTCAAATATCCGAGATCCTCGGCGATGATACGCTGTTCGGGGAATTCTTCGGCAATGACCGCGATGAAATCCTTGCCGGGCCCCGCATGCCATCTGCCTTTGCGTGCATCTTTATCGCCGGCCGGCACGGCATAGTAGCCGGCAAAACCGCGAAAATGGTCGATACGCACCTCGTCAAAGAGCGAAAATGTATGGTGCAAGCGTTCGCACCACCACACATATCCGGTGCGCTTGCCGTATTCCCAATCATAAAGAGGGTTGCCCCAAAGCTGCCCGTCTGCGGAGAAGGCATCCGGAGGACAACCCGCCACAACTCTGTCCGAGGGCAAAAACAGCTGCGGATATGCCCAAGCTTCGACCGAATCCGGAGCTACATAGATAGGCACATCACCGATCAGGCTGATGCCCTGCGCCGCAGCATATCTACGCAGATCGTTCCACTGAACGCGAAACAGATATTGCAACGCCGACCAAAAGAAGATCTCATCTTTCAGGCGTTCCTTTGCGCTTTCCAGCGCCTCAGGTTCCCTGCTCCTGAGCGGCACGGGCCACTCCCGAAACGAAACGCCGCCCTGCTCGTCCTTCAGCGCCATAAACAGGGCATATTCAGACAACCAGTCCTCATTTTCGCGCAGGAAATCCGCGAAGGCGGCGTCCCCCGGATCCATGCGGCCCGTGGCTCTGCGCAACAGCGCATAGCGCTCGCGATACAGCCTCCCGTAATCCACCGTCCCCGGCGTGTCGCGAGCCCGCTCAGCCGCAAGTTCTTCTTCTGTCAGCAACCCGGCCGCCCCCAAAAGGGCGAGGTCGATAAAATACGGGTTGGCGGCAAAGGCCGAAAAACTTTGATAAGGACTGTCACCGAATCCCGTATGCCCTATCGGCAGCATCTGCCAACAGCGCTGCCCTGCCCGCACCAAAAAATCAATCCATTCATAGGCTTCCCTTCCCAAGCCGCCGATTCCAAAGGGGCCGGGAAGAGAAAAAACCGGCATTAAAATACCGCTTCTTCTCATTCTCTCTCCTGCTTTTTTATATAATTTGGCCTTACCTCCAAAGTTTGTCCGGATAGATTCCTTTATCCTTAAACGACTGCAATGCGTTGACAACCGTCTCCTTGTCCTCTTTGTACGTCACACCGTACCATTTGTCGGCCGAGTAAAGCATTTTTACGCTCGCCTTGCCTTCCTTTATCAGCTGATCTACCGCACCCGGCAGATAATATTCACCTTTAAGAGGGTTTTCCGCCAATATTTTGTCCAGAAAAGCCGGAAATCTTGCTGTAATTTCATCCATAAAGCTGCGGCTGAATCCCCAAAAGTTCATAGAAACGACAGTATCCTCCGGGAGCGTTTGGAGGGTCAGCCCTTCATCCTGAGTAAAGACAATATCTTCACCGTCACGCTTGATCTTCTCGCGTTCCGTAATTTCAACCAGATAACCGTCTTTTTCCCTGCATACGCCGCGCGCCACATATCCGTTTTCGGTCAAAGTGTTGGCGAGTTTGTACCCGACCATGCAGTAACGATATTTTTCATCGTCCTGCGCATTCACCAAATAGTCGTAGATACTTTGAAATGCGCCCGGACCGTAATAGTCGTCAGCGTTGATGACAGCAAACGGGCCGTCAATCACATTCCTGCATGAGAGAACGGCATGGCAGGTGCCCCAAGGTTTTACTCTGCCCTCGGGCAACGTATAGCCTTCCGGCAGGTCGTCAAGCTCTTGAAAGACATATGTGACTTCTATATGCTTCGAAGAACGCCCCTCGATAAGCTGTTTGAAGTCTTCTTCAATCTCCCTTTTTATTACAAATACGGCTCTTTTGAAACCCGCAAGGACAGCGTCGTACAAGGAAAAATCGAGGATGATCTCTCCTTTGTCGCTTACGGGTTCAACTTGTTTGAGTCCTCCGTAGCGGCTCCCCATTCCGGCCGCCATAATTACCAATGTCGGTTCTTTCATTTTCTGTTCTCACTTCCCCTCTTTGTTGTATTCTGTCGATTTATTACAAACAGGATGTTTTTTTATTTGCTCTGTGCAAGCCCCGAGCGAACGATTTCTTCGACCCGTTCCGCGAGCTCGTTTTGTTGCTTTCTGTCGAGTCCCGCCGTAGGTATCGCCGGATGCACAGTGATTGTCACTGTTTTGTTCTTCTTGATGCAACCCGTCTCTTCATAAACGGTATAAGTGCCGTCGATTGTGACCGGCACGATTGGCACGCCGGCCTTGGTCGCAAGTCTCATACTGCCTTTTCTGAATTCTTTGATCGGACCGCCTTGACTGCGCGTCCCCTCGGGGAAAATCAGCAACGAAAAACCGCGCTTTATCAAATTAACGCCCTCTTCGATAGCTCGCAGCGATGCACGTGCGTCGTCTCTGTCGATGGCAATGCAGCCGATGCGCAACAGCCACGGTCCGAAGACAGGTATTTTGAAGAGATTTTCCTTTGCAATAAAGCCTATCTGAATCTTATTGAGCACAGCCAAACAGACCGGAATATCCATATATCCCTGATGATTGGCGACATACAGGACAGGCCCTTCTTCGGGAATATTTTCCTCACCATTTAAATTGATCGTCACGTTGAAGTGCTTAACAATATTTGAACCCCAGCGGTCGGTGGCCTGCAAAATGTATCTCTGCTGCAATGCATCATCTCCGGCTGCCTTTGCTTCGTCGATTTTTATCTTCAAATCCTTAAGGTCGACGATTGACCGATATATGCTCCACAGCGGCAAAATGTTCGGGAGTATTTTCAAGAATATATCCTCCTTCATATCTGAAGATTTATCCTTTTATTGTACCATATTTTTGTAGTAATAGTTATAAAAAAAATATATACTATCAATATGGATAAAAACAAGAAAAATACACAACTCACATGCTCTAAAATCCCTTTGCTCGCAGCCCTCATCTGCNNAAGCTCTCCGCATTCGACACCTCCGTCGCCGGTTTTTTCTATGCTCTGCGCCGACCCCGGCTGACGCAAATTTTGACTGCCGTCACTTATTTCGGCAATTGGCAGACTATCATCGTTCTTAACATAGCCATGCTTCTCATACCGCTGACGTGCAGGAGCTTCGGCGTGCCCGGATCACTCGCCGCCCTGATTTCCCATATGATTAATCGTTTTGTCAAGTATCGTGTACTCCGCGCCCGACCCGACAAAACGCTGCACTTGATTTCACAGGGAGGATACTCCTTTCCGAGCGGCCACGCAATGACGGGGATTTCCTTTTACGGCACACTGGCATATTGTCTGCTCCGCACAGCTAAGAAAAACGGGAAATACGCTGTGCCGTGCCGCATCCTGGCTGCCGCACTCTGCCTTTTGATCGTTCTGATCGGCCTGAGCCGTATTTATCTCGGCGTCCATTATCCTTCCGATGTCCTTGCAGGCTGGCTGTTAGGCGGCACATTCCTTGCAACTTTCGTTTATAT
This sequence comes from Firmicutes bacterium UBA1440, assembly GCA_002329565.1. Classification (GTDB taxonomy): domain Bacteria; phylum Bacillota; class Clostridia; order Peptostreptococcales; family Anaerovoracaceae; genus UBA1440. The sequence goes on from DCTM01000028.1 coordinate 32,474, forward strand.
TCTCAATCGCTTTGGCGGTTTTCTGCAATAATTCCTCGTGCAACCGAATAAAGAAAACGCATCGTCAATAGGCGATGCGTTTTCTTTGTCTCAATCACTGTTATGCAAGCTCCGTTTCCATTTCGTCGGCTGATTCGAAAGCCCCTGTATAAAGTTGATAGTATCTGCCCTTTTGCTCAATCAGTTCCTCATGGTTGCCGCGTTCGATGATACGGCCGCGGTCCATTACCATGATTGCTTTGGCATTTCGTATCGTAGAAAGGCGATGGGCGATAACGAGAACGGTACGCCCTTCCATTAGCGCGTCCATACCACCCTGCACCAATTTTTCGGTACGGGTGTCGATGCTGGAGGTCGCTTCGTCGAGGATCATCACCGGAGGATCGGCCACTGCTGCCCGTGCGATTGCGAGCAGTTGGCGCTGTCCCTGCGACAGATCGGCTCCGTCGCCGGTGAGCACCGTATCGTAGCCATCCGGTAAACGCGAAATAAAGCTGTCCGCGCCCGCCAGCTTAGCCGCCGATACGACTTCCTCGTCGGTGGCGTCAAGCTTGCCGTAGCGAATGTTCTCAGCCACCGTTCCGGTAAATAATCTTGTATCCTGCAACACGATTCCCAAAGAGCGGCGCAGATCGGCCTTTTTTATCTTATTGATGTTGATGCCGTCGTAACGGATCTTTCCGTCGTCAATGTCATAAAAACGGTTAATCAGGTTGGTAATCGTCGTCTTGCCGGCACCCGTCGCACCGACAAAGGCGATCTTTTGACCCGGTTTCGCATAGAGAGAAATATTGTGCAGGATCATATTTTCGCCGTCGTAGCTAAAGTCAACATCATCGAAGACTATATCTCCCCTCACTTCCGTATAGGTCACTCTGCCGTCCTTGTGCGGATGTTTCCACGCCCACATACCCGTGCGTTCAGGCACCTCGACGAGATTTCCGTCCGCATCGCGCGCCGCATTGACCAGTGTCACATAACCGTCGTCCTTCTCCGGAGCTTCGTCCATCAGCACAAATATGCGTCCCGCACCCGCGAGGGCCATGATTACGGAATTGAGCTGCTGCGACATCTGCCCGATCGGCCTGCTGAACGATCTTGTAAGTTGCAGAAAGGTAGCGATTGCTCCGAGAGTCAAGCTGCCGATACCGTTGAGCGCAAAGAAACCACCCGCAATTGCAACTACCACATAAGCAAGGCCGGAGAGGTTACCCATAATCGGCATCATCGAGTTTGCATATTTATTGGCGGTTCTGCCGCTTTCGAACAGCTTCTCGTTCTTCTCGTCAAAGTGCTTCTTGCTCTCCTCTTCGTAGCAGAATACTTTGACGACCTTTTGACCGTTCATCATCTCCTCGATGTAGCCGTTGATATTGCCCAGATCTTGCTGTTGCTTGATAAAATGCGTACGACTGAGCCCGCCGAGTTTCTTGGTTACCCTCAGCATGATGAATACCATTACCAACACGACTCCCGTAAGAGGAATGCTGACGTAAATCATCGCAAAGAAAACAAGCAAGATTGTGACAAGTGAAGAGAACAGATTCGGAATACTCTGGTTAATCATCTGCCTCAGCGTATCGATATCGTTCGTGTATCGGCTCATGATATCGCCGTAGCTGTTTTCGTCGAAATAGCGTACGGGCAGTCGCTGCATACCCTCGAACATCTCGTCTCGAATGCGCTTCTGCACTCCCTGTCCTACAATGACCATCTGTATATTGTATGCATAGGTGGCAATGACTCCGACCAAATAAATAACTGCCATCACTCCTATAGCTTTCAGTAAAGCTGTGAAACTCGGATCTTGCACNNCGCTATATAATCGTCTATCAGTATCTGCAGGAACAGCGAGCCTGCCACACCCGCCGCGGCGCTGATCAAGATAAAAAGAAGCACCAGAATAAATCTCAACTTGTATGTCCCCGAAACATAGCGCAGCAAACGCTTTATCGTCCGTTTGTCGGCTTTCGGTCGTTTGCTCACAGGATGCTTATTCCCGGTTGCCGGCGATTTCTCGTCAAAGTGCGGAATCTTCGCACCGCTTTGCAGTCTGTCTTTGTCATTTCCGTTACGCTGCATCGTTCCCGCTTCCTCCCTTCTGTTGCGATTCGTATACCTCTCTGTAAATTGTGCTGGTCTCCATCAGAGTCTCATGCGTGCCGACAGCGCTGACACGGCCGTCATCCATAACGATGATTTGGTCGGCGTCCTGCACGGAGGCGATTCTCTGAGCAACGATTATCTTAGTTGTATCCGGAATTTCTTCGCGGAATGCTTTACGGATAAGGGCATCCGTCTTGGTGTCGACGGCGCTGGTGGAATCGTCAAGAATTAAAATCTTCGGCTGCTTCAACAACGCCCTGGCTATACAGAGACGCTGCTTCTGTCCGCCCGAAACGTTACTGCCGTCCTGCTCGATCATTGTATCGTAGCCGTTCGGAAATGTGCGAATGAATTCATCCGCCTGCGCCAGCCTGCAGACCCGTTCCATCTCTTCGTCGGTAGCGTCTCGCTTGCCCCAACGCAAGTTGTCTTTGACAGTCCCCGAGAAAAGCACGTTCTTCTGCAGTACCATCGCAACCCGGTCGCGCAGCGCCTTGATATCATAATCGCGCACGTCGACTCCTCCTACCGTGACGCTCCCCTCCGTCACATCGTACAGGCGCGGAATCAACTGCGTCAGTGTAGACTTACCGCTTCCCGTACCTCCGATAATACCGACAGTTCGCCCTGACGGAATATCGATATCGATGTTTTTCAGGCAGGTCTTGCCATCCTTGCCGCGATAGCCAAACGATACATTTTTAAATTGAATCGAGCCGTCTGCAACTTCGGTAATAGCATTTTCTCCGTTGCGAATGGCCCCGGTCTCATCGATTACTTCTAAAATTCTGCGCGCCGATACCTTGGACATCGTTATCATGACGAAAACCATGGATAAGATCATCAAACTCATCAGGATTTGTACGGTGTATACCATCAGACTCATTAACTGTCCGGTTGTGAAAGTGCCGCCGACAATCATTTTAGCTCCCAGCCAGCAGATCAGAAGAGTACAGACATACATGCAGAACTGCATCAGTGGGTTGTTAAACGCTATGATTTTTTCCGCCCGCACGAAATTTGTATAAATTTCACCGGAGGTGGCTTTGAATTTTTCCGTTTCGCGATCCTCTCTGACATAACTCTTTACGACGCGTATACCTCTGAGGTTTTCCTGCACGAGATTGTTCAGGCGGTCATACAATTTGAATACCCGCGTGAAAGCCGGCATTGCCTTGATCATGATAATTCCCAATCCAATGACCAACACAGGCACTACGCCCGCAAAGATCCACGCCAAGCTGCGGTTGATTGAAAATACCATAGCAGCCGCAAATATAATCATCAGCGGCGCGCGGGCACAGATTCGGATAATCATCTGAAACGCATTCTGCACATTGGTGACATCGGTCGTCAGTCTTGTGACAAGTCCGCCGGTGGAGAATTTATCAATATTGGAAAATGAAAATTCCTGTATTCTACAGTACATCTCTTTGCGCAGATTCTTTGCAAATCCGGACGCAGCATTCGCACTGAAAATTCCCGAAAGCACGCCGAACCCCAGCGAAAAGAAACACATCAACACGAGCAACAGCCCTACTTTAATTATTACGCTCATGTTGCCGCCCGTGATGCCATCGTCGATTATGGTAGCCATCAACAGCGGTATGGCGATATCGAGCGCCACTTCCAGCGCCACAAATAAAGGAGTCAGAATCGTATCCCTTCTGTATCCCTTAATGCATTTTGCAAGTTTTTTGATCATAAATATCCCCCTTTTTTATGTCGATTTCTTCCTCGTCATCCAGATCTCCCTGTGCGTTGCGCTTGATCTTGTCGAGCGTTCTGAATAATTGCTCCATCTCTTCGTCGGAGATGCCTCTCTGCAAACGCTGCTGTACCCGCTCCATATTATCCATAGCGATCTTATGCAATTCCAACGCTTTCTCTGTCAGCACTATTTGTTTCAAACGCGTATCATCCGCATCGTTGATTCTGCAAATATATCCTTGCTTTTCCAATAATTTCAGCATCTCGCTCGCCGTAGAGCGTCGTATGTTAAACTCCGATTCCAGGTCCTTCTGATAAACCGGTCCTTTGCTTGAATTTCTGCAGACAAATCCCAACAGGGCATACTGCATCCCGGTCAAATTGGCATCGTTCTCCGCAAGTGCCGTGCGCTCAAAGAGTCTTTTAATCTCATTGTTGAGCGATCTTATTCGAAAAGCCAACGGCTTTTGATAATCTTTCATGTAAGCCTCCTTACTGTAAGGTTCCTTACATATTTTAATTCCCGTTTTTTTCGATGTCAAGCCGAAGATTCACAAAAACACGAAATCAACACAGTAAGTCTTTTCCACACAAAAAGAGCCCTTTATGGGCTCCTTCCGATTGCTTTTTTAATATATGTGATTTTTTATATACGTGACTCCTTGCGAACCAAAACATCCGTATATTTCTTCATGTGCTCGCAAAATTCACTCAAAACAAGCTCCAAATTATTCTTTTTCAATGCTTCGATTATCCGCCTATACTCGGCAGCCTTATCCTGAAACGACCTCACAAATTGAGAGTCTTGGTTCATGGCAATCAAAATCTGATAGAACAGGCCCTCCAATATCTGTGCGCGGCGACAGCTGCCCGATGCATTCCACAAGTAGCGATGAAAGCCTAAGTCAATCGTGTTGAATATGTAGATGCATTCCTCTTCATTCCTGCACTTCTGCTCTCCGTTCAACATACTTTGTACCAAGCCGTCCAGTTCTCTGAAATTCTCCTCGTTTAACATCCGCCGCACCACGAGCTTTTCCAATATCTTCATTTCAAGACCGCTTCTGATTTCAAATACCTCTTTCAGTTCTTCCTCGCTCATTTCAAGAATAAAATTGCCCTTGCGCGGCAAAAACGAGACTATCCCCTGCTCGTTCAGTATACGCATCGCCTCACGCACCGGCGCGCGGCTCGTGTTGAGTAATTCGGAAATATCCGCTTCGATTACCTTATCTCCGCTTTTTAAGGAGCCGGCAAGGACTCTGTTTTTTATGTACAAAACAACCAAATCGCTCAAGCTTTGCTTTTCATAATTGTCCATGTTCTCGATTATTGAATTCACCATTTCCTCACCGCATTTCCTCTGCACACATTATCTTTCCATACCGGTTTAAAGGTTTAAGGGTTAATTAACGGCTTGCGTTTCGCAATGACGCACTGCAGTTTGTTTTTATTGAGCAAGGGCCTCTTTTAAATAGGTTAAAAAGATATCTTGAATCGGCGACAGCACCTGTTCCTTCTTCAGAACCAGATACAGCTGTCGCGAAAATGCATTTTCTCCGAAATCATAGATCTTGATTTGACCGATCTTTTCATATACTCCGGCAGCTGTTTCGGATACAAAAGAGATGCCCATCCCATGTGCCACGGCGGATAAAATGCTGTGCGTATCGTCGAAGTAAGCGGCAACAAACAGATCATTGTCAAGAATTCCCTGTTTATGTAACATTTGCTCCAACTCTATTCGAGTGCCGGAGCCTTCTTCGCGCATCACAAACGGCTTTTGCCGCAGAAATGAGGCCAGATCGCCGTACATCTCCTCTTCGTCCACATGCATTGATGCGGGTGTCACCATGACGAGCTTATCTCGATACAGCGGTATCGTTTCCATGCGCGGGGAATTGACAGCCGTACCCATGATGCCGAAATCGTAGCGATAATCCAGGAGCCGTTCCGCGACATCTTTGCTGTCGGCACGGTGAATATCAAATGTCACGCCCCGATACTTCTTTTGAAAATCCGCCACTATCGCCGGCAACAGAAACTGCGCGGGCACAGTGGAAGCCAAAATGCTGATTTCCCCCGACAGTGATTCGTCCGCACTGTTGAGTCCCGCGATAGCATCGTCGCGCAATGCAAGAATGCTCTTCGCACGAAGGAACAGCGTCTTTCCTTTCTGCGTCGGATATACCCCTTTGGCGGAGCGCACCAGCAATTGTACGCCGAGTTCCTTCTCCAAAGAGGCAATGTGCGCACTGATAGTCGGCTGAGTCAGATAGATTGTGTCCGCGGCCTTTGAAAAGCTGTTCTGCTGCACGACGGCAACAAACGCTTCCAACTGTTTCATGTCCATCTTTTACCGGTACCTCCTCTTATTAAGTATGAATTATTGTTGTTTCACGGAAGTCTGTGTCCGACGAAGATTCAAACTTTATTTTACCGCGTTTCTTTTATAACAGTTTCCATACATTGTATGATATCATCAAATTCTTCTTCCAAGACTGTGCGCATATCGAGCTGTACGCAGTAATCGCTGATTCTCGCAATGATAGGTGTATCATAATCCCGCATCTTTCTTTCCAAAGTGTTGGGAGAAATGCCCTTCACATCGAGAGCTACAGCCCATGAATCTATCCCCAGTTCAGGCAGAGATCCTCCTCCCACCCGAGATGTGCTTTCGACTAGTTTGCATTCGCATCCGATTTCAGTCAATAAAAGAGCAAGGCGTTCGGCCTTTTTTTTCACTTCAGCAACCGGCTCGGTCATCATCCGCAGCGTCGGTATTGCCGTAAGTGCTTTTTCGGGATCTATATATTGGCGCAGTGTAATTTCAAGCGCCGCCAATGTCAATTTATCTATGCGCAGAGCTCGCAGCAGATGATTTTTCTTCATCGCCGCTAT
>DCTM01000018.1 GCA_002329565.1 Firmicutes bacterium UBA1440
GCCGCCGGATTTGTATTGCCAGATAATCTCATTGACAAAGTTTTTCTCTCCGAATACCGCATCCATGAAAATCTTCACATAGTGTACGGCGTGCCAATCCAGATGCACGCAGATGAGCCCCGTATCGGCGAGCAATTCTTTCATTATAAAAAAGCGGCTGCATAGCATCCGCAGATAGTCTTCAATGCCACCGTCCCAAGAATCCCTGTACGAAAGCTGTTTGAGCGCGGGTATGGTCTTTTGATCCTCGTAGGAAAGCTTGATGCCCGAGCCGTAATTCACCTTTGAAAAAAACGGCGGATCGATGTATATGAACTGCACCTTTCCTTTCAGATCGCACGTATCGGCAAGGAAGCGCATGAATTCCGCATTGTCGCCAACAGCCAGCAGATTGCCGCCGTTTCCGATGCGTTCTTGCTCTTCGAAGATCCCTTGTTTCACAGCGCAGGATTCCCGCATACTTTCATCAAATATCGAAGATAATCTTCCGAGCAATTCCATAGCGCATCTCCTTTCCGATTTTCCGTTGTATTTTGATAAGGCCGAGCTTATACGCCCGACCTTAAGATTCCCATTTTTATCGCATTCTGTCGCTAACACATATCTTCCGTTATTTCAGGCTTGCCTGATATGCGTTATTTGTCTGCCAATCGTACGGTACGGTGATATTGCCCGACTTGATCAGATCGGCATACTTTTGCGTTTCCTTTAAGACATCCGTCGGCAGCTTGCCGTTCTCGCTCGTGATCTCGATGCCGCCTTCCTTTAATCCGTAAACGATATCTTTGCCGTCGAACTTGCCGTTTTCAGTCGTCTTAATAATATCGTAGACAGCCACATCGACCTTTCTGTCTATCAAAAGCAATACCGGATCGGACTTCTCTTTGGCTGACTTTTGTGTCGCGATTGTGTAAAAGCCTTTTTCATTCGCCGCCTCAAGCACGCCTGCGTAGGCATCTTGAATAGGCGCATAAATAATATCGGCGCCCAAGGCGTTCTGCGCCACGGCCACCCGTTTTGCTTCTGTTGCATCGGTAAATGTACCGATGTAATTGTTCGCAACATAGGTACCCGTCTTCGCTGTCAGTATGCCTGCAGCGAAACCGTATTCATAGCAATCCTGCTCCGAAGAGCGCACACCGCCGATAAACCCTACTACACTTGTCTTGGAAGTAAGCGCGGAAGCAATGCCTGCGAGAAAAGCGGCCTCCTGATCATTAAATGTAATACCGACTACATTGTCTCCGACTTTATCTGAGCCGACGATAGCGAATTGCTGCGACTTATTGGCAGCCGCAATGTCGATCAGCGCCGTCTCGAACTTGTCACCCACAGCGACAATGAGTACCGGTTCCATAGACACGGCCTGTTTCAATGCCTGAGCATATTCTCCGCTCGCCGTTGCCGAAATGCAGTACGTACTGATGTCAAACTCTTCTGCGGCCTTTTCGCAGCCTTCCCAAGCGGAATCGTTGATGCCACCATTGCCGAGTCCCCTTTCATCCGTGACAAGGATGATGCGATCCTGTTGCACGACCCGCTCCTGCTTCTTGGCACCGCATGATACCATCGTAAACACAAGCGACAGTGACAGTGCAATCAGGCCTACTTTTGTGAATTTTCTCATAATCGCCTCCTGCCACAATTATACATTATTCGGGATAAAATTCAAAGTGTTTTGTCAATATATCTCAGGTCTGCGATTTTTCAGTAAAGGGAGCTCTTCTCTGACAACCTCCACCTTTGAGAGATCAATGTCCGCAAGCAGCAAACATTCCTTTTCGTCTGCATGGGCGATAAAGCTGCCGAACGGCTCCACGACGCAGGAATTTCCGAACGAAAGATAGACCCCGTTTTCATCTCGCGCCGGCGCCGCCGCGGCCAAAAATACCTGATTATCAAGAGCCCTGGCTCGCATCGACACATCCCAATGCGCCGGCCCCGTCGTCATGTTGAACGCCGCCGGCAGGAAGATCAACTGTGCTCCTTCGAGTGCCATCTTGCGAAACAATTCGGGGAAACGGACATCAAAACAGACGGCGATCCCCATCTTGCCGAACTCTGTCTCGATAATCGTGCTGCCCTCTCCCGGTGAAAAGCTCTTCGACTCTTGAAAGGTGATGCCTTTCTTGACGGTGCCGTCCGCGAGCACCCTTTCCTTGACGTCGATGTCGAACAGATGTGCTTTGCGGTGTCTGCCGATGCGCTTACCTTGTCTGTCAAAGGCAAAGCAAGTGTTGTACAGCCTACCACTCTCCTCCTCCAGTTCGGGAATTGTACCCCCGATTAAGTATATGCCGAGAGCCTTGGCCAAAGCCGACATTTTCCCCACCGTCTCACCGTCAGCCGTCTCGCTGTACGCTCTGAAATAGCGGTTTGCATATGGGCAGTTCCACATTTCGGGTAACACCGCAAAGTCCGCCCCTTTCTCCGCAGCTTCTCTTATATATCTTTCGGCCGTGCGCCACGTTCNNTTCGCGCTTGTTTTCATCGGTCTCCACAGCTGCCGAACCCAATATCTGACAAATTGCAATTTTGAACATCGGATTTCCTCCTTACAATTCAGTTGTTATTCATTATAGCATAGTTTTTACCGGAAGGCACTGAAAAGAAACGTGAAGAACAGATGAAATGCAGGTTAAAAAAACGGGGCCAAAATAAAGCAAAAAACGGCAAAATCTTTCGGAAGTTTCATTCAGTAAAATTGCCCGGTCCTTTGTAATTGCCGAAGAAAAACTCCGGGAACTCTTTGGCGGAGAATATCGCAAGCTTC
>DCTM01000065.1 GCA_002329565.1 Firmicutes bacterium UBA1440
CCACCATTGAGCTACCTTGGAATGCCGGTCATCCATTTCTGGCGACAACTAGTATTATATATTAAATATGTAATATCGTCAAGTACTGTTTTTGAATTTTATTGTGCAGGATCGGTATTCCTGTCGACCCTGCACTCCAAACGCGACTTTTTCAATTGTTTCAAGTTTAGTATATTGTCTTTGAAAAATTTTATTCAGCTTTGACAAGCTGTATTTTCTGCAAATATTTTTTCTCGTTCTCACTGTCGCCGAGCAGATGATAGATTGCCACCAGCTCGTCCATCGAATCAATATGCGACGGATATAAGGTGAGTACACGCTTAAAGGATTGGATAGCCTCCTCGGTCATCCCCACGCACTCGTAAGCGATCCCAAGGTAGTAATGCATCGGCCACCAGTCGCTGTGCTTACCGTCCTTACAGGCCTCGAGAACCTGCATTCCCTCGATGTATTTACCCGCAGCTACCGAGTTGATGGCTTTTTCGATTTGAACGGGTTCCTTCAGCTGTTCCAAACGCTCCTCTATTTCCTGCCGCTCTTCATCCGCACTTCCTGCGTTCTCGTCTTTTTCGAGCTTTTCGAGGAATTGCAGCCATGTCAGCTGCGCCTTCTTGTAGAGGCCCATATTCAGATAGGCATAGCCGAGGTAATAATATGCAAATGCAAAATCAGGATAAATCTCACTTAGGAGCTCAAATCCTTCTATTGACTCCGCCTTGAAGCGACCGACAAATTCTTCATCGCCACCGGCCAAATACAGGGAGCGGCAGGCGAATGCATAGCCGTACATCGATTGCATCGACTTGGGATTGATTGCCAAGTTTGCTCTGAAATATGCTGCAGCGCGCAGGTAATCGCCGGTCGACATTACGCTGTACCCTTCGTTGAGCAGTACTTCCTCTGTCTTACCTCTGAATACGATATCGAGGAAAGAAATATAATTGTCTTTGTATTGGAATGACGGGTCACAACCGAGGACGATTGAAACTGCACGCACGATGTCAATCGTGCGCACGCCGCCGGTCTTGAAATCGCTGAAGTTCTTCATGCTGATCGGCACGGGAATGCCGGACATGACTTCCCTTGCGGACAGCTTTTCCAGGAATTCATCTGTAAAGCGGTCAAATACATATTCATCGAGAATCGGTTTAAAATACTCTTTTACTCTGTCACCCTTCATTGCTTTTCTCCTACATCTTTTCCGGGGCCTTTATTCCCAAAAGTCCCAGTCCGTTTCCTATTGCTATCCGTGCAGCTGAAACGAGGGCCAGTTTTGCCTCTTTTTCCGCTTCATTGTCTACAAGGATGTGTTCCTCATGATAGAAACGATTGAAAGCCTGAGCCATGTCGACTACGTGCCTTGTCAGCACCGACGGTTCATATCGCTCAGCCGCATCGACAATAACGTTCGGCATTTCGTATATCATCCGCGCAAGCTCAAAGGCCGCATCACCGCGAAGGTAATGCATATCGAGTTTTGATCCGTCTCCTATTTTCGCTGCGCTGTCGCCCGCATTTCTAAGCACCGAGCATGCTCTGGCGTGCGTGTATTGCACATAAGGCCCGGTCTCACCTTCAAAATTCAATACCTTGTCCCAACTGAATGTATAGTCCTTGATTCTGTTATTGGAAAGTTCCTGGAAGATAACCGCACCTATACCTACGATTTTGGCTGTTTCTTCCGTCTGATCGGTGTTGACTCCTTTTTCAAGGATTATCTGCTTAGTCTGCTCAACAGCACGGTTGAGAACATCCTCCAAGAAGACGACTCTGCCGTGTCTGGTCGACATTGTACCGTCTTCCAGCGATACGAGGCCGAACGGAACGTGAACGCAGTCCTTGGCCCAATCATATCCGAGCATCTCTACTATAGTGAACCATTGCTTGAAGTGCAGATTCTGCTGCGACGCCACTACGTAGATATTTTTATAGAAATCGTAATGCTCTTTTCTGTATACCCCTGCGGCAATGTCGCGGGTGATATAAAGTGTCGAACCGTCGGACTTCGTAATCAACGCTACCGGCAATCCTTTTTCGGTAAGGTCGACAATTTGAGCGCCCTGCGATTCCTGCAGTAAGCCCTTTGCTTCCAGTTCTTCGAGAATACGAGGCATTTTATCCGAGTAGAAGCTCTCTCCCGCGTATGAATCAAAGCTGATGCCCAGCATATCGTAGACGCGGTTAAACTCTTTTAGAGATTCCTCTCTGAACCATTTCCACAGTGCAACCTCTTCAGGTGATCCCTTTTCAAGGGCTGCGAAGATTGCGCGTGCCTCATCGTTCAACGAAGGATCCTTTTCCGCTTCCTCGTGGAATTTCGTATAATATGAAAGCAGCGTCTTGATAGGCTCTCTCTCTACGTCTTCCTTTTTACCCCATTTTCTGTACGCACAGATCATCTTGCCGAACTGCGTGCCGTAATCACCAAGGTGGTTTATTCTGATTGTATTGTAGCCCAGGAAATCATAGAGCTTGTATATAGCATTGCCTATAACGGTGGAGCGAATGTGTCCGATGTGAAACGGCTTGGCGATATTTGGCGACGAAAATTCGACGATGACGGTCTTGCCTTCTCCCTGCGTGCTTCTGCCGTAGTTATCACCGACCTTGATCACTTCTCCGATTACGCTATGCAGGAACGCCTCTTTCGATATAAAGACGTTGACGTAAGCGTTCACAGCCTCGACCTTTTCGAAAAGCGGGTTATCCGCAATTTTTTCCGTGATTTCTTTTGCAATCAGCGGCGGTGCCTTGCGCATCGCCTTCGCGAGCTTAAAGCACGGAAACGCATAGTCTCCCATACTCTTGTCTACCGGCGCTTCGATGGTATCGAGCAATTCCTCGTAGGAAAGCCCTGTCCCTGCTTCCGCCAAGATTTCAGCAATTTTTTCTCTGTAATTTACCATTGGGCCATTCTCCTTCTATTCTATCGGTCCGTCTTCTTCAGTCATTACTTTGACGCAATTTCTCTTTACTTCTGCAGCAAAAATGCCATCGCCGTCGACGAGCGTTCCCGTGAACGTCCCGTCGTATATCTTCCCGCATCCGCAGGAAGGGCTGCGAGACTTCAGGATTGCGCCCTCCAAAGGCTCTTCTCTCAGCACGGCCTCCGTTGCCGCCACATTAAAGGTGTTGATTGCCCCTCTCTCAAACTGTGCGGTCACATCCTCACCGTCCTTGGTGATGACACGCCCGTCCTTTATCTCCGCAGGCGAACGCGGAACAAGAAGTCCTCCCGCTGTTTCGGGACACACTGCCAGATGGCTGTGTTTGCTTGCAAAGTCGCACACCCAATCGCAGCGATTGTTTCCGCCGTTGTATTTACAATTCACTCCCAAAAGACATCCGCTTATGATATACATTTTTCTTCCTCCGTTCGTATCAGCGTTTCAGAGTCACGATTGTGACACCGTCTCCGCCCTCGTTGTATTTTCCTTTTCTGAATGATTCCACATGCTTGTTTCGCTTAAGCATATCTTGAATTCCCGTTCTCAGTATGCCCTCTCCTCTGCCGTGAATGATGGTCACACTTGGCAGTGAGGCCACAAAAGCATCATCCAAATACTTTTCTGTCTCCACCAGAGCAACGTCGAGCGTCTGCCCCTGTACGTTTATGGAGAGGGGCACCGCCTGTGTCTTAGCATGATAGATTCCGCTGTAAGAACTGCGGCGTTTAATTTTCTTCTTGGCGGAGCCGTCGTTGATTCGCATAAGATTTTTTACATTGGCCGTGACCTTCATGTTGCCGATCTGTACCATCAGATCACCTTTGTCATCGGGCAAGGTAAGTATCTCTCCGTTTTGCCCTATTGTGAGCAGCTTGACGCGATCGCCTTTCTTGAGATCGTCCGGCTTGACGGGATCGGCATTTTCTTCGACCGCAATTTTCTGTCGCAGATGCGCTTCTGCTGTCCTCAGCTTGCGCCTGTTCTCGTCGTATCTGCGAGTACGCTCGCCCATGGAATCCATCTTAGCGAGCTCTTTAAGTTCCTTTGCGGTCTCCTTGGAAAGTTCCTGCGCCCTTCTGATGATGTCGCGAGCCTCATCGCGCGCCTGCTCTATAATCTTGTCTTTGCGTTCTTCCAGCTTGCGCTTTTCTTTCTCCAGCTCTTCTTTTTCCTTTTTCATGGCGATGTTGAGCATGATCGCCTCGTTACGCTCTTCCTCAGTTTTTTTTCTGTCGGCCTCGAGCGCCGATATTACTTCCTCAAACTCTATATCCCCGCTTTCCAGGAGAATGCGTGCTCTTTCCGTAATTTCCGGATACAAGCCGAGCTTCTGCGAGATTTCAAAGGCATTTGAGCGCCCGGGAGTGCCGACCGTAAGCTTGTAAGTCGGGCTGAGCGTCTCTATGTCAAATTCCATCGAGGCATTCTCTACGTCTGCCGTGGAAATCGCATATTTCTTCAGTTCGTTGTAGTGTGTCGTCGCTACGGTACTAGCCCCGCAAGCGCGTAAGTGATCCAGAATAGCAATGGCAAGCGCAGCTCCTTCGGTCGGATCTGTACCCGCGCAAAGCTCGTCCAGCAAGACCAGAGATTCGTCGTCCACCTCACCTGCGATGCCGACGATATTGCTCATGTGCGACGAAAACGTCGACAAGCTCTGCTCTATGCTCTGTTCGTCACCGATATCGGCAAAGATCTTGGTGTACACAGGCATCTCGGACCCGGGATTGACAGGGATGTGAAGGCCCGTCTGTGCCATCATCGCAAGCAATCCGACGGTCTTTAGTGTGACCGTCTTGCCTCCCGTGTTCGGGCCTGTGATGACAAGAGTCTTGTATGTTTCTCCCAATGTCACGGTGACAGGTACGACCTTATTCTTATCGATCAACGGATGGCGTGCGTTCCGAAGCCGCAGCCGTCCTTCCTCGTTGAATGCAACCTCTTCTCCGTCCATCTTGTAGGACAGTTTGCCTTTGGCGAAGATAAGATCAAGCTGCACAAGCAGCTTCTGGTTATTCTTCAGCTCATGAAAATGCGAAGCCACTTCGGCCGACAATTCACCGAGTATCCGTTGCACTTCGGCCCGTTCCTCCGCCTCGAGCTGTCGGAGTTCGTTATTTAGATTTACGATGATCTGCGGCTCGATGAAGAGCGTGGCTCCCGACTGCGACTGGTCGTGGATAATGCCCGGGAATTTTGCTCTATGCTCCTGCTTGACAGGTATTACATATCTGCCGTCGCGCATCGTAACGATCGCATCCTGCATGAAGGTTTTGTTGGACTCGGAGTTGATGATCTGATTCATGCGGCTGCGGATGGATTCGTTTTGCCTTGAAATTGAGCGACGGATGCTGCGCAGCTCCGGACTGGCGTTATCGCTCATCTCGTCTTCGGAAATAATACAGCGTTCAATGTTTTCCTCTAACTTCTTCTGCACCGAAAGGACATCGGCTATCGCACCGATGATCGGCAGCGGCGGCAAATCTGACTTCAGGAAGGTCACAGCATTGCGGGCAACCTTCACGTTGTAGAGTATTTTAAGCAGCTCCTCCATCGAGAGAACGCCGTCCTTTTTTGCAAATTCAAGGCTTCTGTCAATGTCATAGAAAGATCCCAAGGGCAAAGTTCCTTTTTTGACAATGACTTGGACTGCTTCCGTTGTCTCCGCACAAAGCTCTCTGATTTCGCGTATATCGACACAGGGCCTGAGTTCAGAGATGATCTCTCGAGTCATCTCTGAAGCGGCCTGCTCTTTGAGCATTTCTTTTATTTTATTGTATTCCAGTACGCGATAAGATTTTTCGTTCATCTAAAACTCTCCGCCCGATCGTTTCAATTTGTCGAGTTCACTCTTGAGATTGATGTTTTCCATCTGCAAATCGAAGAAGCTGTTCTCCATTTCCTTGCAGCGTGCTTCGGCCTCAGCAATCTTTGCGGACGCCAGATTCTCTGCACCTGCCCGTGCCTGTTCGAGTTCCCTCTTAAGGCTTTTGATTTCATCGTTCTTTGCATTCAATTCCATCGTCAGGGCTTCCAGTCGTTTAAAGGCCTCCTTTGTTTCCTCCTGATGATGGACGAAATTTTTCTTCGCCTCTTCCCAGAGGCGGATATAGTGCTGCATATCCTGCTGCAAGCGTTCCGTAAGTCTCTTTTCTTCTTCCAATGCTTCGAGGGTTTCGAAATATTCGTCGGCCACGTTGACCGCGGAAAGGACAGCCAGAGATGCTACAGGAACACCTTTAAGGACCTGCGACAGCTCGTGAATCTTAAAATCCACATGATTGGCAACGTTGACTATGTGTTCCTTGCTCTTCTCTCCGGCGATTGTATACTCTTGCCCGTAAATTTTTACGCTTACCTTGTTGGTATCCATATCCGCTCCTTTTACTAATTATACCTCGCGCAGAACTGCATTGTATCTTTCAGCCAGCACTTTTAAGATGCGCGCGTGATCTTCCTGCACCTCTTCATCGCTGAGCGTACGCTCGTATGATCTGTAACTGAGGCTGAATGCCAGAGATTTCTTTCCATCTCCGACCTGCGCACCGCGGTAGATATCGAACAGTTCGATGCTGTCAAGAAGCTCTCCGCCTGCTTCTGCTGCTGCCTTCTTAATCTCGTTTACTTCCGTTTCCTCGTCGACCACGACAGCAATGTCGCGCTCTAACGCAGGAAATTTCGGAATCGGGTGATAAATCTTTTCTATATTTGACAGTTTCTCCATCTCTGCGAACAATAATTCCGCCGAGTAGCAACGCACCGAAAGGCCGTACAATTCCGCAACCTCAGGATGTATTTCACCCATTATGCCGAGGTAGATGCCTCCGACATAAATGCGAGCACATCTTCCGGGATGATATGTGGCATAGTCGCTCTCGCGCACAAACTCTGCTCCTTCTATGCCAAGCATTTCAAACAAATCCTCAATCATGCCCTTGAGGGTGAAGAAATCTTCATCTTTACCGTATAAGCCGATTGACATCGAGAGAGATTCCTGCGGCAATGTATGATCCATGTCGGACGGGTCCGGTTTGAAGACATTGCCGATCTCGTAAGCGCGTACAGCGCTGATATTTCTTGAATAGTTGCGTCCGAGCACTTCCAGCATGTTCGGCGTCAGAACGGTACGCATCGCAGAGGTGTCTTCACCGAGTGGATTCAACAGTTTCAACATATTGTACTCCCAAGATCCTTCGGGTACTCTGATATTAGCGACGCTCTTCGGGCTGACGAATGAATAGGTCTGGATTTCGTTGGCGCCCATAGCGGACATGCACTGTCTCGTGATCTGACGCAGACGCCAGCTCTGTGAAATTTCTGAAACAGTATTCATCTTCGGTGTGGTATCCGGCAGCTTGTCATAACCGTAGATTCTTGCAATCTCTTCGGCAAAATCGACCTCAATGCTGAGATCTCTGCGGACGGTCGGTGGCTTTACAAGCATGATGTCACCCTCGCCCGCGACTTCCATTTCGAGTCTTTCGAGAATGCAAACCATTTCTTCTCTGCTGAGATCGATTCCGTTAATGGCATTCATTCTCGATACGCGCACCGGATAGGCTTGCGCTTCGACCTTATTCGGGTAGACGTCAATTGCTCCCGGCACTACCGTACCTGCACCTATGAGTTCTATCAGGTGACATACACGGTTGGCTGCAACTTCGCACAAGTTCGGATCGATGCCCTTCTCGTATCTCGATGAGGCCTCTGTCCTCAATCCCAACTTCTTCGAACTGCTCCTGATGTTGTCGCAGAAGAAGTTAGCCGACTCCAAAACGATGGTATTAGTATCGACTTCTATTTCGGAGTTTAATCCGCCCATGATGCCTGCGATACCGATCGGTTTCTCGGCGTCGTTGATCATGAGGATATCATCATCCAGTTCACGCTCTTTGTTGTCGAGCGTTCTGAAAATATCGCCTTTCGATGCGGTATTTACGACGATCTTATTGCCTGCGACGGTTCTGATGTCGAAAGCATGAAGCGGCTGACCGTATTCGAGCATAACGAAATTCGTAATGTCAACAATATTGTTTATCGGACGCATGCCCGCAAACATCAGCCTCTTTTGCAACCACCAAGGTGACTGCTTGATGACGACGTCCTTGATTACTCTGGCAGTATATCGAGGACACAGATCGGGGCGCTTGATTTCTACGCTCAAATAATCTGTAGCGTTTCCGCCGCCCAATGCCTTGGAAGATGTGTCCGGATAGTTGACCTTCTTTGAGAATGTGGCTGCAGTTTCTCTGGCCATTCCGAGCATCGCCAGACAGTCCGGCCTGTTCGGAGTGATTTCAAAGTCTATACAATATGAATTGAGTCCGAGCGCGTCGATAATGTTTTCGCCCGGAGTGTATTCGCCTTCCAAGCGCCAGATTCCCTCTTTTACAGCGACAGGCACTACCTTATCGTCAAATCCCAGCTCTCCGCACGAGCAGAACATACCCTCTGATTTGACTCCGCGGAACTCGGTGCTGTGAAGCACAGTTCCGCCTTCTTCCTTCGGTTTGCCGTGCAACGGCCCCGGAATGCGTGACCCGTCAAGCGCAACCGGGAAGTAAGCGTTTTCTGCCACATTGGGAGCACCGGTTACGATTTGCACCGGTTTTTCTCTGCCTACATCAACCTGACAAACAGATAATTTGTCGGCATTCGGATGCTTTTCTACCAAAAGTGTCTTGCCGATGACGACATTCTCAATCTCCTTGCCGAAATATTCATATGTGTCCAGATTCGAACCGGACATAATCATTTTGGGACAATATTCATCGGGCTCTATCCCATCTATATTCACATAGTCTTTGATCCATTCTATAGGTACCAGCATAATATCGTGTCTCCTTTATTTGAATTGATTGATGAAACGCATATCGTTCTCATAGAGCAAACGAATGTCGTCGATTTCATGCTTTAACAATGCTATTCTCTCCGCGCCCATACCGAAAGCAAAGCCGGAATATTTTTCGGGATCGATGCCGCCGGCTTTCAGTACGTTCGGGTGGATCATGCCGCAACCGAGGATTTCAATCCATCCGCTGCCCTTGCACATGCTGCAGCCTTTGCCGCCGCACTTAAAACAGGAGACATCCACCTCTCCGCTCGGTTCTGTGAACGGGAAGTGGTGGGGCCTGAATTTAATCTTCGTGTCGGGGCCGAACATCAGCTTCGCAAACGTGGCCAGCGTACCCTTCAGGTCGGCCATCGTGATGCCCTCATCCACGACTATGCCTTCAACTTGATGGAACATCGGTGAGTGTGTCGCATCCGGCGCGTCGCAACGGAAACATCTGCCCGGTACTACCGCTTTAATCGGAGGTGTTGTGTTTTCCATGATTCTGACCTGCATCGGAGAAGTCTGCGTTCTCAGCAGGACATCTTCCGAAAAATAGAATGTATCCGTCATATCCCTCGACGGATGAGCTTTCGGAGCGTTGAGCGCGTCGAAATTGTAGTAAACCGTATCTACTTCGCTTCCCTCAACAACGCTGTATCCCATCGAACGAAATACATCCGAAATTTCTTCGAGTGTGATTGTGATGATGTGAGGTGTGCCGATAACCGTTCTTCTTCCGGGTTCTGTGATGTCAACCCTTTCGCGATTAAGCTTGTCATCCATCATCTTGACCTTTATATCTTTCATTTTATCGTTCAAAAGAGTCTCAATCTCCTCGCGCGCTTGGTTTGCAGCCTGTCCGAGGGATTTCTTTTCTTCATGGGAAAGTTTTCCCATCGAACGCAAGATTTCTGTCAGTTTGCTTTTTTTGCCAAGGTACCTTACACGTACGGAATCGGCCTCCTCCATAGAAGCAATTGCCGGAATCGCCGCTCTTGCTTCCTCTAACAATTTCTTTAATTCGTCTTGCATAATGTCTTCTCCTATATGTTATGTGATTTTCTTACACTTTCGTACATGAGTATGCCCGCTGCGACGGCTGCATTCAGAGATTCCGTATCTCCGTTCATCGGTATCCTTACCTTGACATCTGCGGATTGTATCAGTTCTGCGTCTATGCCGCTTCCTTCGTTACCGATTACCAACGCGATATTCTTTGTCATATCCAAATCATAATATGGTGTCTCTGCGTTCATGCAAGATGCAACCAATGTCTTCGCATACCTCTTGGAATGCCCGATCAGTTCTTGGGGGGTATCCGCAAACAGAACGGGCAATCGAAAGACTGAACCGGTCGCCGCCCTTATGACCTTAGGCGCATAGATATCTCCCGTTCCTTTGAGAGCTATCAGCCCGCCGTATCCGGCCGCATCGGCAGTTCTGATGATAGTACCGATGTTACCGGGGTCCTGTAATCTGTCGAGAATGACAATGTTCCTGTCGCCCACCGCGCGAAAAAACGCATCGACGTCGCATTCTTTTCTGTATGCGACACCAAGTACCCCCTGCCCGTGCTCGGTCTGCGACAATTTTTGAAACAACCCGCCCGGCATTGTGACGGGTTCATTCTTCACATTGAGAGACAGGGTCAAAGCCTCGGCATCTTTGCNNTTGCAGTCATCCCGAAAGATCACATATTCGAGCATGACACCGCATTTCACCGCTTCTTCCAATAAATTGGGCCCTTCGATAAGATAGCAGCCCGTCTTGTCTCTGTATTTGCGCGTTTCAAGAGCTTTCACATGCTTATATATTCTGTTGTCGGTTGAATATATATTTTTCATAAATTTCCTTGTTTATCTGAGTTTTATAATGCAAACGCCAGGTTAGCCGTTATATAAAAAAGCCGGCTGTAAAACCGGCTTTTTGTTATAGCTCCGTTACAGCTTCGTTCCCTTTAAAAAGTCGGGGATAACAAAGTCTGTAGTATGTTTTTTCTCAAACTCCGAGACAATCTCTCCCGCATCATCCTGCGGCTGCATTTCTCTGTCTCCGATATCCTCCGCATTTTCCGAGGCTGTATCTTCATTGCCCGTCGCACCGGTTGAAGAACTCAAAAATATGTCTTTCTGAGGCCTGTCCTCAAAGCCCGTGGCTATGACGGTGATGATGATTTCATCCTTCATTTCTTCCTTGACAGAAGTACCGAAGATAACGATGGCATCCTTGTCGGCGGCCTTCTCGATCTGATCCGCAGCATCGTTGACTTCCAACATGCCCAAATCGTATCCGCCGGTAATATTGAGCAGGATAGCTTTTGCTCCGGCAATCGAGGTCTCGAGCAACGGACTTTCGATAGCGCTCTTGATCGCCTGAGTCACGCGATCCTCGCCCTTACCCGTTCCGACACCCATGTGTGCGATGCCTCTGTCACTCATTACTGTCTTGACGTCCGCAAAGTCGAGGTTAATCATGCCTGCTTCGGCAATAAGATCGGAAATGCCCTGTACGCCTTGCTTAAGGACTTCATCAGCCATGTTGAACGCTTCCAGAACGGAGGTATTCTTTGCGGAGATCTGCAACAATTTATCGTTCGGAACCACCACGAGAGAATCTACGTATTTTTTAAGGAACTTGATTCCGAGTTCGGCGTGTTCTCTTCTCTTTTTTCCTTCAAAGGTAAAAGGCTTTGTGACAACGCCGACGGTCAATATTCCTTGGTCCTTGGCGGCCTTAGCTATGATGGGCGCTGCGCCGGTACCGGTACCGCCGCCCATGCCGGCCGTAATGAATACCATGTCCGAACCTTGGATGAATTTGCTGATATCGTCTAAATTCTCCTCGGCGGCCTTTTGTCCGATTTCAGGATTTGCTCCGGCTCCCAAACCCTTTGTGAGCTTTTCTCCAATCTGTACCTTTGTTTCCGCCATCGATCCTGCCAGCGCTTGCTTGTCAGTATTGATGGCAATGAAAGAAACTCCCTTTAACCCGGATTCGATCATGCGATTGACGGCATTGCAACCGCCACCGCCGACACCGATTACTTTAATCTGGGCAGCATTTGCTTCGTTTATCTCGAACTGCAACATTAACAGTATTCCTCCTGCCTCTATATTTGTTTATTACAATAAAGCGGCAAAAATGCCGCACAAAATCGTTGAAAATATTATAACATACAGCGCTTACGATGACCAGTAATTTCGAAACAAAAAAATCTAGATTTTGTTCTTTTTAGTCAAATATTTATCCAAAGCGAGGCGCCGTATAACCGCTAAATTATTAAACAACCGTCCGCCGAATACAAATATGGCGGCGTAATACAACGGAATGCCGAGCTTGTCGCCCAGAAAAGTCAGCAGACCTGCGAGTGCGGCGTTGCAAATAAAGCCCGTTGCAAAGATCAGCCCGTTATACTTCCCTTCGATATGGGAACGCGCCGCGCCGATCAGAGAATCGATTGCTGCCAGTAATGCCATAGCTATGTAAAAAGAATATTCAGTAGGATAGGAAACGTCGAATACAAAGCCTATGGTGAGTCCTGCCGCCAGCCCGGCGATAATCGCAAAAATCATTGGTTTCTCTCCTTATAATGCTTTAGAATACTTGTTTAACTGATTGTCAGCGTCGTTGCTGCCGTCAATGAAAATTTCATCGGAAGTTGCCAGCTTAAAAATGACACCCCAGTCCTTCAAATTTGTTCCGTAACCTTCAGGTCCGAGCAGCACGGACGACATCTTGCGCGCGTTGCCGATGGCTTTGATTTCAAAAGGCCGCGCATAGGTAACACCGTTGATTCTCACCGTATAGCCGGCACAACTGATGGATGTGTCGGAGAGTATGCGCTGTCCGTTGACCGAGATAGCTTCAGCTCCGGCACGCTTGAGCTCGTTTATAATCATAAAAATATCCTGATCGTGCACGATCAAATTGTTGATATCTTCACCTTCAAGTAACTCCCTTCTGCCGTCGTCGACAATGATGATCACTCCGGGGCCCTTGACAGGCAGCTTTCCCATATAAATGCCGTACTTGATATAAGCGTCATTGATGTTATCCAATATTTTTTGTTTTTCCGCATCGTTGAGGCTCTTCTCGTATTCGTTCAGTTTAGCCGTTTCCGTCGCAATCTGCTCTCTCACATTGGCTAAATTTTGTATTTCGCCTTCAGACATGGATTTATAGTCCTCAACCGTGGAAGGCGCAACATACAGCATTAGCCCGTCCGTCACTCGCGACTGAGCAATAATACCGACGCCGACCAGCAGCGCTATGCAAAACATGATGCATATCGTTCTCTTGTTCATCCCGAAGCCCTCCTATTCCTGAGGGATAGGTTTTGCGTATTTCAGATTGATCACGCCGCTGTAACGAGGAATCTTAACCGTCTGCTTTTTGACGATACTGACTTTGAGATCGTATTTTTTCAAAATATCTACCGTGCCTCCCCGTATCGTCAGTGCATTGTGCATGGTATCGGGATTGCCGATTGCTTTTATTTCATACGGAGGTGCGGTCGAGGTGCCGTTGATGTTGATATGACTTCCGGCAAGTGAGATTTCAGTCGTCTGTACTATGCGATTTTCATTGATGCTTATGGCTTCTGCGCCGGCCTCTTTTAATTTGTTGACAACGCTAAGCAATAGCTCGTAATTGTATGTAATTACGCTTATATCCTCTTGGTATTCGTCCGCGACTGCGGGGTCATTGATGGTCATGACGATACCGGGCCCCTTCACGTCGGTCATACCGGCTATCATCTTATAGCGTTCGGTATCGCTGACAAGGCCCTTAACTATCTCGTCTTCAGCCGCAGTTTCTTTTTCTATGGCACTGAGACGCGCCTCCACCTCCGCGAGTTCCTCCAATGCGTCCTCTTTCTCGGCGCGAGTTTGTTTCAGGGCCACTTCGTAGTCCTTTAATTTTAAAATAGGCACCAACCCGCCTTGCTCGGATGAGGAGGCGTTACTGATCTGCATAGCTAAAACGATGCCGATAAACATGGCGATCAATCCCACACCTATGATGCCGGCGTACTTTTTCATCTCTTCGTCCCTCATTTCGATTTATTTGATTTCGGCACTGAAGGCACAATAACCCTCCGCACCGACACTGATGACGCCTCGCTCGATTCCCTGCTGATGCTGTTGATACAATACCTGTTGCAGGTTGCCGTTTTCCATATTCTCCATCATGGCTTCCGGCGTACCGCGTACATAAAGCTGATCGTATATATACGCTTTGACCATCACGCTCGAAATCTCAATCTTTTTAAAATAAATGCCGCTGTCTTCCATATTTCCGATCATTTTCAATGTATCGGTAAGGACATAGTTTTCTTCTGCCTCCAAAGGCTTCCCCACTTCGGCTTTTTTAACGACAATACCGGAGAGCAACGTGACCTTCGGCTCCGTATCGGTCTTTTTCAGTATGATACCTTCTTTATCTATCACAAAATAGCTTGTCCCGTACATGACCGCGGCCGCCTCTTTGCGTTCCTCTATTTTTATGCTCACAGTCGCGGGCAGCTTTCTGTGCACACGGGCATTTTCGATATACGGATCCTTTAGGAGTTTCTGCTTGACCGTGCGCGTTTTCAGATCGAAGAAGATGTTGCTGCCGTTTTTTATTCCACCCTTGTCCGCTATTTGTTCGTCCGTATAATAGCTGTTGCCCGAGACGGCTGTATTGCGAATGTCAAACACTCCAAGTGTCATGACAAAGTACAGACCCGTACAGATTGCAATCAGCAGAATCAAGCGCAACAGATAATTTTTCTTTCTCCTCTTTTTTTTCTTTCTTGCAATAACTTCCTTAGCCATTGTGTTCCTTTATTTCGGCGCCGAGAAGGCGCAATTTTTTATCCAGTGAGAAGTATCCTCTTTTTATATATTCGGTACCGCAGACTATACTGTCTCCCTCGGCCGCCAGCGCTGCCGTAACCAGCGCCGCCCCGCCTCGCAGATCCTCTGCAACTACGCGATTTCCCTTTAAAAGATGTCCTCGTGTTATTATAGCATTTTTTCCGCATATTTCAATGGCTGCGCCCATTTTATTTAATTCTTTTGCGTAGCCGAATCTGTTCTCGAAAATTTTCTCTCGAACGACTCCGGTGAGACCCGCCGCACACACTGCTGCGGTAAACTGCGGCTGTAAATCGGTAGGAAAACCGGGAAACGGTGCGGTCGTAATTTCGACTGTACCTCTAAGCGGTTTTGACTGTTTTATCCACATTCCGTTCTGCGTCGTGCGAATCTCGCAGCCAAGCGCTTCCAGTGCCTCAGAGACAGTCTCAAGATGCGCGGGGCGTGCGTTTTTGATATGAATTTCACCTTTGGTGGCCGCAGCCATACACATGAATGTGCCCGCCTCTATTCTGTCGGGAATGATTTCATATTCAGCCGCATGCAGCTCCTTGACCCCTTCTATCGTCACGGTATGAGTGCCTGCTCCCTTTATCTTTGCACCGCACCGGTTCAGGAAATCCTGAAGGTCGACTATCTCCGGTTCGCGAGCCGCATTACTCAAAACGGTTTCTCCGTCAGCACATGAAGCGGCGATAATTGTATTTTCAGTCGCCCCTACGCTGGGAAACGGCAGTGTAAGTTGTGCCCCTTTGAGCTTTCTTGCCTTGAGGACCACACGTCCTTCATTCTCCTCCGCTTCAGCCCCCAGCGCTTTCAGCATATCTATGTGTATGTCGATAGGTCGCGCACCGATCTTACAACCACCCGGCTTTCCGATCTCGGCGATTCCGCATCTTACCAGAAGCGACCCCGCCAAGAATACGGAGGACCGCATGGTGGACATCAATTTTTCGCCTATCGTATGTGCAGAAATCTGCGCGGAATCAATCACCACCGTACCGCCGTCCTTGTGCACACTGCAGCCAAGCATCTTTAGAATATCGCGCATATTTTCGGAATCGGAAATCTCGGGGCAGTTGACAATCTTCGATTGCGCCCCCGTTACAACACTTGCGGCAAAGATGGGTAAAACTGAGTTTTTGGCGCCCGAGAGAGCAACCTCACCGTTAAGATAATAACCGCCACGTATATGATAGGTATCCAAAAAAATTTCACTCCCTCCGTTTGCCATACAGAGCAATCCGGTTTTATCATATGCGTTGCGGTTTTATTTTGTTACAGATATGAGATTATTTTGTCCAAGGCGTCGCCGGACGATGAGGCCCTGCAAGCTTCTGCCATATTGCTGAGCCGTCTTCTGTCGTTCATCAGCGAGAGAACTGAGGAAATGAGTTTCTCATCAGTGAGCTTCTCTTCTTCGATCAGAACGGCACCGCCTCTGTCTGCTACAGACTTTGCATTGTAATATTGATGGTTTCCTGTCACGTTAGGGGAAGGAATCAAGATGGCGGGCTTGCCGCCGGCCACAATTTCGGAAATCGTCAGCGCGCCCGCACGGCTGATTACAAGATCGGCCGCCGCAAGATAGTTAGGCATATCGTCTATATATTCGAGCACTCTGATGTTGTCAGAAAGATCGAGATGCTTGCCCCGCAACTTTTCCGTCACACTTTCGTAATAGTAGCTTCCCGTAGCAAGCACTGTATAGAGATTCTTTTGCCCCGCCCCAAATTCGAGCAACGGCAATGCAGCTTCATTGATACGTTTTGCGCCGAGGCTCCCGCCANNCGCCAAATGCCAGTACAACAAAGGCGTCCTGCGGAATTGACAGCAATGTGCGGGCGGTTTCCCGTTTTGCCTCGCCGAAAGCCTTACGCACAGGATTGCCGGTGACTACGAGCTTATCCTTATTTTTAAAATATTTGGCCGCCTCCGCAAATGCCAGAAATACCTTGTCCGCATACTTTTCCAGCATCTTATTCGTCACACCCGGATATGCGTTCTGTTCGTGGATCAATGTGCGAATCCCCATCTTAGCCGCCATTCTGACAACCGGAGCACATACATATCCGCCTGTGCCTATCACCACGTCAGGCCGAAACTCCTTAAGAATGGCACGCGATTGCATGCTGCCTTTTACGAGATTAACGGCTGTCTTTACGTTTTTCAGCATATTCTTGCGGTTGAAGCCGCTGATTGTGATAAAACGGATCTTATATCCGTTGCTCGGAACAATCTTGTGCTCCATGCCCCTCTCGGTACCGACAAACAGAATCTCGCTGTCGGGATATTTCTCTTTTATTTTCTCTGCAATAGCAACGGCCGGATAAACATGTCCGCCCGTGCCGCCGCCTGTCAGGATTACTCTCATTTCAGTTTCTCCAATGTTGTTTACTTACTTTGCCGTGTGCCTGGAAATATTCAGCAAGATGCCTGCCGCGCCCATGAAAAGCCAAAGCGCATTACCGCCGTAGGATACAAACGGAAGCGTGACCCCCGTGGGCGGCATGCTCGAGGTGACAACCGCCACGTTTAAAATGACCTGCACGGCGATCATAATCACAATGCCGGAAGCCAACATTGTCCCGAACATATCTCTTGCATTGACAGCGACATGGATACCGCGCCAAATTAAGAACAGATAGGCTCCCATAAGGACAAGGACACCCACCAAGCCGAGTTCCTCCCCGATAATTGCCAGAATAAAATCATTCTGCGGTTCAGGCAGGTAAAGCGTCTTTTGAATGCTTTGGCCGAGCCCGACACCAAAGGCGCCGCCGCTGCCCAAGGCCAACAGTCCTTGAACGACTTGATATCCATCGCCCAATTTATCGGCAAAGGGATTCGTAAAACTCATAATTCTCTTAACCCAGTACCCGTCTTTGTCCATCAGCAATAAGCCGGCTATGCCCGATACGCCGGCGCCGACAATAAGCCCGATATACTTCCACGAGAGGCCTGCCACAAACAGCATTCCGACCATAATACCGCAAACCGTCAGCGCTGTCGAGAGATTCGGTTGCTTGATAATCAAGCCCGCATAAAGTCCCATCAGGGCAACGACCGGAAGGACCCCTCTTGAAAACGACCGAATGCGCGTAGGATCTTGGCTCAAGAACCACGCCACAAATACGATAGCCGCGATCTTAGCGATCTCTCCCGGCATGATGGTCAGCAACTCGCTGCTGCCGATACCTATCCAACGGGTTGCGTTGTTGCGTGTCACACCGAGCGGTGTGAAAATCAGCAGCAGCATGACAACCGAAATCACTGTCAGAGGAATGGCAAACCGCTGCCACACTCTATAATCCAAAAGAGCGCAGACGGCCATCAACACACCGCCGCTCAAGGCCCATACTATGTCTCGTTTGAGATAATGGTACGGATCGTCAAAATTACTGATCGCATGGTAATAGCTGGCGCTGAAAACCATAATAATTCCAAAGACGACGAGTGCCATCACCAGTATTAATATTGTAAAATCGCATGATTTTAATTTTATATCCTTGATGCGAGGTGCTCGTTTTCTCCCCATACCGTCTCCCGTTTTTATATTTACACTTGCAGGCGTTTTTTCGCCGCAATGTTATGCTCCCAAATTGTGCACACAGCTCTTGAAATGCTCGCCGCGCTGCTCGAAGCAGGTGTAAAGATCCCAGCTCGCGCAAGCCGGAGACAGCAGAACAGTATCCCCTGCTTCTGCTTCTTCAGCACCTCTGCGCACGCATTCGTCGAGATCCTTACACATAATGATATCTTTAAAGCCGTATCGTTCAGCCGTTTCCTTAATCTTTCCCGCAGTCTTGCCCATAAGCAACAGTTTCTTGACTTTGCCGCCAAACGATTCAATCAGTGAGTCGAATTCCGACCCCTTGTCGTACCCTCCCGCAATCAGCAGAATCGGTGTGTCTATGGCCTCAATCGCCTTAACCGAAGACTCCGGATTCGTTCCCTTTGAGTCATTGACATAGCGAACGCCGTCTATCGTATCGACATATTCGAGTCTGTGCTCAACGCCCAGGAACGAGCGCAATGTCTCTGCTATGATTTCAGGTTCTATTCCCGAAAAATAGCTGATCCCCACGGCTGCAAGCGCGTTTTCAACGTTGTGCGCTCCCGGAATTCGCAAATCGCTCGTCGCACAGATTTCGACAAGGTGTTCGCCGTCATTCTTGACGACGATCTTGCCGTCCTTGACGAAGACTCCGAATTCAAGCTCCTCTTTGCGAGAGAACGGTACCACCCGTGCGACGGCTTTTTCTGCCATCCTGACGCATTCAGGGTCATCGAAGTTTATTACCAGATATTGTTCAGCCGTCTGATTGGCAAATACCTTGGATTTGGCTTCACCGTAGTTTGCCATATTCTTATGTCTGTCCATATGATCCGGTGTAAGATTGAGGATAGCCGACACCTCAGGTCTGAAATTCTTCGTCGTCTCGAGTTGAAAGCTGCTGGTTTCAGTGACCAACCAAGAATCGTCGTCAGCATTCAAAGCCATCGAAATGACAGCTACACCGATATTTCCGACCACATATGTCTTACGCTTGGCAGATTTAAATATCTCGCCGGTAAGCGTGGTGGTCGTCGTCTTGCCGTTTGTGCCTGTGATAGCAATATACTTGCCGCTTCCGATTCTGTAAGCGATCTCAAGCTCACCGATGATCTCCGCACCTTTTTCCTGAGCCTCTCTGATAAACGGCAGATCCGGCGCCACTCCCGGGCTGAGAATGAGCATATGATATTCGCCCATATTCTCCGGTATACAGCCAAAATAGCATTTGACGTTTTTCCCTTTTAAGAAGCTGATCAACTGCGGATCGATTTCCTCTGCGCGTTTGGCATCCTGCACGGAGACATCCGCCTCGAGTTTCAGCAATGCCTGCGTGGCAGCGATGCCCGATTTTCCCATTCCTATGACCAGTACCCTTTTATTTTTCATAATATTTTTCATAATTTTTCTCCTCTTACAGCGCTGACAATGCCACGGTACAGCAGATTAACGATACTATCCAAAACAATGCGACAACGTTTTTCTCTTTCATCCCACTCAATTCAAAATGGTGATGAAGAGGGGCCATCTTGAATACCCGTTTCCCCGTGGTCTTGAACGCCGCTACTTGTATGATTACCGAGAGCGCTTCCAGCACGTATACCAGACCCGCGACCGGCAAAAGCAGCGTCATATTCATCTGCACAGCTGCCACCGCCAGCCCTCCTCCAAGAGCCAGCGATCCCGTATCACCCATAAATATTTTAGCCGGATTCTTGTTGAAAACCAAAAATCCCAAACATGCTCCGCACAGAGCCGCACAAAAATACGTCGCTCCGGCAAAATTATAGACAGCAGCCGCAACTGCAAAGAACAGCGCATTGACCGCCGTAACACCTGCTGCAAGCCCGTCAAGGCCGTCCGTTAAATTTACACTGTTCGTCATAGCAACTATAACGAAGGCCACGAACGGTATATACCAAGCTCCGAAGTCGATGTACAATCCCGCAAACGGAATATAAACCGAAGTCCCGGAGAGGGAATATTCAGCCATATATGCTGCAATCGCCACGCTCAGCACGATCTGTGCTGCCAGTTTCTGCCAAGCTCGCAGCCCCAGGTTGCGTTTTTTGGCCACCTTTGTAAAGTCATCCCAAAAGCCGAGCAAGCCGAAGACGATAAATGCAACAGAGATTACGATTACATCCCGCTCAGTCTTCTGCAATACCGCCGATGACACAAGTCCCGTGATCACTGTCGCCAAGATGATTGCGATGCCGCCCATACTCGGCGTACCGCTCTTGAGCATATGAGATCTCGGTCCTTCCTCTCTGATATTCTGCCCAAGCTTCTTTTTGCGTAAGATAGGCAGAATAATTCGAGTGGTCACAACTCCGACGATAAAGGCCAATAAAATAATAATTCCGATTTGAACGAACTCCGTATTAAACATGCTGATTTTCCTTTGTTATTCCAAAATTTTGTTGACGATGTGTTCCATCTTCATCCCCCTTGACCCTTTTACAAGAATGACATCTCCCTTTTGCACGATTACATCCATTTCCTTCAGAAACTCATCCTTTGTCTCAAAATAAAATGCACGGCCCTGCATCTGCGGCAGAGCGGCCTCTTTGATATATTTAGCATAGTTTCCTACTGTAATTAACAGATCCAACCGGCTTTCACCGATGAATGATCCCACCTCGCGGTGATAGCGCTCACTCTCGTCTCCGAGTCCGAACATATCGCCCAAAATTGCAACCTTGCGCAGGCCCTCGACGGAAAGCAGTGCCGCAATGCCGGCCTTCATCGATTCGGGGCTTGCATTATACGTGTCGTCGAGCACCTTAATGCCATGATTTTCTTTGATGGAAAGTCTCTTATCCGTAATCTTCATGGTCGCGACTCCCGCTGCGGCCTCTTCGAGACCGATGCCGTAACGATACGCGGCGGCAATCGCCAGAGCCGCATTATACACATTATGCTCGCCCGGCACGGGAAGCTTTATGCGATGCGCCTTGCAATTATGTTCAATCGTAAATTGTACACCTTTTTCACCTAAATTGCAAACATCTGATACAATAAAGTCACCGCTCCCGTCTTTACCGACTGTAATCAGCTTATACTCGCCCTTCGCGCTCTCTTTGGTCAAAATATCTCCGCCGTCGTAAATGATCAGGCAGTCATCTGCTGTGAAAAAATCCGTGACTTCGAGTTTTGCTTGCAAGATGCCCTCCCTGCTGCCGACGGTCTCGATATGCGACGAACCGACATTGGTGATGATCGCCGTCTCGGGCCTTACGATATCTGCCAACAAGTGAATCTCTCCGTGGCGCTCCATGCCCATCTCAAAGATTGCAGCTTCTGTGTCATCTTCTATTTGGAAGGCTGTAATAGGCACCCCAATCTCGTTGTTGAAGTTTTTTGCCGGCTTGATCGTCTTATAGCGCGTACTCATCGCAGCGTGTAAGATATCTCTTGTACCGGTCTTGCCGACGCTTCCTGTGACCGCAAGCTTTTTAATCGGCAACTGTGCTATATAGGCCTTCGCCAACTGCTGCAAAGCGTGCAGTGTATTACCGGTCAAAAGCAAAGAGACATCGCAATCCGCAGCAGCCTTCAATGCGACTTCTCTGTCCGAGACGACAGCCGCCCGGCAGCCGCTTTGGAACACTTCGCCCAGAAATGCATGTGCATCGTGATTCTCACCTATAAGCGGGAAAAAAATGTCACTCGCTTTCACTTCTCTCGAATCCGTCGAAACTCCCGTGATTTCACGATCGCCGGAGCCCGCAATCAGCTCTGCCCCTATCATCTCTGCGATGCGATTTACGCTTATCTTCTTCATATTATCTCCTTGATCTTTTCCTTATCATCAAATTCTCGTTCTTCGTCCTGCAATATTTGTTTCTTTTCATGTCCCTTGCCCGCGACGACGATGATGTCACCGCGTTCCGCAAGGCTCACTGCTTTATGCAGGGCTTCTTCTCTGTCTTCAATGATGTAATACGCACAGCTCGTGCCGTATATGCCTTCCTCGATCATCGCGAAGATATCCTTGCTGCTTTCATTGCGCGGGTTATCGTTTGTAATTACACAGATGTCGGAAAGCTCCCCTGCAATCACGCCCATCTGCTTGCGCTTTGCCTTGTCTCGCTGCCCCCCGCATCCAAATACAGTGATCAGCTTGCTCTTTTTATCACTCGCAATCATTGCAGCCGCTTTTAAGATGCTCTCGAGTGCATCCGGCGTATGCGCGTAATCGATTATCGCGACAATCCCGGTCCGCTCTCCGTAGATAATTTCAGATCTGCCCGGAGCTCCTGCAAATCTCTCAAGGCCGGCCTTGATTTGGGCGGTCTCGATCCCTGCCGCCCAAGCGAGCCCCGCTGCCAGCGCCGCATTCATGGCTGCAAATTCACCTATCGCTGCCAGCGTGATCTCCGTCGGCTCGCCGTTCTTCACAAGCGTAAGCTCGCCGCCGTCAAGGCCGCGCCCTCTCCAAGTCGCATAAATATCGCTTCCTTTGCTTCGCATGGAAACCGTTGTAATTCTGATATTCCCCTCAGCAAGCTCCGCTTGCAACCTGCTCCCGTATCTGTCATCGATGTTTATAACCGCTTCTCTGACGGAAGGATATAAAAAAAGCTTTTTCTTGGCCGCATAATATTTTTCCATCGTCTCATGGTAATCGAGATGATCCCGTGTGAGGTTTGTAAACGCGGCGTAAGCGATTCCGGCTTCATCGGTTCGCCCTTGATCCAGGGCGTGCGAGGATGCTTCCATCACAAAATTCTCTATCTTCAACTCCTCGCACTTTTGCATATATTCACGCAAAGTCTGCTTGCCCGGTGTCGTGTTGTTGACCTCGTATAAGGTGCCGCCGATATCGTGAATGACCGTCCCTACCAGTGCACTCTTTTGTCCGGCCGTCTCCAAAATATTCCTGAGCATATATGTGACGGTCGTTTTTCCGTTGGTACCCGTTACAGCAAATACCTTCATGATGGACATCACTCCCTATATAAATATACGGTTCCTCCCGCGCTTATCTTTTCACCGGCTTTCGGGTACTGATCGACGACGATAAAGTCTTCATTTGTCGTCGCAGCCGGGCTTACTGTGTATTTTAATGAAGAACCTCCGAGGATGCCTATTGCTTCCGAATAGCTGTTGCCTGTGACTTGCGGAACTGTTATCATCTGATTCTTAAGCTGCACCTTCTCTTCATCGGTATATCTCGGCTTTATCTGCAAGTAACGCAACGTATCCTGCAAGATTTCCTTTGCATAAGGAGCAGCTACCACGCTGCCGAACTTCGTGCCCTTAGGATTGTCTACTACGATCAGCATTGCGATCTGAGGATCGTCCATAGGAGCCATGCCGATGAACGACGAGTACGTTTCCGACGAATACTTTCCTTGCGACGGTTTGTTGGCCGTTCCCGTCTTTCCGCCGACCCGGTATCCCGGCACCTTCGCGCCGCCGCCGCCGCCGGCCGAAACTACATATTCCATAATTTTACACATTTCGGAAGCCGTCTTTTCGGATACCACCTGACGTACTATCGTCGGCTCAAATTCTTTTACCGTGTTGCCGTCGGAATCCTTGAGTGCTTTGACCAGACGCGGCTGCATCAGCTTCCCGTCGTTTCCGAGCGAGCATATCGCTGTGATCTGCTGCAGCATCGTTACAGCAATACCCTGCCCATACGACATTGTAGTTAATTCAACAGGTCCGGTCTTATCCGGTTTATAGACGATAGAGCCTCCTTCACCCGGATAATCGATTCCGGTCTTTTCAGTCATTCCGAACAACTGCATATATTCATAAAACTTTTCCTTACCTGTGCGCTGCGCAAGTGTGGAAAAGACGGGGTTGCAAGAGTTTCCGACAGCCTCCATGAGCGTTTCATGCCCGTGCGGCCTTCCTGTTCTCCAGCAATGCAGAGTCACACCTGCCACCTGATATGTATAATTGCAGACGAAGGTGTCGTCGAGCGAGGTGAGATTTTCCTCCAATGCGATCGCCGTCGTCAACAATTTTGAAGTGGAACCCGGCTCATAGACATCGCTGACTATAGGATTGCGCCACATCTTGTTCCAGTAGTCGAGTTTTTCTTTCTCGCTCAAGCTTTCCACATAAGCGGCTTCAGCATCATCGAGCGGTACGCGCGGGTTGTTCGGATCGAAATCCGGATCGACCGCCATCGCAAGTATGTATCCCGTCTTCGGTTCCATCATGATACACATAACACGATCGGCGCCGCTGGCTTCTTTAGCCTCAGCCAGAGTTTTTTCCACGTAATGTTGAATTACCTCGTCTATAGTCAGTACGAGGTTCAGTCCGTCTTCAGCGCGATAATATTTTTCAACACCGTGGCTCAGGTCGTTGCCGGCCGAATCGGTGTTTTTTATCCATCGTCCGGAAATACCCGACAAATATTGATTGTATTTCAGTTCGATGCCGGAAAGTCCCGCGTTGTCGTCGGTCACACTGCCGAGCAGATGGGAGGCAAATGCACCCAGCGGGTAGTAGCGCTTGACGTCTTCGGTGATCTGCACGCCCGGAATCTTCTCGGCTCTGACCTTTTCGGCGGTCTCCTTTTCAAGATATTTGGCCACCTTTACCAGCGACTGCTTTTTTGTAGCCGCAGCCTTGATGACATCCCGATCCATATTGAGTGCTTTGGCGAGCGCATCGATGTGAGCCTCCAGATTTGCAGCCTTCTTTTCCGCTGTCTTCCCGTCGTTTTGTATTTCGCTCGGGCGCACCCAAACGGAATAACAGGCTGCACTCACCGCGAGATCCTGCCCGTTGCGGTCGTAGATGACACCGCGTTTGGCCTCGATCGGCACATCGCGCGTCTGTTGTTCAACGGCCATCTTGCTGTATTCCGCACCGTGTATGATTTGTTGCCATCCTACTCGGAAGCACAATGCCACCATCGCAATGCAGATTAATGCAAAGGCCAATACAATTCTTTTTCTTATACTATTCGATACAGGTCCCACAGATAAAATAAAATCCGGATTTCTTCATCATACATACAATTCAGTTATCCGGGATCTCCTTTCTATATGTAATTATATTGCTTTTCAGCCTTTGTTTTTTTATTTATATTTCTCCTTTTTTAATTATATGCCTCTTCCTTGAGAATGACGGCAAAGTCGCTCGCGACTTCCTTCTGCTCTTCGATAAAGACAATTTGCTCGGGCAACGCATAGGACATGCCCAGCTCATTTACCGCCTTCTCTTCAATAGCGGAAATATTGGTGTTCTTTTCAATCTTCATATTTAAGTTCTCAATTTCACCTTTGAGCTCGTTGTTGGCCATAATTGTTCTGTTTATTTCAAACTTCAAGTTAGCAGCATAGGCAGTCGATACAATCAATCCAACACAAATAACACCCAACAAAACGATGAACATCGCGAGATGAAATTTATCCTTTCCGGAAATTTCGATGGCATGCTTTTTATTCTGTTTGATTGGTTTCTCTTTGCGCGGTTTCATATCAAAACCGTATTTTCTGTATGACTCCTGATATTCATACCATTTTTCCGCCGGCATCATGGCTTGTACCTCTCTTGTCTATAACTTTTCTATTACCCTCAACTTTGCGCTTCGTGCGCGCGGATTTTCTTCCAGTTCTTCCTCACCTGCGGTGATTGGTTTACCCGTCACCTTCTTGATGTCCGCTTTGTTGCCGCAAACACACACAGGCAGTCCGGGCGGACAGGTGCAAGGGTTGCAGCGAGCGGCAAAGATATCCTTTACGATACGATCTTCCAAGGAATGAAAGCTTATAATTGCAAGCCTTCCTCCGGGAGCGAGCACATCGCAAAATTCCGATACCGCCGTTTTCAGACGGTTCAATTCATCGTTTACTTCAATGCGAATCGCTTGAAATGTTCGCTTGGCGGGATGAGGGCCTTCACGTCTGGCTGCAGCCGGAATCGCAGCTTTGATTATATCCACGAGTTCCTCTGTGTCCTCGACGGGTTTTTCTTTTCTGGCGGCGACGATAAATGCAGCGATACGCATCGCCCATCTCTCTTCTCCGTAGGTCTTAATCAAGCGAGTCAGTTCTTTTTCTGTATAATTGTTGACCACATCGTACGCTGTCAGCGGGTCGTCTACATTCATACGCATGTCGAGCGGCGCCTTCTGCATATACGAAAATCCTCTTTCCGGATTGTCCAGTTGGAACGAGGAAACTCCGAGATCCAAAACAGCGCCATCGATGCTATCGATTCCCAAAGAGGCAAGTGCCTGCTTAATGTCGGCGTAGTTGCACTGCACGTAGTCCTTGCGGCAAGGATATTTTTCCAGCCTGCGCGTGGCTGCGGCCAGGGCGTCCTTGTCCCTGTCGATGCCGACAAAATGCCCCTCAGTGTTTAGTTCGGCACAGATTGCAGAAGCATGTCCGCCTCCTCCCAGCGTTCCGTCCGTATAGATTCCGTCAGCTTTTATATTCAGCATCTGTATCACTTCGTCGAGCAACACAGCGGTATGTTTAAATTCCATCATATTCCGTACTCGGCCATCTTTTGAGCAAACTCACTCGGAGCAAGTTGTACAGTTTCCTCGGAATTTTCCCATTCAGCCTTACTCCATATCTCTATCTTGTCCATAATGCCCATGGTTAGTACATCTTTCTCGATTCGCGCATATTCACGAAGCTCCTGCGGTAGGAGTATTCTTCCCTGTTTGTCGATTTCACATTCGACGGCATTTGCATAAAAATGCCGCAAAAATGCCCTTACATTAGCGTCTGATGAAGGCAATGCGGAGAGTTTTTTCATGAAATTTTCCCATTCGGTCATAGGATAAATATAAAGGCAGCGATCGATGCCCTTGGTCAATACGCATCTCAGTCCAAGCTCGTCCCTAAACTTGGCGGGTATGTTCAACCTGTTTTTTTGGTCTATTGAGTTTTGGTACTTTCCCATCAACATTGGACAATCCCCCAAACTAAGATTACTTCCACTATAACCCACTTTGCCCCACCATTCAATAATTTTTGCCGTTTTTTTGGGACATATGCGCCATTTTTTATATCAGAATATTCTTTCTATTATATTTTTTTAACAAAATCAACAACATATTGTGTGTCGAAAATGTGTTCGTTCTGTATTTTGTATTTGTAAAAAAACAGAAAGGCTTGCGAAACACATCCCGCAAGCCTTTTATCGATCCTTTAAGTGTAATTACCACGAATTGCANNGTGCAACCGTTGCAACCGTTCCACTGCATACCTTGTTCACGATCCCCTCTTCTGCCGTTAAGGTCATTACAGCGTCTATCATCTTCAAAATCGCAGACGATAGATGTATCACAAAGATCGGCATCGTTTTCCGGCGATATTGCCGTCCCGCAGCGACATGCAGGCGGTGGCGGCCATGTGCAATCTTCCTCGTCGTCGAGCTCAAAGGCTGCCTCAGTGCCGTCGCATGGCAACAGTCCCTCGCAGGCATCGATGCAGAACAATGTCCTTCTGGACACCTCAACATTTACCTCCGGCTCAATTGCAAGCATGCCGGCGACCGTACAAATTCTGTCTCTTTCTCTGAAATCCATAATGATTTCCGGGTTGATAATAAAGACTCTGCCTGTAAAGCTGAAGCGAATTAAAGGCGGCATACCCTGTGTAATGCAAGGAATCGCGAGCTTCGGAACAGCAAATGTCGATGTACCGTCAATCTGAATTCCTCTGTCAGGTGTCTCAAATTTTGCCTGGAAGCAGCAAGTTCTGCCGCGTGAATTTACCGTACCTTCCAGAACGATTGTGCCGTTGAAAACCCACGGACCTGCGTTTCTGATCAGGAAAAAGCTCTTTGTCGGCAGTCCCAAATCGGCACAGCGCTTCTTTGTCGCATCCAGTACCGCCGTATTGGCTGTGGCAACAAACTGGTTGCCCATTTCCGTCAGATCATCGACTTCTTCGCCGTCGATTGTGACGTCTGACTCATCGAGCGTCCGCGGCCTCAGGGATAAATTTTTCACCAGGACAAAGCTTCTCGTAATCCTAAATACCGCATCTGAATCCAGCTCACAGGTGTTAATTCCGGCAACGTTGCCGCAGCAGCAACAACAGTTTCCGCCTCTTCCGCAAGAGTGACAATCGTCGTCTTCAATCGGCTCGAGTTTAAGTCGCGTGCTGAATTCCATACATCTCGACTCAGGTAATTCATGCAGGATCAAGCATCCTGTCGCCTTATTGTACGAGTATACTTTATCCATATATACTAAGTTTGCTTCTTTTGTTGTAAATGTTACATCCTCTGTATTGATGTTAGGCCCACATACGCTGCAAAGGGACGCCCCCCTCTGCCTTGTACCTTCTAATCTTTCCATTTCTGTATAACCTCTCTTTATTGTAATTTCAATTATTACGCATTTGCAAAATATCTTCTGTCGCACATGCGTCCCAATGGAGGAAAATCCCCCCGATTGATCATGCGGCCTATCTCATTATATGCAGCAGTGTTGATTTTGGATATATTCTTACATTTACATTACATTTTGAAAAATGAGGAATATCGGGAACATTTTTATGCTATGATCGTCTAAGTAAGAAACTGATCGATACAGATGATTTGCCAAGGAGGCAAAGGACATGAAAAGAAAGCTTTTTAAGACAATCATACTGTCTCTCGTGATTGCGACAGCAGCTCTCGCATGCAGTTGCACGTTTTTAAACAAGAGTGGGCAAACGATCAATGAACCCGACATCACAGTCGATTACCTGCAGGGTGAATACCGAGATCAACTGATTCGCGACGGTGCCGTCGAAATTATGGGCAGTGCGGAGGTAATTGCAAGTGATGACGGCATGAGGCATGTAATCATTCATGAGAAGGAATTCGTTGAAGATGACAACTACCCGAACGGTTTCTACATTGCCGACAAGAACAAATCCACGGAAGCATTCTTGCCTGACGAAGCGCGGATTACCTTCCTTGATGGTGGAGCATCCGAACCTGACATCCTCGGCCCCGACGATTTTATTACAGCCTATGAACAGGAAAACACCGAGTACGGCGAGAATTCCATGTACAGTATAACGTCTTTTTACGATACGAAGCTTTATAACTTCTATCTCTTCGACGATCAGATTCTGTTGATGCTGGCGAAATACATTCCTTAAAAGCAACTGCCGATTTGCATACAACGACCGTACGTGCGGTCGTTTTCTTTTGTTTTGATTGACTTCCGGCTACCGGTTGTGATATATATTATGCAAAAGAGAATATAAAAAAGAAAGGATTGAGACGTTATGAAATTAGCAAGTTTTCGATACAACGGTACGGATTCCGTCGGTGTACTCTCGAGCGACGAAACGAAGATCTATCCCTTTAAAGATATAAAGGATATGAATGAGTTTATAGATGAGTGTGCAGGGAACAGCAAGATTCTCGCCGAAACCCGCGAAAAACTGGTTAAGCTTGAAGCCGATCGAAATGTCGGCATTCCTTTGTCCAACGTACAACTTCTGGCACCGATTCCGGTTCCGAAGCAGGATGTCATCTGCTTGGGCATCAACTACGCTCTCCACGCACAAGAGTCAGCCAAGTTCAGTGCCGATAACTTCAAGATTGAGAAAAGCTATCCGGTGTATTTTTCAAAGCGCGTCAACGAAGCCGTTCCTCACGGCGGTGTCATTCACATAGATGAAAACGTAGTCACTGCGCTCGATTATGAGGTGGAGTTGGCAGCGATTATCGGTAAGGATGCCAAGAATGTCGCTCCTGAGGATGCCTATGATTATGTGTTTGGATATACCATCCTTAACGATGTCACTGACAGAACTGCGCAGACGAATCACACTCAGTGGTACTTCGGCAAAAGCTTTGACGATTTTACTCCTATGGGGCCCTACATTGTTACAGAAGACTGTTTTGAACGTCCTCCGATTCTTAAAATACAAGCGAGCGTCAACGATGAAATCAGACAGGATGCGACTACCGATCAGCTCATCTATGACCTCTCATATATTATCAGCGATCTGTCTGCCGGTATGACGCTGAAGGCCGGCACTGTCATCGCTACAGGAACTCCCGCCGGGGTAGGCATGGGATTTAAACCTCCGAAGTTTCTCAAGAAAGGCGACAAGATTGTCTGCACTGTAGAGGGCATCGGATCGCTTGAAAACACTATCGGCTAATTACGATATACATTAAAAGGCGCTGTCTCAAAATGAAATTCATTTTGAGACAGCGCCTTTGTTTCATTATCGGCAACCTTATTCGTCTGAATCTTTTGCCCAGTCGTTCAGCTTTCTCATAGTTTCGTCATAGGTCTGCCGGCAGATATCCGGAAGCGAGCCTCCCATCGCGTCTTTTGCCGCCGCAAAACCCCGGTCGATTGCTCCGATCAGTTCAGACAGCTTGGACTTGTCTCCGCCGGAGACGGAAATTGCAAAATTCACCAGCCTGTCGCTTACCGCTTTTACACCAAATTCTCCGTCTTCGGAGATGGCCAGTTTTGCGGCTTCGATATCTTCCGCGGTGATTCCCGAATCTTCAAGGGAACCCTTGGAAGCGTCTCCCTCGGAAACTTTGTAATGCTTGTTTTGCTTCAGAATCAGCTGCTCAACGAGTTTCCGCAGATTTTCCGTGGCCTGATCCGCCTGCGCCCTCAGCGCTTCGATTTCCGAAGATCCAAGCTTTTTCCCTACCCTGGAATAGGTGACGGGTGACTCCTGCGTATTCCCGAATTGAACGGTATCCACNNCCTTGCCCGTTTTTTCGGTGGCTTGTGTGCCCGCGGATTTTGTTGTGCCGGCTATGCCGTAATGTTTGTTGGTATCTATTCCATTAATCATTTGGGTCCCTCCTTTTTTGAACACACCTCTTATATCTCCTATATCGGCATGATTTGGAAAAACTTTATCTTTTAATTCATAACCCTCGCGCCGCTGTTCGCGACGGTACTGCTCATAAGTTCCTGCATGATTGCCACCGAAGCAGAGGCCCCGATGCGATCTGCGCCCGCCTCGATCAGTGCCTTGCACGATTCGAGATCGCGGATTCCGCCCGATGCCTTAACTCCGGCATGGTTTCCGACACAGGCCCGCATAAGAGCCACTTGCTCAACCGTCGCACCTCCTTTGTAGCCGGTGGAGGTTTTGACAAATGCAGCTCCTGCAGACAATGACAATTCGCAGGCCTTTCTGATTTCGTCCTCCGTTAAGAGCGACGCTTCGATGATCACCTTTACTATAGCACCGTACTCGTCGGCAGAGGCGACGGTAGCCGCGATGTCATCCGTGACTGTCTCATAGCGGCCGTCCTTGAGAGCACCTATATTAATTACCATGTCGATTTCCGCCGCACCGTCCTCGCAACATTGAATCGCTTCGAAGGTCTTCGTTTCCGTGGCCGATGCACCAAGCGGAAAACCGACGACCGCAGCAACTTTGATATCCGTTCCGGCAAGAGCTTTTGCCGCCGTCTTTACATTGCAGCCATTTACGCACACAGCATAAAAATCGTACTCTTTCGCCTCCGCACACAGACGCTCGATATCGCCCGCAGTGGCATCCGCGTTTAACAGCGTGTGATCGAAATATTTATTCAAGGTTTTGTCCATTTGTTTTTATCCTTTCCCTTCCTGTATATCATGGAGCTCGTGAAAATACGTATATTTTTAATGCCTATTATGTGCGAGAAGGGCTCTTTTGTCAACGCTTCACCCATTTATACCGAATACGTATAGCCGATGACGGTCTTGCCGTTTGCATCGACATAGAATTCGGTATCGTAGATGTTGTACGCTGCCATATCCTCATACGGCAGATCGGCATTATAGAGCTTGACGATCTTGTCTTTATCGACGGAGCAACGGTTGGCATACTCCTCTTTGGAAATCCAATTGCATGTCTTGGCATCGTAATAAAATACGGTCATTGAAGAACCCGCTCCGGCCTCATATACACCGTACTTTTCGTCAATTACAAAGGCAATTACATCACGATACTGCTCTGTATGGCAACGAATGCTCCAATTTTGATAGTGTGTATCCTTAATATAGGAAATTCCATTCCCGCTCTCGACCTGTGCTATATAGTTCAGCAGCTTGTCACCGCAGGCAATCGCATTTACTTTATCGCTCTGCGGAATACTCGCATCGAGTCGCAGGAGATCATATTTAAACACCGCGGGCTCAGGCAGCGTTTCCGCCGCTGTAAATAAGCTGAGATCCTCCCATGTCGGGTGAATCGTGTAATCGCCCTTAGCCGCCGCCTCGGTTTTAAATGTCATTTCCTTTTCCGATGGCTTAAGCACAAGATTTTCGTTGCTGCGCTCTCCCGAATAAACGTGGCGCAATTCAAACGGGGAGAAAATCTCGATTGCGGCCACCTTGCCGTCACGCATATAGAAATGTATATCGCGTACATCGTTGTCTTCGAACGGTTGATAGAAATACGCACAGTTATAGTATGCGGCCGACGATACGAATTTGCCGCTTTTATCTTTGTATTCAGCCATTGCTGTCGTGCCGGCTTCATCGCCGAGCTCATTTCGGGACAAATAATACAAATCCTCCGGATATGCCCGGATAATATCGTCGAGGCTGCTGTCGACCCCGATGCCTCTGTAGGTCTTCACGCCGGAAGAAATGTCGCTCCACAGGTAATCTATATATTCGGAGCCGTCCTCGTAACAATGCGTGCCGACCCACAACGCTTCCTTATCATTGAAGCGATAGATATAGCGTTTGTATTCATAAGGCACCGTTCCGTCGCCATCGTATTTTTTGACAGTTAACTCCCGGTTGTTTTTATCGTACGCTTCAATTTCAAAAGAAAGCGGCTCTCCCTCAAGTTTGTCGTACAAACGCAAAACATTGAAGTCGTACGTTTCTTCCATCGGATTGTAATCGGAAAATGTGATTGAAAATTCATCGCTCGGCACATACAACGTGCTTGGATCTTCCGTTGACTCATCATCTTTGCCGCAACCCGCAAATAA
This sequence comes from Firmicutes bacterium UBA1440, assembly GCA_002329565.1. Lineage (GTDB taxonomy): Bacteria > Bacillota > Clostridia > Peptostreptococcales > Anaerovoracaceae > UBA1440. The sequence goes on from DCTM01000065.1 coordinate 33,118, forward strand.
AAATAAAAGGGCGAATGCGCATGCAAACAACATGCTGTATCGCACTTTTACTGAAATTCTTTCTTTTCTTCCCATGATGCAATCCCCCTTCTCTGCTTTTTCGCTTTATCTTACTTTAGCACAGGAAGCTTGCATATGCATGTTAAACTATCATTACACTTTCGAAGCCTGCAGTTTAGGTACGCGTTCTTTGACATACAAGTACAGCAGATTCCAGAGAGGCACCAGGTAAATATATACGAGATAAGGCATGCAGGCAGGGCCGACATCCAGAATTGTCATCGGAGCGACCAATGCAATATTCCACGGAACGAGCGGCGAAACCATTATAGCGGTGTTTTCAAGGTCTATGGCTGAGACGGTATTGTCAAATCCGTTTTTCTCGTAAGCTTTCTTATTGAGAACGTATGTCATCATGACGGCAAAGGTCTGACTACAGCCAACCATAGCTCCGAACACGCTCGTCACCAGTACATTGGCGAATACAGCCGCACGGGATTCTGCTTTCCCGGTAATCATTTCTATTTGATTGAGCAACTGAGTCCCGTCTACGATACCCGCAAATGCAGAAGCGAGGAAGACGACCAGACAAGTTTTGAGAAGAGAAATCACACCGCTGCCGGTGATGATGGTATGCAGCGGATTGGCCTCATCGAGGCTGAAGCCGAAAATCACGAAACGCATCAAATCACTTGCGGCTTGATGCTGCAAAGCGAGGCTTATTGCCAGCGCAGTGAAGATGCTTATCGCCATGGCAATTTTGATATTTATACGCAATAGGGCAAGCACAACAATTACCAGTGCGGGCAGCAGCACGATCCAGTGTAAATTGAATTGCTGCGCAATCAGATCGTGGATGCCTCTCGTACGGCCCTGTGAAGCAAAGAAAGGTGAAATAGCCGCATAAAAGCCGACAGCCAAGATAAACGGAACAATGCTCGTTCTGATCATGTTCCTGATGTTGTCGTAAACATTCGTATCCGTTATGGCCGCCACAAAGGCGGCGCTTGAAGATACCGGTGAACATCTGTCTCCGAAATATGCACCGGCGATTAAGGCTCCCGCCGCAACAGACAAATTGACGCCGCCGCTTCTGGCCATCACCATCAACGCGGCTCCGACTACACCCGATGTTCCCACTGCGGTGCCGATTAAAGATGACATGCAGCAGCTTATTAAGAAGCATAATAGGATGAACAGGTTGGGCCTGATCAGTTCCGTACCCCAGTACACAATCGCCGGTACTGTTCCGGCGGCCGTCCAGAGCGGAAGCAGTATGCCGATTAACATCAACACCTTTACCACCACATAGGATTTTTTCCCGCCGTTGTATGCCATCCCGAATACATCCTTGAACCGGAAACCGCGCCGAAGTGCAACCACAGAAAACAGTATAATAACGACAAATAACGGGTAGCCAAGGAAGATTCCTCCAAAAACCCCCGTTATCAACAATGCAAACGTTAAGATAAGCGCCACGATCAAATCCAACAAGACCACGCTCCTTTAGGAAAATTGCTTTATTTCTATTTCATTATACCATATCCTTCAATATTTTGTGCCCCTCGTTGCTCGAATACAAAAATATACAGCCGGGAATTCGTCGTTCCGTCGAATTCCCGGCGGCTATCGTTTTTATATGTTGAACACAAGGCTTTAATTATGACAGAAGGAACTGTTCGATTTGAGCCATATCCTCACCTCATCGGTTATTGCCTTAATTAAGTTATTTCTATACTACGCATAGCCAATCCAAAGTGGCTTGAGATTTAATATACTTTTTATGATAAAGTAATACCTATGATAATGTCTTTATGAAGTCATTTTACCGAACAATAAAGAGAGAGCTTATTCAAGTAGCTAAACATGATACTCCAACTTATATCTTTAATTATCCACCTTACAGCCCACAGCGCAGCCTTGCCAATTTAAAATCATAAATATGTCCAACATGGTTTGGATAATATAGAATTTTTAACATTGACACATTTCGATTTGAAGCATATTATATATTATATCGAATTTTTTAGATTTGAGGTGTTGTTATGAACTACTATCCGGAAAACACGAAAGTGTTTAAAGCATTGGGCGATCCAAAACGAGCCATGATCGTAGATATGCTTTCCTGCGGAGAGCTATGTGCCTGTAAAATTCTTGAGAGGTTTGAAATGTCCCAATCCACATTGTCTCATCACATGAAAATTTTATGTGAATGTGGGATTGTTAAAGCGCGCGAAGAAGGCAAATGGACATATTACTCACCGGATGATGAAACCATCAGCAAAACAAAGCAGTTTTTCGATACTATCACATCCGCTAAGGAAAATTGTATTTGAAGGGATAATTCAAATTATTGTAAGGAGTGTAATGAAAATGAGTAAATGTTGTTGTTCTTCCGATAACTGCTGCCAGCCGCAGCCGAAAAAGCCGATCAATATTGATTTTCTGTATCTGGACACGACCGTTTGCGGTAGATGCCAGGATACGGAAAAGGCGCTGGACGATGCGGTTTCCAGCGTAGCCGTGGTACTGAACGCGGCAGGATATGAAGTCAAAGTAAACAAAGTGAACATCATAACAAGGGAGTTGGCGATACAGTATCAGTTTGTCAGCTCACCGACCATCCGTGTGAACGGAAACGATATCTCCGTCGAATTGCGGGAATCAGTCTGCGAGGATTGTGGGGAACTTTGCGGTGATACCGTGGATTGCCGTGTATGGGTATATAACGGCGTCGAATATACATCTCCTCCCAAAGAACTTATCGTCAATGCGATTCTAAAAGAAATATATGGAGGTAATTCAACTAAAGAATCCACTCCACAATATGTACTGCCGCACAATCTGGAAGTGTATTTTAATGGAAAACAATAAAAGGAGAGGCTTATGCGAATTATAATCATAGGTGCGGTAGCCGCAGGAACCTCTGCCGCTGCTAAAGCCAGAAGAAACAACGAGAACGCAGAAATCGTTATTTATGAAAAGGACAGCTTCATTTCCTATTCTGGTTGCGGTATGCCCTATTACATTGGTGGCGAAGTTGGAAGCGCAGAAGAATTGACCCCGCGCAACCCCGCATTTTTCAAAAGCAAATATAATGTCGACATCAAAACGCTGCACGAGGTTATTGCTATTCACCCGGATGAAAGATCGGTTCAAGTTAAGGATATGATAACGGGTAAAGTGTTTTTTGATGTTTATGACAAACTTGTCATTGCAACCGGGGCAACAGCTGTATTTCCCCCAATAAAAGGCGCAAATCTGGAGCGTGTTTTTACGCTACGAAACATCAACGACATGAGCCGGATCAAAGCATATATAAATACAGCTTTTCCCAAAACAGTGTCTATTATCGGAACAGGATTTATCGGGCTGGAGGTTTGTGAAAATCTGAAACGGCTTGGCATAGATGTTACACTGATAGAAAAACTGCCGCAGGTCACGCCGGGGCTTGATCACGATATGTCGGTTTACGTTAAGGAGCATATAGAAAAGAATGGCGTTGGTGTTTATACAGGTGCTTCAGTTACGGAGATTACTGACAATGGTGTAATTCTTGCAGATGGTAAAAAAATTCAGGCTGATATGATATTGATTTCAACAGGGGTTCGCCCGAATACCGATCTTGCAAAGGTCGCTGGGATTGAACTCGGTATTGCCGGAGCAATCCGTGTAAACGAGAAGATGCAGACCAATCTCCCCGATATCTATGCTTGCGGCGATTGTATCGAGCAGTTTCATGTGGTAACGGGAAAGCCAGTTTACCGTCCTTTGGGTTCCACCGCCAATAAAACTGGGCGGATAGCCGGAGACTCTATAACAGGCGGTGATCTCGCATTTCGAGGCATTCTTGGCACAGGTATTTTCAAAATATTTGACATGACGGTTGCTCAAACTGGTCTGTCTGAACGGGAAGCAAAAGAACTCGGATATGATGTGGCTGTTTGCCATAATATAAAACCCAATAAGCCGGAATATATGGGCGGCAAGGAAATGGTTATCAAAGGGATTGCAGATAAATCCGATGGCAGACTTTTAGGTGTGCAAATTGTTGGAAGCGAGGGCGTTGATAAACGGATTGATGTGTTTGTTACTGCCATCACCTACAAAGCGAATGTGGAAGATTTGTTTCACCTTGATCTGGCTTATGCCCCGCCATTTTCTACGACAAAAGACCCTGTGATGTATACTGGGATGATTTTGGATAATGCGATTAATAAAGGCAGACCGCTTATCACAGCGCAGGGGCTTGACGAGCTGATGGAATCCGGTGAAAAATACAACCTTATTGATGCAAGAGCAACCGTTCAATATGAAAAAGAACATATTGATACCGCACAAAGCATTCCTCATGCCAAGCTGCGCGCATTTACCGAAAATTTGGATAAGGATACAGTAGCGGTCACTTATTGCAACAAAGGAGTTACAGGGAATGCAGCGCAGAACATCTTGCTGAACAACGGATTCGGGCGGGTGTATAACCTTTCCGGCGGACAGAAGCAATACAGTAAAACCCACAATAAAAAATAATATCTATTATCGGCACAAGGTTTGTGCAAATTTAATCATCAACCACATTAAGGAGTGAAGTTTATGAGCGAAAAGAAAACACAAGGCATCGGCTTTTTTGAAAAATACCTAACGGTTTGGGTACTGCTGTGTATGGCGGCGGGTATCTTGATTGGCAAATTCCTGCCCGGCATTCCGGCGGTCTTAGAAAAACTACAATACGCAGATCAAAACCTCCCGATTGCCGTACTCATTTGGATTATGATTTTCCCCATGATGATGAAGATTGATTTCCAGTCTATCAAGAATGTGAGGAAAAATCCTTTAGGAATCCTCATATCCAGCGGTAGCAGTTGGCTTATCAAACCCTTCCTCATGTTTGGATTGGCGACCTTGTTTTTCAAGGTCATCTTCCAAGCCTTCATCCCGGCGGGTTTGGCACAGGACTTCGTAACAGGCGCAGTGTTGTTGGGCGTAGCTCCCTGTACGGCGATGGTGTTCGTATGGAGTCATCTGACCAAAGGCGACCCGGCGCATACACTTGTGCAGGTTTCGGTCAATGACCTCTTGATTCTCATACTGTTTGTGCCGCTGGTACAATTCCTGTTGGGGGTAAATGGCGTTACGATTCCTTGGGATACGCTCTTCTTTTCTATCGCATTATTTGTTGTCGTTCCGCTGGCTGGAGGCGCACTCACGCGCTTTCTGATGATAAAGAAAAAAGGCATAGAGTATTTCAATGAAAAGTTCCTCCCCAAGTTTGACGGCATCACGACCTTGGGACTTCTGCTCACCCTAATCATTATCTTTTCCTTCCAAGGCGATATTATCTTGGAGCAGCCGTTCTATGTTTTGCTGATTGCCGTACCGCTTATTCTGCAAAACGTAATTTCTGCCAACTTTACCTACTTGATATGCAAGTGGACGAAACAACCACACAACGTCGCGGCTCCGGCTTCTCTGATTGCAGCCTCGGATTTCTTCGAACTTTCTGTGGCAGTAGCAATTGCCCTTTTCGGTCCAAATTCGCCGGTTGTGCTTGCCTGTACGGTGGGCGTGCTGACCGAAGTCCCCGTTATGCTACTGTTGGTACGTTTTATAAACAAAACCCGTCATTGGTTCCCAGCAGAAGGAGGCGCTATTCGTGAACAGTAAAGGATATTTCGACGATGTATCCAATCAATGGGATACGATGCGACAGACCTTTTTCTCTGATAGCATCCGGGAAACAATGTGTGAGGTCGCACAGGTCAAGGAGGGTGCAACCGCTGTGGATATCGGCGCTGGCACAGGCTTTGTAACGCAAGAATTACTTAATAGAAAACTTCGTGTCATTGCGATAGACCAGTCACGGGAAATGCTCAATGCGTTGGAGCAGAAGTTTGGCTCAAGCGGAGAAATCACTTGCTTACAGGCGGATGCCTATACGCTGCCTTTGGAGAGCGAAAGCGTTGATTATGTGATGGCGAATATGTTCTTACATCACGTTGAAAATCCGGGGCAAGCCATTTTAGAAATGACGCGGATATTAAAGTCTGGCGGCAAACTGGTAATAGCCGATTTAGATCGGCATGAATATGAGTTTTTACGAACAGAACAGTTTGATGTCTGGCTTGGTTTTGATCGTTTTGACATCCGGGGATGGCTTGCTAACGCGAACCTTTCCAATATTAAGGTTGACGATTTGAATGAACAATGCTGCTGCGATTCATGTGAATCCTGCGGCAGTGCCGCTATCAACATTTTTATTGCTTCAGCCGAAAAATCATCTATATAAAAGGAGTTATCTACTATGAAAAAAATGAAAATATTTGAACCGGCTATGTGCTGTTCGACTGGGCTTTGCGGCGTGGGTGTTGACCCTGAACTGCTGCGTATGTCCACTGTACTGGAAACACTGAAAAAGCATGGCGTTATTGTTGACCGCTTTAACCTCAACAGCGCACCGGCAGAATTTATCACCGACCA
>DCTM01000049.1 GCA_002329565.1 Firmicutes bacterium UBA1440
AATTCGCCGAGCTCAACGGTTGGGAGGCGGAGTCAGATGCAGGCAGACTGGTGCAGGGTCTTGGTCTGGGAATTGACGTCCTGTACCGTGAGATGAATACCCTCAACGGAAAGGAGAAGGTGAAGGTTTTACTCGCACAGGCCCTGTTCGGCAAGCCGGATATCATCCTGTTGGACGAGCCCACCAACCACCTGGATATTTTGGCCATTAACTGGTTGGAAGACTTTCTGCTGGATTATGACGGAACTGTGATCGTGGTTTCTCACGACCGACATTTTCTCAATACGGTCTGTACCGGCATCGTTGATGTGGATTACGGAAAGATCAAAATGTTTGTCGGCAACTATGAATTTTGGTATGAATCCAGTCAGATGATCCAGAAAATGCTGCGAGATCAGAACAGAAAAAATGAAGATAAGATAAGGGAGCTTCAGAACTTTATCCAAAGATTTTCGGCAAATAAGTCGAAGTCAAAGCAGGCAACCTCCCGGAAAAAGTTGCTGGATAAGCTCACCGTGGAAGAACTGCCGGCTTCATCTCGAAGGTATCCCTTTGTGGGCTTCACTATGGACAGGGAACCGGGCAAGGAGATCCTCACCGTGGAAGGCATCAGCAAGACGGTAGACGGAGTACAGGTGTTGAACAACATTTCTTTCCGCATAAACAAGGGGGATAAGATCGCCTTTGTAGGCGAAAATGAAATTGCCAATACAACACTGTTTAAAATCCTCATGGAAGAGTTGGAGCCTGATGAAGGTTCATTTAAGTGGGGAATAAGCACATCCCGTTCATACTTTCCTATGGACAATTCGGCCTTCTTTAACGACTGTGACTTAAATCTCGTGAAATGGTTGGGTCAGTTTACACCGGAGACTACGGAAACCTTTATGCGAGGCTTCCTGGGTAGAATGCTCTTTTCCGGCGACGACGTCTTTAAGCCGGTAAAGGTGCTGTCGGGAGGGGAAAAGGTACGCTGTATGCTTTCCAGAATGATGCTGTTTGGCTCCAATGTGCTTATTCTGGATCAGCCTACAAACCACCTGGACTTGGAGTCCATCACCGCAGTCAACAATGGATTGATTGATTTCAAGGGAGTCATACTCTTTTCCTCTCACGATCATCAGTTTATCCAGACTGTAGCCAACCGGATTATAGAAATCCGAGAGGACGGGACCATGACGGATAAAGCCTGCACATATGACGAATATATCGAAAGTACGTACGAATGATTGACTTTTACTGCAAGGAAGAGTTGCCAAAGAACAGATGTTCCGGTATAGTGTACTTACAGAGAAAAGGAGGGATTGAAGATGTACGTGACACAGTATCAATCGCCCATGGGGACACCGTCGTTGACCTGTGACGGCGAGAAGCTGACAGGCCTTTGGATAGCCGGACAGAAATATTTTGGCGGTACTGTCGGAGAAGAGCTGATTGAAAAAGACGATTTTCCGGTATTTGACCTCGCAAAGCGCTGGCTGGACGCATACTTCGCGGGTGAAAGACCGATGATCGCCGATTTACCGCTGTCACCGANNGCCTTTGCAAAATCCCGTACGGTGAAGTGGTAACTTACGGTGACATTGCCAAACTCGTGGCGGCACGGATGAAGAAAGAAAACATGTCGGCACAAGCGGTCGGCGGAGCCGTCGGGCACAATCCAATCTCCATCATCATCCCTTGCCATAGGGTCGTGGGAGCGAACGGCAACCTGACAGGGTACGCCGGCGGCATCGAGCGCAAGATTGCCTTGCTGAAGCATGAGGGTGTCGACATGTCGCATATGTTCACACCGACTCGAGGCACAGCTCTGTAAATATTTGGATGAATCCCACGCTAAACAAAAACGATCACGCAGAAGCATTGTGTTTATGCCATCTCGAGTGATCGTTTTTTTACAATTAATTTTTTGTCTGCCCGCCTTTTGTCGTTCAGGTCGTTGCTCACAGTTTGACCGTTCGCGCAGATGCCCGGCCGCACCGCCAAAAGACGTCGCGGTTACCGGCTGAGAGATTCAATATAGCCCTGCAGCTTTTGCGCATGTTGAGCTTCGGACAACGCGTAGTCGTGGAAAAATGTCTGCAGTTCTCCGGCCTCCACAGCTGAGGCGTAATCCTGAAAATCCCTAATGCGTTCCTGCGTGTCGAGCAGAGTTTTTTTCAGATAATCCTTTGTGTTCAGTTCCATACGATCACCTCCATCGTTAGTATGAGCAGACTTCACGTGAATCATTCGTTAGAAGACGTTCGTTTTTTGCAACCGTTTATATATTATATAATCAAACAGAAAAGAAGAAATATTTTAAATTTTCTAATAATTTATTGACAGATTGGCGCAGAGCAGTCATAATTCAAGTAAGCAAACATGTTGTATGCTTGCCCGCATGGTTGTGCGCGGATTTTCGCGCATATAGACCGATTGAATGAGCGCAAAAGATGTCGATAGAAAAATCAGATAATTATATTGACAAAATAAAAGCCACTCGATATAATGATATCGAGTTAAGAATTACGCTCATCGACGACAATATAATAACTAAGACCACATGATATTTTTAAAGAAATTTAAATATTACTGGTAGAAAAATGCGGGAGAGCATCCGTTGAGGGTCACCGAAGGAAAAAGTCATAGACTGAATGCTTGTCTATGGGGAAATTCTCAGGTAAAAGGACCGCATTTTGACAGAACTCTGGAAAGCTTTTTAAAAGCACCGAAGGGGCAATTTCGGCGAGACGGTTTTGCCGGCGAAAGAAACTCTCAGGTTATGATACAGAGAACAACAGCAGACTTGTTTGCTATTGTTCTCTGTTTTTTTGTCTGGACACATAACCGCATTTGTATAACAAATGTTTGAAAGGTGTCGAATGAGAACTTTATCTATTTTTGATCTACATAAATTTACCTTGACAAATCCGGGAGAAAATGAAATGAACGGAATCCTTATTACCAACAATCCGGCGGCAGAAAAAAAATATTTCGGCAGTATGAAAACGATTTATCTCGAAAATACTGACTATATACACATACTTTATTCTGTACGCGACAAAATACATGAAGGCCACAAGTTGTTGACGCACCCGTTATCCGGCAGTGTTAAACCAAATCAGACACCTTACAAGTCAATCGTGATATCGGAAGAAAAGGGACAGCTTGATTTTGATTCTTTGAAAATCATAGAAGACAGCATTACGATTGCCAAAAAACTGCTCGATGAAAAACCGACACGCGAATATTCACAGAAGATTCTTGACGATTTTCAGTTGATCGATTTGGATCTGATTACCGGAGGCATTGAAAGCATGCGCCAATTCTAAAGGCAAAGCGCTTTTAATTAATAAAAGACATTAATGCAATGCAAAAGTCGTGTGCTTAACGGCTGCGACAAAAGCTTACAATCACAATTAGGAGGTGACAAAAATGGTTGTATTGGACAAGGAAAATTTCCAAGCCGAAGTAAAAGAAGCAAAGGGACTTGTGCTGGTAGACTATTGGAGCCAAAGCTGTGAACCTTGCAAGGCTTTAATGCCGGATGTTCACGCATTGGCAGAAAAGTACGTGGGACAAGTTAAATTCGCAGAATTGGATACCGGCAAAGCAAGAAGACTGGCAATTTCAGAGAAGGTTCTTGGTCTTCCGACAATTTGCCTTTACAAGGACGGCGAAAAAATTGACGAGGTTACAAAAGATGACGCTAATATTGGCAACATAGAAGCCATGGTCCAAAGGCACTTGTAGAGAACAAATCACTTGAATATATGAATTGTTCAGTTGATTGTTCATAAATTAAGGAGGTAAATTTATGCGTCTGGAACTGGGTAAAATTCAGATTAAAGATGTGCAGTTCGGGAAAGAAACAAAGGTTGAAGGCGGCGTTCTTTACGTTAACGAAGAAGAAATCGTAAATCTTGTTTTGGAAGACGAGCATATCAAGAGTGTCAAGGTTGAGCTTGCTAAACCTGGCGAAGAAACAAGAATTACACCTGTAAAAGATGTAATTGAGCCGAGAGTAAAGGTAGAAGGAAGGGGTGGAATCTTCCCCGGTGTTATCAACAAGGTAACTACCGTAGGTGAAGGACGCACACACGTACTTTCCGGAGCAGCTGTAGTAACTTGCGGCAAAATCGTCGGATTCCAGGAAGGAATCATCGACATGAGCGGTCCGGGAGCGGATTATACACCGTTCTCGAAGTTGAATAATGTTTGCCTGGTCGTAGAACCTGCGGATGGATTACTGCAGCATGAATACGAAGCGGCAGTCAGAATGGCAGGATTGAAGACAGCGGCATACATCGGCAAGGCCGGCGCAAATGTAACACCGGATACAGTAGAGACATTTGAAACAAAGCCGTTAAACGAGAGTGCTGTCGAATATCCGAATCTGCCGAAGGTTGCATATGTATACATGCTTCAAACGCAGGGATTGCTGCATGACACGTATGTATACGGTGTGGATGCGAAGAAAATTGTCCCGACAATTCTGTATCCGACAGAAGTCATGGACGGAGCAATTCTCAGCGGCAACTGCGTTTCAGCTTGCGACAAAAATACAACGTATCACCACCTCAATAACCCTGTAATTCAGGAAATGTATGCAAGACACGGCAAAGACTTCAACTTTGTGGGAGTTATTGTCACAAATGAAAACGTATATTTGGCTGATAAGGAAAGATCATCGAACTGGACAGCGAAATTATGCAAATACCTCGGACTTGATGCGGCAATCGTGTCGCAGGAAGGTTTCGGCAACCCGGATACCGATCTCATTATGAACTGCAAGAAGATCGAGGCAGAAGGCGTTAAGACTGTTATAATCACAGACGAATATGCAGGCAGAGACGGCGCATCTCAGTCACTCGCTGATGCGGACAAGAGTGCGGATGCGGTTGTTACCGGCGGCAACGCCAACGAAATCATCGTTCTGCCGGCTATGAAGAAGGTTATAGGAACATTGGATTTCGTTGACAAAATCGCAGGCGGTTTTGACGGCAGCCTGAGGCCGGACGGCAGCATTGAAGCTGAGCTTCAGGTAATCACGGGTGCTACAAATGAGCTCGGATTCAATAAGATGTCCGCAGTAACGTTCTAATAAATGTACAACTACACTGTTAACTTACAAAAAATTTGAAGAAAGGAAGGATGAATCATGAGTATATTGGATAATAAAAAAGTGATCATCATCGGAGACAGAGATGGTATTCCTGCTCCGGCTGTTGTTGAGTGTTTAAAAGACACTTCGGCAGAAGTAGTATTCTCATCGACAGAATGCTTTGTCTGAACGGCCGCAGGGGCAATGGATTTGGAAAATCAGAATAGGGTAAAGAGTATGACAGAACAGTATGGAGCAGAGAACATGCTCGTACTGCTCGGAGCAGCAGAAGCGGAAGCTTCCGGACTGGCTGCCGAGACTGTTACAAACGGCGACCCTACTTATGCAGGTTCATTGGCCGGAGTCTCGTTGGGACTCAGAGTTTATCACGTTGTAGAACCGGAATTCAAAGAAGCGGTAAACGCAGACGTTTATGAAGAGCAGATTGGCATGATGGAAATGGTACTTGATGTAGACGGTATCATTGAAGAAATGAAAACGATTAGAGAGCAGTTCTGCAAATTCTAATTGCACTTTCCGCAAAAAGTGAAGAAAGGAAGAAAAAAATGGGCAAAGTTAAAGTTGTGCATTATATAAACCAATTCTTTGCAGGTATTGGTGGCGAAGAAAAAGCTGACATTAAGCCGGAAGTGAGAGAAGGAGCGATTGGACCGGGTGCTGCTCTTAACGCAGCGTTTGGTGATGCAGCGGAAATTGTTGCTACAGTAATCTGCGGAGACTCTTATTTCAATGAAAACATTGAAACAGCTCAGGCTGAAGTGCTCGACATGGTTAAGAAATACAATCCCGATCTCTTTATTGCAGGCCCGGCATTCAACGCAGGAAGATACGGTGTGGCATGCGGCACGATTTCCAAGGCCGTTAAAGACGTGCTGAAAATCCCGGCAGTTACAGCTATGTATCCTGAAAACCCGGGTGCGGATATGTTCAAAAAAGATCTTTACATGATCGAAACAGGAAACTCCGCAGCTGATATGAGAAAGGCCGCTCCGAAGCTTGCCAAGCTCGCATTAAAGGTGGCCAAGGGTGAAGAAATCGGATCACCCGCTGAGGAAGGATATATTCCGAGAGGAGTCAGAAAGAACATCTTTACAGATGACATCGGGGCTAAGAGAGCTGTAGAGATGCTCGTTAAGAAGATCAATGGTCAAGAGTTCGTGACAGAATATCCGATGCCGGAATTCGATCACGTAGCACCTAATCCAGCCATAAAGGATATGTCCAAGGCTAAGATTGCGCTTGTTACCTCCGGCGGAATCGTTGTGAAGGGCAACCCTGACCATATAGAATCCTCCAGTGCTTCCAAATTCGGTAAGTATGACATTTCAGGAGTGATGGATTTAACCGCTGAAACTCATGAAACCGCTCACGGCGGATACGATCCTGTATACGCAAACGAAGACGCAGACAGAGTACTCCCTGTTGACGTATTGAGAGATATGGAAAAGGAAGGAAAGATCGGCGAACTCCACAGATACTACTACGCTACAGTCGGTAACGGAACATCCGTAGCCAATGCGAGAAAGTTTGCTCAGAAGATTTCCGAAGAACTTCGTGCAGACGGTGTGGATGCTGTTATCCTCACATCTACGTGAGGAACCTGTACACGTTGCGGTGCAACGATGGTAAAAGAGATCGAAAGAGCAGGTTTTCCGGTAGTTCAAATCTGTACAGTTGTTCCTATTTCCCTGACAGTAGGTGCAAACAGAATCGTTCCTGCGATTGCTATTCCTCACCCGCTTGGCAATCCTGCATTGTCACCTGAGGAAGAAAAGAAATTAAGAAGACACCTTGTTGAAAAAGCTCTGACTGCTTTACAAACAGAGGTTACAGATCAGACCGTATTCGAGTAAAATACAGTGTATTGAAAGAACGGCCAAAGGATTTTGATTATTTAAAAAAGCTGGGTGATGCTAAACATCACCCTCTTTTTAAATAAGTGAGAAAGAGGTAATAAAATGAGTTATCCTGTATTAAAGGGTGTGGGTTATGCTCTGGTGAACACTCCTGACATGATTGTTCATAACGGAACGACCCAGACAACTGAAAAAATCGTCAATCCGGAATCCGAATATCTGAAGGTAATCGGAGATCACATCAGAAAATATGAAGAAGTGCTGAATTATGCACCTAACCAGGTTTACATCGGCAACATGAAACCGGAAGATTTGAGGGGCATGGAAATGCCTTGGGCAGACAAGGGCGCCAAGACAGCCGAACGTTTCGGAAAATTTGGCGAAATCATGCCGCAGGATGAATTTATCCTATTGATGAAGAATGCCGATGCATTTGAACTGGTCGTATTGGAAAAGGAGTTCACTGAGAAGACAAGAACAAAGCTGGGAGCACATCCGCTCTATGCCAATGAAGCGGCAGAATTGCCGGAAGGTGCGGAACTTTCTGTAATTGAAGCCCTTGTCGCTGACCATGCGGAAGCTATCTATAACGACGGCAAATTGGTTGGTTGCGTCAAGAGAGCACACGATGTCGATACAAATCTGACAGCACATGTTCTCTTTGAGAACCTGGTGGTTAAAGCTTCCGGAATCCTGGCGTTTAAACATTTGATTGCAACAAACGGTTTCAACGTCGAAGACGTAGACTACGTTATCGAGTGCTCCGAAGAAGCGTGCGGAGACATGAATCAGAGAGGCGGCGGCAACTTCGCAAAATCGATTGCAGAGCGCGTAGGTGCAATCAATGCATCCGGCTCCGACACGAGAGGTTTCTGCGCAGCGCCTGTTCATGCTTTAATCGAAGCCGCGGCACTCGTACAGGCCGGTGTTTATGAAAACGTAGTAGTAGTGGCGGGCGGCGCAACCGCAAAGCTCGGCATGAACGGCAAGGACCACGTCAAGAAGGGCTTACCGATTCTCGAAGACGTTCTGGGTGCATTCGCATTCATGATTGGTAAGAATGACGGCGTTAATCCGGTCATTCGTACAGATATTGCGGGAAAACATACAGTCGGCACGGGCTCCTCGCCGCAGGCTGTTATCACATCCCTTGTTGCAGCTCCGCTTGACAGAAACGGCATGAAGATAACCGATATTGACAAGTTCTCTGTTGAGATGCAGAACCCGGATATAACAAAACCTGCAGGCGCAGGAGACGTACCGGAAGCGAACTACAAGATGATTGCTGCACTATGCGTCAAGAGAGGCGAAATGGAAAGAACGCAAATGGGAGACTTTATCACCAACCACGGAATGATGGGCTGGGCACCGACACAGGGACACATCCCTTCGGGTGTGCCGTATCTCGGCTTTGCGCAACACGATCTGACGGAAGGTGACTTAAACAGAGTAATGATCGTCGGCAAGGGCAGTTTGTTCCTCGGCCGTATGACGGATCTGTTTGATGGTGTTTCTGTAGTCATCGAGAGAAATTCGGGCGTGACAGAAGAAGCATCGAGCGTTTCTCACGAGGAAGTGAAGAATATGATAGCAGAGGCCATGAAGGACTTCGCAGCATATATGTTAAAGGAATAGGTAGGAAAAATGATCGATAATAATGTAAAGAAAATGGTCGGTGAGACCTTTTTGGAAATTGCAGATGCGATTAAAACCGGCCGGTTCCAAGAAAAAGTCAAAGTGGGACTCACAATCCTCGGCAGCGAACACGGTGTCGACAACCTGGTGAAAGGCGCCGAGCTTGCGGCGAAGGATGGCAGTGATTTTGATATCGTACTGATCGGACCGAAGGTAGATACTGAGTTGGAAGTTGTTCCTGCTGAGACCGAGGAAGAAATGTACAAAAAGATGGAGGAACTTCTGGACAAGAACTATATTCAGGCCTGCGTCACTATGCACTATGACTTCCCGGTAGGAGTATCTACTGTAGGCAAAGTCATCACGCCGGGAAGGGGCAAGGAAATGTTCCTGGCAACGACTACGGGCACGGCATCTGTTCACAGAATGGAGGCTATGGTCAAGAATGCTCTTTACGGTATAATCATAGCCAAAACTATGGGCGTGGAAGATCCTTCCGTAGGCATTTTGAACCTTGATGGCGCCAGACAGGTTGAGAAAGCTTTGAAAGAACTCTGCTTTAACGGATACAAGATCAATTTTGCCGAATCGGAGCGTGCGGATGGCGGATCTGTCATGCGCGGTAACGATTTGCTCGGTGGCGTAGCCGACGTTATGGTTACGGATACTCTCACAGGAAACATTCTCATGAAGGTATTCTCTTCATACACCACAGGAGGCAGCTACGAAGCAATGGGCTACGGTTACGGTCCGGGCGTAGGCGAGGATAACGACAGAATCATATTGATTCTATCCCGTGCATCGGGAACACCGGTTGTCGCCAATGCCATCAAATACGCGGCAAAATTGGTACACGGAAATCTCAAACAGGTTGCCAAAGAAGAGTTTGCCAAGGCAAGAAAAGCTAAGCTCGACGACATTCTTAAATCTCTGACCAAGGATGCCGGCAAGTCCAAGAAGGATGACGGAGAGACCGTCGCGGCACCGCCGAAAGAGCCGGTTACCGGTGCAATAGCGGGTGTTGACATCATGGTCCTCGAGGACGCGGTACAAGAACTCTGGAAAAACGGCATCTATGCCGAGAGCGGCATGGGTTGTACGGGACCTATCGTCAGAGTTGCCGAAGACAAGATCGATACTGCTCTGCAACTTTTGAAAGATGCAGATTTTGTCAGCTAAATATATCTCCGATTTCTGAGGTTTACACGAAAGGCTCGCGGCATTCGCTGCGAGTTTTTCAGGTAGCAGCGATTGATTTATATAAAGACTCCTGTGTAGTAAAAATAAAATCGGGTATAATGAAAGTATCTGTATGAGATAATTCTTCTCAAAACAGCGCGTTTGCCGCATGAGGCGTCGACAAGGAGGGAAAAAATGGAAAAATATATTAAGAATTTGGAGCACGAGCAGATTTTGTCTCTTGCCGATTCTGTATCTTATCTGCCGGGGCAGATAGTAAGCAAGACGCTTGCACAGAACGATCACCGCAGTTTGACCCTGTTCGCATTCGACAAGGGGGAGGAGATCAGCACCCACGAATCGGATGGTGACGCGATGGTAATTGCTTTGGACGGCAAGGGTAAACTGACCGTCGGTGGCAAGGAGCACATTGTTTCTGCCGGTGATACCCTGATTATGCCTGCAAAAGTACCGCATGCCGTCTTTGCCGAAGAACAGTTTAAAATGTTCCTGATTGTTATCTTCCCGGATAAACGCTGAGCAAATAATAATTCCGGACAATAATCGGCGATTTCAATCCTTACGGCTTTTGTAAGAGGGAATAGTTTTACAGAGGACAACTCTAAAAAACCCCGACTGTATTTTATACGGTCGGGGTTGACTGTTTGAGAGAATCGGGGCTTTAGGCTTCACCTATCAGCAGTGTTACGAAGGTAGTATCGTGAAAGCGTGGGACCGTGCCCTTTTCAATAGGACAAAGCTCTCCGAACGAATAAAAACCGGCAAAAGGAATGTCGTTTAAATATTCATGTACGATTTCTGTCTCATGCACTGTCTCGCCTTCAAGCACTGTTTTGCGTCTTGCAGAGGAAAACACAAGAGCTGCCGCAGGTTTGGTGCCGGGATAAGCTTCAATCGCATCGCGCAGAGAGCTGTTGCAGGAAGCGATGACAGACGTCTTATCCGTCACGCCGATTTGTATCCAAGCGTCGTCTGCCACACTGCCGTTAAGGCTTATACTGCCGAGTTTTGGGTCTACGGAATTCACTCGGCGTAAGCAGAACCCTTTGAGACCTTCCTCAAATATGGCGCAGCAATAAGTCATAAATTGGCTGTATCCTTCTCCTACAGTGCGTTCAAAGAAAGCCAGGGCGTGGTCATTCTCAATTCTGTACAGTACATATCTGGCAAAAGATGTGATCTTTGCCTTGGCCGCCAAAGGAGCATATCCTCCTTGTGCTTGGAATGAAAAACAAACCGGCCCGGCGAAAAGGAGTATTACGGCACTGTCGGTAAGAATTTCATCATTGTAAAATTGATAGGCAGTACGTTGCTTGGGATGTTCGGCAGCCGCTGCACCGATCAACGGAAAAGCTTCACCGAGTTGCGCCGCTATACCGAAGTCGACATCAGAAGCACCGATGTCCGTAGGATCAGAGAAGATAATCGCGAAACGTTCATTTCCGCGCTGTTGTTTCATACGTGAGTATGCACTGCGGGCTGCTTCCATGCCGGCTTCGCGGCTGTGTGCATGTAAATCTCTGCCGACACCGGCATGAATTTCAATCATATCGCTGACGAAGACCATCAGGACAACTGAATGATCGCAAAAGCCGTTGACAGATGACATCTCTCCGTCTGAGGTGCAACCGACGAGTTCCATTCCGGGCAAAGCTTTGCGGATATAGGTGATAATCTGTGAATGGTCGAAGTTTGTCGTGCAAAGTAAAATGCCGGCTTTCGGAATCGTGTCGCCAATTGAGGTTTGAATTTGCATTAAAATCTCTTGCACAGCCTCTTTGGCAGACGGATTTTCACTTTGGCCAACAGCTGTCTTAAACATAGGCATCATTCCTTTCGTTGAATGGTACGTAAGTTACCTGAAAATGTTAATATTAATATAACATAAGTTCTGAATTCCCGCAATTTATAATATAAGTGTATATACAATATCTTATCTTATGGTGAATCCAAAAGCCCGTCGAAAGCTTAACGGGTTTGGTTTATGAACTAAAATGTGATAATTGCAGAAACGGGGATTATAATCTTGTAACGTGCAGTCTCTCCGCGCGCAATTGGCGGGAGGTGTAATTATTTCGAGTGGGAGAAGAACGCTGCAAACAGAGGATCCTGCTCGGGCTTATGCGTGACGTAGCCGATGGGGATTTTATTGTGGGTCAGTTCAATCAGCCTTTGTGCACCCTCTTCGCCGAATGCACCGCAGAGCTCGACTGCACCGACACCCTCTTGCTCCAACGCGAGCAGCTTGTCACATGCTTCGTCGAAATTTCTGACCGTAAAGATATAGCTAATGCCCTTTTCTGTCTCAAAGACGGCTTGATGCACCGACGGGTCAAACTGCGGTCCCATCAATAGAAATGCGAATTTTTTCTTCATGCACATATCCTCCTTTTGCATACAAGTATAGTACGGGGGAAATTTTGTGTCAATGCGCGCCGCTGCTTGTATTGTGGCAAGGTCTGTTTTGCTGTATAATACAGATAATATTTGGCAGATTATGATCGGAGCCGGCGCAGCGGGCTCCGGGGGAAGGGAGAATTGAAATCATGAAGGTATTACTGATTAACGGAAGTCCGCGAGAACACGGCTGCACGTTTACCGCGCTTTCGGAAGTGGAAAAAATACTGCATAAGCATGAAATAGAAACGGAGATCCTCTATCTCGGCAAGGGCCCGATTGTAGGATGCACGGCGTGCCGCTCCTGCGGCAAGACGGGCGTCTGTGTCTTTGATGATATCGTAAACGAGACGGCTGCACGCCTTGATACATTCGATGCAATCGTTATCGGCTCACCCGTTTACTATGCGGGCCCGAACGGACAGTTGACTGCATTCTTGGATCGACTGTTTTTCTCTGCGGGCGATCACATGGCGGGCAAGTTAGGGGCGAGCGTTGTCTCCTGTCGTCGCGGCGGTTCCACGGCTGCCTTTGACAGGCTGAACAAGTATTTCACGATCTCCAATATGCCGATCGTTTCCTCACAGTATTGGAATCAGGTACACGGCCACACGCCGGAGGATGTCATGCAAGACAAAGAGGGGTTGCAGATCATGCGCACCCTCGGTGAAAACATGGCTTGGCTGCTCAAGTGCATCGACTGCGCGCGCAGGAACGGTGTGCCGGAGCCGGAGTATGAACCGGGCGTGGCAACGAACTTCATCAGATAATTTGAGTGGAAAAAGAAAAGATCAGATAAAAAAGAACATAAAAAACATCGGGAATTTCGATCCCGATGTTTTTATGTGTTCTGCCGGAACAGGTGCGCACTTGCTCTTGTTACAGCAAATCGGCTGCGGCCTGTGTGAGCGGGATCAGATCCGCTCTGTTGAAATAGGAAATATCGAACTTGCGGTTGAGCGCACCGAAGTGCCTGACGCCGAAAGCAATCTTGTTCAGGTAAGAAAAGACGCCGATCGCGCCCGGCGGAAAATCGTTGGCCTGCTTACCGTAGAGGGCGCGCAGATCGGGCAGATCCGCGAAGATCTCCTGTACGGTGGTGCCGTACTGTGCGAGGTGTGCAGGGACATTACCCGCGGCGATGGCCGCTCCCGTATTCTTGGCGCTCATCGCCGCAGCCATGGTTGCACGGCAGAGGCCGACCGCCTTAACGTGACCGTCGCCCAGTGCCAACGCCTTAAAGACACCGTCCTCGGCAGTCAATCCACCCGTGACGGCGATGGCGGGGAGCGTCAGCCCCTCGGCCTGCAGAAAACGCGCGATGTGAACGACGTGACTTTCGAGGACGACCGTCGGCAGGCACCATTCGTTCATCATCTTACAAGGGCTGTAGCCGCTGCCGCCGCCGGCACCGTCGAATGTGACCATATCGACGTGGTTTTTGGCGGCGATACGCAGTACGCGCTGCATGTCGATCGGATCAAAGCCCGCCATCTTAAAATAGACGTTCTTCATGCCGAGCGCACGCAGTTCGGCGAGACGTCTTTCAAAAAATTCCTCGTCCCAGAGCGGCAGGCGTCCGTACATGTTGAAATTCGGACAAATCTCATCGGCGTAGGCTTGTTGCACCTCCGGCGACGATGGATCGGGATATACGAGGAAACCCATCTTCTGCTTTTGCAATGCTTCCTCGAGGCCGGAGAGCCGGTTGACGGGTTGCGTCCCCTTGGCGGACTGGCCGAATTTGAATTCGATCGCCTCTGCACCGTACTTTTGAATGGCGATCTCGGGCACGCCGAGCATGTCATCTTCGACGTTGCATTGTGGCACGATCTGTCCGTAGCCACGGTAATATTTGCGAAAGACGGCGACAATCTCCCCGAGGAAGGGGAAGTCGACGATCTTTCCGTTTTCGATCTTTAACTGTTTATCCTTGCTCTTGGCATCTTCACCGACCATGCAGGTGACGCCCGCCATGGCGGCGCCCGCAAAGTAGTCCTGCCAGTTGAGCTTGATCAGCGCCGGCAGAATAACCGGCATTGCCATTTTGACCTTATGCAGCGTACCGTATTCGACCCCGAGGTTAACGTTGTAAATTGCAGCCGACTCATACGTGGCCTCTGCACCCGCAGCGCCGAAGACACGGCCATTGATATTGAAGTGTGAGTAGTCCAAAGGGTAGACCTTTTCGGACGCGATTTGATTGGTACCGGTCGTGGTCGGATATACCGTCTTTGCACCCAAGACCGCCGCGAGTCCCAGCTCGCACGGCCCGGGGCAGCCTTCCTCGCAGAGGGAGCACATGCCCGAGACAGGAGAAATAAATTTGCTCCTGTTCTGCGTGGCAGCAAAGCCCGAAGAGAGTGTTGGTGAATAAGACATGGTTCTAACCTCCTTATAATGTTGCATTCCGGAGGCTGCAATACCGTTGCGTAAGGCGGTATCAATTGCAGTTTTCGGAACAAGAGAAACAACCTTTGGGTTCAGTGTACCATATATTTCCGCAAAACTCTATATTTTGAAAAAATTCCGGTGCTGCTAGAAACGGAAGTCCCTGCGCCCTTCTTCGATGCGCGCGAGGTGATCCTTGGCGCGGACCTTGACCTTTTCGCTCGGCACCTTCTCGAGCTCCTTGGCAATCAAAGTCTCGCCGAGCGCTCTCGTCTCAGGCGTAGCGTAGTCAACGAGGTACTCCTTCAGAGTCATCAGTGCGTTCGGGTGGCAGTAGTTCAAGATCTGTCCGCTCTTGCAGAAACTCATAAAGCGGTCGCCCGTGCGGCCCTCGCGGTAGCAGGCCGTGCAGAAACTCGGGATGTAGCCGAGCGTCATCAGCCAGTCGACGACCTCATCGAGCGTTCGTTGGTCGCTGACATCGAACTGGGTGGAGTCCTTGTCCTCCGGTTTCGGATCGGCGTAGCCGCCGACGCTGGTCTTGGAGCCGCCACTGATCTGTGAAATGCCCATTGTCAGGGCTTTTTCGCGACAAGCCTGTGACTCGCGCGTCGAGATGATCATACCGGTGTACGGCACCGCGATGCGGACGCAGGCGATGATTTTGGTAAAGGTGTCGTCGTCGATGCCGTTGTCAAACTTGCTCGGGTCGATGTCGGAAGCCGGCTGGATGCGCGGTACGCTGATGGTGTGCGGGCCAACGCCGAATACTGCCTCGAGGTGCTCCGCATGCATCAGGAGACCGGCGAATTCATAGCGGTACAGCTCAAGACCGAAAAGGACACCGAGTCCGACATCATCGATGCCGCCCAGCATGGCTCTGTCCATCGCCTCCGTGTGGTAATCGTAGTTGTGTTTCGGGCCTGTCGGGTGCAGCTTTTCATAACTCTCCTTGTGATAAGTCTCCTGGAAGAGGATGTAGGTGCCGATCTCCGCATCGCGCAGCCGCTTGTAGTTCTCGATCGTCGTGGCCGCGATGTTGACGTTGACCCTGCGGATGGCACCGTTTTCGTGCTTGATGTTGTAGATCGTGCGGATGCTCTCGAGCACATATTCGATCGGACAGTTCTCCGGGTCCTCGCCTGTCTCGAGTGCCAGACGCTTGTGGCCCATATCCTGCAGGGCGATGACCTCACGCTCGATCTCCTCTTGCGTCAATTTCTTGCGCGGGATCTCCTTGTTCTGCATGTGATACGGGCAGTAGACGCAACCGTTGACGCAGTAGTTCGACAGATAGAGCGGTGCGAACATCACGATGCGGTCACCGTAAAAGTCTTCTTTGATCTGCTTGGCGAGGGCGTAAATCTCTTGATTCCTATCTTCGAGCTCGCAGGCGAGCAGGACGGAGGCCTCGCGATGGCTGAGCCCCTTTTTCAGGCGCGCTTTTTCAATGATCTCATCGATCAGCGCCGTATTGGCCTTGTTCTCATCGGCATACGCGAGCGTATCGAGGATCTCTTGATGGTGGATAAATTCTTGGGCTTTGGATGATTTTGGGTTATACATGCGAAGTTCCTTTCTTTTCATACAGACGAAATAATCGATCTGTCGTGCAAAACGAGGTTTTGCAAGATTGGGACTGACCCTGACGCGCAGGCACGCAAAGATGGCGAGACAACTGATGCCTCATAACAAAAAAACGCCCCGGAAAGGGCGCACGTATGCGCGGGCAACTGCCGCGCAGCAAGAATCACATTGCATGGCCTTCCACTTTAGAAATATATCTTCGTGTCAGAAAACGTCAATCCTTTATCGCCGGACAGATACCTACGACTCAGGTTTATGTTACCAGTATACAACTCGTGAAATTTTTGTCAATAGATTCGAAAGAATTCCGACAATTCGACGGCTTTTATTGTTGCGCGTGCGAATTTAAGGGTATATTAGTACCAAATATAAGAAGAGATATCGCTTATGTGACAAGGTTACAGTAGTACGTGGCGCTTTTGCTGTATATTGAATATAACAAGTTATAAACATAACAAAGTCGGAGGGTGCATTATGAAAAAGGTTGTAATTATCGGTGGCGTTGCCGGGGGCGCGAGCTGTGCGGCAAGGCTGAGAAGGATGGACGAGAGCGCAGAGATCGTCTTGCTCGAGCGCGGTGCATATATTTCCTACGCCAATCCCGGTCTGCCGTATCACGTCGGTGATGTGATCAAATCACGTGACGCATTGCTGCTGCAGACGCCGCAAGCGATGAAGGAAAAGTATGCCGTCGACGTCAGGGTGCAAAACGAGGTCGTATCGATCGACCGTGAAAATAAAAAGGTTACCGTCAAGCGCGTTGAAACGGGCGAGTTCTACGATGAGGCATACGATGTGCTCGTACTTTCGACGGGCTCCTCTCCCGTGAGGCCGCCGATTCCGGGGATCGATTCGCCGAAAATACAGACGCTGTGGACTGTGCCCGACACGGATCGCATCCGCGCGCTGGTACAGGGGAAAGATGTGAAGACGGCAGCAGTCATCGGCGGCGGCTTTATCGGGCTGGAGATGGCCGAGAACCTCAAGCACGCAGGCCTCGAGGTCTCGATCATCGAGATGCTCGACCAAGTCATGGCGCCGATCGACTACGAAATGGCGCAGATCGTACATGAAAACATCGAACAAAACAACGTCTCGCTCTATCTCGGTGACGGCGTGTCTTCCTTCCGGGATAACGGCAAGAGTGTGGAGATCGAACTCAAGAGCGGCAAGAAGTTGTCCGCCGATCTCGTGATCCTCTCGATCGGTGTGCGCCCGAACAGCGAGCTCGCACGCGAAGCAGGACTTGAACTCAATGCGCGCGGCGGCGTGCAGGTCGACGCCTATCTGCACACCTCAGATCCGGATATCTATGCTATCGGTGATGTCGCCGATGTGGAGGATTTTAACTTCAAGGATCGCACGATGGTGCCGCTGGCCGGCCCGGCCAACAAGCAGGGACGTATCGCGGCCGACAACATCGCGGGCGTAAGAAAGACATACGAAGGCACGCAAGGCACATCGATCGCACAGGTCTTCGACCTCAGTGTGGCCGCCACAGGTGCCAATGAAAAGACGCTCATCAAGCGCGGTCTGATGAAGGGTAAGGACTACGAAACTGTGATCATTACCCAAAATTCGCACGCCGGCTACTATCCGGGTGCGACACCGATGATCCTCAAGCTGCTGTTCTCGACGGACGGCAAGAAAATATACGGCGCGCAGATCGTCGGCCGCGACGG
The DNA here is from genome assembly GCA_002329565.1 of Firmicutes bacterium UBA1440. Taxonomy (GTDB): domain Bacteria; phylum Bacillota; class Clostridia; order Peptostreptococcales; family Anaerovoracaceae; genus UBA1440. The sequence goes on from DCTM01000049.1 coordinate 17,856, forward strand.
CGTCGACAAACGGATCGACACCATCGCCACCGTCATGCGCTTAAACGGCGGCGTCGTTGATCTTGAAACGCTCGAGCTCGCCTACGCACCTCCGTATTCCTCGGCCAAGGACCCCGTCAACATGGCCGGTTTCACGGCGCAAAACGTCATCGACGGCCTCGTGAAATTTGCAGCGTGGGATGCGCTCGAACGGGAACCGGATGCCGTGGTACTTGACGTCAGAGAGGCGATGGAACTGATGACATTCTCGCTACCGAACGCCGTACACATCAGACAAGGCGACCTCCGCAGCAGACTGTCGGAGCTCGACAAGGCGCAGAAGATCATCGTCTTCTGCGGTATCGGCGTGCGCTCGTACAATTCCGCACGTGTGCTTATGCAAAACGGCTTTGAAAACGTATATGTCTATCCTGCGGGAACGCGGTTTTACCGCTCCACACATTATAAGGATGAAAAGACGAGCACGGCGGACAATACCGCCTATTCGGATGCGGGCGCGCCGGTTGCGGCTGCAAGCACAGTACCGGCAGCGAGCGTGACGATGTCGCTCGATTGCAGCGGTATGCAGTGTCCCGGACCGATCATGAAGGTATTCGAGGGCATGAACCAACTGCAGGACGGCGAGGTGATGGAAGTGACCGCCTCAGATCCGGGATTCCTGAGCGATATCGACGCTTGGTGCCGACGCACAGGCAATACCCTCGTCAGCAAAGGACCGCAGGGCGGCGCCTATGCGGCCGTACTCAGAAAGGGTAGCGGGGTCACATCGCAGACCGTACCGGCTGCGGCAGCTTCCGCGGGCACAGCGGTTTCCGCCGATGGGAAGACGATCATCGTCTTCTCGGGTGACCTCGATAAGGTGCTCGCAAGCTTTATCATCGCCAACGGTGCGGCAGCGATGGGCAGGCAGGTGACGATGTTCTTCACCTTCTGGGGCCTGACTGTGCTTCGCAAGGAGCAGAAACAGGCCGTCAAGAAGACTGCGATGGAGTCGATGTTCGGGACAATGTTGCCGCGCGGCAGCCGTAAGCTGAAACTGTCACGGATGAATATGGGCGGCATGGGTACCGCAATGATGAAGAAGATCATGAACGACAAGAACGTCGATTCGCTCGAATCGCTGATCAAGAAGGCGATGGATGCGGGTGTGAAGATCGTCGCCTGCACGATGAGCATGGACGTCATGGGCATCAAAAAGGAAGAGCTCCTCGAAGGCGTTGAGCTCGGCGGCGTGGGTGCTTACCTCGGCGACGCAGAAGAATCGAATGTAAATCTGTTTATTTAACAAGGAATTACAGAAAAAGGTTCTGCCGATATGAAATCGCCGGAACCTTTTTTATCGTAAATATCAGCAAATGTTTTGATAAACATGAGCAAGTGCCGCGTTGACTTGTAGGAAGGATTGCATTATAATACAAAAGAGGTAGCAAAATTGTTATATAACAGCTTGTGACAGCTGGGGGAGAAGTAATGACCGAAGTTAATAGGAAAGAAGAACGCCTTGCGCGTTGGGCTAGCATGATATTGTTCCTGGGCGTATTCTGCTGGAGTCTTAATGCTCCGCTGGTAAAATATATTTCTCTGGATCCTCTTTTTATTGCAGGATTCAGAGCACTGATAGCCGGAGTGGCTCTGCTGCCGTTTCTGCGCATTTCAAAGCTGACTTTCAGCAGATGGACGATAGCATATATGATTTCTTATGTGGGCCTTTGCGTGTCTATCGTGGTAGCCTTGAAGTTGGTTGCGGCACCGATTGCGATAGGTATGCAGTACACCGGCATGATCTGGTTGTTTATTCTTGCCGTTATGGCGGGAAGAAAGCACATTTCCTTTTATTCGCTGATACCGATTGTTTTGATATTCATGGGTGTAGTCTTTTTTATGCTGTCGGGAATCGGCGGAGAAATCAGCACACTCGGCCTGGTACTGGTTATATTTGAAGGCATCTGCTTCGCGGGAGTCACGGGTGTTTCAAAGAAGGTTACCGGCGACAATCCGCTCGGTCTTACAGCAATTGCAAATCTGGTTACGATGGCGTTTGTGTTTGGATGCCTGTCACCTGAGTTCGGCGATATTATGTCGCTTGGCGTAAAGGAGTGGAGCCTTATGCTGTTTATGGGTGTTTTTCAGATCGGTGCAGGCTATGCACTCTATAACATAGGCTTGAAATACGTCGAACCGTACAAGGCATCGGTGATTGCGCCCTGGGAGATGATTCTGGGTCCGCTGTGGGTGGTAATATTCCTGCACGAGTATCCTACTAAACTTGTGCTGATTGGTTTTGCTATAATGCTATTGGGAATGTTCCTCGAGCCNNGAGCCGCAACTTTCGAAACTTGAAGAAGAGGCGATTGCGAAGAAAAAGGAAGCGGCACATGTGGCGGCCGGCCACGCATTGTAGTGTAAAAATATATGAATACGTGAAAGATAAATGGGTAAAAGGACTCGGATCACCGACGTGATCCGAGTCCTTTTCTTGCTTGATTTTAAAAACCGGCATTTGAAATATGTGCATATCCGGTATATAATATAGTATTACACTAAGAAAGTATTCTGCGGGCAAAAAATAAAAACCAATATATCTGTGGTATAGGTGTAATATAATAGGATGAGAACAGAAAACGCTTTTTTGAAAACAATGATTGAAATGCCTGCTCCGATGCGCTTTTATTTTGAAGGCTTGCGCTACGGAGTTTTGGACATTGAGACGACCGGGCTTTCTCCGCAGAGGAACAAACTGATTTTGGGCGGGCTTTTGTATGAGGACGAAAGCCGCGGCGGCTTGGCATTGGAACAATTTTTTGCGAAACAACGTACAGAGGAGCCCGAGGTCGTACAGGCATACATCGAAGCCCTAAGCCGCCTCGATTGCGTTTTTACATACAATGGGGCGTCATTTGATATGCCGTTTATTCTGAAAAGAGCCGAAATTCACGGTATAGAAGTGAAGGGTAAGTTGCCGGTCAATATAGATCTGTACAACATCATCGATCGCTATTCCGCACTGCGCAGCGTTTTGCCGAATCTGCGTCAAAAGACTGTGGAGGAATATTGCGGTATCGCCGATGCTCGCAAGGACGAGATTTCAGGCGCTGACAGCGTTAAACTCTACAATCGCTTTTGTGAGACAGAGAGGGAAGATTTGGCACAGAAGATTTTGCTGCACAATGCCGACGATATCGTGCAACTGTCCAAACTTTTATCTGTGACAAAGAAGGTCGACATCCACAAGGCGATGGCTGAGCTGGGCTTTGGCTGCAGAGATAAGTTGTATGTCACACAGATTCGCGTGAATAAGAATTCACTGTCCGTGAAAGGCAAACAACAGGGGAAAGCTTTCAACTATACAGGTCCGGCAGGTAAGGACGGAGAGGGTAGCATTACCTTCGATGCAGCCGCCGCAAGCTTTCATATTTCTGTACCGCTGATCGAATCACGCGGCATGAAGGTCATCGATCTGCTCGCACTTCGTGCCGGAACCGTTGCTCCGGATTTTGCCATACTCGACAAATATCCGTACTGCGGGAGCGGCTACGTGGCAGCTGCTTATAAGGACAAGCTTAATTACAGGGAAATCAATCATTTTATTAAGATTTACATAGATTGTATGATCCGGGAGGGGTTGGCTAATGCGTACGCATGTTAAGCTGGAAAAAGTTTTTAACGACGCTCTGCATGTAGAGTTTGATGATAATTCGAAAATCGTGTTTTTCTCGGATGTACACAGAGGTGATGACAGCATCTCCGATGAATTCGGGAGAAATAAGCATATATATAACTATGCGTTGAGTTATTATTTCGATAACGGGTATACCTATGTCGAAATCGGTGACGGCGATGAGATGTGGGAGCAAAGATGCTTTGAGCACATTCGCAATGCACATGCCGTGACATTTAATCGCTTGAAGAAGTTTTACGACGCAGGACGCTTGTACATGTTGTATGGGAATCACAACAACCGCTATCGTAAGCCTGAGAAGGTCGCCAAAGATATGTACTACGTCTATGACGAGTACATGGGAGAGAAAATCGAACTCTTCCCAAACATTAAGTTTTACGAGGCGCTGGTGTTTGAGCACAAAGACACCAAACAACAGTTGTTCATCGTACATGGGCATCAGGGTGACCTCTTGAATGATCAGCTCAGTTTCTTTTCCTATATGGGGGTCAAATTGTTTTGGCGCTTTCTTCATATTGTCGGCTTCCGCTATGCGGCCAGTCCGGCTAAGAGTAGGCGCAAGCGTCATAAGGTTGAAAAAAATTATACAAAGTGGAACAAGGATAACGGAAAGGTCATTATCTGCGGTCATACCCATCGGGCGCGCTTCCCGCTTCCCGAGGAAGGTTCGTATTTCAACTCCGGTTGTTGTATGCACCCCAGAGGGATTACTTGTATAGAATTGTCGGAAGGTAAGATTTCTCTTATTGCATGGCGGGTTCATACCATGGAGGACGGCACGATGTATATCAGGAGAACTATTCTGATGGGACCGGAGCCTCTGAGCAATTATGCCAACGGGAAGCGTGTGGCAGGAGAAAAAGAACATTCACATAAAACCGGATATTCGGAAGAAAAAGAAGGAGATTGGCAGTATGGATTATAGATTGGTAAAAGAAAGCAGCTATGCATTGGCTGCGCTGTCCGAGGACACAAGAAACGCGGCTCTGGCGGCAATCAAAGACGCCCTGCTTGCAAATAAGGAAAGAATATTCGAGAGCAACAAAGCAGATTTGGAACGTGCGGAGAAAGAGAATCTTGCGATGCCGCTCTACAGCAGGCTCAAATTCGATGATCACAAATTGAGCGATGTCGTCAACGGAACGCAGGATTTGATTGCTATGCCTGATCCGTTGTTTAAAACTCTGCTTAAGCGCGAGCTTGATGAAGGTCTTGTGTTGACGCGGGAAACCTGCCCGATTGGTGTCATAGGTATCATTTTCGAATCACGGCCGGATGCACTGGTGCAGATATCGACACTCTGCATTAAGAGCGGCAACTGTTCTATACTCAAGGGAGGCAGCGAAGCGAAGGAAACGAACCGTACTTTGTATGAGATCATCAAAGAAGCCGGCATCGGTGCAGGCTTGCCCGAGCATTTTATCACCTTGGTTGAAAGCAGGGAAGGTGTCGGTGAAATGTTGAAATGCCACGGAGACATCGACTTGATTATTCCGCGCGGCTCCAACGAATTTGTGCAATATATCATGGAAAACTCCAAGATCCCCGTCATGGGACATGCGGACGGAATATGTCATATTTATGTGGATAAGGATGCAGACATGCAGAAGGCGATTCCGCTGATTATGGACTCAAAGCTGCAGTACATCGCGGTATGTAACGCGGCAGAGACTTTGCTGGTTCACAAAGACGCAGTCGGAATCTTAAAGCCGCTTGCAGAGGCAGCGGGAGGTAAACTCGAGCTGCGCGGTTGCGAGAGAACTCGCGAATATATAGACTGCGCAGCGGCGGACGAGGCTGATTTTGCTACGGAATATCTCGATGCAATCATTTCAGTAAAAATTGTGGATGATATTAAAGAGGCGGTTGATCATATAAATCGCTACGGTTCCCACCACACAGATCTGATTATTACCGAAAATGATGAGGCCGCAAAGCTGTTTATGGCCAATGTGGACAGTGCGGGAGTATACAGGAATTGCTCGACCCGCTTTGCCGATGGTTTCCGCTACGGCTTCGGCGCCGAGGTGGGTGTAAGCACGGGCAAACTTCACGCGAGAGGACCTGTGGGTTTGGAAGGGCTGCTGACATACAAATACAAACTCGTAGGTGAAGGACATATCGTCGGAGACTATGCAAGCGGCAAGAAGAAATTTCACTTTAAAGACTTATAGAATGAATAATCCGGGGAAACTCTTCATTTGAAGGAGAGACCCCGGATTTTTATTTAAAAACATATACGAAAATGTGGTTAGATGCACAGAACAAAACAGACTGCAGGGGAGCAGTCTGTTTTGTTCAAAAGGGGTATTGGGATTAGAGATTAATGAGGTTATCAGGGGGATAACCATGAATTAATTCTATCTCATATCGTAAAAAATTGCAAGTACAACACGAAAAAAAAGCGAAAAAACGCGAAAAAATATTTTCCTGTCGTAAAAAGGCGAAGAGAGATGATGTGAAAGTTTTTGCCGGTGTAATATAATTTCCGTGACAGCAAAAATCATTTGCATTTTCGAACAAGCAGTTAAGGGGGAACACAAATGGAAGTATTAAAAGTATCGTCAAAATCAAGTCCGAATTCGGTGGCAGGAGCGCTTGCGGGTGTAATCCGAGAGAGAGGCGGTGCCGAAATTCAAGCAATCGGGGCGGGAGCCTTGAATCAAGCCGTAAAAGCAGTAGCTATAGCAAGAGGGTTTGTAGCACCGAGCGGGATAGACGTTGTATGCGTTCCTGCCTTCACAGACATCCAGATAGATGGGGAAGAGCGCACTGCTATCAAATTGATTGTGGAGGGGAGATAAGTGCGGGCACATAAGCGCGAATAAACTCTGTAAAAATCCGATGCATAACGGCATCGGATTTTTACATTACAACAGATTTTTTTTTGTTTACATTTATTTTTTACGGTGGATATGATAAAATGTTTACGGTTATTAAACTTTTTTAATTTTATTGAATAAGGAAACAAAAAATAATGAATACGGTCGGTCAACTTATCAAGGATGCGAAAAAAATTGTCATTAAAATAGGGAGCAATGTATTATCGGACGAAACAGGCGTCGTCAGCAAGGATCGTATGCACAGCATCGTCGAGCAGATCAATACTCTCATTGAGGCGGGCAAGCAAGTTGTCATAGTCTCCTCGGGGGCGGGCAGCTGCGGTGTTGGGGCCATCAAGAAGTGGCACCGACGAGCGGACATCAACTACAAGCAGGCGCTGTGTGCTATCGGACAGGTTGAGCTGATGATGGCATACAAGGAATATTTTTCTGACTACGGCCATCATGTGGGGCAAATCCTGCTGACGTCGGAAGACTTTGCCGATCCAAACAGAGCTTTGCATATACGCAATACACTCTCCACCCTGCTGGATGAAGATGTTATCCCTATCATCAACGAAAACGACAGCGTCTGCGTCGATGAGATCAGGATCGGAGATAACGATACGCTGTCCGCGAGGACGGCCACGCTGTGGTCCGCCGATCTGCTGATCATACTCAGCGATATCGATGGACTGTTCGATAAAAACCCAAAGATACACAGTGATGCCAAGCTCATTGAATGTGTGGAGAGTGCCGAACGCATCCGCAACGAGGTTACAATGGACGGACAGAGCAGCTTCGGCACCGGTGGTATGCAGTGTAAGATCAATGCTGCGATCAAGGTAAATGCCTACGGCATTCCTCTTGTGCTTCTGAACGGCAAGAAGCCCGACATTATTCGGGATGCTGTCGCGGGAACCGCAAAAGGTACGGCGTTTTTGTCAAAGCTATAGAGAATATGCAGAAAAGGAGAAATAATATGAAGTACGGATTTATCGGTGCGGGCAATATGGGTGGCGCTATCCTGCGCGGAGCCCTCAATGCGGAAGCTTTCAAAGCGCAGGATGTCAATGTTGTCGATGCGAACAAGGAAAAGCTGAGCGCGTTGGAAGCGGAGCTCGGCATCAAGCCGTATCATGATATTGCTCAGGCGGTTGCGGCCAGCGATGTTGTAATACTGGCGGTCAAGCCACAGATCTTTGATTTGGTCATGCCTGAGGTTGCGGCGGCGCTGACAGAGGATAAAATTGTAATTTCGATGGCAGCGGGCATAAGCATNNGTGATACGGCGAAAATCATTCGCATCATGCCGAACACGGCGGCACAGCTTGGACTTTCGATGACTGCGGTCTCGCGCAACGCGAATATCACCGATGCGGATATGGATATCGCATGGCAAATCTTCACCGGAATAGGAGATGCAGAGGAAATTCCTGAGAATCTGATAGACTGCGTGATAGGTGCGTCAGGGAGCAGCCCGGCGTTCACATATATGTATATCGATGCCCTTGTGAGTGCAGCCGTTGAACATGGGATGGAGTATGATAAGGCGATCAAATTTGTCGCCAAGAGTGTAATCGGTGCGGCGGAGATGGTATTGCAGACAGGGACAGACATCAAGCAACTGCGCATCAATGTCTGCTCACCGGGAGGCACAACGATAGAAGGGGTCAACAAGCTGATGGATGCCGATTTCGATGGCATAGTCAAATCTGCCTTCGTAGCTGCGGCCGACAAATCGCGGGCAATGACGAAATAGATTCGGGCCGAAAGGATAACAGAAAACGGGGGAACATTGGGAGAAATGGTTTTTGAAGAAAAGACGGTAGAGAGCAAACGCATCTATGAAGGCCGCATCGTTAATTTGCGATGCGACAGTGTAATCAACGTCTCCGGCAATATATCCAAGCGTGAGATAGTAGAGCATCCGGGCGGCGTTGCGCTGGCAGTATTTACGAACGAAAAGAAATTTGTGTTGGAAAAGCAGTATCGCAAGGCCGCCGGCAAGGTCATGATTGAGGTGCCGGCAGGCAAGGCGGAGCCGGGTGAGGACCCTCGGGTTACAGCAGAGCGAGAACTGAAGGAAGAAACCGGTTACGCGGCAGGCAGAATGCAAAAGCTCTGTGCAATGTACGCGTCTCCGGGTTATTGTGATGAGGTGTTGCATGTCTATCTGTGTACGCAGTTGACACCGGGCGTAACGGAGTTTGACGAGTCAGAGGCTATAGATTTGTATGAATATTCCGCGGAGGAAATACTTGCGCTTATATCGAGCGGAGAGATCGAGGACGCCAAGACCATCGCCGCCTTTTTCCTGGCTAAACAACGATTAGAGCAAGAAGGCCTTCTATAGCGCAACCCAATAAGATGACACCCGCAAGTACTGCGTTGGTGATGAGATAGCGCTTTCCGCTTTGTCGGAAGGCGTTTTTCATTCTTTTGCGGTGCCCTTTGTGCATGGCGCTGAAGGCTTCAAAGCCGTATTGGCACGCGGCGGCGGCCGCCACGACGAAGGCGGGGATGATGACGATGTTTTGCGGGAACATCGTCAGAGCCAGCGAGAGCGCGCCTTTGAAGGCAAAGCTCTCGATGAGGACGCCGGCTGCGAATCCCAGTGATGCCCCTTTATACAGCAGCACGATGTAAGCGGCGGGAAAGCCAATCGCCGAAAGTCCCGAAAGGAAGATTAAGAGCAACAGAAATAAGTTCCCTGCTGCCGACGAGAGGAACGGCGCCGGATAGGCGAACGTCGGATCGGCATCTTGGAACAGATAATTGCCGAGAAAATCGGCCATTTGAAGCTTGTCTGCCGGGTTCATTGATATCTCCAGAAACACTCCCGAAGATATACCTGCCAAAAAAACAAATGCTGAAAATATTATCGCCTTATGTTCTCTCATATCTTTTCTCTGCTCCTGTCATCAAATGCTTGTATTGTTCAATCATATGCGCGAACTCGCACTTTATCACAATGAAAATTATTTTACTGTGTTTTTCGCCGCTCATTCAGTTGTAAAGAGTGAATAAGTTTGATATAATCGAAGCATGTATATAAATGAATATTTAATATATTTGAAAAAAGAGAAGCATATGACGGAGAATACAGTCGAAGCATACCGCCGAGATATTGAGAGCTTTAAAAAGTTCATCAATCGGAGGGGTGTTGACGTGCCGCAAAATATCCGCAATACGGATGTGGTGGCCTATCTTATGGATTTGAAAATGCAAAACAAATCGGCATCCACGATTAACCGTAAGATGGCTTCTTTGCGCTCTTTTTTTGCTTACCATATAGCCAAGGGTCGATTCTCTGTGGATCCTACTGTCGGAATCAAGACGCCGAAGACGGAGAAAAAAGAAATTGCTTATCTGACGATTCAGGAAATGGACAAGATATTGTCTATGCCGGATGATACGCTCAAGGGACGGCGCGACAAAGCAATTTTGGAAGTCCTATATGCGACGGGCATCCGTGTCAGCGAGCTGATAGACCTCAAGGTGACGGATGCCAATCTGCGCATGGGTTTCATTTCCTGCACCTCACCGCACAGCAAAGCGCGCATCATTCCTCTCGGAAGACCGGCGCGATCGGCTCTGGAGCAGTACATTTACGATGTGCGTCCCGAGCTGGAGAAAGGTAAGGGCACAGAGCAACTTTTCTTGAATTACCGCGGCGAAAAGCTTACACGGCAAGGACTTTGGAAACTGATTAAGCAGTATGCAAAGTCCGCAGGCATCGAAACGGACATCACACCGCAGATTTTCCGCAATTCGTTNNATGATACAGAACGGCGCTGATTTGAAATCGCTGCAGGACCTGCTCGGCCACGAGGATATTGCCGCCACACAGATATACCTTTCGGTGACGAAGAATCGCATAAAAGAAGTTTACGACAAGACTCATCCGCGTGCGTAGCAGGGTAATCGAGCAAAAAATATCGCAAGAAGTTAATTGAAAAAGCTTGCATACAGGTGTATGTTATGTTAGAATGGATGAGTTATTACGGGCGTTCCGCTGGTCGCAGATTGCGTATGGTTAGAGCATAGATTCACCATGAACGTCTTGGGAAGGAAGGAGGAAACGGAAAAATGGATATTCTGAGTGCAATTACACAAGAATATAAGAAAGATGACATTCCGGCATTTGCAGTTGGAGACACGGTTAAGGTCCACATCAAGATCAAAGAAGGATCAAGAGAAAGAATCCAAATCTTTGAAGGCTTTGTTTTAAAGAAACAAAACGGTGGAATCAATGAAACATTCACAGTAAGAAGAATTGCTTCCGGCGTTGGTGTGGAAAAGACTTTCCCTCTTCATTCGCCTCGCATCGAAAAGATCGAGATCGTTAAAAAAGGATCTGTAAGAAGAGCAAAACTGAATTACATGCGTGAAAGAACAGGTAAAGCTGCTAAGATCAAAAGCAAAGAAGAAAACTAGACCGGAACCGAGGAGCTGTCTCAATCGAGACAGCTTTGTTTTTTAAATACGGAATTACTTTTCCACAAAAGATGAGATGCATGAATTTCATTGATTTCGGGTGGACATAAAGTTATTGTTAAGGAGACAAATATGATTGAGCATATAAATTGGTATCCGGGCCATATGAAGAAGACGCGCGAGTTAATCGAGGAAAATCTCAAGCTTGTCGACGTTGTCATAGAGGTAATTGATGCGCGTATTCCGCGTTCGAGCAGGAACCCTATAATCGACGAGCTTGTTATCGGCAAGCCACGCATCATCGTGCTCAATAAGAGTGACCTCGCCGATGACGCGGAGACCGAGAAGTGGATCGCGACTTTTGGTGGCCGGGACAGCGCTGTAGCGATGAATTGCATGAACGGCGGCGGGAAAAAACAATTGCTTGCGCGCCTCGCGCAGCTGCAAGAACAAAAGAATGCAGGTCAACTTAGGCATCGTCCCTTGCGAATGATGATAGTGGGCGTGCCGAATGTGGGCAAGTCTTCGCTGATCAATCGCCTCACAGGCAAGAAAAGTGCCAGGACGGGTGACAGACCGGGTGTGACCCGCGGAAAGCAGTGGCTTAGCTTGGAAAACGGAATGCAATTGCTGGATACGCCGGGCATTCTCTGGCCGAAGTTTGAGGATCCAAATGTCGGTATCGATCTTGCCTTCTGCGGTTCGATCAAGGACGAAATACTGGACACATCGACACTGGCATTCGAGCTTTTGACGGTATTGTCCGACCGATATCCGGAGTTGTTACTGAAAAGATATAATTTAGAGGAATTACCCGAAGCAGAAGAATTGTTTGACGAAGACGGTCGTGAGATTTCACCGACGCTTGCCCTCATGGATGCTATAAGCTTGAAGAGAGGATTCATATTGCCGGGTAAAAAGATAGACTATGAACGTGCCGGCAGGACCATCCTCGATGAATTTCGCGGAGGGTTGATCGGCCGAATCACTTTGGAAAAGGCAGGGGAGCATATCCGATGACAAAAGCGGAGAGAACAGAAATGATGACTGCAAGATTTACGGAAATGAAACGATATGAAGAAGCTCTGTGGAAGAACGGTCTGCGCAGCATAGCGGGCGTTGATGAAGTGGGCCGCGGCCCGCTCGCCGGTCCTGTGGTAGCGGCTGCCGTCGTTCTGTCGCGTGATTTCAATCTCATAGAGCTCAACGATTCCAAGAAACTTTCGGAGACGAAGAGGGAAGAATTGTATGTGGAGATTGTCAAAAGTGCTCTGGCCATCGGAATTGGCATACGAGATCACAATCATATAGACCGCGTCAATATCCTGCAGGCGACAAAGGATGCGATGACGGATGCAGTTTCGGATGCAAACCTTCAGCTTACAGCGGTGGGAGCCTTTCTGGAGCATGTGCTGATTGATGCTGTCTCGCTGGAGAAGATTACTATTCCTCAGACTGCAATTGTGAAGGGTGACGCGAGCTCTGTGTCGATTGCTGCCGCTTCGGTGGTTGCCAAGGTGACGAGAGACCGTATGATGTACGACTATCACAAGATTTATCCCGGTTATGCATTCGATCGCAACAAGGGCTACGGCACGGCTGCACATTATCAAGGGTTAAAAGAGAATGGACCGTGCGCCATACATCGGATGACATTTTTGAAAACTTTTATGGGCAAATAGATTAAAAAAAGTATCCTTTATGTTAATTTTTTTTATGTATGGACAAAGTAAAGTGAAAAACATATAATTTTATTAATTAGAAGATTCAATAAAATTGAGGAGGGCCCCATATGGTGTACAAAAGTGATATTGAAATCGCACAAGCGGCGGAAATGAAGAATATTCGCGAGATCGCTGCAACCGCGGGCGTCGATGAGGTATATCTTGAGCAGTACGGAAATTACAAGGCAAAGGTAGATTATAATATACTGAAAGATAAAAAGGATGTTGCCGATGCCAAGTTAATCTTGGTGACCGCGATATCTCCGACCCCTGCGGGCGAAGGGAAGACGACTACAACAGTCGGGCTTGCCGATGGCATGAAACAACTTAACAAAAACGTCATCGTAGCGTTGCGTGAGCCTTCGCTCGGACCTGTGTTCGGTGTTAAAGGAGGCGCAGCCGGCGGCGGTTATGCACAGGTTGTGCCTATGGAAGATATCAATCTGCATTTTACGGGTGATTTTCATGCGATCGGAGCGGCAAACAATCTCATAGCCGCGATGCTTGACAATCATATCCAACAGGGTAACGCACTCGGAATAGACCCGCGCAAGATTACTTGGAAACGCTGTATGGACATGAACGACAGACAACTGCGCTTTATCGTCGACGGTCTCGGCGGCAAGGCCAACGGCACACCGCGTGAGGACGGATTCGACATTACGGTCGCAAGCGAGGTTATGGCTGTATTGTGCCTGTCGAGTGACATCATTGATCTGAAGCAAAGACTGGCGCGAATCATCGTCGGCTACAGTTATGACGACAAGCCGATTACCGTCAGCGACCTCAACGCGCAAGGTGCAGCGGCTGCGCTGCTGAAGGACGCGCTTAAGCCGAACCTCGTGCAGACACTTGAACATACCCCGGCCTTTATCCACGGCGGCCCGTTTGCAAACATTGCACATGGTTGCAACTCGATCATGGCGACCAAGATCGCAATGAAACTTGCCGATTACGTGGTTACCGAAGCCGGTTTCGGTGCGGACCTCGGCGCGGAGAAGTTTCTCGATATAAAGTGTCGTATGGCCGGATTAAAGCCGAATGCAGTCGTCATAGTGGCAACTGTAAGGGCACTGAAACACCACGGCGGCGTCGCAAAGGCTGATCTCGGAGAAGAAAATCTCGAGGCGCTGGAGGCAGGGTTGCCGAACCTTATGCAGCATGTGAGCAATATTACCGAAGTATACGGTCTGCCGGCAGTCGTGGCAATCAATCGTTTCCCGACGGATACCGAGGCTGAGCTGAAACTTGTTGAAGAAAAGTGCAAGGCTGTAGGTGTCAACGTCGCCTTATCCGAAGTGTGGGGTAAGGGCGGACAGGGCGCGATTGAGTTGGCCGAGGAAGTCATCCGCCTTTGTGAGAAGCCTTCAGACTTTAACTTCTGCTACGATGAAGACCTTTCGATCGAAGAAAAAATCAGGACGATTGCCAAGACCNNCGATGACATCAATATCCTGCCGCCGGCAAGAAAAGAAATGGAGAAGCTGACAGCATTGGGTTTTGATAAGCTGCCGATTTGTATGGCGAAGACGCAATACAGCTTTTCGGATAACGCATCTCTGCTGGGTGCTCCGAAGGGTTTTGTGCTTACAGTCAGGAATATGAAGGTCTCAGCAGGCGCGGGATTCATTGTCGCGCTTACCGGTGACATTATGACTATGCCCGGTTTGCCGAAGGTACCTGCGGCAGAACGCATCGATGTTGATATCGAAGGAAAGATCAGCGGGCTGTTTTAGGCAAAGGAGGGATTGGTTTGGCAAGACTGTTAAAGGGTCAAGAGGTCTCTGTTGCGCTCAGCGAAAAATTGCTGATACGGGCACAACAGCTCAAAGAAGATGGGATAATGCCGAAACTCTCAATTGTCAGGATCGGTGAAAATCCAAGCGATATCTCCTATGAAAAGGGAGCATTAAAACGTGCGGCGGCAACCGGTGTCGAGGTCGAAGTGATACAACTGCCCGAGTCAGTGACACAGAAGGAACTGACAGAGCAGATAGAGAGNNATGACGATCAAACTATACACGGTGTGTTGTTGTTCCGCCCCTTGCCTAAGCACATAGATGATAATGCTGTACGAAATACTCTCAGCCCCGACAAAGATGTAGACGGCATCACCGATTTGTCGTTAGCGGGGGTTTTTACGGGAACCGGAAGAGGCTTTCCGCCTTGCACGGCTCAGGCCTGTATAGAAATCTTGGATTATTACGGTATAGATCCGAAAGGTAAGCGTACCGTCATAATCGGCAGAAGTCTCGTAATCGGAAAACCCGTTGCGATGCTGCTGATGCAGCGCAATGCTACTGTCATCACCTGCCACAGATCGACCCGTTCCGAAGATTTGCAGGATTTGTGCCGCTCGGCAGATATCATACTCGCGGCGGCAGGTGCTGCAAAGAGCATTGGAAGCAATCTCGTTTCCGAAGGGCAGACTGTCATAGATGTTGGAATAAATATGGATGAAAACGGCAAACTGTGCGGAGATGTAGACTTCGCGGCTGTGGAACCGTTGGCGGGCGCAATTACCCCGGTACCGGGAGGTGTCGGATCCGTAACCACGGCTGTATTGATGAAACACGTCATCACCGCAGCGGAGAAAAACTTGAGGAAGTAATAGGATAAATATAAAAAATGCGCGTATTGCGGTATATTATTGCCGTCAATTCGCGCATTTTGCGGTTATCCCCCTTTTTGGCCCTTTTTTGATTTATAACGGTGCTGTCGGAAAGATTTGATCAAGTAGACATCTCCTGAACAAAGGCTTGAAAAATCAGCATGTGTCCCTTTTCGTTCGGATGGATGCCATCGGGGCAGAGAAATTTGCGATAATTTTTTTCTNNTGAAAAAGACACCGCTAATATCGATTAAGTGAACCCGGTTTTCCGCTGCGATTTCCCGGACCATGTGATTGTAGCGCTCGTGCCATTCGTAGATGGTATCTTCCTTTCGAAGAAATCGCAAGATATTATCCTTGTTAAGCCCTCGAGAAATCCAACCGAAGAACAGCCCTGAGTCAATCGGCGGCAATGAGAGCATAATCGGATTGCTTCCTTTGGTTTTGACTTTGGCGATTATATCGTTGTATGCGCTGCGAAATCGGTCGAGAGGAACGTTAGGCAGATGGGGAAAGTCCGGCTGTTCTGCAACTTTTGCCCAGTCGTAATCGCAATCGTTGCCGCCGAGTTCAATCAGAGTATAATCGAACGCACTGAAGTCGTCCCGCGCGGCGTCGATAATCTTAATCGCCTTACTCGTCGTGCAGCCGAATTTGGCCATGTTCCTGACGGCGACTCCCTTTTCGCGCGCAAACAGATTGATAAAACTGTCTTTCAGGAAAACATATTTCTCTCTTTTCTCGTCGTAGACGACTCCTTTGGCTACAGAATCTCCCAGCACGCAAATGTTCATAAGAGTAACCCTCCAACTAAAATAGTATATAAAAACATAAGATATAGTTTAAATATTATATAAAATAATATTGATTATGTCAATATCGTTTACAAAATTGTTTTATAATGATAAAATGCACATATAAGAAAAATTTTATACGTTAAAATAAGAGCTAATGACAGCCGAATGTGCGATCAAAATACGGAGACAGGAGAACCGAACGATGAAAGCAAAAGAAGAATTTAAAGAAAAACTTCTGCAGAAACGACCCAAGAAATGGGAGGAACTGCCGGACATACAGCTCTATATGGATCAGATCGTTTCCTACCTGCAGCGACAGCATATTGGCTTGTCCGAAGGAGAGGAGTTGACATCTTCTATGGTCAACAACTACGTCAAGAAGGGACTGCTGCCTCGAGCGAACGGCAAGCGTTACGAAAAGGAACACATAGCTTATCTGACGATGATCTGCCTTTTTAAGCAGGTGCTGACGGTACCGGAGACGGACGATTTGCTCAAGCTAATGCTCGCAGGAAGAGCGATAGAGGATGTATACGAACAGTATCGCCTGTTGGTCGAGGAAAAATTCGATGAGATGACAGAACTTTTAAACAAGGAGTGCAGCCGTGAGGAACGCGCGCAGCTCGCCTTGGCTTTAGCCGTCAACAGCTACGCAAGTAAGCTGCTGTGCGAAAATCTTATTGCGACCGACAAGTCTGAAAATGAGTTCGAAAAATAAAAAATTATTTACGGCTATTATTGGTTTGCGGTTACATTTCTGATATGCTTATAGAATAGACAGCAAAGTAAAGAGCAATAATGGGATTTACTTTAAAAAGCTGTTTGAATCATTGAGAGATAAGGAAAGTAACAGTAAAATTTATGATGCTATTTATGGTGGGANNTTTGTCATGTGAAACGTAAATCTGTAAATAACAAGCAAAAGGTGGTAACTGAACAGTGAGAAAACTGAAATCCATAGATTTATTTGCCGGGATAGGGGGAATACGACTTGGTTTTGATCAAGCCTTTGGGAATTCCATTCAGACGGTATTTGTCAGCGAATGGGATGAGCATGCCCAAAAAACCTATAGAGCGAATTTCATCGATGAATTTGGAATCGCAGGAGATATTACAAAAATTGAAGAAGCAGATATACCTACGTTTGATATTTGTCTTGCGGGGTTTCCTTGTCAAGCATTCAGTCTGGCCGGACAACGCAAAGGATTTGAAGACAATTTCAAAGGAAAGGCCCGCGGCACCCTATTTTTTGATGTGGCACGGATTTGTGCCCTCCATAAACCTAAGGTTATTTTTTGCGAGAACGTAAAAGGGCTGACTATCCACGACAAAGGACGTACTTTCAATATTATCAAAGGAACGTTAAATGAATTGGGGTATACAGTTCACGAAAAAGTATTAAACAGTCGTGACTTTGGTGTTCCTCAAAACCGTGAGCGTATTTACATTGTTGCTTTCAGAAATGATATTGACAGTGCAGATTTTCAATTTCCTGAAGCAACAGACTCAAGCAAGCGAATAAAAGATATTATTGAAGAAGAACCTGTTTCGGCGAAATATTATTTAAGTAATGTATATTTGGAAACACTTCGACGACATCGCGCACGACACGAAGCCAAAGGCAACGGATTTGGATACGAAATTCGAGATTGGGAAGATGTTGCAGGTGCTATTGTCTGTGGAGGCATGGGGCGAGAACGGAATTTATTGGTTGACAAACGTCAAACTGACCTAACGCCTGTCACACATATAAAAGGCGAGATAAATAAAGAGGGTATACGTAAAATGACACCTCGTGAATGGGCCAGGTTACAAGGTTATCCCGATACATTTAAATTGCCGTTATCCGATGTGCATTTATACAAGCAACTCGGCAATTCGGTATCCGTACAGGTTATAAGAGCAATAGCGGAGAATATAAAAACTGTACTTGACAAAGAAGATAAGGAATGATTGAAAGATGGCTATAACAGGAAATAAGGGTGAATGGTCAGAAATGTATGTATTTTTAAAGCTGCTCTCGGAAGGCAAGCTTTTTGCTGCAGACGAACAACTTAATCGCATTAGCAATATGTTTTTTTCGATCATAAAAATTATTCGCGAAGAAACGGTTGGCTCGACATATGAATACATTCCTATAATGACAATCTGATTATGGTTGACAGTCAGATGCCTTTAATTGTTGCCCAGATGCTTATTGGTTATTATTCTGACATTACAGCCGATTGCTTATGTCTTGCTGATTATGTCAGCTGTATCAATCCCCTTTCACGTAGTGCAGACTTTTATAGGCACAAGATTAAAGAAATGTTATGTGCTGTTGCTTTAGGTATGAAACCTGCTACAAGGTGGGATGGGACAGATGAAGCGTCGGGTGGTTACATAATTGTCAGAACGAACGGCGATTTATTGGCATATCACATTTATAACCGCGATGCTTTCAGAAGTTATCTCTTGAATAATACTAAATTAGAGAGCGGGAGCAGCAGTCGTCACGGTTATGGTGTATTATATGAGCAGAACGGAGAGATTTACATAAAGTTAAATTTGCAAATTAGATTTATTTGATGGATAGACAAGCTACAAAAGACGTTGCCGTAGTATGTTGGGCAAATTCAGATATTCTGAGATTGAGGTTATGCGATACTCTGCCTATGCCATAAAAGCATCTTTTGTGAAACGGATCCCGGTTATTTGACATCCTAACGTTGTGTTCAAAATGATAATAACGGTTGCACATGCTTTAATAAATGTGCTTTCTCGGTTTTGTGCCCATCACTTTGATATATAACAAAAAAGAAATCACTTGACCTTTTTTTCGCAGTGCTGTAAACTGTTATTTAAGTTATTTCAGGCTTTGATATTGATGCCGCAAGGGGATACTCTCGGCAAAGCAATACAATTGAATAGAAACGATGACGAAGAGGAGTAGGAAAGTTACCCTGACAGAGAGCACGGTTCGTGGCTGAGAGACCGTGTGAGACAAGTGCTTTTCGAAGGTTGCTTCAGAGTTTCAGCCCCAAGAACGAGTGCCGCACCGGCTCATAGCCGCTGTGGAATAAAGGTGGTACCGCGGAATAATGTCCGTCCTTTAACAGAGGACGGATTTTTTGTGCATCTAACCACATTTGCGCAAAACTTTACTGAATACAGCACATATTACATAAAACAAAGGAGGATACTCACAATGGAAAGAAATCTACCGAAAAACTACGATCCGAAAGATTTCGAGGATCGCATATACAATAATTGGGAGCAAAAGGGGGCCTTCCGCGCAGAAATCGACAAGAATAAGACCCCGTATACAATTGTTATGCCGCCGCCGAACATCACGGGGCAACTGCACATGGGGCATGCTCTCGATCAGACTCTTCAAGATGTGCTGATTCGCTGGAGAAGGATGCAGGGCTACAGCGCACTGTGGCTGCCGGGCTCCGATCACGCCAGCATTGCCACTGAGGTTAAGGTTGTCAACAAGCTCAGAGAGGAAGAGGGCTTGGAGAAGGAGGACCTCGGCAGAGAGGAATTCCTTAAACTCGCCTGGGATTGGAAACGTATCTACGGCGGAAAGATCACCGAGCAATGCAGAAAGCTCGGCGATTCCTGCGACTGGTCACGCGAACGTTTCACAATGGATGAAGGTTGCAGTGAGGCAGTCAAAAAATTCTTCGTTCAGTTGTACGAGAAAGGGCTGATTTATCGCGGTAATAAGATCATCAACTGGTGTCCGGAGTGCAAGACGGCGCTGGCCGATATTGAGGTCGAGCACGAGGATTTGAACGGTAAGTACTGGTACTTCAGATATCCGGGTGCAGACGGAAGTGAAGGAATAGTCATAGCTACATCGAGACCCGAAACTATTTTCGGCGATGTTGCTGTTGCGGTCAACCCTGCGGATGAACGCTACAAGCATCTCATCGGCACGAAAGTAGTTCTGCCGCTGATCGGAAGGGAAATCCCGATTATAGCCGATGAGCATCCGGATCCGGCAAAGGGTACAGGTGCGGTCAAAATCACTCCTGCGCACGATGTCAACGACTGCGAGGTCGGAGAAAGACACGGCCTCGAGAAACTCGTTTGCCTGGATGAAAACGCGGTCATGAACGAGCTCGCAGGCAAATACGCCGGTATGGACCGCTACGAATGCAGAAAGCAGTGGGTCAAAGAACTCGATGAGGCGGGCTATCTCGTAAAGACTGAGGATTTAATCATCCCGACGGGAAAATGCTATCGTTGTCATTCCGTAATTGAGCCGATGATTTCCGATCAGTGGTTTGTTTCGATGAAAGAACTGGCGGCACCGGCTATCGAGGCCGCACGGAGCGGACAACTGATTCACGTGCCGGAACGCTTTGAAAAGATTTATATGCACTGGCTTGAAAATATTAAGGATTGGTGCATCTCACGCCAGTTGTGGTGGGGACACAGAATTCCCGCATATTACTGCGACGACTGCGGTGAAATGACGGTGTCCGTTAAGACGCCGGAGAAGTGCCCAAAGTGCGGCAGCACAAACATTCGTCAAGATGAAGATGCGCTTGACACGTGGTTCTCGTCGGGTCTGTGGCCGTTTTCGACATTGGGCTGGCCGGATGAAACCGAGGATTTGGAATACTTCTATCCGAACAGCGTCTTGGTTACCGGCTACGACATCCTCTTCTTCTGGGTTGCGCGCATGGTATTCTCGGGCATAGCCGTCACCGGCAAGGTTCCGTTCAAGCACGTTTGCGTGCATGGTCTGGTCAGAGATGCCGAAGGTCGTAAGATGAGTAAATCGCTCGGTAACGGCATCGATCCGTTAGAAGTAATCGACAAATATGGCGCGGACGCTCTTCGCTTTATGCTGATGACGGGCATCTCCCCCGGCAACGACATGAGATTCAAGTATGACAGACTGGAATCTTCGCGCAACTTCGCAAATAAGCTCTGGAATGCATCCCGTTTTGTAATAATGAACCTTGAAGATGCGGATTACGATGCCTTCCGCAACGGAGTGAAGCCGGACGAAGAAAAGCTGATGCCTGAAGATAAATGGATTATTTCGCGTGTCAACGACGCTGCGGCCTATTGTACCGATGCTCTCGAAAAATTTGACCTGTCACTGGCAGGCCAGAGAGTTTATGAGGCTATTTGGGACGAATACTGCGATTGGTACATTGAACTGGTCAAGAGCAGATTGTACGGGGAAGATGCTGAGAGCAAGCAGACGGCGAAATATGTGCTCGTTACGGTACTAACCGATTTGATTAAGCTGCTGCACCCGTTCATGCCGTTCATCACCGAAGAAGTCTACAGCTATCTGCCGAAGGCCGAACCGACGGCGGAAAATCCTGAGAATTTCCTCATGAAGACCGACTGGCCGCTGTACGATGAGAGCAAGACATTCTCCGACGATGCCGCAATCTTGGAGATGGCTATGGATACCATCCGCAGCATCAGAAATATCAGAGCCGAGGCGGGCGCTGCTCCGAGCAAGGCGCTGACGGCGGTAATCGTTGCACAGGGTGAGGCTGCATGCAGGATAAAGGCCGGTGAAAGCTATCTGAAAAATATTGCCCACATAAGCAATATCACTTTTGCGGAAAACAAAAATAATCTGCCCGAGGATGCAATGTCGGCCGTCATCGATGGCGCGGAAATCTTCATCCCTATGGACGAATTGGTGGATTATAAAGCTGAGCTTGCAAAGAATGCAAAGGAAAAGGAAAGACTTGAAGGAGAGATCAAGCGCGTTGAAGGCAAACTGGCAAACGAAGGTTTCGTGAGCAAGGCGCCGGCCAAAGTCATCGAGGACGAGCGCAATAAGCTGGCGACTTACAAGGAAATGCATGAAAAGATCACGGCGAGAATTGCCTTCATCGAGAAGAAACTATAGATTCAGAGGTGGAATTACAATATGGAAAAGACGGCTATTGAAAAGATACAGGGTTTTGAGAGGTTCGGCAGTGTTTTGGGTCTCGAGCGCATGAAGGTTTTGATGGAATTGCTCGGCAACCCGCAGGACGACCTGAAATGCCTCCACGTGGCGGGGACCAACGGCAAGGGCTCCGTATGCCGATTTCTCTGTGAGGCGTTGAGAGCAAACGGCTACAAGGTGGGTCTCTTCAGCTCGCCGTTTATTGAGGTGTTTAACGAGCGCATTGAGTTCGACGGCACCTATATCAGCGACTCCGACCTCGCCTCATGCACAGAGCGGGTGCTCAAGCAGGTTGACGTAATGCTTGAACGCGGTTTTGACTCACCGACAGAGTTTGAAGTGGTGACTGCGATTGCATTTTTGTATTTCAAGGAGAAGGCGGCCGACTTCGTCATCTTGGAAGTCGGTCTGGGGGGTCGAGGCGACTCGACCAACATCATTAAAGCACCGTTGCTGAGCATTATCACCTCGATTTCCTACGATCACACCGACCGTCTCGGCAAGACCCTTGCTGAAATCGCAGGCGAGAAAGCCGGTATTATCAAGGCGGGCGTTCCCGTGGTGATGAACGTGAAGACAGATAACCGCGAGGCGGAGAAGGTGATTGCTCGCAAGGCCTACGAGGTGGGATCTGTGTTGCACAATGTTACAAAATTTCGCTGTGGAAACGAACGCACCGACATGGACGGAACGACATTCGATGCGATGATTTACGGCACATCTTATGCCGACGTCGATATTTCAATGCTCGGCAGTCATCAGGTGCAAAACGCAATGACGGCTCTGACGGCACTCGAACTGCTGCGAAAAGACAATATAATAAAAGTCAACAGAGAGAATCTGTACGCGGGTATCAGAAATGCCCGCGTGATCGGTCGCTTTGAACTGATGCGTTGGACGGAGGGCGAATACGGCGAGAAAAAACCACCATACGTAATTCTCGACGGTGCTCACAATGAAGCGGGAGGCAAGGCTTTTGCCGACACCGTTACAAGCCGCTTGCCGGGCAAGCGACTGCTGATTGTCTGCGGCATTCTTGCCGACAAGGACATTGACGGGATTTTGGATAATTTTACTGATGTTTGCGACGAATTTATCGCCACCGAGCCTGACAGCGAAAGAAAGATGCCTGCAGAGCAATTGTGTGATATAATAAGGGGAAAAGGTGCACATTGCACTGTCTGTGCAGATCCGGAGCAAGCCGTCGCGCTTGCCTTGGACAAGCAGACAAACGAAGGCTATGATGCGGTAGTATTCACCGGATCGCTGTATTTGTTGGGAAAAATAAGGGGGATACTCAGAGATGGGCAATGAGACAATCGAAAAGAAGCAGATCTTGCTGATTTATAATCCGAGCTCCGGCAGCGGGATGTTCATCCGTCATCTTGACAATATCATTGAGGTTTTTCAAGACGCGGGATATCTCGTCACTCCGGTGAGGGGAGCGCGCAATGCAATTCTTGATTATGTGTTTGAAAACATGTGTCAGGATTCCTATCGCCAGATTATTATCGCAGGGGGTGACGGCACCATAAATACCGTCGTCAATTCGATGATGCGACATAACATCGATCTGCCTATTGCAATCTTTCCGTCGGGAACGGCTAATGATTTCGCGTATTACCTCGGATTGCCGCACGATTTTGAGGGTATGGTCGAGGTCGCTTTGGGTGAAAACATCATGCCGACCGACATTGCCAAGGTTAACGATAAGTATTTCATCAATGTTGCGGCCATGGGTACGCTCGTGGATGTTTCGCAGAAGACGGATCCGAATCTGAAAAATACGTTGGGGGTAATGGCCTACTACTTGAAGGGCATGACTGAGGTAACGAACCTGCATCCGATTAAAATCAAGCTGAAGAGCGAGGAATATACAGGCGAAGAAGAGATGTATTTCATGGTTATCATGAACGGTTGCTCTGCAGGAGGATTCAAGAAGATTTCGCCTGATGCCGACGCTACGGATGGTCTGCTTGACGTAATGCTGTTCCGCAAGATGCCGTTCCACGAGATGGCACCGTTGTTTTTCAATGTGCTCTATGGCAGCCACACGGAAAACAAAAATGTGCTTTACTTCAAGACGAACGATCTGACTTTGGAAGCGGAAGAGGATGTTTCAACCGACGTTGACGGTGAGAAGGGTGAAAAATTCCCGTTGCATTTCTCTGTATTGCGCAGGAAACTCAGGATCTTCGTGCCGGACCGTGTCAATAATTGAAGCAAAGGGAGATGAAAAATGCAGGAACTTGACGGATTGAAATTGGAGATAACGCAGGAATACGACCTGTTGACCCGGTTCTTTGAAAAGAACGGTCTTGAAATATCCGAGGATGAGCCTGTGCCGACCGACACGCTCAAGTGTTGGAAGATCAGCGACGGTGATACCTTGGTGGCAGCAGCCGCGCTCGCATTGCGTGAGGGAAGATACATCCTCGACGGCATAGCGGTGGAGGAACCGTATCGCAAGCTTCGGTTGGGTAAAATGCTGCTGGATCTCGTGATTGAGGAAGTGAAGCTTCGCAAAGGAGACGCGCTGTATCTCGTTGCGCGTGCGCCGGTATTTTTTAAGAAATCAGGATTTGAAGCAGTGGCGGCTGCGGCCGCACCGCAGTTCTTTGAATGTTTTACCTGTCCGCAATATAAGGTGACCTGTCACCCCGAAATCATGAAACTGAACATCTGACCTTCACTGAAAATCAAACAGATTCCGGAGCTCGTTTCACAAGGAAAAAGGGCATGCCGCATTCCCGAGAAAACACAGGGGAGTGCGGCATTTTTACATGCACTGTTATTCGTCGATTTTTAAAATAGAAACCTCGTAGGCTGTGTGGGTAGTGCAGTTACCCTGAGAGTCTCTTTTTTTGTACTCCCTGCTTTGAAGTCGCCCCTCGATGCGGAGACGTGCGCCTACGCAGAGGTCGCCTGCGTAAGCGGCATTTCTGCCCCAGGCAATGCAGGGTATGTAGTCGGACTTGTTGTACATCCGGTTCACAGCCAACATGATATCGCAAATCTCTCGTCCCAACGGAGAGGTGCGTCTGATGGGAGGCTTGCAGAGGAATCCTTCGAGGCAGATGGCGTTGCAGAACTTGACGCTTTCCTCGCAGACGACGAACTCCTTGCTGAACACGACGATGTTGAGCTTGCTCTTGCCGCAGACGTCTTCGTTGTAGGTTCGGACCTGTCCGAGCACCGATACGTAGAGGCCGGCAAGCTTGCGTTGCCCTTTCAGCAAGCGTTCCGACACGATCACACGTACACAATCCATGCAACGGCTCTTGCGCTCGACACCCACCGTAAGCTCATAAAAAGATTCTCCGTATGTCTTATGACTGAAAAACGGTTCCGTTAAAATTACGCCTGCAAGCTCCGCTCTGTTCGTTTCCATTGTTTTTTCTTCTCGGTTTTCCATGTGCTTCCCTCTCTATATCCTTTTTATTTAAAACATATGCCGAGACCGTCAAAGGAATAGCTGTTTTCTCAAGTTTTTTTAAAAAAACCGGCAGAAAGATACCTGTTTATGATATAATATATTCTGTATCTGTATGTTCAAAAGAAAGGGGACAATACATGAAAATTATACTGGACGGAATGGGCGGAGATAACGCGCCTTTTGAAATCGTCAAAGGAGCGGTAGAAGCTTCGCAAGAAATACGTGATGAGATTATCATCGTTGGAATAGAAGAGCAGATTAAAGAGACCCTCGGCATGTTCAAGGGCAAATATGACGAACAACGCATTCGGATTGTCAATGCAACCGAGGTGATTATGAATACAGATGCGCCGGTGAAGGCAATCCGTACGAAGAAGGATTCTTCGATGGTCAAAGGCCTCTCGATGCTGAAAAACGGTGAAGGCGATCTGTTTGTTTCTGCGGGAAACAGCGGCGCGTTGATGGCAGGCAGTCTGTTCATTTTGGGAAGAATACAAGGTATAGACAGACCTGCACTTGCAACCATCTATCCTATCCTCGGAGAAAAGCCGTCGCTGCTTGTCGACGCCGGTGCCAATGCCGAGTGCAAGCCGAACAATCTGTTGGAATTCGCCACGATGGGCAGCATTTATATGGAACGCGTGCTTGGCAGGCGGAATCCGACTGTCGGTCTCGTAAACATCGGTGCCGAGGAGACGAAGGGTTCAACGACGACAAAGGCGACCTATGAGCTTTTATCGAAGAGCAATGTCAACTTTATCGGCAACGCAGAGGCACGCGATGTGCCGTACGGAGTCTGCGAGGTCATCGTCTGTGACGGTTTTGTCGGCAATGTAATCCTCAAGCTGACGGAAGGACTGGCCATGAATGTGTTGCGGCGCCTGAAAAAAGCCTTTTCCGACG
The DNA here is from genome assembly GCA_002329565.1 of Firmicutes bacterium UBA1440. Taxonomy (GTDB): domain Bacteria; phylum Bacillota; class Clostridia; order Peptostreptococcales; family Anaerovoracaceae; genus UBA1440. The sequence continues at coordinate 44,185 of DCTM01000049.1, forward strand.
GCGCTGTTGCTAAGATCGGAGCTGCGCTGCTGTTGCCTAAGCTCAAAGCATTGAGGAAAGAATTCGACTACACGGAATACGGCGGCGCGCCTATCCTGGGTGTCAAGGGAGCTGTTATCAAGATGCATGGATCTTCCAATGCCAAGAGCGTGAAGAATACAATAATCAAGGGATTGCCGTATGCCAATCAAAATGTAGTGCAGATCATTCAAGACGCAGTGGAAGAACTCGAGGAGATAACGATCAGTGAATAATCGAGAATTTGAAAAGACAGCGGGATACATCTTTAAAGATGAAACCCTTTTGGATAAGGCGCTGACGCACAGCTCTTATGTGACGGCACACAGCGAAAAGGGCATTCTCAACAATGAAAGGTTGGAGTTTCTCGGCGACGCCTTTTTCGATGCTATCGTTAGCGAGGAGCTGTATAATANNAAATGTCGAGGAGGGAGCGCTTACTAAGATACGGGCAAAAATTGTATGCGAGCAATCGCTGGCGACGCTCGGCATGCGCCTCAATATAGGGGCACACCTCAACATGGGCAAGGGCGAAGAAAAGAACGGCGGTCGTTGCCGTGAATCTATCATAGCCGACGCCGTGGAGGCTGTCATAGGAGCAATCTTTCTCGACAGTGGGTACGAATCCGCCAAGGCTTTTGTATTGAAGCATTTCGAAACGCTCTTCGATGAAGCGATCACGGGACGGCTCCATATTGATTACAAGTCGGCGATTCAAGAAAAGGTGCAGACAGACCATAAATCATTGAAATATAAGCTAATCGGTGAAGAGGGCCCGGACCACGACAAGATGTTCTACATCGAACTGTTGTGCGACAATACCGTCATAGGGAAAGGACAAGGCAAGAGCAAGAAAGAGGCGGAGCGCAATGCCGCCAAACAGGCCTTGGAAAGAGGTGATTTCCTTGCATTTTAAAAGAATAGATATGCACGGATTCAAGTCGTTCGCTGAGGCGGTCAGCATTGAATTCGATCGCGGCATCACCTGTATCGTCGGCCCGAACGGCAGCGGCAAAAGTAACATTTCGGATGCTGTAAGATGGGTGCTCGGTGAGCAGAGTCCGAAGGCCTTACGCGGCGGAAAGATGGACGAGGTCATATTTGCGGGCACGGCCAGTCGCAAATCGCGCGGCATGGCAGAGGCGACGATTGTCATAGACAACAGCGACAATATGCTCCCAATCGAATACAATGAGGTGGCAATCACACGGCGGATGTACCGCTCGGGAGAGAGTGAATATCTGATCAACAACAACCGTTGTCGGCTCAAGGATGTCAAGGAATTGATCATGGACACCGGAATTGGAGTTGACGGTTATTCTCTGATCGGTCAGGGAAAGATAGCCGACATAGTTTCCAACAAGCCGGAGAGCAGACGTGAAATCTTTGAAGAAGCAGCCGGCATAGTGATGTATCGTACACGTAAGGAAGAGGCCGAACGCAAGCTCGCAGCTTCCAACGTTAATCTCGATCGTGTGGTCGATATCATCTCAGAAATCGAGGGACGTATCGATACGCTCAAGACCGACAGCGAGAAGGCGCAGAAATTCCTTGAACTTAAGGAAGCTCTCAAGACACTGGAAATCAATATAACGTTGAAAAACATAGATACGCTCGAGCTAAAGGCGGAGTATATGAAAGACGATCTCGCCGAACTAACTGCTTCAATCGATGAGTTGAAGGAAGAGAAGAGCGGGATAGATGCGGAAGTGTCAGAACAGCGGACACGGCTCGAGAACATAGAAAGCCTGATTGAAACCAACAACGCAAAACTGTTGGAACTGATCGCGGAGATTAACGAGACGGAAAGCAGAATCGGCGTGGACCGCGAGCGCCTTGCGTCTATCGATGCGAGCAAGGAACGCTTGATCGGAGAAATCGCAGCTGTCGACGACAAACTGGCAACCGAGGCAGAGAGTCTTGCGGCGCTCGAGCGTGACAGACAGGCCGCTGATGAATCATTGCAAGCTCTGAGCACCGAGCTCTCTGAGAAAATCGCTGCTCTCGAAGCGGCGACGGGAGAGGCTGATCGAGATGCTGAGCAGATCGATGCGATGAAGAACGAGATTTATGCACTCCACGGCAGAGCAGTCTCGAAGCGTTCTGAAGCCGAAAGTATTCGCAATCTGATTGGCAGCCTCGAGAGGCGCCGGGATGAACTGTTTGCGGAGCGTAAGACGGCCGAAGCCGAAAAGGCGCAGGCCGAGGCGGCGCGCGCGTCCGCGGATGCGGACAGAGCCGCGCTGCTCGCGGAGCAGCGCGGTCTCGGCGAGACCCTCGCGCAGACGATGANNATGAAGGCCCACGAGGAGGGCCTTGCCGCGCGCGACCGGATCCAACGCGCGCTCGAGCAATTGCGACTGGAGATCGAACGGCGCGCAAGCAGGATAAAAACCATCACCGAGATGGAAGAAAACTACGACGGCTACAACAACGCCGTCAAATATATCATGAAAGCCGGCATTCCGGGCATCCGCGGTGTAGCCGCAGAGCTGATGAAGGTTCCGGCCGGCTATGAGTTTGCTGTTGAGGCTGCGCTTGGTGCTGCTTTACAAAATATCGTTTGTACAGACGATCATTGTGCGAAAAAGGCCATCGCTATGCTGAAAGAAAACAGAGCGGGCCGCCTGACATTTCTGCCCTTGAAAACCATAAAAGGCACGGTTTTAAAGGAAGAACGACTGGAGAAAATATCCGGATTTGTGGGCTACGGACCGGACTGCATTACATTTGACGCGGAGTACGAGAACGTATTTCGATATCTGCTCGGGCGTACCGTTGTGGCCGATAATATGGACAGTGCCATCAAGCTGGCGGCCGCTTCACAAAAGGGCTTTCGAGTTGTAACACTGCAAGGGGAGATTATCAACCCCGCAGGAGCAATCACCGGCGGCCGCTATCGGAACGAGAGCGGCAACTTGCTTGGCAGAAAAGCCGAAATCGAACGCTTGAAAGAGGAACTGAAGCAGAAACAGGCTGAAGAAAAAGAGACAGCAGCTTTGGCCGAAAAAAACCGAACACAGATTGAAGCTCTTTCCAATGCACTGACGCAGTGCCGAGAGAAAAGCAAGGAGACGGAGATCGCACTTCTCAATGCCGACAACCGTTTCGGCATTGCTCAAAGCGTCTTGGACGACCTCGCGGAAAATATGGACAAGTATGCCCGCGAGCTTGATGCAATAGATGAACAAAGTCGCAAATCCGAGGAGATCGCAGCCGACCTCTTGAAAGAGGCACTTGCGGTTGAGAATGCCGTCGCCGAAATCGAAGATAAGATTGCAGCAGCTGCAGAGAGCTCGCAGGCACAACGTACCTCTCTCGATGCTCTTGCAGATGAGATTACAGAACTGAGAATGTCAGTCGCCTCACGCAAGGAGCAACGCGCCGGTATCGACAATATGGCGGGCAGAATTCGGCAGATTATCGCAGAGCTTAAGAGCGGAAAGAGCGAAAAACAACGCGAGCTCAAAGAATTGTCAACTTTACGCGCCGAGATTACGACTGCAAATACAGGCATCGATACTCTGTTGTTACAGAAGATTGAAGACAAGAAATACACCGAGAAGTACGGCGAGGAACTGGCGCAGGAAAAGCGCGAAATCTCCGAAGCTCAGATTGAGCAGGCACGAAATAAGGAGCAACTGGACAACAAGCTCTCTGAGCTGCAAAACGCGAAGTATGAAATAGAGATAAAACAAGCCAAGAACGAGACCCAACTGGAGCATTGTAAAGAAAAACTCTGGGAAGAATATGAAGTGACATACATTCAGGCGATGGAGTTCCGCAGTAAGGATTTCAATATGAACGCATCGCTCAAGGAAGCGCGTGAGATCAAAGCCAAGATAAAAGACCTCGGAGATGTAAACGTAGGTGCGATTAAGGAATACGCGGAAGTCAAACAGCGCTACGAGTTTCTGACGGAACAACGCGATGACATCTTGGAGGCAACCTCGGCGCTTAAGACCATCATCGACGATATGGACAGGACCATCAAGGCACGCTTCAAGGAAAACTTCGATAAGGTAGCCGCCAATTTTGAGATAACATTTCGTGAATTGTTTGGCGGCGGGCACGCTCAGCTCCGCCTTGACGACGAGAACAACCCTCTCGAAGCAGGCATCGAGATCATAGCACAACCACCGGGCAAGAAATTGCAGAACATCAACCTGATGTCCGGCGGAGAGAAGACTATGACGGCTATCGCGCTGATGTTTTCCGTATTGAAGACAAAACCAACGCCGTTCTGCATCCTCGACGAGGTAGAGGCGGCTCTCGACGATGCCAATATCACGCGTTTTGCACAATATCTCAAAACCTTCGACGGGATACAGTTTGCACTCGTCACCCACCAGCGTGCGACGATGGAATACGCGGATGTTCTCTACGGCGTGACCATGCCTGAGCAAGGCATTTCAAAGATTATCTCCCTGAAGATGGGAGACGACTTTGCGCTGTAAACACCAACGGAAAGGAATACCATATGGAACTGACGAAGAAAAAATCGTTTTTCGGCAGGATGTCGGAGAAAATCAGCGATGCTATCAAGGGCAAAGCCTCGATTGACGACGACCTGCTCGATGAACTCGAAGAAATTCTCATCACCTCGGATATCGGCATGGAGACAACCATGAAGGTAATCGAAAAACTAAGATACGATATAAAGAGCAAGAATCTGTATAACCCGGAGAAAATTAAGGATGGACTGAGAACTATTCTCGAAGACTTAGTCGACAAGGGTGAGCGCAATAAACTCTGCAGCGATGTGCCGTTGGTGATCACGATGATAGGTATCAACGGTGGCGGCAAGACCACTACCATCGGAAAGCTCGCACACAGACTGAAATACGAGAACAAAAAGGTTCTGCTTGCGGCTGCCGATACATTTCGCGCCGCGGCTGCCGAACAACTGGCGATTTGGGGCGAGCGCAATTCCGTGGCTGTTGTCAGGCACGGAGAGGGCGCCGATCCGTCAGCTGTCATTTTCGATGCAATTCAGTCGGCAAAGGCCAGGGGAATCGATGTACTGATTTGCGATACGGCAGGCCGGCTGCAGACCAAAAAAAACCTTATGGCAGAGCTCGAAAAGATGAACAAGGTCATTGACAGAGAATGGCCTGAGGCAGCAAGAGAGACTATCCTTGTGCTCGATGCTACCACCGGCAAGAACGCCGTCTCGCAGGCCAAAGAGTTCGGTGCTGTCGCCGATTTGACAGGCATCATTATCACAAAACTCGATGGCACGGCAAAGGGCGGCATAGCCATCACTGTAGCGGACGAATTTGATATGGCCATCAAATTTGTCGGTGTGGGCGAAGGTATAGACGATTTAAAACCGTTTGTGCCGGCCGAATTTATAGGAGGAATATTCGATGAGTAAACCCATTGTTGCCGTAGTCGGCAGACCTAATGTGGGCAAATCAACATTTTTCAATAAGATTGTCGGCAGGAGAGTTTCTATTGTCGAAGATACGCCGGGCGTGACTCGTGACCGAATTTATGCGGAGGCCGAATGGAGCGGGCGCCACTTCGCTCTCATTGACACGGGAGGCATCGAGCCGCTCAGCAATGACATCATACTTTCGCAAATGCGCGAGCAGGCGCAGATCGCAATGGATACCGCAGATGTCATATTGTTTCTGACAGACGGCAAGGAAGGCCTCACATCTGCGGATCGCGAGGTCGCATCAATGCTGATGCGTACGGGCAAGCGCGTAATTCTGCTCGTAAACAAGATTGATTCTCCTAAGATGCCTCCGGATTTTTACGATTTTTATGAGCTGGGCCTCGGTGAACCTATACCGATTTCGGCTGCGAATATGCTGAACTTTGGCGACGTTCTCGATGAAATCGTAGCTGCATTCCCTGAAGGGAGCGAAGAGGACGACGACGATATAACCAAGATCGCTGTCATCGGCAAGCCGAACGTCGGTAAATCCTCGCTGATCAACGAACTGCTCGGGGAAAATCGCGTCATCGTCTCACCGATTGCCGGCACGACGCGCCATTCTATCGATACACCTTTTGAACGCGACGGTAAGCCGTATATCCTCATCGATACAGCCGGTATCAGAAGAAAGAACAAGATAAATGAGGACATCGAGCGCTACAGTGTTATCCGTGCAGTGGCAGCTATCGAACGTTGCGACGTCGCACTGT
>DCTM01000056.1 GCA_002329565.1 Firmicutes bacterium UBA1440
CTGAAACGCCTACCCTTGATGGGCGTGCATTAGCTGTAATGGCTTTTGTACGAAGCCCCATGACAAAGGCTGAGAGTAACCGTAACCACTGCCAAAAGTGGTCGAAAGCGGTCTGGCGGCAGACTGTGTTACCTATAGGCCGAGGGTCTATAAGATACCTATGGTTAGAATGTTCGCTTTGGCGGGCGGACTGACGAACCTGCGAATGTACAGGTCTAAAAGAAGACCACGCAGAAATGCGTGGGTGCGTTAAAGCGCAGTCGGTGTGGTTCAGTAGAAATTTGCCCTACGAACGACCATGCTGTGTTACAGGCACAGGCAAGCCGACAGGTCTATAGCAGGAACCTAAGGGTATGTATGTACAGATAGAACTATCGGAACGAGGAAAGGCAGCAGATTCCGCAAGGAATAATCTGACGAAGAACAATAAGCAGACAAACTGCTGCTGAAAAGCAGTGGTCGAACCTATGATGTGCTTGCGTTATGTGAGCTACGGAGGAATGGCCACAAGTCGGTTGAGATAAACAGGCATTATTCAATCCAACATAAGGATTCGAGTAAGACCAAAAGGGTCACTTTCGTAAAAGGAGGTGATGCCTTATGCCAAAGAAAAGCAAAAATCTATGTGTAGACGATTTACGGCACGCCGAGTATTACGGTATGCAGCCAGTTTTTGACGAACTCTATCGCCGAAGTCTGGACGGAGACAACTTTACCGACCTTATGGATATAATCCTAAGCCGGGATAACATTCTTCTGGCATATCGGAACATCAAAGCAAACGGAGGAAGCTACACAGCAGGAACAGACAACAGAAACATCAGTGACATCGGGTGTTTACCGCCCGAAACAGTTGTGGAGAAAGTGAGGTTTATTGTCACAGGAAGTCAGCACGGATACCGACCAAAACCGGTCAGGCGTAAAGACATTCCGAAGCCAAACGGCAAGACCCGCCCGTTGGGTATTCCTTGTATCTGGGACAGGCTGGTACAGCAATGTATCAAGCAGGTCATGGAGCCTATCTGCGAAGCGAAATTCAGCGACAATAGCTACGGCTTTCGCCCGAACCGCTCCGTAGAACACGCCATGCAGAGAACCTATACCATGCTCCAGCGAATGAATCTGCATTATGTGATTGAGTTTGATATAAAGGGCTTTTTCGATAATGTAAATCACAGTAAGCTGGTGCGGCAGATATGGGCTTTGGGAATACACGACAAACAGTTGATTTTTATTATCAAGCGGATTCTGAAAGCACCGATTAGAATGCCAGATAGCACTACCCTCATTCCAGACAAAGGCACACCGCAAGGTGGTATCATTTCACCGCTACTTGCGAATATCGTGCTGAATGAACTGGATAACTGGGTAGAGAGCCAATGGCAGAACCACCCTCTTGTAAAGGAATACGGGTATGAGAGGAAAATCAGAAACTCGATTACTTTTGACCGGAGCAAGGCATTCCTCAAAATGAGGAAAACGGGACTGAAAGAAATGTACATCGTGAGATATGCAGATGATTTCAGAATCTTCTGTCGGAATAAAGAGGACGCTTTGAGAACAAAAGAAGCTGTAACAGCGTGGATAACTGAGAGGCTAAGGCTTGAAGTATCGCCGGAGAAAACAAGGATAGTCAATGTCAGAAAACGCTATTCAGAGTTTCTCGGATTCAAGATACGGGTCAGACCAAAAAGCGGTAGGTACGCTGTGCAATCTCATATCTGTGACAAAAAGTTGGAACTGGAAAAGCAAAAGCTGGTGGAACAAGCGAAGCGGATTGCCAGACCGTCCAAAGGAAAAAGACCTTTAGACGAGATAAGGCTGTTCAATTCAATGGTTCTGGGAATACAGAATTATTTTCAGCTTGCTACCTGTATCAGTATTGATTGCAGAAAAATCCACAGGCAGGTCATGACAGTTTTAACCAACCGGCTCAATACAGAAACCGGGTGCAAACTTGTTCGAGAAGGCGGTGCAATGACCGAGAGCGAAAAGGAGCGGTTCGGTAAGTCGGCAATGGTACGGTATGTATCAGGAATCGACCAACCTATCTACCCTATCGCATATATCAAGAACAAGATACCGATGGCAAAGAAAACAGCGGTATGCAGTTATACGGCCGACGGACGGGCATTGATACACACAAACCTAAGCCTGAACTCATTTGTTCTGGCGGGATTGAGAAATCAACCGTCTATGGGTCGAAGCACAGAACTCACAGACAGCAGGATTTCATTATTCTCTGCTCAACGTGGAAAATGTGCGCTAAGTGGAGAACTCTTTGAAAATGCGGCTGACATCGTATGCTGGCTGAAAACTCCGGCAGAATTTGGCGGCAGGGAACGCTATCAAAACATGATTTTGTTCCACAGGAGATTCTTTCCGCTTCTGCAAAGACGCCCGATGAATGAGCTGAAAGCGATAGCTAATGCTCTCAAAACAACAAAGGAACTGATGTTAAAAGTGAACAGTCTGCGTGAGCGGGCTGGTTTGTCCGCAATAGAATAATAGTATTTCATTTGGAGATTGATTAAATGCTTGTGAAAACAATCGATGGAACGCCGGATGCGGTGAAAGTCGCACGTCCGGTGTGAAGTGGGGGAAAATCCGGCGATAACTTCAAAGGATTACCTATCACTATAGGCCGAGACGTTGCTTTACACGGCTTTGATCGGCTACATCTATTATGAGGCTCCCAAGAATGAGCAGAACTTCTCCACTTTGGTAGAAATGATAAATGCCATGGAGGTCCGGGAGGATGATGAATCATTCAAAAATGCGGTTGACCTTCTC
>DCTM01000052.1:0-13456 GCA_002329565.1 Firmicutes bacterium UBA1440
GCGCACTTCTTTTTCTATATCGGATACCGTCGAGGTATAGGCGGCTTTGGCTGCATTAAAGTCATACTGCGCTGTGAGGTATTTTGCGGAGCTGCGCGGATATACGTTGACTGCATCCAAGCCGAGAGCCGCGCTCTGCCAGTTGTATTTTGCAGTCATAATCTCCAGCCTGTTCTTATAAGCTAAATTGATGGCATCGGTCAACGGCAATGCTGCTTCCTTGGATTCTCCGGTTGCCAAGCTGCCGGTGAGGGTGATGTTCTGCATCACAGGGTTGCCAAGCGCTGAGTTCAAAGCCATCTTTGCACTTTTGAGAGCTGTAAGGGCGGCTGCTTGGTTTGATTTTGCGGTGAGCAAGCCGTTTTCTGCTTCAAGAAGATCCTTCTTGGTGATGGTTCCGAGGCTCAGCTTGAGCTTGGCGTGATCGTAAGTCGTCTGGCGTATCTTAACGGCTTCGCCGGCAATTCTGTATGCTTCTTGCGCTTGAAGGATACCGTAGTAAGCCTGTGTAGCTGCCGATTCAACGCTCTTCATTGCCGATGCATAAGAAATCTCGGATGCCTGTTTAAAATAGTTTTTGGCCAATTCAATACCTTTGGCAGTCGAGTCGGTCAAACTCGGAACAACCACATGCTCTGCGCCTGCAGTTGCGTTGATAGCTTGTGCAGCTTTGCGGCCCTCTTTTAAGTTTGACATCGCTTCGGAGGAACTCTTGCTGTAGAGTTCAAGCTGTGTCTTTGCCAATTTAATGTTTTCGGCCGTCGTACCTTCCGTCTGCATCTTTGTGATTGTGTCCTTGAGTGACAGGGAGATCGGAGTGCCGCTGAAATCCATATTGGCGTTTTCCACTGACTGTATCGTCGTGTTAACGGTATCCATTGCGGAAGCCGCAAAAACTGTCGACGCATTGCCGACGATTAACCCCATTGTAAGCATTAAGCATATAAATTTCTTCTTCATTATCCCAATTCCTTTCGCAACTTTTCAAAATTGACTTGTGGGTCGGTTTATATTATATAATTTATTTACAACTTTTTCAATGAAAATATTGTGACACTTTTGTTTCTTTTTATGGCGTTTTGCTGTAAAATAAAAGATAAACATTTAATAAGGGGCAAAGCTTGATCCCTGCGCAATTTATTTGATATAAAGGGGAATTTCATGAGACCATCCGAGAAAAAGGCACTTAAAAGAGAAAAAAAGCTTCGCAAGCTGGCAATTCAAGAACTGCGAGAGAAGAAAAAGGCGGAAAAAAAGGGCTTGACGCTCGAACAGTGGAGAGCCAAAAAGAAAAACGGTTCTTTCTTACGTACCTTTATTATCGCTTTCATCACGTTTACTGTCATTCTGACACCCTTTTCGATGTTTTTGGATCAATTCTTGGAAACGAATCCTTTTCTGGAAGAAGGCGAGGAGGAGGTGGCCTTCGATGTAATGGTTGACCCCAAAAGCCCGTTTTTCAGAGAATTCTCCGATTCCAAACGTGTAAATATTTTGATTATGGGTGTCAATTCGGGGCTTACCGATACGATTATGCTTGGGAGCTTTGATCCGGAGGCCAAGCATCTGGACATCATTTCCGTGCCGCGAGATACGTATTATTCAAGGAAGGGATACAACGGCGAAGCGGAAAAGAAGATCAATGCGGCTTTTCGCGGAGATCCTGCCAATACGGCCGAAGCGGTCAGCGATGTGCTTTTGGGCATTCCGATCAATTACTATGCGGTTATAGAATACGATGATATCGAAAAGATCGTCGATGAGATGGGCGGCGTACCTATGTATATTGAGAAGGATATGAATTACGAAGATCCCAGAGATACACCGCCGCTGAGAATCCACTTGAAGGCCGGACAGCAGACGCTGAGCGGTGAGGATTCGGTCAAATTCCTGCGTTACCGTAAGGGATACGCGGAAGGCGATATCGGAAGAGTTAAAGCGCAGCAGGTGTGGGTGAAAAATGCTCTTTCGCAGGCCATCGATCACGGCATTCTCAAGGTAGCGAAGGTGGCCTTTAAGGAAGTTGATTCCAACGTGAACTACAAAGCGATGATCAGCCTGGGGACTAAGGCAATCGGCTTAAAATCCGATGACATCACGACATATATGTTACCGTTTACACCTGATCCGAATCCGCCGTTCTATGTGTACCCGGATACGGACGAGATTGAAGATATGATCCGCACGATTTATTCGATCAAAGCCGATGAAGGTACTGAGGGCGCCGGAGACGCAAGAGAGTAAATAATAACGGGTCAGATTCAAAGCCTCCCGGCTTCAAAGGTTCTTGCATTAAGACGCTCGGGGCACCGAGACAACAGAAATGCAAAGTCACTAAGCGGGGAATTGGGTACCGGAATACAATTGCAAGGTGAATACTAAAATACAAATATACGAAAATATCAAAGGGGAAAAGAAGATGAAATTAAGTGTGAAGATGAAAAAACTTTCTGTTGCAATATTGACAATGGCGATGACTTTCGGTTGTGCGCAGGCAGCGTTTTCCGGCAGCATTGCATTTTTGGATGTATCGCGGAATTACTGGGCGTATGACGACATTGCTTTCGCCGCACAGAACGGTATAGTCAACGGCTATTACCAAGAATGGACCGGCACCTACACGTTCGCACCTGAAAATGCTGTGACTTACGAAGAAGCGGCGACAATGCTATATCGCACGCTCGCCGGTACCGGGCAGGTGGATCGCAGCGTCGACACTGCAACCTTGGTCGCACAATACAAGGATGTACTGGACAAAAACGGGATAGCGTTGTGGGCGCAGGAATACGTCGCTTATATGTTGGATAAGAATATCATTGGGCAGGATGAGCTTTCGTCCTTTGTTGTTTCTGAAGGTGTCGGAGTTCAGGCGCCGAGAATGACTGTCGCCGTTTGGACTGCAAAGGCACTCGGCGCGGAAAAGGCACCGGTTATGTATCTGCCGTATGCGGATATTTCGACAATCGACGACCAAGAGGCCGAATATGTAGATATGCTTTACAGATACGGAATCATGAAAGGGTCACTTAATACTGACGGAACGATTACTTTCAACGGTGATGCCGGTGTTAAGAGAAGTGAGTTTGCCGCAGTGTCAAACCGGGTATATAAATTAAGAAGTGCAGGAATGGCAAGCAACGCGGCCGACATCTTTTCCTACAGCGGCGACGAGCTGAAATATCTGCGCTATGACGATGATGCGGCTGTCATCGTTGGCGGCAAGGAGTCTTCACTTACAGCGGAAAAGGCAGCGGCTTCTTCTGTGGTAGTGGCCGGCATGGTGTTGCCTGCTGACACCGAGGCACAGATTCACTTTTACAGTGAACCGTTTGCGGGCAACGGAACTATTAAATCAATGGATAAATTGTCGGATACTGTAACAAGGGTAGGGGTTGCCGTATCCGGAGACGTGATCTATTATATAATTGATGCACAAACCGATTATATAGATAAAGCGAAGATTTCTGTCGGCACGAAAATTGCCTATATCGCCGACGGCGTTAAATTGGTGGAAATACAGCAGCAGTAATGTGGTTACAGCGCCGGCAGTAGGTGACTACAGCGCCGGTAGGGCTGCAAGGCAAGAGATACTAAAGATACTAAATAATATAACAAAACAAATATAACAGCGAAATCATATCAAAGAAGTATACAAAAAACAAACAATACAATGCAATAAACAGCACAGCATATTAAGTAATACAAGGGCGAAATCATATTCGAAAAAGTAAAAATCGATTAAACGATACCAATCTGTTCTTAATGCCATGCTTAGAAATGGTTTACTTTATTTTTCTTAAATGCTTTTCTTGAAAGGGGTTATTTTGATGAACGCAAGTACATTGAGGTCAATGAAGGTCGCGGAGCTGCGTGCGCTGGCGGCACAAAAGGGCTTATCGAATGCAGACAAGATGAAAAAAGCGGAGTTGGTGGAAACGCTGGCAGGGATGCAGGAGGAAAAGCAGGGGGACAACGCTCAAACAATGTATCAGCTCGAGCAGCAAAGTAAGGCCGATGCATCGCACGAAAGAAAACCGATCGAAGGACCTACCGCTGACCGCCCCGAAGTAGAAGGCATTTTGGATATTGCCGAGCAGGGATTCGGATTTTTGCGTTTTTCAAACTTTCTTACCAGTGAAAAGGATGTCTATGTCTCACCGACTCAGATCAGGCGCTTCAATTTAAAGACCGGAGATAAAATCAGAGGTATATCGCGCAGACCAAACGAGGGGGAGCGATTCGGCGCGATTCTGTATGTGCTGACTGTTAACGGCGAAGAACCGGGCGCAGCTATCAGGAGGCCTGACTTTGACGATCTGACACCGATTTTTCCGTATGAGAGAATTAAACTTGAGAGCAGCGGACGCAATCTTGCTATGCGACTGATTGATTTGGTTGCGCCGATCGGCAAAGGTCAGCGGGGCTTGATCGTAGCACCGCCGAAGGCCGGCAAGACCGTACTTTTGAAGAATATAGCCAATACGATAGAAAAGAAATATCCGGATGTTGAATTGATCGTCCTCTTGATCGACGAGCGGCCGGAGGAGGTTACCGACATGAAGCGCTCACTGACAGACGGGGAGGTAATCTACTCGACTTTCGACGAGGAACCTGAGCATCATATCAAAGTGGCGGAAATGGTGCTGGCGCGGGCGCAACGCCTTGCGGAGCACGGCAAAGATGTCGTGATTCTGCTTGACAGTATCACACGCCTTGCACGGGCCTACAACCTTACGGTGCCGCCGTCGGGGAGAACGCTCTCGGGCGGTCTTGACCCGAGTGCATTGCACAAGCCCAAGAAATTCTTCGGTGCGGCGCGAAAGATAGAGGAAGGCGGCAGCATTACCATTCTTGCAACTGCTCTCATCGAGACAGGCAGCAGGATGGATGAAGTCATCTTCGAGGAATTTAAGGGCACGGGTAACATGGAACTCCATCTCGACAGAAAGCTCTCCGAGAAACGCATTTTCCCGGCGATAGACCTGAACAAGTCGGGCACGCGGCGCGAGGATTTGCTGATGTCTCAGGAAGAACTGGCCGCAATCTTTTTAATGCGAAAATCACTTGCCAGCAGAGGAACGCAGGAAGCTACGGAAACCATAATCGACAACCTTGCTCATACGAACAATAACAAAGAATTTATAGAAATCATGAAGAAGATACGGCCGGAGGGGTAGTCATAGATGGATTTAAAACGAATTTTTATGAAAGATGCCTGTCCTACCAAGATAGGAGGGCAGGCAATATTGGAAGGGATCATGATGCGAGGTCCGGACAGGACTGCGACAGTCATTCGCATGCCGGACAAATCGCTCTACATCTCGACAGAAAAGTTAAAGCAGCCGAGCAAATGGAGTAAGATGCCGCTAATCCGCGGCATCGTCGCTTTTGTCGCCTCTCTTGTGATAGGTACGCGTACATTGATGAAATCGGCAGACATTCTTGAGAGCTTTGAAGGTGAACAGGCTGTCGAGGAAGAGGAAGACAAGCTGCAGAAATGGCTTGAAGGAAAGTTTGGCAAGGAAGGCGCTTGGAACATCATGATGTACGCCTCCGTTGTAATTGCTTTGGTGTTTACGATAGGTGTGTTTATCTTATTGCCGACGGTCGTCGTCAACTGGTGCAAGTATTTTACGCACAATGCCAACGTCCTAAATCTGATCGAAGGCGTGCTGCGTATCGCAATGTTTATTCTCTATGTGGCGCTGATCCGTAAGATGCCGGATATCCGGCGTGTCTTTGAATTCCATGGTGCGGAGCACAAGTGCATACATTGCTACGAGAACGGACTTCCGCTGGAGGTGGAGAATTGCAGGCAATTTTACACCCTGCACCCCCGTTGCGGGACAAGCTTTTTGATGTTCGTGCTGGTGATTTCCTTTATATTGCACGCATTTCTGGGCTGGCCGAGTCTCGCACTCCGGCTCATTTCTCGATTGCTGCTGTTGCCGCTTGTGGCGGGCGTTTCGTACGAATTGCTGCGCTGGGCGGGCAGATCGGATAATGCATTGGTGAAGGTTCTTTCTTTGCCGGGATTGTACTTACAAAAGCTTACTACGTGCGAACCGGATGACGAGCAGCTGCAGGTGGCAATCACCGGAATGAAAGCTGTGCTCGTGCCTGCGGACACGCCGACATACGAAGGACCATGCGATACCGAGGGGCGCTTAATTACAAAAGAGCAGGAGCTTAACGATGGCACGAGGGAGATTACTGCGGAAATTACTGCAGAAGTGCCGGGGCTGTCTGCGAAAAATGAGTAAATGCAGGAATTGGCTGCAGGCACACAGGCGGAAATTACAAACACTCAGTAGTCAACTGCAAATGTGCAGGAATCAATTACAAAGAAGAATGAGTTAACTGGCGAGAATCAGGAACTAATCGCAAAAGCGCAGAAGTTGGCCGGTGAGAATCAGGAGTTAGCAATGTACAGTAATTAATTGCCTGCTTGCAGGGATGAACTTTAAAAGCGCAAGCAATAATTTTTGCGACGTATGAATAATCTGTGACAGGCAGGATGTACTTGCTCGAATTTAAGGGTTAACCGGGTAACTGCTAAGATTCAGAAATTAGCAAACATCAACATGCATGAGTTGATTATAAAAATTTAGGAATTAAATACCAAAACCAGGAGGAAGAAGATGGGACTGCCGGTCAGAGAAATATTGAAATTAGGCGAGACGAGATTGACGGATGCGGCTTGCAGTAATCCAAAAATTGACAGTGAACTGCTGTATTGCCATCTAATGAATATTGACAGGGGCCGCCTGTTTATGCATTGGGGAGATGACCTTTCGGATGAACTGTGCAGCGAATATTTTGCGCTGCTCGACACGCGCACATCGGGGGTGCCGCTGCAATACATTACGGGCAAGCAAGCTTTCATGGGGTTGGAATTTACCGTCAATGAGAATGTCCTGATTCCAAGGCAAGAGACGGAAGTGCTCGTCGAAACTGTCCTCGAAATTATCAAGGCATCGCAAGGCAAAATCAAAAAGGTGTTGGATCTGTGCACCGGCAGCGGAGCGATTGCCGTCTCGCTTGCGGCGTTGGCTCGAGGGATAGATGTGTCCGCTTCCGACATTAGCCCCGAGGCGGTAGCGTTGGCCCGCAGAAATGCGAGTGCGGCCGAGGTCAAGGTAAACTTTGAGATCGGCGATTTGTTTGCGCCGTTTAAAAAAGCTTTTGGCAGGACGGAAAAGTNNCGGAAAAGTTTGATTTGATTGTATCAAATCCGCCGTATATACCCTCTGATGTAATCCCGACTTTGCAGGCAGAGGTCAAGGATAATGAGCCGATGCTCGCACTCGACGGCGGTGAAGATGGGCTTGACTTTTATAGGAAGATTATTGAGCAGGCGCCCACTTATCTTAAGAAAAAAGGAATAGTGGCGCTGGAAATCGGGCACGACCAGGCGGAAGCCATCGGGAAGCTGGCAGAGGAAAACGGTATATATGAGAGGATGGAAATCATTCGCGATTTGGCCGGACTCGACCGAATCGCGGTCCTATATACAGAGTGAATGCATTCGGAAAGGCAATTGCAATTTAGCTATCAACATTCATTCTAAAGGCCTATTGTTTGAACGCGCGCATGAACGTGCACGGACACCTTACCGGCTCGGCGTTCAAATTTTATTTGCGGCCCTGCAGTCCGCGTAAACACGGCCGTGATAGACATTGCGGCTCGAGCTTTCGCCAATTATGTAATCTTGCATATCGTGTGAATATGCCTCTTCGAGAGTACTCACCCCGCATCTCTGCGAGAGGAACTGCCACCATTAAACTGTATACCGTCTGAATACACCTATGTGAACCCTGCCTAATGATAGTTAGCGTTAAGCTAACTTCCTATATACCGCTATACCGCATGAAGCGTGCAGGCTTCGGGCCTCGGGGATGGACTCCGGAACCATAAATGTATGCACTGTTTGCAGTGAGACACGTGCCGGCGCCGAGGGTGGCCGGGTGAAACTTGTGAAATTTGAAATTTCCTAATTTCGGCCAAAAAATGTGCAAAATTTCAACTTATACACGGACTTGACCAAAGTATGAAACGTAGAATGCAAAAATGCACACTTTGTTGAACGAATGCGACATAAAGGCGGAGTAAATTAAACAACACAAAGGAATAAAAGCTTAAAAAGCTTGCACAACTTGAAAATTTGCTCATTTTTGATACAAAAAACTAAAAACGATTAAAACGATTAAAATCATGTTCCGGTCAAGCATCAATAGCAATCAATAGTAATATTCAAGACATCATATCGTCATATTTATGAAAAAAACAATCGGTTGCTTGGAATCATATCGATATAAAGCATACGGCGGTCGCGGTGTAACGTTACGTTTGATGTGTTTAACCGGAGATCATAATAATTGTGAAACAAGCCGGCATATAGAGTGATATTAATTGAAAAACAATCGGCAGGCAACGTCATATTAAATGGAAAAGCAATCGGCAGGTAGAATAACATTAATTGTAAAGGCGGCAGGTGTTTTGGCACAGTAATCTCTTCGGGATGTCCGGCATGGTGGCGTAATGTATGGGAAAGGTTGATTGCTTAGGCTAAGCAGCATCTTCGTGATATCCGCTGAGGAGACGCGGCAAAGCTAATTTTACAACAGAAAAATGCAAAAAACAGCTTGTGTATTTAATTTACCTATGATATTATATATTGGTTGAAGTGGCCATACATAGGCTGCTCAATCAGAAAAACTATGCTTTGGCACGACCTGAGCAGGAAAGGAAGTACAGCATGAAGGAAGGAATCCATCCGGAATATAAGGAATGTAAAGTAACTTGCGCATGCGGCAACAGCTTTGTAACAAAGTCGACTAAGGAAGAGCTTAGACTGGACGTTTGCTCACAGTGCCACCCGTTCTTTACAGGACAGCAGAAGTTCATCAATAGAGGTGGACGTGTCGAAAAGTTCAAGACAAAGTACAAAATGGACTAACAAATCGAAAGCCGGCCGCATGCGCGCCGGCTTTTCTTTTAACCTTGCGTGAAAATTCACAATTCGTGCATCTGTTTTGCTGATCGCAGCGATGTTTATATGATTGCGACGGCACTTATGCCTGTAGTAGGGGTAATTTTGCTGATCGCGCGGGTTTTTCATTGATTTCAAGGGCGTTTTTGCATAGAAACGCGTAAAATATGCTTTTACAGATGCTTGAAGTGTGATAAAATAATAGATTATAAACGCATTGGAAATTGAATGTTTTATTCCCAAAAGAGGAGATATATATGTTTGACAAACTTGACTTTATATTGGAGAAATATGAGGATCTTTCTTTGAAAGTCTCGGATCCCGATATCATTAACAATCAGCCTGTCTGGCAGAAGCACATGAAGGAAATGGGCGAGATGGAGCCGATTGTAAACAAATACAAAGAATACAAAAAAGCCAAGGAAGATATGGCTGCGGCCAAGGAGATGCTCGAGGAAAACGATGAAGAACTGAGAGAGATGGCCAAGATGGAGATATCCGAGCTGGAAGATAAGCTCGAGACGTATGAGAGCGAGCTGAAAATCTTGTTGCTGCCCAAGGATCCGAATGATGATAAAAACGTTATCCTTGAGATCAGAGCCGGAACCGGCGGAGAGGAAGCTGCGCTGTTTGGCTCCAACCTGCTGAGAATGTATATGCGCTATGCCGAACGTCGCGGTTGGAAGACTGAGATCATGGACATGAACGAAACGGGACTGGGCGGCGTCAAGGAAGCGGTTATGCTCATAAAGGGCAAGGGCGCATATTCGCGGCTCAAGTATGAGAGTGGCGCGCACAGGGTACAGCGTGTCCCGGAGACGGAATCCTCAGGGCGCATTCATACTTCGGCTGCGACCGTTGCCGTGTTGCCGGAGGTTGACGATGTCGAAGTGGAACTCAACCCGAACGATGTCAGAGTTGACGTATACAGAGCTTCGGGCAATGGCGGGCAGTGCGTAAACACCACTGACTCAGCGGTAAGATTGACGCATATGCCAACGGGATTGATAGTGACTTGTCAGGATGAAAAGTCGCAGATTAAGAACAAAGAGAAGGCGTTTAAGGTACTCCGCGCGAGGCTTTATGATTTGAAATTACAGGAGCAGAACGACGAAATATCGGCGCAGAGGAAGAGCCAGGTCGGCACCGGCGATCGTTCTGAGAGAATCAGAACGTACAACTATCCTCAGGGCAGGGTGTCCGATCACAGAATTAATTTGACACTGTATAAATTGGATTACTTCCTCGACGGTGATTTGGATGAAATCATCGATGGCCTCATTACGGATGACCAAGCGCGCAAAATGCAGAATTTTTAAGCTGAAGCAGTCACCATCGAATGACGGTCTTTGCTATAAGCTTATATAGGAGCGACGAAATTTTTCGGATCCGACAGAGGAAATACAGAGACGGCAACGCACAGAATATAAGGCGAAGCCGATAAAGGTACACAGTTACGGAGAACATTGTGGAAACGAAACTTCTTGAACCTAACAGGGAAAATATAGAGACGGCAGCTGAGATTATCAGGCGCGGCGGATTGGTGGCCTTTCCGACAGAGACGGTATACGGCCTAGGTGCGGATGCGTTTAACGCGACTGCTGTATCAGCGGTATATGCCGCCAAAGGGCGGCCGAGCGATAATCCGCTTATCGTGCACATCGCCGACAGCGCCGAGCTGGCAAGACTGACACCGGTCGTTACCGATGTGATGAAGCGGTTGGCGGATCGGTTTTGGCCGGGACCGTTGACGATGGTTGTAAAGCGGTTACCGAATGTGCCTGACGTCACCACCGGTGGATTGGAAACGGTCGCTGTACGCCTGCCCGACAACGAGGCAACGCGTGCGTTGATTGCTGTCTCCGGTTGTCCGCTCGTTGGGCCGAGCGCCAACTTGTCGGGCAAACCGAGTCCGACGAAGGCACAACATGTGGTAGACGATTTGTACGGAAAGATTGACGCTGTTTTGATGGGTGATGATTGCCGCGTAGGTATTGAATCGACGGTGCTCGATGTTTCGACCGGCACAGACACTCTGACGATTCTGCGGCCGGGCATTATTACGCCGGAGCAGATCGAAGCGGCTGTCGGTTTACCGGTGCGGTTCGATCCTGCGCTTACGAAGATAAAAGCAGTAGTTCACACAGAAAGTTCACATACACAGCAACAAATAAAAAAGAACAGTGATGTGACTGAGATGGCCGGGCATACAGGAAGTGCACATACGCAGGAACGAGCAATAAAGAGTGATGAAGGAATAGGGCTTGCCGGGCATACAGAGGATGTGCATACGCAGAGAGCATCCGCCGATATTCTTCGGAAAAAGGAAAGAGCGAACGTTGCGGAAGCCGCCGGAAGTGCGGTACGCACATTGCTGGAAGACGGCTGGGACGCTGATTTTAAGCCGAAAGCGCCCGGCATGAAATACAAACACTATGCACCCGATGCGGATATGTTGATTGTAGAAGGTGAGCCGGATGATGTCAGGCGTGAAATAGCGAAACGAAAAGCCGAACAGGAGGCCGCCGGCAAGAAGGTAGGTGTTATCTTCTTTGATAATAATTTCGAATTAGCGGCGCACGAGCTGTTTGACAAGTTGCGCGAGATGGACAAGGCGGGGGTTGATTTGATCCTTGCGGGCGGTTTGCCCGAGTCGGATTCGCGCGGTTTTGCGGTTATGAATCGCATGCTCAAAAGCGCAGGCTACAATATTGTAAAGACAAGAAAATAGCCGTATCAAAGCTTTTGCCTATTTAAAATGTTGTTAAGGGGCTACAATATTGTAAGAACAGAAAAATAGACGGATCAAATCTTTTGATTTATTTAATTATTGAATGGTCACAATGTTATTAAAAAAGGATAATCGGCTGCCGATAATTTACGAATAAAAACTTGCGTTTGAGACAAGAGCGGCGTAGGATTATATAAGAATTTTTTTCGTTTGTATCGAGATGATGGTATCACGTATGATAAGCCGGTAAAATCTGACGATGACATCGTCATACACGATGAGAAGGTCAGGGTTGACGATGATGAAATCATGTACGATGAATAAGATAAAAGAACAGGCAAATCATAGTTTTGGTTATTAAAAATGTTGTTGAAAGACTGCACGATGAGCCGGTCAAGCTCGATGATGATGGTATCACACGCGATGGATCTACAGGATTCGACGATGATATCGTTATGCACGATGAGTCGACCGGGCTGACGAGATGACAGAAGACAACGCTATCGTCAAAATCATTGAAATTGTTGAAGTCGCGAGTAAAGCAGGCGGCAAATTGATGTAACAAAAGCGGACGAGAATTTGGCTTATTCGGTTACAATACCGTATAAATACAGCAAAATATGTTTACTAAGGAGACAGCTCGTATGAAAATTGCTATTGCATCGGATCACGGAGGATTCGAATTAAAGGAGCATTTAATTAAATTTCTGGAAACGGAGGGCATCGAGGTCAATGACCTCGGCACTTATTCGGACGAGTCGGTGGATTATCCTGTGTTTGGCAGCTCTTGTGCACTGAAAGTGGCGCAGGGTAAGGCGGACAGAGGCATAGTAATATGCGGCACCGGCATAGGAATTTCTATAGCAGCAAACAAAGTGAAGGGCATCAGATGTGCTCTTTGCACTTCCCCTGAAATGGCGGAACTCACGCGCAAGCACAACGATGCGAATATGCTCGCACTCGGCGGCAGAATTACCGACACGGAGACCGCGATTCAAATTACAAAGGCTTGGCTCGAAACCGAGTTCGAAGGCGGAAGACATCAGAGGCGCGTTGACATGCTGAACGAAATGTAGTGTAAGCCGACGCTTTTAATTTTAGGAGGTACAATATTCATGGGAAAAGTTTATGTTTTCGATCATCCGTTAATTCAGCACAAAACCGCTCTGATTCGTCAGACGGCCACGTCAACCAAAGATTTCAGAACGCTTGTCAAGGAAATCGCGATGTTGATGGTATACGAAGCTATGCGTGATTTGCCGCTTACAGAAGTTGATATAGAGACGCCGATTTGCAAGACAAAGGTAAATGTGTTGCAGGGTGAGGATATCGCAATCGTACCGATTCTGCGTGCAGGGCTCGGAATGGTGGAGGGCATTCTGGAACTCGTGCCCAACGCAAAGGTTGGTCATATTGGCCTATACCGCGATCCGGAGACACACGAACCGATCGAATATTACTGCAAACTTCCCAATGATATAGATAAGAGACAAATCTTTGTCCTGGATCCGATGTTGGCCACCGGAGGAAGTGCGGTAGCCGCAATAGATTTCGTCAAGGCAAGAGGCGGAAAGAATATAAAATTCCTTTGCCTGATTGCTGCTCCCGAGGGAATAGAGGTGCTGCAGAAACAGCATCCCGATGTTGATATCTTCATCGCTTCTAAGGACGAGAGATTGAACGAACACGCTTATATCGTTCCGGGTCTCGGCGATGCCGGCGACCGCATTTTC
>DCTM01000052.1:13536-70216 GCA_002329565.1 Firmicutes bacterium UBA1440
GGCGTACGCTTATCGGCGGAGAAAGCCGGCAAACGGCAAAATAAAACGACAAGGAGGAAAGGGCATGAATCCTATACCTGATAATATCAGTAAACATACAAACGTATACGATGTGCTCGAGGAAAGAGGTTTTATCGAGCAGACGACAGATGCCGAAGCTATCAGAGAGCTTTTGGGGAAAGAGAAAATCAAGTTTTATATCGGCTTTGACCCGACAGCGGACTGCCTGCATGTCGGCCACTTTATGCAGATTATTACTATGTTGTATATGCAGAAGTTCGGTCATACGCCGGTCGTTTTGATCGGCGGCGGGACAGGCTTTATCGGCGATCCGTCAGGCAGATCCGACATGCGTATGCTGATGTCTCCCGAGACCATCCGCGAGAACTGCGACAAATTCAAGACGCTGTTCGAGAAATTCCTCGATTTTGATAAGGAATGGAAATATATCCCGGGTGAAGGAGTCAACGGCAAGGGACACGAGAACAAGGTTTCCGAACCGGGTAAGGCGGTCTGCATCAATAACATAGATTGGCTGTATCCGCTGAATTACATCGAATTTATCAGGGAAATCGGCACGTATTTCTCAGTCAACAATATGCTGCGCGCAGAGTGCTTCAGAAACAGACTCGAAAGAGAAGGCGGCCTTTCATTCTTTGAATTCAATTACATGCTCATGCAGAGCTTCGACTTCATGGTCATGGCACGCGACATCGACCTGAAGATGCAGTTCGGCGGCAACGATCAGTGGTCAAACCTGATTAACGGCGTCGAACTTACGCGCCGCAAGCTCAACAAGCAGGTTTATGCGATGACGTTCTCACTCCTGACTACTTCGGACGGCAGGAAGATGGGCAAGACGCAAAAGGGTGCTTTGTGGCTGGATGCTTCCAGAACATCTCCGTACGAATTCTTCCAGTACTGGAGAAATGTCGACGACAGCGATGTCAATAAGTGCCTGAGAATGCTGACATTCCTGCCTATGGATGAGGTAAACCGCCTCAGTGCGCTCGAGGGTTCCGCGATCAATGAGGCTAAGGAAATCCTTGCCTTTGAAATTACAAAGCTCGTACACGGAAAAGAAGAGGCCAAGAAGGCGCTTGAAGGTGCGAGAGCAGCTTTCGGCGGCGGAGATGCACTTGAGCATATGCCGACAACGAAGATGGAAAAGTCAGCCTTTGAGGGTGAAGGCAAGGGCCTCGTAAGTCTGATCAGGGAACTCGGCCTTGTGAGCAGCAACGCCGACGGTTTCAGAACTATCGAGCAGGGCGGTCTTGTTATCAACGATGAGAAGGTTACCGATGCCAAGAGTAACGTCACCGTTGATATGTTCAAGGACGGTAAGCTCGTTATCAGAAAGGGCAAGAAGAAATACCACGTCGTCGAGCTTGTGTAATATTCGTACGGCTTTTGAATAATCTCGCTCCGAGCAGATAAAATGCTTGACTTTGGAGCATATAAGGTATAAACTATTAGGTGCATTGCGTATAGATGCTATTTTAGATGTCAAAAATTCAGCGCAACCCACGCCGAATTTTTTTCATAAAGAGGCAAAAGGCGATTGTTAATGCCTCGTTGAAATGCTGAAGAAAGAAAAGTTTTCACAGTTGGAATTTTTCTGAGTAAGCATTATAAGGGCACAGGATGGGGTTGCCGTCCGCATGACCCGATACTGTTAAAGTTGTGCCGAACAAGATTGGAAAACGGACATTACCGTGCCAATCCCAGTAGACAAGGAGGAAAAACTCAATGAAATCATTTATTGCAAAGCCACATGAAATTGAACGCAAGTGGTATGTAATCGATGCGGAAGGTCGTACACTCGGTCGCCTCGCGTCGGAAGTCGCTTCGATCCTCAGAGGAAAGAAGAAGCCTATCTACACACCGCACGTTGACTGCGGCGATTATGTCATCGTTATCAACGCGGAGAAGATTGAAGTAACGGGCAAGAAGAGAAAAGAAAAGATTTACAAGAGACATACCGGCTATCCGGGCGGTCTGCGCGAAGTCACTTTTGAGAAGTTACAGGCTAAGAATCCTGAAGAGATCATCAGACATGCCGTTAAGGGCATGATGCCGAATGGCGCTCTCGGAAGGCAGATGTACAAGAAGTTAAAGGTTTACGCAGGTCCTGGGCATAACCATGCGGCTCAGAAACCGGAAGTATGGGAATTTTAAGGAAAGGGAGGTAGTAAACAATGGCCAAAATACAGTATGCTGCAACCGGCAGAAGAAAATCGTCAGTAGCTAGAGTAAGATTGCTTCCCGGTACCGGAAAGATTACAATAAACAAGAAGCCTCTTGATGAATATTTCGGAATGGAAATCGTCAGAAGAGAAGTAAGAAGACCGTTTGAAATCGCAGGTTGCGAAGGCAAGTTCGACGTGGTCGCCACAGTTTGCGGCGGCGGATTCACAGGACAGGCCGGCGCACTCCGCCACGGTATCTCCAGAGCCCTGTGCGTAGCTGACAAGGAGACATTCAGAGCTCCGCTCAAAGCTGCAGGGTTCCTGACAAGAGACTCCAGAATGAAGGAAAGAAAGAAATACGGTCTCAAAAAAGCGAGAAGAGCATCCCAGTTCTCCAAGCGTTAATCTTTTACCCGACAAAAAATCGAAACAATGCCCCGTCTCCAACGATTGGAGATGGGGTTTTTGTCTGTATATAAAAATTGCCGAGAATGCTCAAATATTTGAAATTCCCGGCTGTAGCGGAAACGCAAAAGGAAAATTTTTCACAGAAAAGTTGTTAAAAAATTATCAAAAATAGATTGATAAGGCAGGTACATCGTGATATAGTTAACTTAGTAGAAGGTGTGCCGTTTGGGCATGACTATGAAAGACGAAGAGGAGATACGACTGTGGAAAAAGATCCTAACATGACTAAGATAAATTGGCGCGATATTTCGTACAGCCGGCTTTCGGCATCTGAATCTTCCGAGAACACAAACGCGGAAAGCATCAAGCGCGAGTTGACGGCGGCCTTGCAAAGCGAAGATTTTAGGATCGAACTCCTGAACGCTGCTCTGAGGAACTGATAAAATCTCATAAAGATTACATAAAAACCCTACTTTTCAGAACGCGGGCAATGCTGAAGAGAAGGGTTTTTATTTTTTGTAAATACAATGTTAAATCAGCGTGCTGATGTCAAGTCCGTGAAAGCTCTCCAAGAGCGGCCGCAGCGCCGCAGCGATGGTCTTGCAGCCACCTGCATCGTTCGACTCGATGTTGAGCGGCATGATGGGGTCGTGCAGGGATTTGCGCAGCAGACACCAACCGTTGCCGTGGTTCTCGTCAAAACGGATACGGACGCCTTCGTAGTTGGGCTCAACTGGGGAAGTTCCGATGTTTTCGACGGCCCATACTTTGATGGCGGCGAGGACATCGTCTGCGTAAGCGGAGAAATCTTCTGCAAAAATCGGGAAGCGAAGCTCCGTCGCCTCTTTTGGTTCTTCGAGAGCGGAGATTAGGCTGTCCAAGGTCTTGCCTTCCTTGGCAAGGTTTGCGGCCTTGATGACGATTAGCGTCGCCAAATAGGCGCCGTCGTCGAGGAAAAAATTCTCCTTGATGGCAGCATGGCCCGAAGTCTCGATCGCGAGAGCACAGTCAACGCTCTGCTCATTAAGCTCGATGGCTTTGTTGATAACGTTTTTGTAGCCGCGTTTGTAACGCAGATGCTTGAGCCCGAGATGTTCTTCGAGAAAGACTGTCAGTTGGTCACTGGTGATGCTGTCAGTGACAACGGTGGATCCCGGATGGGATTCTGCGATGAGGGCCGCCGCTAAAGCGACTATGCCGTTTCTGGCAATTTCGCGGCCGTGCTTGTCGACAGCTGCCGAGCGGTCGACATCGGTATCGAAGATCAAGCCGAAGTCGCTGCAGGATGTAAGCACGGCTTCGCTGATGGCAGCCATGGCGGCGGCGTTCTCGGGATTCGGCGCATGGTTTGGAAAGGTGCCGTCGGGTTCAAGAAAACGGCTTGCGGAAACATCGGCACCCAGCGGTGCGAGCACTTTTTCCGCATAGAAGCCGCCGCTGCCGTTGCCGGCATCGACAGCAATTTTGAGCCCCTTAAGCGGCATATCGCCGCCGGTACCCTCGCAGATGAGGGCACGAAGGTGTGCGCAATATGTATCCATTAGATTGCATGATTCTATCGGTTTTGGATTCCCGTTATTGTTGAGGATTATGGCCTCGGCAACGGCAATAATCTCGGCGATGTCGGCCTTATTGAGGCCGCCGTCCCTGTTGAAAAATTTGAAGCCGTTTCTGTTAAAAGGCAGGTGGCTGGCAGTGACCATGATGGAGCCGTCGCAGGCGTAACCGTCAAAGACGGTGGCCATGAACATGGCCGGCGTGGATGCGAGACCGCAGTCGAGCACACGCATGCCTGCGGCGGACAGGGCTCCGGCAGCTGCCGCAAGAAGTGCGGGCCCGGAAAGCCGCGGGTCGCGGCCTATCGCTATCGTCAGGTCCGCGGCCGGTTTGCCGGTCTGCTTGGCGAGCAACGCGGCAAACCCGACAGCGAGCTGCCGCGCGGCTTCTTCTGTCAAATTCACCTCTTCACCGGGAACACCCTCGAGAGCGATGCCTCGAATATCGCTGCCGTTTTGTAATTTTTTATAATTCTTCTCTTGCATAAGATGATTCCTCTTCCTTGTTCGCTTTTCTATGTCGACAAGCCGGGGAAGTTGTCCGCCTCAATCTCCTCGGCGTACAGCATTTCCTCGGATCCGCCGTTCGATTTATTTCTTCTATTATAAAAGAAAAACCATACACTGGCAAGAAAGAAGCACAACAAAAACCACAGCAATGAAAAAAGGGGACATATCAATCCGTTATAATTGCCGTGCATATCGCTGTAATCCCAAACGTTCATGCCAAACCACTTATTGACGATCAGACCGACGCTAAGCTCGTATATCGTAATCACGATCGCACCGATTATCGCCTTCAGCGTGATCGGCATATCTTTTACGGAAAGGTTTATATAATAAAGGGAGAGCAGACACGCCCCGCCCGTCAAGACCATAGACCAGTGGGTATAACCGCGAAATGCAATTTCCATTAAGGCATATCCGGCAGCACCTACGAGAAAAATTAAACTTATTTTTAAAACTTTTTTCATAAGTTTATTATTTTACAGCAAAATAAAAATAACACATGGTATAATTAAGAAAATAAAAAAGCGAGGAGGTATAGGAATGTCGGGATTTTTTGACAAAGCAATGGATGTAGCCAAGAGCGCCGCGGTCGTCACGGGTGAGGCTGCAAAGAAAGCGGCGGAGAAGACACAGGATACGATAGAAATAACAAAGATAAACGCAAAGATAAGAGATGAAAAGGACAACATCGAAAAGATAAAGGCTGAGATCGGCTCTTATTTCCTCGATAAATTCGATTCCGGAGAGCTTACGGATGCTTTTGTGGCGACAAAGGCACAGAGCATTCAAAGTATTCAGGGAACGATTGCAGATCTCGAGAGCAAGTTGGCAACCATAAAAGACAAATAAATCGAACATACAGAAAGCGCTGTTTCCGCAGTACCGGAGACAGCGCTTTTTACATAAATTATTGTGCGTACGCTTCCGTTTCTATTTCTGTGATTGTTTCGTTGTCGTAGCGGTATACGGTATAGGCGTTGCCGCAGCAGAGCGCATCGTAAGCCCACAGAATTTGATTGCCTTTGTATTCAACTTTGCTCTCACAAGGGAGCTGTCCGATGAAGCTGAATGGAACAGGATCATCCTTGTGATATTCGTAGATCGCTGTCAGGTTGGCGCGTCGCTTATCTCCTACGGAAACGAGTACTTCCTTCGTGCCGTCCTCATCGATATCGCAGCAAGAAATTTGAGTATAGGCATAGTTAATAATGGAACCCGGCTCACGCAGCTCGTCCGGCAACAGACTGTCTAATTCCGTTGTCCAAAGATTGTAGGAATCGATGGTCTTCCCTTCTGCGTTGCGTACGACAGCGTTCAGGATAATTTCATTTTTCTTCCCCTTGGTGATAATGAATTCCTCGCTGATGCCGTCATTGTCCAGATTGACAGTGAGGTTTTTCTCGTCGTCCCAAGTGTCAGGCGAACCGTACATAACGGTGTATTCGTAATCCTCCGCAGAAAAAAGGTCAAAAGCCGGTGGCTCACCGTCGGGAACGGGCGCCTTCTGCTGCGGTTCTTCATTAGCACAGCTTGTCAGGCTTAAAGCAAACGCCATTGCAAGCAAAATGCAGGAAGTGTTGCGTGCAGGGCGTTTTTTGTGTTTCATTATAGTATAGTCCTCCTACTATTTATTAAGATTAAAATTAAACATCGGTGGGCCGTAGCTGTCGGCGTTGTACATCAGGATTACGAGATCGGGGTTGTATTCCTTTGCGTACGCGGCGACGTTGCGGGTGAACAGGCGCAAGTCTATCGCTCTGACCTCGCGTATGCCGAGGGAGAGAAAGCTGTAGAGCGGAATACCGAACGAATCTTTAATAATCAGCACTTTGTCGTCGTTGTTTGCAAGGTTGTTGATAAATTGCAATTCTTCGTAATCGCCGTGATAGGCAGCGTAACGGTTAGTATCAAGCGCAGGGTCATCTATGTATCTGCGTTCGATAATCGCCTCATCAAAGCTGCCTTCGATGGTTGTGCCTTCGGCGATGTGCCTTATGGTGTAATCGGTCGGAAAGTTTGGCGTGATCAGTGTGAAATCGTCGAGACCGCCGTAAATTCTGCCGATTCTGCGACCCATCGAGCCGAGGTAGCTTTGCTTATATTTCTTTGCATTAAAGTTCTTCATATCATACAATGCGGGATCGATGGCGAAACCGTAATCGTCATGCAACGTCTGTGCTGTTAAGCGAGTGGTGAAGAATGCGCCCTCTATCGTCCAGTGGTGATCTGTGTTAAAGAAGAGCTCATTTTGCGTCATGCCGCTCTCCCAAAATTGCTTGCGTACGTCGTAGGTGTTTACGTTTGCCTGTTTGAGATTTGCAACGAACGCATCGGCATTTTCGTTCGAATAATCGTGCACGTTGGCGGGAAGCTGTGGCGTAGTCTGATATTGATACGGCGGAATCTTGAACGGCAGCTGAATGTACAGGAACGGAATATCGGCCGCCTTCAATTCATTTGCAAGTGCGTAGGTCTGCGTGCAGGCGTCGTCAATATATTTCCGCTGCACCGCGAAGGCCGTCTGTCCGTACGGAGTCTTGTAGAGTGCGCCGTAGTTGATGTCGGAGACAGAATGCTTGTCCATCACAAGCTGAGCCAAACCGTACAGCTCGACAAAGCTTTGACGTTGAAAGGCACCGTCGTTGATCGCTCCCTCGGCGGCATCGATCGCACCGTTGACGCGCTCGATGTAGGGCGCCCCGGTCGGCACCGTTTTGCGGTAAGAGGTAATAAAAGAGGCACCGATGTCACGAACCGAGAAAAGCATACCGAACAGCATCACAGCAACGATAATCAAAAACAAAAAGGCGACGATTTTGTGTCTCGTATTGTGTTGTAAATTTTCTTTTATTTTTTCAAACATTGCCTGTGCTCCGTATTAAAAATTAAAGTATATAAAAGGATTGTAAGATCCCTTTATCAGATAGGAAAACGATACCAGCAGTATTCCGATCAGTATGCATGTGTAAAGCGTGACAATCGCCGGGTTGACAGAGGCGAAGCGCTTGTCGATCCATTCAGAAAATTTTCCCGCAACGGGCATTGAAAATATCGTGCCGCATAAAAAGAAGAGTGCGTTTTCCTTCAAATAAACCGTAAAGTTTGCGTCGATCAGGGACTGCCCCGCAGTACCGAACATGACGGCGAGATAATTTCCGGCATCCGTAATGGTATTGGAGCGGAAGAGCACCCATCCGAGAATGACAAACAGCATCGTGTATATGTGCTTGAGTACGTTCGGAATTCTCTCGTTCTTCTCAAATCCGGTCAATTTTTCTATAGTGAGGAAAACGAAGTAAAGCAGTCCCCAGCAGATGAATGTCCAATTTGCCCCGTGCCAGAATCCTGTCAAGCCCCAAACAACGAACAGGTTGAAGATCAGGCGACGTTTCGTATCGACGCGGCTGCCGCCGAGCGGAAAATATACGTAGTCTCTGAACCATCTTCCCAAAGAAATATGCCAACGTCTCCAAAACTCAGAGAGCGATTTTGAAACATACGGAAAGTTAAAGTTCTCCGGGAAGTGAAAACCGAACATCTTCCCGAGGCCGATGGCCATATCGGAGTATCCCGAGAAATCATAGTAAATCTGGAATGTGTATGCAATTGCACCGAGCCAAGCAAAGGCGACGGAACAATCTCCTGTTGAGGCAAGCGCAAAACTCTGGTTGGCGACAATCGCCAGGTTGTTGGAAATCAAAACTTTTTTCGCAAGCCCTACTATAAACCGACATACACCTTGAGAAAAGTCGTCAAGGTTTTCTTTTCTGTTCATGATCTGATGAGAGATCGTTTCATATCTGATAATCGGTCCTGCAACGAGCTGCGGGAAGAAGGATATGTAGAGACCCACATTGAGCAAATTCCTTTGCAAATCGCCGCGCCCACGGTAAATATCGAGAACATAGGAAATTGCGTGGAAGGTGAAAAACGATATCCCGATAGGCAAGGGCAGATGCGGCAGAGGGAAATCGGTGCCAAAAAAACGATTCACATTGGTCAATGCGAAGTCCAAATATTTAAAACTGAACAATATACTCAAATTAAAAACAAGCATGAGAGCAATCATAGGTCTTGCGTCTTTTCCGGCTTCTTTTCTTTCATATACTTGAATGCCAAAGACCCAACTGCCTAAGATTGAAACAATCATAATTAATACGAACCAGGGTTCTCCCCATGCATAAAACAAAAGGCTGGCCGCCAGAAGGAAATAGTTCTGAGGGGCCCGGCGCTTTCTGAGCGGTACATAATATATGAAGAGTACAAATGGCAGAAAGCAGATGATAAAGATCATTGATGAAAACAGCATATATTTTACTCCGATCTGCAAAAAATATATTTATTTCGCCGCTTGGTCGGCATGAGTTATTCGAATCGATGTGGGGTCGGGAATTTGAGCCAATGTGATGGCTGCAAACATGACGATACAACCGATAAGTTCACGTATGCTGAGAATTTCGTTCAGCAGGAGGATGCCTGCAAGCACGGCAAAGACCGCTTCTGTACTCATAATCAGTGAAGCGGTGGTCGGTTCGGTATGTTTTTGCGCGATGATTTGAAGCGTGTAAGCGACAGCGCAGGAGAGCACTCCGACGAACAACAACGGAATATAACCTGCGAGTATGCCATGCAATTCCGGCGTTTCGAGCAGAAACATAGGTATCAAGCCGATGAGACCGCAGGCCGAAAATTGTGTGCAGGAGAGTATGACTCCGTCACTGCGCGCTGAGAAATAGTCGATCACGAGGATGTGTGTCGCGAACAGGAAGGCGCTTACGATCAGCAACAGGTCGCCGATGTTGAAGTCTGTAATGTTCAGCCCGCTTGCCGGTGCGCACAGCAAATACAAGCCCACAGCAGCTATGGCCACGCAAAGAAAGGTAATTGGCGTCACCTTTTTGCCGACGAATATACTGAGTATGGGTACCAGTACGATATATAAAGCTGTTACGAAGCCCGCTTTCCCGGCATCGGTATATAAAAGAGCCACCTGTTGTAAGGTGGTGGCGAAAAACAGTACTATGCCGGAGCAGCACCCTCCGATAAATGTATATTTTTTTGGCTTGTCTTCAGAGACGTCGTCCTCCGGTATCTTACTTGTCCTGCGCATTGCAAAGATCACGGGAACCAGGACGCATGCTCCGATTAAGAATCGAAGGCAGTTAAATGTGTAAGGGCCCATGTAGTCCAGCCCTGCCTTCTGTGCCGCAAATGCCGTACCCCATATCAATGCGGCAAGAACCAGCAGAAGGTTGCTTTTTGCCTGTTTTGTCATATTGTATATCCCCCCTCTGACAAACGGCGCGATGCATGAAATGCAAAAACCGTGCCACCAATATACTATATATTTTTTTTGCCCAAAAGCCAAGTAAAATTTGCATAAGTTTACAAGAATGCTGAAATTCTGCAAATAAAAAGGGACAATCGGGTGTTTTGCTCTATATTTTGCCTTTAAGCCGTGAAACCAGTGCTGCGGCCGCGACAATTTTAAGCCCGTCTCCGATGAGAAAAGGCATCACGCACAATGTCAGGGCGGCTATAATCGTTGTTCCTGTGATGAACGAAAACCACAACGTTCCAAAGGTGTAGCAGGAGAGCAATCCTGCGATCATGCCCGCCGGATTTTTTATTTTCCCTGACAGATAGGCGCAGATGATGTAACCTGCGATGTAACCGCCGGTCGGACCTATGAGTACGGCAAAGCCACCGGTGCCGCCGTTAAAAACCGGGAGACCGATCGCTCCGAGGAGCACATAGACGATCGCGGCGATGAGGCCGTTCTTCGCACCTGTCAGCGCCCCCGCAACGAAGATGGGAAGCAGGGCGAGGTTCATAGGTACCGGTGAAAACGGCAGCGGGATAAAGATGTAGGAGCAAGCCGCCGTCAGGGCGGCGAAGAGCGAACAAGTGATCATATCTTTTGTTTTCATTCGACTGTAATGCTGATCTCGCCGGTTGAGAGGATGTCTCTTGTGCCGTCACCGTATTGCACAATCAGGCCGGCGTCGTCCGTCAGGCCGACTGCGCGTGCGCGCCTGCCGGTCTGCATGATCTTGACGGGGCGGCCGAGCACCATGCTTCTCTCATTGTA
Source organism: Firmicutes bacterium UBA1440 (assembly GCA_002329565.1). Lineage (GTDB taxonomy): Bacteria > Bacillota > Clostridia > Peptostreptococcales > Anaerovoracaceae > UBA1440. The sequence continues at coordinate 24,291 of DCTM01000052.1, forward strand.
TTCCTCGAGAAAGGTCCTTTCTTCTATTGTATCAAGCATTGTGAGCAGGTTGTACGTCAGCTCGGCCGCCAGTTCGTTGCGGTTGCAGTCAAGCGGCAGGCTGCCGGCCTTGCTTTTGATATCGTCTGGAAATCCGCCCGCAGGCTCTCTTACGTTGATACCTATACCGATGATGACCGTCTCAATTGTGCCGCTCTCAAAGTCCGATATTGCCTCGGTCAGGATGCCGACGACCTTCTTGCCGCCGTAATACAGGTCGTTGACCCACTTGATTTCAGTTTCTGTACCGCAGACGGAAGCAATCGCACGAGCTGTAGCGACGGCTGCCATCGCCGTGACGAGCACGGATTTGGAAATATCAAAGCGGGGTTTGACGATAAGACTGTAGTACAGACCGCTTCCTGTGGGTGAGAAGAAGTTGCGTGCCATGCGGCCTCGCCCATCCGCTTGTGCTTCGGCGAGGACGACAGTCCCGTCTGGCGCGCCCTTCATCGCCAGCCTCTTCGCCTCCGAATTCGTCGAATCGGTCAGATCGCAGACGATGAAGGGGCCGGCCCGGAATCCGGGCCGGCGGGCAGCGAGCTTACTCTCGATGCCCGCGGCGGACAACTTATCGCATGCGGGGTCGAGGGCGTAACCCTTGTTGGTAACGGCGCTGATTGTGTAGCCGAGGCTTTTGAGCTTAGTGACCGCTTTGTTGACGGCGTTTCGCGAGACGGCAAACTGCGTTGCCAGAGCCTCACCCGACAAGTAATTGCCCTCCTGTTGATAGAGTTCAAATAGTATCTTGTCCCGCAAAGCGGTATTGGAATCATTCATGTATCTTTCCCCTTCCGAATTCTGATATGCCATAGTATATATGTAATAAACAATAATGTCAACCACAAAAAATAAAAAGGTTACAATAGCACATTCTGTTTACTGCGCATAAAAATATCCCTCGCGTGCGAGGGATATACGAGGGATTATATNNTTAAGCGACCGGATTGCCGTCTTCGGCAACGGTGGTAACCGTCTCAAATCTGAGCTGACCGTCGACGATGTTATCGGCGAACAAAATCATTCCCTTGGATTCGAGCCCCTTCAATTTTCTCGGTTTGAGGTTGGCCACTACGACGACCTTTTGGCCCACGAGATCTTCCTTTTTAAAGAAAGGAGAGACACCTGAGATAATTTGACGCTTTTCGGTGCCCATCTTCACTTGGAAAACAAGGAGCTTATCTGCCTTCGGATGTTGTTCGGCGCTCAGGATAGTACCTACTCTCAGGTCGAGCTTGTCGAATGTTTCGAAGTCGATTTCCGGCTTGAGTTCAAGCGGAATGTTGTCATCGGCAGGCTTAACTTTCATCGCTTCGAGCTCTGCGAGCTCTTTTTCAATGTCAAGACGCGGGAATATCGGGTTGCCTTTATTGACCTTTTCGCCGTCGAGCATATCGAAGACGAAGGTGTCTTCCCAATTGACTTCCTTGCTGTCGATACCCATCTGTCTGCGGATTTCTTCCGTAGTCGTATGCATATACGGGTGGATGAGGATGGCGATGATGCGCAACGTTTCGGCAAGGTTGTGCATTACAGCGCCGAGTCTCTCTTTGGAGGCTTCTTCCTTAGCCAGCAACCAAGGTGTGTTTTCGTCGATATATTTGTTTGCTCTGCGGACAAGGATCCATATTTCTTCGAGAGCGAGGTTGAACCGGAATTTGTCCATCTGCTCCTCGACCTTGCCGGCAGCCGAAACTGCGATATTCTTGAGATCATCATCTGTGGCAAGCAGATCCGGATCGTCAGTGCCGACACCCGCCGGGGGAATGATGCCGTCGCAGTATTTCTCGATCATGGAGATCGTTCTGGAAACGAGGTTGCCGAGGTCGTTGGCGAGATCATAGTTCATACGCTTGAGCATGATTTCGTTTGTAAAAATGCCATCCTGTCCGAAGCTGTACTCACGAAGAAGGAAATATTTGAGCGCGTCGATGCCGTAGCGGTCGATCAGCTTGACGGGGTCGACGATGTTGCCCTTGGATTTGCTCATCTTGCCGCCGTCAATCAGCAGCCAGCCGTGACCGCGCACCTGCTGCGGCAGCGGAAGGCCGGCCGACATCAGCATTGCAGGCCAGATGATGCTGTGGAAACGAACGATTTCCTTGCCGACCAAATGTGTTCCGGGCCAATACTTGTTGTAGAGGGTCGGTTCATCCGGCCAACCGAACGCCGTAATATAGTTCGAGAGCGCGTCGAGCCAGACGTATATGACGTGCTTCTCATCGATAGGTACGGGTATGCCCCAGTCGAAGGTCGAGCGGGAGATGCATAGATCTTCAAGCCCCTGATTGATGAAAGCAATCATTTCGTTTCTTCTTGTATCCGGCTGAAGGAAATCCGGGTTATCGCGGAAGAGGTCGAGCAACGGCTGCGCATATTTCGAAAGCTTGAAGAAGTACGCTTCCTCGTTAGCTGCCTGCACAGGTCTGCCGCAATCCGGGCAACAACCGTCAACAAGCTGGCTCTCGGTCCAGAACGATTCGCAAGGTGTGCAGTATAAGCCTTCGTATTCGCCTTTATATATATCACCGTTCTCATACATCAGCATGAACAGTTTCTGTACGCGTTTTTTGTGTCTGTCCTCGGTGGTTCTGATAAAATCGTCGTTTGAAATCTCCATCGTCTTCCAGAGGTCTTTGATTCCTGCGACGACTTGATCGACGTACTGCTGCGGAGTCATGCCCGCTTTTTCGGCGGCCGTCTGAATCTTTTGGCCGTGTTCGTCCGTACCTGTCAGGAACCGAACGTCGTAACCGCTCAAGCGCTTGAAGCGCGCCATGGCGTCTGCCATAACCGTGCAATACGTATGACCGATGTGCAGGTTTGAGCTCGGGTAGTAGATCGGGGTGGTAATGTAATATGGTCCCTTGTCCTTTTTCATTTTCATCTTCCTTTCTTCTCCGCCTCGAATGGGAGACGGTAGTTTGTATATTAGGATACCACAAATTCCTAAAAAAATCCACATTACAAAGCATAGAACGGCGGATTTCGTACTTAAATTATACAGTAAAGTGTGTTAAGATGAAATATCATAATGAAAGTCGGAGGATAAATCAAAAATGTTGTATGACTCGCATGCCCATTTGAATAATGAGAGTTTTTCGCCCGAAGAACGGGAAAGCTTTATCGCGGCTACGCGCGATGCGGTCGAGAGCGGGCTGCTTTCCTTTGTCAACGATATCGGATTCGATCTCGAGAGCTCTGTGCTCGCCGTGAGTCACGCCGAGCAATACGACTGGTGCTATGCGGCTGTCGGCTGCCATCCGCACGACACAAAGGATTTTGACGAGGCGCAACTCGCGATGATTCGCGCACTCGCGCAGAAGGAGCGGGTTAAAGCAATCGGGGAAATCGGTCTTGACTTCTATTACGACAATTCGGACCGTGACACGCAGCGCTATTGGTTTCGCAGACAGATCCAACTTGCGAACGAGTTGGGGCTCCCAATCGTCATTCACGACCGCGATGCCAATGCGGAGTGTATGCAGATTCTCAAGGAAGAGGGAGCATTTTCCGACGTCAGAAAGGACAAGTTCCCGCGCAGACCGGCGCCTGCGGACATCCCGAATGCAGCCAAGGACGCACGCGTGCTGATGCACTGCTATTCCGGCAGCCGCGAGTTGGCGGAGCAATACATTCGCCTTGGGGCGACGCTTTCGATCGCCGGGCCTCTTACCTATAAGAACAATCGCAAGACTATAGAGGTCGTCGAGGCTATCCCTCTTGAATTTTTGCTGGTAGAGACAGATTCTCCTTATCTGACCCCGGTGCCGCATCGCGGTGAGCGCAATATGCCTCCGTATGTGGAATTTACGGCTCGCAAACTTGCAGAGGTTAAAGGTCTTTCCTTCGAGGAAGTCGCTGCGGCGACCAAGGAAAATGCGATGCGCTTCTTTGCAATCAAATAATTTGTCGCAAAGCGGCGAAAAAAAGCCGGCACAGGCAACTCCCTTTGACATCTTACGACAAACAAATCCGGTAGAATGAAAAAAACCGGGAAAGAAGGGATTGCATGAGGGGTGCGATTGAGAGTATTGCTCTGAAAAAAGAGAGCAGTATGCCATGTGATAAAACGATGTTGATTAAGGTTGCCGTCGTAATCGTGGCAGCCTATGCCTCTGCGGGTGCCGAGACAGCGGGCGGGATGTTTCCGTTTGGCATCGCATATATGGCGGCGGCAATCAAGCGCAGTCGACTGAGCATCTATCTCTTGCCCGCTGTGCTGGGCGGCCTTGCCGTACGCATTGCGACAGGGGTGGATGTCTTCGGAGATGCTGCTGCCGTGCTGCTGGTGACGCTCGTATTTCTCTTGGCCGGCAAGCGAGCCTTTGCGGATTGGCAGCGCGTAGTTATAGCTATGGCAGTGACTGTTATTTGCAATGTGGCCTATTTTACCGCGGCCGATCTGCTCTATCGATTCAACTCCGGGCAGCTGCTTACGGAAATCGCTGCGGTCGCCGTAGGGTATTTTTTATTTGACAAGGCGGGGGACATGCTCTTCTCGCAAGAAAAAATAAAGGAGGAGACGAAGGAGGCAGCCGTCGTGGCTACATGCACAGCCGTGTCCGTGATATTGTGCGGCATAGTACCTGCCTTCGTAGGGGAGATTGCACTTGGAGGCGCTTTCTTTTTTGTGGCTCTCTTCGGATATCGATTCGGGGTGTCGTCCGGTGTCGCGGGTGCGGCAGCAGCGGCACTGTCTTTATACTTTTGCGGTTTTGCCGATATATCGGGCATCTACGGCTTTTTGGGAATCGGCATGTGTACGGGGTTATTCAAAGGGCTTAACAAGTATACCGCGGCGTTGGTATTTGCCGCAGTCGGATCGCTTTTGGGAAATGTTTTGCCCGCAGTGGGAGCGGCACTCCTGTTTGCACTTGTGCCCGAGCGCTTTATTTCNNTTAAAAGGGGAAGAGTGCCTGAATGTGCTCGCACGTTACAAACGATGTTTCGCTTCATTGGCGAAGCTCTACAGTATAGAAAAAAACAGCAGGAGCATAATCTCTTATCAATTCCGCGGCATGGAGCAGACTGTAGACCGATTGATGGCAGACATTACCGGCAGTGAGACAGAGCTTCAAGCTGTGACGGACGGAATGCCGCGTTACCGGGCGCAGGTGGCGGTCTCCACGTATTCGTCGCACGGAGGTGTATCGGGTGACAGCTACGCGTGCCGGCGCCTTGCGGACGGCAGGCATATCTTCATTTTGAGCGACGGCATGGGCAAAGGGGCCGCGGCAGCAGCAGAGAGCAATCTGGCTGTACGTACACTGTCCGATCTGACAGAGGCCGGATTTGATATCGAAACCTCCCTGCGGACGCTGAACTCTATCCTGCTGTTGAAATCGGAGGATGAAATCTTCTCTACGATAGATATCGGCGTCTTTGATGAGAAGACGGGCAGATTGAAATTATATAAAATCGGCGCGGCCTCGACCTTCATCAAACGCAAGGGAGATGTCAAGAGTGTGAAAATGGCAGCTTTGCCGATGGGAATTATCGATGATTTGCGTATTGATTTTGTCAGCGTCAGATTGAGGCCGAACGATCAGATCGTGATGGTTTCCGACGGAGTGATCGATTCTGTCGGAGCATCGGGGAGAGATTCGGCGCCGGCAGCCTGGCTGACGGCCGCGATTGCGGGTATCAAATCCAAGGATCCGCAAACGATGGCAGACCTGATTATCAATCGTGCTGTAGAGAATTACGGATTGCGGGAAAAGGATGATTTAACTGTGATAAGTATACTAATAAAGTAGCTAAAATTTGTTGATTGTGGTATACTTAAGCATATGGAAAAAATACGAAATACCATCTTGAGACATAACTTGATTCAAGCAGGAGATCACATCGTGATAGGCCTCTCGGGAGGCCCTGATTCGGTGTGCCTTTTTTTTGCGTTGCATGAGCTTTCACTCGAGCTGGGGTTGCGCGGAATCACCTGTGTACATGTAAACCATATGCTGCGGCCGGGAGATGCGGACGCAGACCGGGCATACTGTGAGGCTCTGTGCCGAGAAATGGGGACAGATTGCAAGGTTGTGACGTTCGATTGCAATGCCGCGGCTGCCGCTCAAGGCATTACTTGTGAGGAAGCGGGCAGGCAGAAGCGATATGAAGCTTTTGATGAGGCGGCAGCTGCGGCTGCGATTTCCGGACCGGTGAAGATCGCCGTCGCCCACAATGCAGACGATCAAGCCGAAACGCTGTTGTTTCGCATTCTGCGCGGCACAGGACCGGACGGGTTGGCCGCTATGCAATACAGTCGTAAGAGTAAGGCCGGCTTTGACGTTATTAGGCCGCTGCTCGATACGACGCGGGCGGAGGTGGAGGCATTTTGTGAGCAAAACGGGCTGAAGCCGCGGACGGACGAGAGCAATCTGGCGCCCGTCTATACGAGAAACAAGATTCGCCTCGAACTGCTTCCGTATCTCGCGGAGAACTTTAATCCGAATATAAAAGAAGCACTCGTGCGGCTGGCCGCCGCTGCTTCGGAGGACAGGGATTTTATGCAAGAGCAGGCAACAACTGCTTATGCGGCGGCTTTGCGGGCGTGCGAACCCGGGCGTATAGAACTGGGTCGCACAGCGGTGCAGCAACTTCATCCGGCACTGCGCAAGCGCGTATTGCTGATGGCTTTGGCTGCATGCGGTCTTGAGAAGGATATCGAGAGGGTACACATTGCGGCTGCCGACCGGCTGGTGATGGAAGGGGCGGCCGGGAAAACGGCTGAATTTCCCGGCGGCTTTCGTCTTTGTATCTCCGCCGCAGGCGCAGCAATCGTCGCGCCGGACTATAGGAGCGAGACGAGGTGCGTAAAATTGCGCGCAACGGAGATGACGCACGCCGACTATGAGGCAAAGCGCGCGTCGTACGAGGACACAAATACTGTGTATGCCGCCTTCGACGCGGCGAAACTCGCCGCGCTCGGCGCGCCGCCGGTCTTGCGGACTCGTCGCGCCGGCGATCGCATCGCGATCGCGAAGGCGGACGGAAGCATCGGAAGCAAAAAATTGCAGGACCTTTTTACCGATTTAAAAATCCCCTCAGAGCTGCGCGACAGTATCCCGGTGGTGGCCTGCGGGAATGAAATCATATGCGTCGCTCCGCTCGATTTGCCGGGCTGCAATATGCGTATGCGCTGCAGCGCAAATTATGCAATTTCCGCCGATTGCGACAGGATAGTACTACTTGAAATTTCAAGAGGTTTATGCTAAAATATTAGAGCTTAATTTATTTAGGAAAGAGATTGACAGAAGGGAAATAAAGAAAATTGAATAGATTTATGAAAAATATAGGAATTTATATAATTATCTTTGTCATGGTGGTATCGATGGCATGGTTGTATCAGGGGAAAAGCAACCGGCAGGAGATAAAGGAAATTTCCGTGGCAGAGTTCTCACGCTATCTGGCGGCAGAACAGGTATCTGAACTCACATTGACGGAATCGACCAAGAGTAACGTACGCACCATGTCGGGAAAACTCAAAGACGGTACACATTTCAGCACCTACATTCCTTCAGTCGTCGAAGTTGGATATTTGGAAGACAAATATATCATGCCACAGGTGGAGAGCGGTATTATCAAGGACTTCAAAAGTGACAGTCCGCAGATTACACCGTGGTATGTCGAGTTGATTCCGACATTGCTGCTCGTCCTTCTGATGATCGTCTTCTTTACGATGATAATGAATCAGCAGAACGGCGGCAAGGCCATGCAGTTTGGCAAGAGCCGTGCACGAATGGCAAATCAAAACGAGTTAAAAAAGGTAACTTTCCAAGACGTTGCCGGATTGGATGAGGAGAAAGAAGAACTCCAAGAGGTCGTAGACTTCCTGAAGCATCCTCGAAAATATCAATCCTTGGGCGCGCGCATCCCGAAGGGTATCCTGCTCGTCGGTCCGCCGGGCACAGGTAAGACATATATCTCTAAGGCGACGGCAGGGGAAGCGGGTGTGCCATTCTTCAGCATTTCCGGTTCAGATTTCGTCGAGATGTTTGTCGGTGTCGGAGCTTCGAGAGTCAGGGACTTGTTCGAGCAGGCGAAGAAAAATTCGCCATGTATCATATTCATAGATGAGATCGATGCGGTCGGCCGTAAGAGAGGTGCGGGCATCGGCGGCGGCCACGACGAACGTGAGCAAACGTTGAACCAGATGCTGGTAGAAATGGATGGATTCGGAGAAAACCAGGGAATCATAATCCTTGCGGCCACCAACAGACCTGACATTTTGGATCCGGCCCTGCTGAGACCGGGCAGATTCGACAGACAGATTGTTATAGGCATTCCGGACATCAAGGGCAGAGAAGAAATCTTTGCAGTACACTCAAAGAATAAACCTTTGGATGAATCAATCGATCCGAAGGTACTCGCACGGAGAACACCGGGCTTTACGCCTGCCGATATCGAGAACCTCTTAAACGAGGCTGCACTGATTACGGCGAGACGAAACGGTATCAAGATCCGTATGGACGAGATCGAAGAAGCGATCACAAAGGTAATTGCGGGACCTGAGAAAAAGAGTCGCGTGATTTCGCAGGAAGAGAGAAAGTTGACGGCCTACCATGAGGCAGGCCATGCGATAGTTGCACGTTCACTGCCGGGAACCGATCCTGTTCATCAGGTTACGATAGTGCCGAGAGGGCGTGCGGGCGGATTTACCATGATTCTGCCGAAAGAAGACAAATACTACGGCTCGAAAAATCACATGATTGAACAAATCATCCATCTCCTGGGTGGCCGCGTAGCTGAGAAGCTGACTCTGGATGACATCTCTACGGGTGCTTCCAATGACATAATGCGTGCTACGGAGATTGCCAAAGATATGGTGATGAAATACGGCTTCTCCGAAAAGCTCGGCCCTGTCTGCTATAAAACGACGGACGAAGTTTTTCTGGGGGCAGACTACCATTCCACGAAGACTTATTCGGATGAAACTGCGAGCCTGATCGATGAAGAGGTCAAACACATTATCGAATCCGCATTCAATGAAGCAGAGAAAATCCTTTCCGAGCATATCGATAAGTTGCACGTGGTAGCTGAGGCATTGCTGGAGCTCGAAACCCTGGATGGCGCTCAATTTGAAAAGCTCTATACTCAGGAAATCGATGCAGACGGCTTGGCAAAACAGGTAAGAGATGAAGAGGAACAGATAAAAGCACGCAACGCGATAGAGGCGGCCGAAAGAGAAAGACTTGAGGTTGAAGCTATGGTCCGTGAACAAGAAGCACTTGCGGCATACGATGAGGAGTTTCCTCACCTCGCAGGCGATGAAGATAAGCACAAACACCTTTAATAGGAGAAGGGGGAAGTCCTAATCATGAAAATAACCGTAAAAGAATGCCTACAAATGGAAATCTTTAAGGATGCTAAGGTTGTTGCCGGAGAACGCGATCTTTCCAATGTCGTGAAGGATATTACTGTGCTGGAGGGCTTTACGTCGGCAGATCCGGCAAAGTTTAATCAGTGCAGAGCCAAGATGGTGATGACCGGGTTCTTCCACGTGCGCAACAATGTCAAAGAGCAATGTGAAATAGTCAAAATTCTGGCAGCCAACGGTTGCTCGGCCTTGGTGCTGTTTAATGTAGGCTTTGTTGTTCCGGAGTTGTCTCGAGTCCTTAAAGACACTGCGGAACTGTACCGTTTGCCTCTGATAATATTTGAAGGTGAAGAACCGACAGCCGGAGAAATAGCCAACAAGCTGCTCAAAGAACTTTTCATCGGAGAAAATTTCAACAACAGCTTTATCAACAATACTATCTTTCATCTTTTGAATTTTGAAAGATATTCAAACTTCGAAGCAGCCATTAAAGCAGCGGCAATCAACAACGACTTTCAGGTTGTTATCGTGAGCCCGGACTTCAACCCGATTTTCAGTGTGGAGACTCGCCACAGACTGACGGTCGATGAGGCCGTAATGGCGCGTCGAGAACTTATGGAAAAATCGGAAAACAGGATGGGCGATACGCTCATGGATGTTAACGGCGTTATCACCTATTGGGGGCCGGTGACGATACAAAACGACAAATATTACTTACTGCTTATCGACAACGCTGACAAATATACATCAAGCGAAATCACAAAGCTGGCTGAGATTATTGAATTGGCTATGGGTATGTGGAAATATACCCCGCAACGCGATGCTAAAGCCGAGTTCATAAAGGCACTCAGAAGAGGCAACAAGAGCCTCGCCTATACATTGAAAAATGAAGTCGGAGTGCGCGGCAACGAAATCGTCAGTGTTTTTTATGTGCGTATTCCGGATAATGCCGACACAGAGATCACCTTGTTCTCCGATTTGGAGCGTGCGTCGGATCTGAAATTGTTCAAGGGTGTCGACGGAGAAGAGACTTACGGCATTATTATGTGCAGCTCCACGGACAGTGCGGGCAATGTCGATCACCTTTCGGCGGCACGAATGCATTGCAACGAGATTTTCAACAAGCTGAAGAAAGAGACCAGCGAGGTTCGCATCTTCCATGTGACCGGAATCGACGGCATTGAAGGAGCTGCGGACGCATTCAGGTTGATTATCGAGACGTGGATGTTTGCACAGAATGTATTCCCATTTAAGCACGTTTTCTCAAAGTTTGAAATGGTGCTGACGAGCAACTGCATCAACATTCAGTTGCAGAGCAATTACGTCAAGCGCAACTATATCGAGCTGCTCGATCCTTTCAAAGAGCTTGGGGAGAATAAGGGAAAGCAACTTTTGGAGACATTGGAAACCTTTGTGCTTGACGCCGGCATGAACAGTCTTCGCACGAGTGAAATCATGGGGATTCATACCAATACGGTACAATACAGATTGAAGAAGATAAACGACGTACTTGGAGTGGAAGTAACCGGCAACAGAATCGTGCCGGGGTTGACTATAGCCTTGTCGCTGAAGCGACTTGAAAGGCTGGTCAGATAAGAGGAGAATTTTATGCTACTGGCTTTTGATGTGGGAAATACTAATGTCGTACTCGGAGTGTTTCAGAATGGTAAGCTGACGCACAACTGGCGGATGAATACGGATGTCAACAAGAGCGCAGACGAATACGGCATGTTGATTAACCAGCTGTTTACGTATGAAGGCTTGCACATGAAGGATGTTGATGACTTAATCATTTCGACGGTCGTTCCGTCCATCCTCTATACATTCCAACATATGGCGCGAAAATATTTTAATAAGAAGGCGATTGTAATCGAGACCGGTGTCAAAACCGGTCTGATGATTAAATCCGACCATCCAAAACAAGTCGGCGCGGACAGGATAGTCAACGCAGTCGCGGCCTATGCGAAGTACGGCGGCCCACTGATAGTGATAGATACGGGGACAGCCACAACGCTGTGCGCTATTTCCGACAAGGCGGAGTATCTGGGAGGTTCCATCGCGCCCGGACTCAAGATTTCCTCGGCAGCCCTCGTCGAGAAGACGGCTAAGCTTCCGAAAGTCGAGCTCGAAGAGCCCGGTTCGGTCATCTGTCGCAATACCATCCAAGCGATGCAGGCGGGTCTTGTCTATGGACATATGGGCATGATTGACTATATAGTCAAGCGAATGAAAAAGGAACTTGCGGAATATTGCAAGACAGATAAACCGATTCAAGTGATCGCCACCGGGGGACTGGCCTCGATGATCAAGAGCGGCGTTGACTGCATAGATCATGTGGACAAGTTTCTGACGCTCGAAGGTTTGGAAATCATCTATCGCAAGAACAAGAAAAAATAGCTGTGGTTTGAGCCCGATTTTGGCGTGGAGCGATATCCGCGCCTTCGCTTTTTTTGCGATATCAAACAATAAATCTATAAAATAAAAAAGGAAAGATATTATGACACTGAATATCGGAAATGTCAAACTCGAGAACCCATTTCTGCTCGCCCCGCTGGCAGGTGTCACCGATGCGCCGTTTCGCAAGCTTTGCAGGGAGCAGGGGGCAGCGATGGCTTATTCGGAGATGATTTCGGCAAAGGGGTTGTACTACAATGACAAGAATACCGAAAAGTTGCTGCATCTTTACGAAGGTGAGCAGCCGGCGGCGATTCAGATTTTCGGCAGTGAACCTGAGATGATTGCCTTTGCGGCCGATGCGCTTAAAAGTCGCAAAAATAATATACTGGATATTAACATGGGATGTCCGGTACCCAAGATTGTTAAGAACGGTGAGGGGTCAGCACTGATGAAGAACCCGGACCTCGTTTATCGGCTTGTTGAAGCGGCGGTGCAGAAAGCAGGCAAGCCGGTGACGATCAAGACGCGCATCGGATTTAACGACACCTGTCTCAATGCTGTCGAAGTTGCGAAGGCTGCAGTGGCGGCAGGCGCGGCCGCCGTTGCGATACACGGACGGACGCGGGAGCAATATTACAGCGGTAAGGCAGACCGGAAGCAGATAGCGGCGGTCAAAGAAGCCATCTCCGTGCCAGTGATCGGCAGCGGGGATATCTTTTCCGGAGAGGATGCTATTGCAATGCTTCGGGAGACGGGTTGCGATTTTGTGATGGTTGCAAGAGGTGCGCTCGGCAACCCTTGGATTTTTCGTGAGATGACGGCTCTGTGGAACGGTGATGAAAAACCCGCTCCGCCGACGTTGGAGGAAAAAAAGCAGATGATGCTGGCGCATTTTGAAGATGTACTGGCATTCAAAGGCGAGTATGCCGCAGTCAGAGAGATGCGCAAGCATGTGGGCTGGTATCTGAAAGGGGTGCCGCACTCGGCTGCACTGCGCGGGGAAATCAACAAGATCACGACTGCCGAAACGTTGCAGGCAGCCATTAAAGCCCTAGCTCGCTTTGCGTAGCAAAGGGCGACAGGTCTTATGCAAGGGATTCATAAATCTGTGATTTATAGAATCCTACTGCCAATGCGATACAGAGGTGATGTGATTTATGGAATCGGTCGTACTCGGCATCTTCGGGGTTGCTCTGATTTGTTGCGTTGCAACGGGACTCCCCGTGATCTGCGCCCTGATCGTGGGCTTGGTCTGTTTTTCCGTCTACGCACACAAGCAGGGCCACGATGCCAAGGCCATCGGCAAGATGCTGATCGAGGGCATCCTGCGAGCAAAGGTCGTACTCTCGATCCTCCTGCTGATCGGCATGTTGACCGCCTCTTGGCGCGCTTCGGGAACGATCGCTTACATATTGTACTACGCAGCCGATGCGATCGACCCGTCCTATTTTACCCTGTTCACCTTTCTCATCTGTACGCTGATGTCCGTGCTGACGGGCACTTCGTTCGGTACGGCGGGCACCGCCGGCGTCGTCTGCATGAGCATTGCACAGTATATGGGGTTGAGCCCGTTGCTGACGGGCGGAGCTGTGATCTCGGGTATCTTCGTCGGTGATCGCTGTTCGCCGATGTCTTCGAGCGCACTGCTGGTGGCGAGTATCACGGACACAGATATCTGGACGAATATCAAGATCATGCTCAAGACATCGTGGCCACCGTTCCTGTTGACTTGTGCTTTCTATGCGCTCGCGGGCAGGAGTGAACACATCGCTGCCGGCGTCAACTACAGCGGCGATTTTTGGGCGAGCTTCCTCCTGTCGCCGTGGTTGCTGCTGCCGGCGGCGGTCATCGCGATCATGTGTTTGCTGCAAGTCAAGCTTTGGATCACGATCAGCGTCAACATCCTCCTCGCCTCTGCACTGTGCTTTTCATTGCAGGATATGAAGATCCCGGCGATCATCAGGGCCTTGCTGCTCGGCTATGAAGGCGGAGCGGGTAATCTGATGAACGGCGGTGGCGCGATCTCGATGCTCAACGTTTTGATCATCGTGGTACTCTCGTCCTCGTATTTCGGAATCTTCGGCAACACACCGCTTTTGGACGGTGTCAAGGCGGCCGTGGCACGCGCGGCGCAGCGATTTCGCCCGTTTACGATCACCGCGGTGCTCTCGGTGCTGATCAGTGCCATCAGCTGCAACCAAACGCTGGCGACGATGCTGACCCAAGAGATGCAGCGGGAGATCGTGCCCGAACCGCTGCGGCAAGCGGAATACCTTGAAAATTCCGTAATTCTGATCGCAGCGCTGATCCCGTGGAGCATCGCAGGGGCCGTCCCCGCCGCCACCATCGGCGCACCGATCACGGCCCTCGTCTTTGCGGTGTACCTGTACGCAGTACCAATTTGGAACATCATCGTGAAAAGATAAAAATATACTTATCAGACAGCATATTAAAATAAAAATTCGCCAAAAACGATTGGCGAATTTTTTCTGTGCTTTTTATAAAAATAGGGTAGATGTTTATCTGTATTCTGTGATCGGGATGCCGTACGTTTCCAAGATCGCGTAAGCGCGCTTAATCTCGTCACCCGTCGGCACGGGGAACGAGGTAAAGCCGGTTTCGTTGCCGAGCGCGATGTACTTCGCCTTGCCGAGCTCATGATACGGCAGCAGCTCAATGTCGGCCTTCGGCATATGTTCTTTCATAAACAGCGCTGTGGCGGCGATGTTCTCGCCTGTCAGGTTGACACCCGGAATTGAAGGGATCCGCACGGTAACGGGGATGCCGAGATCATGGATCTTGATGGCGTTTCCGAGGATGCACGTATTACCGACGCCCGTGTACTGCTCGTGTGTCGCGCTGTCCATGTGCTTGATGTCGAGGAAGACGTGGTCGAGGCGTTCGATGATGTCACGGACCGCGTCAAAATCAAAATAACCGCAGGTCTCGATCCACATATTGATGCCGGCATCATACATGTTGCTTACGAGCATACGCAGAAATTCCTGCTGCAGGAACGGTTCGCCGCCGGAGAAAGTGACGCCGCCGCCCGTAAAGCGGAAGAAAAGTGCGTCGCGCTTGATGCGAGTGAGGACTTGCACCGTGTCGTATTCGATACAGGAGACCTCGAGAGCTTTGACGGCGCACACCTTCGTGCAGACACCGCAGACATCGCAGTCCATGCTTGGCCGCGGCATCGTCGTCGGGGTCAAGTGCTTTGGGCAGGCTGCGGCACATTTACCGCAACCTACGCACTTGTGCTGATGGTAGATGAGCTTGGAGGTCATCGTCTGCGATTCGGGGTTGGCGCACCACTTGCATCGGAGCGGGCAGCCCGCCAAGAATATCGTCGTTCTGACGCCGTCTCCGTCGTGAATGGAGTAGTCCTGCATCTGCATCAAGATCCCTTTACCCGTACAATTCATGTTCTTTCGCACCTCCGCTCTTTCGTGTGGTTATATGGTTTCGTGTGCCGTTCTCGCGATAACGGCCTCTTGCATTTCGGGAGAAAGGTTGACAAACTGCGTGCTGTAGCCTGCGACGCGCACCAGCAGGTCCTTGTAATCCTCCGGATGTTTCTGTGCCTTGCGCAGCACCTCGTTCGACAGCGTGTTGAACTGTACGTGGAAGGCGCCGAGCGAGAAGTAGGCACGGATGATATTGCCGAGGTCTCTCTTACCCTTCTGTGTCTTGACGAGGTCCTCGCTCAGGCGTAGGTTGAGCAGCGTGCCGCCTGTGTGCACATCGTGATTCATCTTGGCGCTGGAGCGCATTGCTGCCAGCGGGCTGACAACGTCACTGCCTGCGAACGGGGAGACGCCTTCGGTGATCGGCTTGCCGGCATTTCTGCCGCACGGTGTTGCGCCGACGACGCGGCCCGTCGGGATGTAGTTGGAGATTCCCATGAAGGCCGAGTTGAAGTTCGAGCCGAAGATGTCCTTGTGCGCTCTCGTCTTCTCATAGTAGAAGTTAGCAATATCTCTGGCGATCGCATCGACGTAATCGTCGTCGTTACCGTACTTCGGCACGGCGAGGGCCTTCGCTCTCAGGTCTTCATAGCCCTGCCAATCCGCGTTCATAGCGGCGTCGAGCTCGGCCAATGTAGTGACTTTGTCTTCAAAGACAAGTTTCTTGATCACGGCGAGGGAGTTGGCAACTACGGCGAGGCCGATCCCCGTGAGTACCGGACCAACGTTGTAGTGCGCACCGCCGTTGGCGAGGTCTGTGCCCCTTGCCAAGCAATCGTCGACGCAAGAGGAGAGGAACGGTCTCGGGACCATGGTTGTGTGAAGTTTCTGCGCGATGATCGTCGAAACGACGGAGTGATATCTGAGATTATCCATCTGTGCCAAAACGGCTTGCTTGATGTCGTCAAATGTCTTCTATTCGGTGACCGGGCCGGCGTCGAGCCCCATCTTTTTACCGGTCATTCTGCTCTTGCCTTCGTTGAGGGCGTATTCCATGGCGGCGGCGAAGTTGACGTTGACCGCTGATGTCCACTCGCCTGTCTTTCTGAAATGCGGTACGACGCAGCCGCAGTTGCTCCAGTCTCTGGCATCCTCCGGTTCATAGCCCGCTTGAAGCAGCATCTGGCTGCCGGCTTGGTCGTTGTGGATAGCCGGAAAACCGGTCCCCTTACTGACGAGATCGGTGACGGCATCGAGAAATTCCTGCGGGCAATCCTGATGGATGCGGACGCTGAGGCCGGGCTGGTGCGTACGTACTCTGTCCGTTGCCTCGAGGCAGAGGTAGGAGAGCTCGTTGGTAGCGTCGGAGCCGTCTCTCTTCCTGCCGCCCACAGTAAGATTCTGAAATTGGTTGTAACCCGCAAAGAAACCGGCTGTATTGGAAGAAATCGTCCAAACCCACTCGGAGAACTTCAGCCAAAGCGCTTGGATCAGCTCTCTCGCGTCGTCCTTGGTGATTACGCCCGCAGCAATATCTTTTTCATAGTAAGGGAACATGTACTNNCACTGCCCGGGTTCAGCGCCAACGGATTCTCCGAGATGATCGCCCCCAATTGCGTGAACCAGACGAACTGGATCGCCTCATGGAAATTCTGCGGCGGGTTCTTCGGCACGTTCTTGCAGACCTCAGAGACCTTCAGCAGTTCAGCTTTTCTCACCGGATCTTTTTCGTCTTTGGCCGTGCGCGCGGCCAATTCGGAATAGCGCTCGGCAAAGCGGATGATGCCCTTGGAGGTGAGGATGACGGATTTATAGAATGTAATCTTCTCGAGGTCCTCTGCCTTGGAGAAGTCCATGTTCTCTAAGTACGTTTCGGCCTTGGCGAGGATGCCGCCGAAACCCTGTGGAAACAGCACATCTTGATAGTCGGGCGTGATCTCGCCGACGGCTTGCCTCCACTTGGAATCGTTGTCGACGATACCGGTGTCGACAATGATCTTGGCCGTCTCGGGTGGGAGCATGGCGAGGAAGTGCTCCTCGAGCGATTGTCCTTTCCAATACGGGAAGATGTTCTCTCTGACGTATGCTCTCTGTTCATCGGTCATTTCGTACGGATCCTGCGGTCTCTTGTCGAAGGTATCCATTTCCTTGTCGACCCACATCCAAGAAAATTCCGGCGTGAGGATGCCGCTCCTTCTGAAGATGCCGGCAGTTCCGACGATCAACTCGTCTTCGAAGATTCTGATGTCGAATTCGTTGCAGAAGTCATAGAAGGCTTGTGCACGTCTGATCGGCGTCGGAAGGCCCTCCGTCCTCTTGTGCGATTCCGTAAATATGCGCGCTCTCTCGCAGCAAACAGACGGCTTGGAATTGATGTAGTTCTGTCTGAGACGTTCGATTCTGTCCGTAGTGTTCATGTGATTACCTCCGTAAATTTTCAAGCACAAGATTTGTGCGTTATAACGTACAAACTTCTACCCTCAACATACTACTGTTTTATGTGAATGTCAACAGGTATTTCTGTTTCTTTGCAAATAACTTTCACAGAGAAATTTTTAAGAAAAAGCGGGCAATTAACATCAAAAAATCCCCAAGGGCTCGGTAGCCTTCGGGGATCGCAGTTTGCAAATTGCGGTGTGCCGCCTTGCTAGATGTATTGAATGACATTCTGAAATACCGTCAGCGTCTTCGCCGGGTTGGCGTAGGTGTGGGTCGAGTTGCCGCGAAACGAGAGTGCGCTGCCTTTTTTGAGCAGGATCTTCTCGTCATTGACGATCATCTCGAGCGTACCTTGGGTGACGATGACGTACTCCGTCGCCACATTGGCGTGCGGCAGGGATTCGTGCCGACAGCCCGGCTTGAGGTGGATCTGCAGATAGTCAAAACCCGAGACCGGATTGAAGGGAAAGATGTTGTAGAGCAGCATCTTGCCTTCCTCTTCCTCGACAGGTGCGATGTCATCGATATTGACGATCGCATGCTCTTGTAAGGGAGTAGAGATGAAGTTGGAGACGGTGACCTTCAGCCCTGTGGAAATTCGCCAAAGGGTGGAGATCGTCGGAATCGATTCTCCGCGCTCTATCTGTCCGAGCATAGCCTTCGACACGCCTGTCAAGTGAGCGGTAGTGTCAAGGCTCAAATTCATATCGTTCCGTATGCGCCGCAGCGCTTCGCCGATATTCGGCAATACATTGTCCATAGACTCTCTCCTGTCTTCTCTTTGTCGGTGCAGCAGACCATGCGGTGACTCACACCTGCATTGTACTAAATTCGGCTCGGGTTGACAAGGCGAAAAAAATAAATCGGTTAAAATCCCATGCTGCAATTGCCGGGAATCATCGTGGCTCTATTCGTTGGCAAGGCTGTTGCATTGCCCGGCCTAGCCTTGCTGCAACGAGTCCGTGGGCGACTGCGGGCGGATCGGTTTGTCAATCAGACCCAACAGTGATCCGGTGAGAATAAAGACAATGCCCAAAACCAAATTGACAGTGATCGCCTCGTGGAGAATGATCAAGGCAATCAGGGGAGCTATGATCGGTTTGATGAAAAATGTGATCGAAGCGGTCGATGGGCCGGACAGTTCGATTGCCTTTAAGTAAAAATAATATCCCGCGGCGGTCACAAAGACACTAATATAAAGCAGCAACGGTAAAAAAGAAACTTCTATTCCGGCGATCACCGGTTGCTTTGTTGCGAGAAGGATGAACAGCAGACCGCAGGAGCCCAACAGAAAGCTCAGACTGTTCTGCGCGAGGCCGCCGATCTTTGCGATCCGTTTCTTCCCGAGCGCTGTATACAGGCCGAACGTGGCAGACGCTCCCAGCAAAAGCAGTATGCCGCTTACAGCCGCCTTACCGCTGAACAGGGTGAGCGGATTGGCCACGATAATCAGACCGATCACGTCCAGAAGCAGGATAAAGGCCTTTTTCCGCGTGAATCTTTCATTGACAATGAACTGTGCAAAGATCATCGTGAAGACCGGATTTGTCGAAATGATGATAGCTGCCAGATTTGCGTTTGTGCGCATGACTCCCAGTTGGAACAGGACCATGCTTACGCAAATGTTGATGAATCCCAATGCAAAAAGGTAGCCCCAGTCGCCGGTGCTCAACTTATATTCCCTCTTTTTCAGATCGAGGATGGCGAAGGGCAGCAGGCAAAGTCCTCCGATCGCAAAACGTAAAAATGTCAGCTGCATAGCGCTGAACGCCGATCCCGCCAATTTGAGCGAGACCTCCATCGTGCCAAATAAGAATGCGGCGGTGAAAATATACACAAAACTCTTCTTCAATTTACCGAACCTCCAACATAACGCCTTTTATTATATTCCCGAATGGGAGGTTTGTACAGAGGATAATTTCCCTTTTAAGGCACGTAAAAACGATCGCCCGGCTATGCGAGCGATCGTCCTTTACCGATATTTATTTCCCGAAGGATCTGTTCAACAGGCCCTCAAAGGCAGCACCGTGTCCGGCTTCATTTTGAGACTTGAACTTAAAATGCTGTAAAGTTAACTGTTTGAGAACAGTAAGTGTGCGTTTCCCTTCAATTTCCCTTGAGAAATACACTTTTTGAAAGGTTGGAATTTCAAGGTTTACTAGTTCCCTTGAGATTGTTCTTGAGAAAAGCCTTCAAACAAATATTTAAATCAACTTTCGCAGGAAGAAATTGATATTCTAACCTTGAAATAATCAGGTAAAGTGGAAACAAAGTAGTCCCGGAACTCTTCAGAGGGGATTTTGGGAAGGGCCTATTTGAATATTAGCCTTACTTTTTTAGCCAGCCCAGGTACACTTCCCTTTGAGTATATAAATACTCTATAAATGTCACTTGAAATAGTCGAGATGAAGTATATACTACCCATAATTAATAACTCTAAATTATTTATATGAATACTTTCAGGGTATGCTGCAACAGATAAGGCTAAGAGTGAAATAATAATAAGCACATAATTATTAGAGTATTTTTGCAGTTCTTGAATATCTTTATAAATATCTTCTTTGTTACTTAAATTAAATATCAACTCAATTACAGAGTTAATAATGAAGGTTAATATAATAATCTCAAAAATAATTAAGATAATCCAAAATAATCTATCTTCGGGAATTAGCAATAAATCTAATTGTGAACTTATGGGGATAAGAGTAAACAATACAACAATCGGCTGATTGAAAATGCCAAACCAGACATGACCTTTCTTTTGTCCATTCCAAATGGGAATTACACTATGAATGACTATTTCAATAATGCCAATAACGCATACAAAGAAGGCCACTATAAGATTTCCTAGCATCTTAAATAATTCTGTTATTAATTTCATAGCACACATCCTTAGTTGCCTTTTATCTAATTTTACAAGATATTGTCAAATATAGCAATTGCCTATTAGTTGTTGGGAAAAGAAAAATTCCCTCAAATCCTTAGGGCTCTAGGGGTAGAGGAACTACTCAAGGAAAATGAACTCAAGGGGAGGGCATTTTTCACCCCAAAATCTCTGTTTCTTCCCTTCAATTTCCCTTGAGATTTCTAAAAAGCCATATTTGAGTATGGTTGTAATGACAAGCAATCCTCGAAATTAATCTATGAACAAACATACAAAAACCCCTTGAAAATAGGGCGTTTCCTACTGTCAAGGGGTTTAATATGTTCTTATTTGGCTTATTTGAAGTATCTGTTCAGCAGACCCTCAAAGGCAGCACCGTGTCTGGCTTCGTCTTTGCACATCTCGTGAACAGTGTCGTGGATGGCGTCGAGGTTGAGTTCCTTTGCTCTCGTAGCCAGCATCTTCTTGCCTGCACAAGCGCCCGCTTCGGCCTCCACTCTCAGCTCGAGGTTCTTCTTGGTGGAGTCTGTGACGACTTCGCCGAGAAGCTCGGCAAATTTGGCAGCGTGCTCCGCTTCTTCCCAAGCGGCCTTTTCCCAATAAAGCCCGATTTCCGGATATCCTTCTCTGTGTGCTACTCTGCCCATCGCGAGGTACATACCGACCTCCGTGCATTCGCCCATGAAGTTTGCTCTCAGACCTTCTATAATCTCAGGGTCAACGCCTTTGGCGACGCCTACGACGTGCTGATCGGCCCACTCTGTTTTTCCCTCTGCCAGCTTGATGAATTTCTCTGCGGGAACTTTACATTGAGGGCAATTTGCCGGTGGCTCCGGACCCTCATGAACATAGCCGCAAACTGTGCAAGTCCATTTCATATTTGTTTCCTCCTCGTAAAAAATAATTGCGGATCGATCTCTCGATTCCTCTCTAAATATACCATATTATAGGAACAAATAATCACATAAATTGTGAAATATTTAAAAAATAATAATCACGTGTAAAATCACACAAAGCTCCACGCAGCAAAAAGCCAATGATAAAAATACTATGGCACTGATAAGCGCCTACTTGCCTAAAAAACTCTTACATATTGTTATTATCATAGGACAACATAAAAATCAAGTTACGTTATTAAATTATAAGGAGAGAAAATAATGAGCAAAGTATTGTATATCAAAGCAAATGCAAAAGAAGAAGGTCAGTCGAGAACCTTCAGAATATCGGACAAATTTATAGAGGAATACAAGAAACACCATTCGCAAGATGAAGTGAGCACACTTGATTTATATAAAGAAGATATTAACTTTTTAAGCGGAGAAGGTATACGCTTAAAATTTAATCCGGGCGAAGGGAACAACCCGCTGTTACGATATGCGCATCAGTTTGTCGCAGCAGATAAAATCGTTTTCGCTGAACCTCTTTGGAATCTTAGCATTCCGGCCATACTAAAGGCCTATATTGACTACATTTGCATTGTTGGTATGACATTCAAATACACTGCCCAAGGCCCTGTCGGGCTTTGCCAAGGTAAAAAAGCCTTAAATATCACAGCCAGAGGCGGAGAATATTCCACCGGTCCATTCGCCGCTTTTGAGATGGGAGACAGATATCTGCGTACAATTATGGGGTTCCTTGGAATTACTGATTTTACAACAATTTCAGCTAATAATTTGGATGTAATCGGTATAGATGTCAATGCCATTGTAGATAAGGCAATCAAAGAAACTGAAGAATTGGCTAAGCAGTTCTAAATTGAAAATACTGCAACCGGTTCTGTTTCAGGGACGATATTGAACGTATAAACTTAAAGCGGACATATACAAAAAACAGTATGTGTCTGCTTTTTTATTTTTGTTAAAATAATTCCGGAAGGATGTAAAACCACAACGTTACTTTAAAAAACCATCTGAAATAAAGTTTCCCATTATTAAAGTTTCATATCCAAAATAACGCGCACCTTTACTTTGGGAACAAAAATGGTATAATGAAAAGATAATAATTTGGGGGCTGCGCAGAGGTATCGGTGGGCTGCCGAGAAGATACAGAGAGTGAGATTTATGAAAAAAGCTTTTAAGATTACAGCAATGTTAATGATACTGGTGCTGTCGGTGACATCGCTTGCCGGTTGTGCGACCTTTGATGCGTTTCGGGCAGAATTTTTCCCACAGGAGCAGAATGTGGCGGAGACGGTGAAAATCGGTGTATTCGAGCCGCTTTCCGGGGAAGATAAGGACGGTGGAGAGCTCGAACGGAAGGGCATTGAGCTCGCGCACGAGCTGTACCCGACCTGCCTCGGCAAGAACGTTGAGCTCGTTTATGCGGACAACCGCTCGGACCTCAACGCCGCCGATGAGGCGATCCGCGAGCTGATCGACAAGAAACCCGCAGTGATCCTCGGCAGCTATGGCAGCGCGTATTCCTTGGCCGCTGCTGCCTATATTCAGAAGGCGAAGATCCCCGCAATTTCGATCACCAACACCAACCCGCTCGTCACCAAGAGCAACCCGTACTACTTCCGGGTATGGTTCGAGGACGAGTATCAGGGCGCGGTACTGGGCAAGTACGCCGCAGAAGTGATGGGCGTGACCGAGGCCGCCGTGATGCGCAAGAAGAACGACGATGCGGCGATCCCGGTCGATCAGAGCTTTGAAAGCAAGCTGGTGCAGTTGACGGGCAATCAAAACGCCGTGGCCTACACCATCGAATACAAGGATGACCTTTCCGACGTGCAGAAAAAACTTGATAAGTTGAAAAAGGCGGGCGTCAAGACGATCTTCCTTTCGGCCGAGCAGGTCAGTGCGGTGAAGATCCTCCAGATCGCGGAAAAGATGAAGGCCGGCTTTACCTTCCTCGGAACGGATGCGTGGCAGACGGACATCTTCCTCACGCAGGCGGGGACTGCGGCCGAGCAGGCTGTGATTTCGACGATCTACGATTCCGAAGCCGGCGTCAATAAGATGTCAGCGACATTCCTCAAGGCGTACCGAGCCAAATACGGCAAGGATGCTGTACCCGAGCCGGCTGTCGCCTTGGCCTTCGACGCCTATATGATCGCGATCGACGCGATGAATCAGGCGGGTACGAGCATAGACGGCGAGAAGATCATGCAATCATTGTCGTCGACCTCGAAGTTTGCGGGGGCCTCCGGCAACATCACCTTTGATGCCAACGGCGATGCGATGAAGACGGTCATCATCAAGGGGGTAAAAAACGGCGCCTTTGTGAATGTTTACACAATAGAACCCAATGTGGTATAATCATTGAGGTTAAATTAAAATACACATACTATTGTAATTTTGAAAGGAGTATTTTCACCATGGAAGAAAGAGTAAGAGAGGCGATCGAACAGGTAAGACCGTTTTTGCAGAGAGACGGAGGCGATATCGAACTCGTTGAGATCACCCCCGACAATGTAGTAATGGTGAGCTTGAAGGGTCACTGCGCGGGTTGCCCCGGCGCGAGGATGACGGTAAAGGGTCTCGTGGAGACTGTCGTCAGAGAAACCTGCCCGGAAATCGTTGCGGTGGAAGCCGTATAAAATGGACTATCAAGCAAGCGCAGACGCAAATCGGAGCAAAAGGAAACGCACCGGATCAAAAAACAAAAAGATTTTCGTTCTCGTTGCAGCAATATTGATTGTAATAGTGGGAGCTCTCGCAGCGCTCCCACTATTTTCAAATGAAGACGGCATCCCCGGGCAGGGTGTCGTCAAGGAGCAAGACGAGATCGTCGATCTGCAGATCGTTTGCGTCGGGGACATCATGGCACACATGGCGCAGTTGCACGCGCAGCAGCAGAGCGACGGCACATATGATTTCAGCAACAATTTTCAATATGTCAAAGGCTATATCCAAGCGGCTGACGTGGCGATGTGCAATGTGGAGACGACGTTTGGAGGGGCACCGTATATCGGTTATCCGAATTTCAGCTCTCCCGACGAGTTGGCGACCGCGCTCGCGGGTGCGGGCTTTGACATCGGCATTACGGCCAACAACCATATGCTCGACAGAGGCAGGACCGGCCTGCTGCGTACGATTGACGTGCTCCAAAAGAGCGGACTTCAGGTGACGGGCAGCCGAAAGGATGCGGGTGAACCGCGTTATACCATTTATGAGACCGACAAGGGGGTCAAAGTGGCGGCCATCGCTTATACCTATCAGACTCCGAGCACCGGCGGAGTTGTCGCCATTAACGGAAGCGTTATCGGCAACGAGACGGCTTCTCTGATAAACTCGTTCAGCTACGAAAATATTGACGGGCTTATGACGCAGATTGCAGATGCCGCCGCAAAGGCGCGCTCAGACGGAGCCGATATTATCACGGTATATTACCACTGGGGAGAGGAATATCAGAGCAATGCAAACCGGTGGCAGAGAGAGATAGCCGAGAAGACTGCCGATCTCGATGTGGATATGATATTTGCCTCACACCCGCATAACTTGCAGGAATCGGAAATGATTACGACAGCGGACGGCAAACAGGTACCTGTTTTTTACAGCATGGGTAATTTTATCTCCAATCAGAGGGCGGAATCACTGGGCCCCGATAAGGCTAAGACGGAAATCGGCTGTATCGCAAGGGTATTTTTGACATACAATAAGACTGAGAAGAAGATAACTGCCGTTTCCATGGATGCGATTCCGACGTGGGTAGACCGTTACGGAAGCAGCAGTAAATTTACCTATACTATCGTGCCTTTGGACCAAGATATGGAGTCGAACGCCACATTGGCGGTATCGGGACATCTTGCGCGAGCCAAGGCAGCTTTGGAGGAAGCAAATGGATTACTCGGAATTAATGGGAGCTTATAGAAACGAGATGGTNNCAGACCTTGCAATCGTTGGTGGCGATTAAGAGTGTAGAGCAACCGCCCGAGGAAAGCGACAAGGATGGACTCATGCCCTTTGGCAAAGGCGTGCACGAAGCGTTCAAATATATGCTCGGAAAGGCGGCGGCGGACGGATTCACAATTCGAAATATCGACAACTACGGTGGGCATATCGAGTTTGGCAGCGGAGAGAAAATTATGGGAATCCTGGGGCACCTTGATGTGGTACCTGAGGGTGAAGGCTGGGCTTTTCCGCCATACGACGCTGTCATCAGTGAGGGAAAGATGTACGGGCGCGGTACGGCAGACGATAAGGGCCCGGTCGTGGCGGCCTACTATGCTATGAAGGCACTGCGGGATGCGGGCTTTGAACCGGAGGCGCGTGTGCGTTTGATTCTCGGTCTTGACGAGGAGACACATTGGCAGGGCATGGAGTATTATTTGAGCAATGAAGAGGCGCCCGACTTTGGCTTTACACCCGACGCGGAGTTTCCTGCGATTCACGGAGAAAAGGGAATCCTCACCTTTGAACTGGCGAAGAAGTTCGGCAAAAGCAGTAATGCAGGATTGGAGCTGCGAAGCCTTGCAGGAGGCAATGCACCAAACATGGTTGCGGATTGGGCACGCGCCGTTGTCAGGAGCGACGATGCGTCGATATACAACCGTATCAAGGAAGAAGCTGCAAGATATAAAGCCGAGAACATCGAAGACAGCGCAGCGGGCCTTTATGTAAAGGGTGTCGGGAAGAGCCTTGAGATCAGAACAAAAGGCGTTTCCGCCCACGGGGCGACACCGGAGAAGGGTGTCAACGCGATTGCAATTTTGCTCGATTTTCTTGCGAGATTTAATTTTGTGAACGAAGATGTCAATGAATTCCTTTCATTTTATAATAAGCATATCGGCTTTGAAACGACCGGCGAAAAGCTGGGCTGCGGTTTTTACGACGAACCTTCGGGCAGGCTGTCTTTGAATGTCGGCATGATTGCCGCCGATAAAGATGCGGTCACGTTGACGATCAACGTTCGCTATCCGGTCACATCTGCGAGTGAGGCGGTCTACGACGCGGTAGCGGCTACTGCGACGGCGTATGATATCGGTATCGTTAAGGGTAGCAAGGAGCAGGCTCCGATCTACATTCCCGTCGATGATACGCTGATTAAAACACTGCAAGATGTATACTGCGATCGCACCGGCGATACGGACAGCAAGCCGCTGGTAATCGGCGGAGGCACATACGCGAGAGCTTGCACAGGAATTGTCGCTTATGGAGCGATCTTCCCCGGCGATCCGGAACTCGCACATCAGGTAAATGAGCACATCGAAATCGACAAGTTGCTCAAAGCTGCGGAAATATATGCCGATGCCATATATCGCTTGACAATGAAAAACGACGAGCGTATAATGAACGCGTAAATTATAAAATTATATAATCTGTTTCAGGGCGAGGTGAAATTCCTCACTGGCGGTAAAGGGGCGTGAGTGCCCACGAGTCCGAGGGTTGAGCGCATAGCGCAACACACAGAATGGGTTGGATCCCCATACCAACGGTACAGTCCGGATAAAGAGAAACGAAGAAGCGTAGCAGCAAATTGTTGCGTTTTTGCCTTGGGATTTTTCTCAAGGCAATTTTTATGTCCCCGGCAGATTCCTTACAAAAAGAAAGAGAGGAATCAATATGAATGAGAGAAATTTGAACACACAAAAGAGCACGATGAAATTGGCGAAGATGGGAATGCTGACGGCGATTTCCATAGTCTTGGTGGCTTTGATCCGGATACCGTTTCCGTTGCTGCCGTTCCTCGAGTACGATCCCGCCGATATCTCGATTATGATAGGTACGTTCGCCTTCGGCCCGCTTGCGGGGCTGACGATCACGACCGTTGCTGCGGTAATCCAGGGAATGTTGTTTTCCACTACAGGACCTTACGGCATCGCTATGCACATTATTGCCACGGGAACTTTTGTGATTGTGGCAGGCTTGATTTATCGCGGAAACAAGACGAAGAAAGGCGCGCTTATCGCGCTGCTCGTCGGAACGCTTGCGATGGCGGCTGTGATGGTGCCTGCAAACTATATCATTACACCTCTGTATTTTCAGATGCCGCGTGAAGCCGTGGTGCCGATGCTGCCTGCAATCGCACTGTTCAATATTTTGAAGGCGGGCATCAATTCCGCAGTGACGTTCATTTTATATAAGAGAATTTCGGAGTTTTTGCATAAATAGTATTTTTGTGATACAATAAAAAAGTTATGGAGGGATACGGCGATGAAGGAGTTTATCATAAAAAACGAAGAAGATACGCGAGCCTTCGGCTGTGATCTGGCAAAGTCTTTAAAGCCCGGAGATGTAATCGCCATGATCGGCGATTTGGGTACAGGTAAGACGACGCTTACAAAATACATCGCCGCAGGGCTGGGCATAGAGGAAACTGTAACCAGTCCGACGTTTACCGTAGTGCAAGAGTATAAGAGCGGGAGGCTTCCTCTGTATCATTTTGATGTCTATCGCGTAAACGATCCCGATGAGTTGTTTGAAATCGGTTTTGAGGAATACCTGTACAGTGACGGGGCAGTGATTGTGGAATGGGGTGACTTGGTTTATGATTTGTTGCCTGAGCATTCTATAATTTTACAGCTTGAGTACGGTGAAGGGGAAGGCGAGAGAATCTACAAAATTGCCGAAAAGGAAGAATTGAAATGCACATTTTAGCAATCGAGACGACGGGGCCGAAGTGCTCTGTTGCGGTGGCAGATGCGGACGGAGTAATCGCGGAAATCGAGAATTCCGGCAAGTTCGCACACCTCTCAAGTTTGATACCGATGGTGTCGGATTTGCTCACAAATTGTCAATTTACGATAGAAGATGTTGACGCAATTGCAGTATCTGCGGGACCCGGATCGTTTACGGGGATTCGCATCGGCGTCACCACGGCGCGTGCACTGGCACAAGCGCTTGACATTCCTGCCGTACCGGTACCGACATTACAGAGCTTTATTTACGAAGATCCCGGATGTGCGGGGGTTATATGTCCTATGTTTGACGCGCGCAGAAAACAGGTGTATGCGGCGGCATTTATATATGACGAAAACGGAGATGCGCAAGAAATCGTTAAGGGCGGCGCATATTCGGTGGAAGACTACCTGCAGATGCTGTTTGCCGCGGCTGAGGAAAACGGACGCAAAACACTGATATTTTACGGAGACGGAGCGGCAGTATACGGAGAAGATGCTGAACAGGCAGCGGCTGCCGCGGGATTTGAAACCGAAATCAGGGATGAAGTGCAGCAGGCCGCCTGCGTCGCCGCGCTGGGATTGGAGATGTACAGAAGAGGAGAAGCGGTACCTTACGGAATGCTTGAACCCAATTATATGAGAGAATCCGAAGCTAAGCGCAAACTGGATTTGAAGAAGAAAGAAGAAAGCGCGATGGGACGGTGCGAGTGATATGAAATTGAGATTTGCAGTACCTCGCGATGCAAAGCGGATCGCTGAGATTGACCTTCTGTGCTTTTCTATGCCGTGGAGCAAAGAATCGCTGGAGGAGGATATTGCGGAGAATGAAAAAGCTGTCTATATTGTGGCTGAGGAAGAGGAAAGAATCGCAGGCTATGCCGGCATGTGGATTACTCTCGACGAAGCGCATATCACCAATGTGGCCGTGCACCCCAAATTTCGCGGAAGGGGCATAGGAACGAACCTTATGGTTGCCCTGCTTCGCTTGGCAAAGCGCTACGGCGCCGTGCATCAGACCTTGGAGGTCAGAGTTTCCAACAAAGTGGCCATAAGCCTATACGAGGGCCTTGGCTTCGAAGGGGTGGGTGTACGCAAAAGCTATTACCTGGATAACAATGAGGACGCGCTGATCATGTGGCGTCACGATGAATAAAAGACCTTCATATTTATCATACTACTCGACAAGAACATGTCGAGGGAGGGAGAAATATGAAGACAGACGGAAGAGATTACGAGTACGAATTCGGCGATGATATGACCTATGTTGCGAGCCAGTGCAACCGATTTACGCGGCGCAACGATATCAATGCTTTTAACATGATGGATTATCAGTCCTGTGAAAATTGCAGACATCTGTCGGCCGATAACACTTGCATTCTCAAGAATGAGGGTTATATACAAAGGTATCAAGGATGAAAAACGGTAAATTTTTGACATTGGCGGTTGAGTCGAGCTGCGATGAAACGTCGGTGGCCGTGGTCGCAGACGGCAGAGAAGTGCTTTCCAATGCCATCTCTACACAGATAGAAATACACAAGGAATACGGCGGTGTGGTGCCCGAAATCGCCTCGCGGCACCACTTAATGAATATCAACGCCGTGACAGCGCAGGCGATGGAAGAAGCCGACGTCGATTGGAGAGAGATCGATCTGATCGGTGTTACAAAGGGGCCGGGCTTGGTCGGAGCATTGCTGATCGGTATCGCTACCGCGAAGACTTTCGCATTTGTAAAGAAAAAACCGCTTGTCGGCGTGCACCATATACAGGGGCACATCAGCGCGAACTACATAGCGCATCCGACCTTAAAGCCGCCGTTTACGGCACTGATCGTATCGGGTGGGCACACGAGTATCGCCGAGGTCACGAGTTACGGTTCCTGCAAGGTGGTAGGCGGCACGCGTGACGATGCAGCGGGTGAGGCCTACGACAAGGTGGCAAGGGTGCTCGGCCTTGGGTATCCGGGAGGACCGAAGATAGACAAGCTCGCTAAGGAAGGAAATCCAAATGCTGTCAAATTCAAACGCGTCTATCTCGAAAAGGACAGCCTTGATTTTTCGTTCAGCGGAACGAAGACGGCTGTGCTCAACTACATAAATTCAGAAAAGCAGGCGGGGCACGAGATCAATGCGGCTGATGTCGCAGCCTCTTTTCAACAGGCCATCCTGGAAGTGATTGTGAACAAAGCGGTCTTCGCCGCCAAACGGCGCGGAGACGACAAGTTGGTGTTGGCGGGCGGCGTTGCTGCGAACAGCGCGCTGCGGGCGATGCTGTCGCAGGAGTGTGCGGAAAGCGGCATTCGCTTGTACTTTCCGCCACCGGTGCTGTGCACCGACAACGCCGCCATGATCGCGAGCGCGGCATATTATCTGTATAAGGCCGGCATTCGGGATGATTTATCGCTCGACGCTTATCCGAGCCTGCCTTTATAGGGAATAAAATATGATAGTATTAAGTGCAACCAATATTACAAAAGAATACGGCACGGATGTGATCCTGCGGGATGTTTCCTTTCATCTCAACGAGGGCGACCGCGTCGGCCTGATCGGCAAGAACGGCGAAGGCAAGACCACCCTGCTGAAAATTCTCACCGGTGAGCTTGCAGCCACATCGGGAGGAACTTACATATCGAAAGAAAAGACGGTCGGCTATCTCAAGCAGGCCGATCATTTTAATTTGCAAAATACGCTTATTGAAGAGGTAGAGCAAATCTTTAGCGGAGTGCGCAAGCTTGAAGAGGACATGGCCGCGATGGCTGAGACTATCGCCGAGAGATCGGCGCGCCATGAGAATGTCGAAAAACTCCTTGAGGAATACGACCGCATGACAATACGCTTCGAGCAGCAAGGCGGCTACACATATAAGAGCGAGATGGTCGGTATTCTGAGCAGCATGGCATTTACGGAAGACTTTTACGAGAAGAAGATTTCCATGCTCTCAGGCGGTGAACGCACAAGATTGGCGCTGGCCTGTTTGCTTCTCAAAAAGCCTGATATTCTGTTCTTGGACGAGCCGACCAATCATCTTGATNNTCGTCTCGCATGACCGTTACTTCCTCGATCGAACGGTGACGCGGATCTTTGAAGTGGATCACCACAAACTCTATACATACGAAGGAAATTACAGCACCTTTGCTGCACAGAAAAAACAGCGTCAAGAGGCTGAGCTGAAAAAATACGAGAAGCAGCAGACGGAGATCGCCCGACAAGAGGAGATTATCCGTCGTTTCAAACAGCACGGTACGGAACTCTTAGCTAAGCGAGCCGCATCGAGAGAAAAGATGCTCGAACGCATGGATGTCTCAGAGCGTCCGGAAATCTCCCGTGCAAAAATGAAAATTCATTTTAAAGAAAACTTCAAAAGCGGAAACGATGTTCTCATCGCTGAGGGTTTGTCCAAGAGTGTTAGAAGCGGCAGCGGCCGGCGCACGCTCTTCGCGAACGTAGACTTCGACATCAAGCGCGGCGAGCGTGTCTGCATCGTCGGCGCCAACGGCATCGGCAAGACGACGCTGCTCCGCATCATCCTCGGAGAGATCGATGCGGACGCCGGCCGCCTGAAAAAAGGACACAATGTAGAATTTGCCTATTACGATCAAGGGCAGATGCGTCTCAACGACAGCAACACCGTACTCGAAGAACTCAAGGATGCCTACAATCTTTACACGGATACCGAGATGCGCAACATTCTCGGAAGATTTCTCTTCCGCGGCGATGACGTTTTTGTTACTGTCGGATCCCTCTCCGGAGGGGAGCGTGCGCGGTTGGCATTGCTGAAATTGATGCTTTCGGGTGCGAATATGCTGATACTCGATGAACCTACCAACCACCTCGACATCGCTTCCAAGGAAGCTTTCGAGGATGCGCTTCTGCAGTTTACGGGGACTATTCTTATCGTTTCGCACGACAGATATCTTTTGAATAAAGTACCCACGCGGATACTGGAGCTGACCGATCACGGTATGGATGAGTATCTGGGCACATACGACTATTACGTTGAAAAAAAGCAGTCCATGGAGTCCGGGAAAAAATACCCGGATGACCTGCGCAGAGAACAGCGTACAACATCGGAGCCGATGTCCGAACGCCCGCTGTCCACGGAAGAAGAACGGCGCATAAAGAAGGAACGCGAGGCGGCAGCACGCAGAAAGGCACGCATGATTGAGAGTATCGAAGCTGAAATCGATAATCTCGAGCAAAGGATTGCACAACTCGAGAGCGACCTCTGTAATCCTCAATATATGACTGACCATCAAAAGCTGGCTGAACTCAGCGAGACGCTTGCACTTTGCAAAACAACCTTAAACGACAAGATTGAGGAATGGGAGCATCTGCTGGAATAACAATATTGCTCTAAATTTGTTATAAAAACAAAAAATTTTGGGTTGCATATATAGTAACGCATATATATAATAAATGATGTATTAAATCAAAATGAACAAAACCAAAAAACAATGGAGGGTTAAAATATGGTTTTTGAGAGGATAAAGGAGATTATAGCCGAGCAGCTGAACGTGAATAAAGAATCCGTTACTCTTGACACACACTTGATGAAAGATTTGGAAGCTGATTCACTCGATGCCGTCGAAATCATAATGGCTATCGAAGACGAATACGAAATCGAAATTCCGGATGAGGATGCCGAGAAATTCCACAGCGTCGGCGACATCGTAAGGTTTGTTGAAGAAAAAATAAATTAAAGGGAAAACATATGAAGCAAAAACCTATAATTTCAAACGCCGTCATCAGGAGATTACCGAGGTACAGACGTTATCTGCGTGAGCTGAGATCATCCAGAATCGACAAGGTGTCCTCAAAGGAACTTTCTGAGTTGACAGGATATACTGCCTCCCAAATCAGGCAGGATTTAAATCATTTCGGCGATTTCGGGCAACAGGGCTACGGCTATAACGTGGATGTGCTCTACGCCGGGATAAATGCTGTTATAGGTTTGGGCAGGACATATAAGATGGTGATTGCGGGTGCCGGTAATCTCGGGAGGGCGATTGCTAACCACAACTATTACTACAAAACAGGCTTTATTGTCACTGCGCTCTTTGACAAAAATCCGGATCTTATCGGCAGAAAGATCAGAGAGGATTTGCAGATTCTCGATTACGCCGACATGAAGGAATACATCGAAAAAAACGACATCGATATCGGCATCATCTGTACAACAAAAGATGCCGCACAGGAGATTGCGGATATCTTTTGTGCTGCCGGTGTCAAGGGCATCTGGAACTTTGCCCCGATTGACATTGAAATTCCGGACAACGTGTGCATCGAAAATGTACACCTCAGCGATATGTTGTATTCTCTCGTGTATCGCATGAACAACAAGACAAACGAATAAATAATTGCAAAAAAATAATAACCGTTTCTTGTGTTGAGAAACGGTTATTATGTACTTTCAATATAATGAACTACTATTCTGCTGTCGGAGCGTCTACCGGGCAAGTGCTGGCACAAGCACCACAGTCGATACATTTGTCAGCGTCGATTACATAGATTCCGTCTCCCTCAGAGATCGCTTCTACAGGGCATTCTGCAGCACAAGCACCACAGCTGATGCAGGCATCTGTAATTTTATAAGCCATTATAAAATCCTCCTTAAAAATTAAATTTTGATATTGCTTTTGTGTTATCAAACAAGTACATTATACCGGAACGGTTTGGAGAAGTAAAGATGAAAGTTTACGCGTTGATCGGGAAAAGCGGCACAGGGAAAAGCTACAGTGCCATAAATTTATGTCGGCAGATGAACATTGAGACCATCATCGACGACGGCCTTTTTATTGGAGAAAATAAGATATTGGCTGGCATCTCTGCTAAGAGGCAGGCGACGACAATCGGCGCGATCAAGACGGCGTTGTTTACGGACTCCGAACATCGGAACAATGTTTACCGTAAGATAAAAGAGGTAAACCCGGAAAGCATACTCGTACTCGGGACATCGCTCGGCATGGTGGAAAAAATAAGAGCGCGCCTTGAATTGCCTGCGTTTGAGAAGATTGTAAATATTGAGGAGATCACTACGCCCGAGGATCGTGCGGTTGCGGACAAGCAAAGGCATGAATTAGGCAAGCATGTCATACCGGTGCCGACATTTCAGCTGAAAAAAGAGTTCTCGGGATACTTCATCGATCCGCTGCGGATATTCCGTGGCTGGGGCAACAGAGCGGCCTTTGTGGAAAAATCAGTGGTACGTCCGACCTACAGCTATCTCGGCGATTTCACCATTTCCGATCGGGTTATCGTCGATTTGGCGCTCTACATAATGCGCAAGGCCGAGGATGTGGCCGAGGTTGTCAAGACAGCTGTCGAAAATTCACCCGCAGGCATCAAGATAAATATCTCCGCCGTTATGATCCACAATTCGTCGGTTATCAGTGCGGCTATGCGCCTGCAAGAAGAGATTGCAGGCAAGGTGGAGAAAATGACGGCTTTCAACGTAGAGGCAGTTAACATAGAAATCAGAGGATTGAGAAAGGCGAGTTGGAAGCATGAAGGTTAAGCATTATGTGAAGGATTGCAATCTTGATCAAATATTCGACTGCGGACAGTGCTTTCGTTGGGAGAGAGAGGAGGATGGCAGCTATACGGGGATTGCCTTTGGCAAGCCGGTCAACATAGCGTTTGAGGAGACCGCACCTTTGGAGGGCACGCTCACCATAGACAACTCCTGCGAACGCGACTTTGAGAGCATTTGGTATCCCTATCTCGATCTTGCAAGAGATTACGGAGAAATCAAGCGTACACTTGCGGAGCGCGACAGCCTTATGGGTGAGGTCATAGGCAGCGGCCCGGGAATCCGTATTCTCAATCAAGAAAAATGGGAGACAGTGATTTCTTTTATCATTTCTCAAAACAGCAACATCCCGCGCATTAAACGTTGCATCGAAACTTTGGCTCGCCTGTTCGGAACGGAGGCGGGTGAATATGCGGGGCGGACATTTTACAATCTGCCGACACCTGCGGTTCTGGCAGATCTGAGTGTGCAGGATCTGGAGCCGGTCAAACTTGGCTATCGCGCCAAATATCTGATTGAGACAGCTAAGGCAGTGGCATCGGACGATGGCGCAATATTGGAGAAAACCGGGGATATGTCTGTCGAAGAGGCATATACTTATCTGACCGGCTTGCATGGAATCGGCCCGAAGGTGGCCAACTGCATTCTCCTGTTTTCGATGGGAAAGACAGAGAGCTTCCCTGTCGATGTGTGGATACGCAGAGTGATGAATCGCTTATACGGATTTGCCGAGAACGATATCGCCGGGATGAAGGCCTTCGCCGCGGAAAAGTTTGGCAGTTACGGAGGGATTGCACAGCAATATTTGTTCTATTATATGCGTACCCGAGACGGAAAAAAATTTTGATAAAAGTATTGACAAGAAATATAAAAGAGGTAAAATATAGATTAGAGTTAGCACTCAATAAAGATGAGTGCTAACAAACTAAAATTTGTTTAAATATGAATTATATATGAAGGGAGATAATGCAAATGAGTTGTGGAATCAAACCGCTTGGAACGAGAGTCGTAATTAAGAGGGTAGAGGCCGAAGAAAAGACTCAGGGTGGAATCATCCTGTCATCTCAGGCCAAGGAACAGCCACAAGTTGCGATCGTTGAGGCTGTCGGTCCCGGAAAAGAAGACGAAAAGATGGAACTCTCCGTTGGTGACAGAGTCGTATTTTCAAAGTACGCAGGAACAGAAGTGAAATATATGGGCGAAGAGTACATCATTTTGAAGCAGGATGATATCCTTGCAATTATTGAATAGGGAGGATTGAGAATATGGCTAAAGAATTGCATTACGGCGAAAACGCAAGAAGAAAATTACAGGCGGGGGTTGACCGCCTTGCGGATACAGTAAAAATCACACTTGGACCTAAGGGAAGAAACGTGTTGCTCGAGAAGAAATTCGGATCGCCGCTGATCACAAATGACGGCGTAACGATAGCCAGAGAAATCGAGCTCGAAGATCCGGTCGAGAACATGGGTGCACAGCTGGTAAAGGAAGTTGCAACCAAGACAAATGACGTCGCCGGCGACGGTACGACGACTGCAACATTGCTCGCACAGGTTATCATTAAAGAAGGATTTAAAAACGTAGCCGCCGGCGCAAATCC
This sequence comes from Firmicutes bacterium UBA1440, assembly GCA_002329565.1. Classification (GTDB taxonomy): domain Bacteria; phylum Bacillota; class Clostridia; order Peptostreptococcales; family Anaerovoracaceae; genus UBA1440. The sequence continues at coordinate 60,465 of DCTM01000052.1, forward strand.
GATGATTCTGAAGAGAGGTATCCAGGGAGCTGTCGATATTGCCGTAGAAGAAATCAAGAGTCTCTCCAAAGGCGTCGATTCCAAGGAATCCATTGCGCAGGTAGCGGCTGTATCGGCTGCTGATGAAGCTATCGGCGATCTGATTGCGGAAGCTATGGAAAAGGTTGGCAAGGACGGCGTTATTACCGTTGAAGAATCGAGATCCACAGGGACAACTCTCGAAGTGGTCGAGGGTATGCAGTTCGACAGAGGTTATCTCTCCGCTTATATGGTAAGCGACACGGATAAGATGGAAGCCAATATGGAAAATCCGTACATCTTACTGACAGACAAGAAAATCTCCAATATCCAGGAAATTCTTCCTATTCTTGAGCAAATCGTACAGCAAAGCAGAAAGCTGCTCATCATAGCTGAAGACGTAGAAGGTGAAGCTTTGGCAACATTGGTTGTAAACAAGCTCAGAGGGACATTCGACTGCGTAGCCGTAAAGGCTCCGGGCTTCGGCGACAGAAGAAAAGAAATGATGCAGGACATCGCTATCCTCACAGGAGGTACTGTAATCTCCGAAGAGGTGGGTTACGATCTCAAGGAAGCTACACTCGATATGCTCGGTACAGCATCTTCCGTCAAGGTTACGAAGGAGAACACGGTTATCGTAGGCGGTGCGGGTGAAGCGTCCGAAATTGAGGCGAGAATCAACCATATCAAGTCCCAGATTGAAGAGACTACATCGGAATTTGATAAGGAAAAGCTGCAAGAAAGACTTGCCAAGCTGTCAGGCGGCGTAGCTGTAATTAAGGTCGGTGCCGCTACAGAGACAGAATTAAAAGAAAAGAAACTGAGAATCGAAGACGCTCTCAACGCAACAAAGGCTGCGGTTGAAGAAGGCGTAGTATCGGGCGGCGGAGTTGCGTTCGTCAACGCAATCCCGGCAGTTGCGAAATATGTCAAGACGCTTGCCGGCGACGAAAAGACAGGTGCAGCCATCATCATGAGAGCTCTCGAAGAGCCGGTAAGACAGATTGCGGAAAACGCAGGATTTGAAGGCAGCGTAGTAGTGGCCAAGGTCAAGAGCGATGAACCGGGAATAGGTTTCAATGCTGCGACAGAGCAATATATGAACATGATCGAAGCAGGCATCGTGGATCCGGCCAAGGTAACGAGATCCGCACTGCAGAATGCTGCATCGGCATCGGCCATGTTGCTGACCACAGAGGCTTGCGTAGCTGACATCCCGAAGGATGAGCCGGCTATGCCGATGGGCGGCATGGGCGGTATGGGCGGCATGATGTAAGCCACACCGCACGTCATGTGAAGTGAGATCAGAGGATAATAAGAGGGTATCGCGCAATCGGGGGATGCGTGACACAGACAGAAGAACGGCGGAGCAGATAAAATTGCACCGCCGTTTCTTATATGTTTTTATGATAGAACGGATGAATTCCGGGTATAAAAAACACAAAAGTAAGTTTTAAATTGTTTTGACAAAACCGGTTGACAATCTCAGCAGAAAGGTGTATTATTCAGTGTGGGTTAGCGAGAGCTAACCTGAACATTTCCCTCTCGGTTAGTCTACACTAACGAGGAATCGTAATTTGAAAGGGGCGATGATCATGCCTTTGACTTTTGCAAATATAGGTGAGACAAATACTGTAAAAAAGGTTGGTGGAAAGCCCGAAACCCGCAGGCATCTCGAAAGCCTCGGCTTTGTTGCAGGGGGCAGTGTTACGGTCGTTTCCGCATCCATCGGGAGCATCATCGTCAATGTCAAAAACGCCCGCATCGCGATCAGTGAGGAAATGGCACAGAAAATTATCATCTGATCGGCGCAGGCCTGTTATGGGAGGACGATAGAAAATGAACACATTAAAACAAGTAAAAATAGGTGAAATCGCCAAAGTCGTAAAATTGCACGGTGAGGGTGCAATCAAAAGGCGCATAATGGATATGGGTATCACGAAAGGTGTCGAGATACGCGTACGCAAGGTGGCACCGCTCGGCGACCCAATCGAGGTCACCGTCAGAGGATACGAACTTTCCCTGCGTAAGCAGGATGCGGACCTGATAGAAGTAGAATAGACAAAATAAAAAATCAAGCGTAAGCTTGTTTTTTCAGAGACGGAGTTAGCGTATGCTAACAAAGAAAGGAATACGACACTATGAATGTTAGAATTGCCCTTGCGGGGAATCCAAACTGCGGCAAAACAACTTTATTTAATGCACTTACGGGGTCGAACCAGTTTGTTGGGAATTGGCCGGGAGTTACCGTTGAAAAGAAAGAGGGTAAGCTGAAGAAGCAGAGCGATGTTATCATCACCGACCTTCCGGGCATTTACTCCCTTTCCCCCTACACTCTTGAAGAGGTAGTGGCGCGTAACTATCTGATCGAGGAGCGGCCCGATGCGATTTTAAACATCGTAGACGGCACAAACCTCGAGCGCAACCTTTATCTGACGACGCAATTGACGGAAATCGGCATTCCCGTGGTCATAGCCATCAACATGATGGACATCGTTGAGAAAAACGGCGATAAGATTGACATTGAAGCGCTATCACGTGCGATGGGTTGCAAGATCGTGGAGATTTCCGCGCTCAAGGGTACCGGTATCGAAGAAGCTGCCGAGTTGGCCATCGAGGCCGCCAGACACGGCAAAACTGTGCCGATGCATACATTCTCGGGAGTCGTAGAGCATGCGCTTGCACATATCGAGGAGGCTGCCGTACACGACATGCCTGCCGAGCAGCAGAGATGGTATTCGATCAAGATATTTGAGCGTGATGATAAGGTGCTTGAAAAACTGAATCTCGATGAATCGGTTCGGGCGCATATCGAGCAGGACATTAAAAATGTTGAAGAGACGCTGGATGACGATGCCGAGAGTATCATTACCAACGAAAGATATGTCTACATCGGAACGCTGATGCAGAAACATTATAGAAAGAAGAATGCGGGCATGATGTCGACCTCTGACAAAATCGACAGAGTTGTGACCAATAGAGTATTGGCGTTGCCGATATTTGCAATAGTCATGTTCCTCGTATACTTTGTTTCCATCACTACCGTGGGCGGATGGGCGACCGATTGGGCCAATGACGGCGTATTCGGCGAGGGCTTCCATCTGTTCGGGCAGGGCTCTGCGGAGTACGAAGAGGCTGTCGGAGAATACGTCGTTCCGGGTGCTGTCGTTGATGCGTTTGAAAGAGCTGCCGAGGAAGAAGGGCTCAATCCGGATACGGCGCGTACACTTACGACAACAGCATACCTCTATGACGACGGAGGAAATGTGAAAGCAAAGATTCCGGTGACATTTGCCGACTATGAGCAAGCGGCGGCTGTAGAAGAACCGGATCCGTCGGATTACGGCGTTTGGGTACCGGGCATCCCGGTATTGGTGGGCGACGGACTTGAAAAGGCCAACGCAGCCGATTGGTTGCAAGGGTTGCTGCTCGACGGTGTTATCGGAGGAGTCGGCGCTGTGCTCGGGTTTGTACCGCAGATGCTGGTGCTCTTCCTGCTGCTGGCATTTCTGGAGAGCTGCGGCTATATGGCGCGTATCGCATTTGTTATGGACCGCATCTTCCGCAAGTTCGGTCTCTCGGGCAAGTCGTTCATACCGATGCTCATCGGTACCGGATGCGGAGTACCGGGCATCATGGCTTCACGTACTATAGAAAATGAGCGCGATCGCCGAATGACTATCATTACAACGACATTTATCCCTTGCGGTGCCAAGCTGCCGATCATCGCACTGATTGCGGGCGCGTTGTTCGGAGGAGCTTGGTGGGTGGCACCGAGTGCGTATTTCCTCGGCATTACAGCCATCATCGTTTCGGGTGTTATTTTAAAGAAAACCGCAATGTTTGCAGGCGATCCGGCGCCGTTCGTTATGGAATTGCCGGCTTATCATATGCCGACTGCAATCAACGTCCTGCGCTCAATGTGGGAACGCGGATGGTCCTTTATTAAGAAGGCCGGTACTGTCATCCTGATTTCGGCCATCATTCTCTGGTTCATGATGAATTTCGGAACGAAGAACGGAAGCTTTGGCATGGTGGAGGATTTCAACAACTCCGTGCTGGCGGCCATCGGCGGGACGATCGCTTGGATATTTTCTCCGATCGGATTCGGCAACTGGCAGAGTACAGTGGCTACCATTACGGGATTGATCGCCAAGGAAAATGTAGTCGCCACATTCGGTGTTCTGTTTGGAAGTTACGATGGCGTTTCCGAGAACGGATGGCAGATTTGGGCCAGCATGCGTGAGATGTTCTCGCCTGTAGCAGCTTACTCTTTCTTGGTATTCAACCTGCTCTGTGCACCGTGCTTTGCGGCAATCGGTGCCATTCGAAGAGAGATGAACAGCCCGAAGTGGACCATGTTCGCGCTCGGTTATCAGACGATTTTCGCATACGCGGTTTCTTTAATTATCTACCAGTTCGGTACGATGTTCACGGGCACGGGCAGTTTGCCGGGATTCATAGCGGCAACCTGCGTTTTGGCGATGATGATATTCCTGTTGCTGAAACCGTACAGTGAAGCGAAAACGCTAAACAACAAAAAACTTGCATAAAAAATTTAAGGCCCCTTTGAGGGCCTTAAAAAATTTAAAATTCGATATAGTTGTGTTCTTTTGTGAGGAAGTCGCTTTTGGCTTCGCATTTGAGGACAGAGGACAAAAGCTCTGTTAAGTCTGCCATGGCTTTTCTGACTTCTTCGTCGTTCGCACCGATGAAACCGTCAATAGGGAAGACGACATTTGCACTCGTATCATCGATTTTACCGATCTCGCTCTGGCGCCAGATCCAGCGCCTTGTACGTACCGCATTGCCGGATACATAGACGAGTTCGTTTACCGGAACGCTTTCCTCAGCCGTTTCTCCGAACGGGATGAAGGTGTCGCTCTCGCAGGCCGGTCTGACTTCGAGATCCCTGCCTTCGAGCTTGTCTATATCGTGCGCTCCGATCGGCAATGTATATCTCAGTGAAATGGCGTTACCGATGTCGACGACGGTATTGATCGAAGGAAACGGTGCATCGCTTGCAATCCTTTTGTTTAGTGCCTCGACGGAGTTCGCGTAGCGATTCGGGTTGATGCCGATCTCCCTGAATGCGGTGCGGTAGTGCACGATAGGGGGATATTGTTTAATGTTGACGCCCGCCAGGCGTTCGCGAGCCGCTTCCACTTCCTTGGCCAAAATTTCTGCAATTGTTGCATTTGCAATTTTATTATCGACACCGTAGGCGACGACCGCTCCGAAACAAACTGACGGAAGCATTTTAAAGACCTGCTCGTCGATGATGAACTTACCCATAGTGATATCCTCCTTTTCAGACAAATTTTATATATAATAATATCATCCGTTACAACAGTAAAGCGCTGCTCTGTACAGTATAAATCCGATTTGTGCGGGAATCAAGCCCAAAACGAAAAGACTTTCAAGAATAATATTTACCGGCATACGGGAATCTGCAGTGGGTTATAAGGGTGCATACCAAATCATTTGAATGCAGACAATTCCGTATATTGCCTTTGCAAGCATTGCGCTCTTATGATAAAATAAACCAACGAGTAAACCGACGAGCGATATGCTCAGATACGACATCGGGAACGGACTGCAACATTTTTTGCGGATAATTTGCGGAAATCGACGGAACAACGGAAGGAAAAAGGAATATGAAAGATAAAAAAATAGCAATCATCATCATTGCAGTGGCAGTCATCCTCTTTGCGGCAGCCTGCATTTTGACTTATAACGGGAAGAACCCTTTTGCCATTGCGGCGAGCGGGAGCAGCGTTTCGGGCACGGCGGTCGAAATCGGCGGGAATGCCGACGGATCGACGCAAGAAGAGCCGCTGCCGACATGGAAGCCGTCAGGGCCTTACACAGAAACAGACGAGCTGATGCTTGTGAATAAACAACACCCGATCAGCAAGGATTTTGTTCCGGGAGACCTCGTGCGGCCGAAATATACGGCAGGCAACAGATCCCCGGACGGGCAATATCTGACGAGAGAAGCGGCAGATGCCTTTAATAAGCTGGCAGCCGATGCGTTGGAGGAGGGGCATGAAATCGTCATTACTACAGCTTACCGCTCTTACAGCTTCCAGAGCATCCTTTATAACGGCTATGTGGAAAAGGACGGACAAGCTGCAGCAGATAAATACAGCGCACAGCCGGGAAAAAGCGAGCACCAGACGGGTTTAGCCGCGGATGTATCGTCGCCTTCTGTGAATTATGAGCTTACGGTGGCGTACGGTGACACCGCCGAAGGAAAATGGCTGGCCGAGAACAGTTGTAAGTACGGATTCATAATTCGCTATCCGCTCGGCAAGGAGAACATTACGGGCTACACCTATGAACCGTGGCATCTGCGCTATGTGGGGCAGAAAGCCGCTATGGAAATCGGGCAAGCCAATCTGACACTGGAGGAATACTTGCAAAATGAGTCGGTGCAATGAAAAACGGCACACTGATAGGGCGGCAAAATGCGCCTTGAGAGTGTGTTTTTTTGTACAGAAAATCGGCCATATACTTCTGTTCGGATTGCAATCGCGTGAACAAGCACGAAACATGCAGAAAATCCGCGGGTTCAGTCGTCAAATATGTTGTAAAACATGAAGATTTATTGTAAAATATATCTTTATAAAGAGAAAAGAAGAAAAAATCAGAACGGACAGTTGCAAGGAGGATGAAATGGCGCAATTTTATAAAGAACCTTCCAGAACTTTCAGTGAATATCTCTTGATACCGGGATATTCCTCAAAGGAATGCAAGGTTGAGAATGTGAGTCTCAAGACACCGATTACAAAATTCAGAAAGGGCGAGGAACCGGCCTTGAGCATGAACATTCCGATCGTATCGGCGATTATGCAGTCGGTTTCGGGAGATAACCTCGCGATTGCGTTGGCGAAGGAAGGCGGCATATCGTTCATATTCGTATCACAGCCGATCGAGAGTCAAGTTGCCATGATCAAGAGAGTCAAGAGCCACAAAGCCGGCTTTGTACGCAGCGATTCCAACATAAGACCCGATCAGACTCTTGCAGATATCATAGAGCTGAAGGCCAAGTCCGGGCACTCCACAGTGGCGGTTACAGACGACGGAACCGCAGAGGGCAAGATGGTCGGCCTGGTCACATCGAGAGACTACAGAGTCAGCAGATTGTCGCCTGATACTAAGGTCTGCGAATTTATGACACCTTTTGAAAAGCTGATCACTGCACAGGAAGGTATTTCACTTTCCGAAGCAAACGACATTTTGTGGGATCACAAACTGAACGCTCTTCCAATTATAGATGAAAACCAAAGATTGACATCGTTCGTATTCCGTAAGGACTATGATTCTCATAAAGAAAATCCGAACGAGTTGTTGGATTCCCGCAAGCGTTATGTGGTCGGGGCAGGCGTCAACACGCGTGACTTCGAGCAGCGTGTTCCTGCTTTAGTGGAAGCGGGCGCCGATATTCTCTGTATTGACTCTTCGGAAGGCTTCTCTGAATGGCAGAAGGAGACGATCGATTTCGTGAGAAAAAAATACGGAGATACGGTCAAAATCGGTGCAGGTAACGTTGTAGACAAAGACGGCTTCCTTTTCCTCGCCGAGGCAGGCGCGGACTTCATCAAAGTCGGTATAGGAGGAGGATCCATCTGCATTACTCGTGAGACAAAAGGTATCGGCAGAGGACAAGCCACCGCTCTTATTGAGGTGGCGGCAGCACGCAACAAATACTTTGAAGAAACCGGCATCTATATCCCTATTTGCAGTGACGGCGGATTGGTATACGACTATCACATGACGCTCGCATTGGCAATGGGTGCGGACTTTATGATGCTAGGCAGATATTTCGCCAGATTCGACGAGTCTCCTACAAACAAACTCAATCTCAACGGTACCTACGTTAAGGAATACTGGGGCGAGGGCAGCAACAGGGCGCGCAACTGGCAGCGTTATGACATGGGCGGCGACAGCAAGCTGAGTTTCGAAGAAGGTGTCGATTCTTACGTACCTTACGCCGGACCGCTCAAGGACAACGTTCAACTTTCGTTGAATAAGGTTAAGTCGACTATGTGTAACTGCGGTGCGCTGACGATTCCTGAATTGCAGAAAAATGCCAAGCTCACACTTGTTTCTTCGACCAGCATAATCGAGGGCGGTGCGCACGACGTCATTCTTAAAGATACGTCGACAAATGCCGTAAGATAGCCGATAGCCGTAAGGTATGATATTACAGATGGAAGTGGGAAAACAAATGAAAAACGAAGATATGATTATTGTGCTCGACTTTGGAGGACAGTACAATCAACTGATTGCCAGAAGAGTAAGAGAGTGCGGTGTCTACTGCGAGGTTCACCCGTATTCGCTCTCAATCGATGAGATAAAGCAAAAGGCCCCGAAGGGCGTGATTCTCACCGGCGGTCCAAACAGTGTTTACGATGAAAAATCACCGCAGTGCAATCCCGAACTCTTCAAGCTCGGAATACCGGTCTTGGGGCTTTGCTACGGTATGCATGCGATCGCGCACAGCCTCGGCGGGAAGGTCGAGAACGCACCGGTCTCGGAATACGGAAAGACGGAGGTCAATCTTAAAAAAGATTCCGTCCTTTTTAAGGAAATCAGCGGCATCGCCGATGCAAAGGACGAGCCGGGATATGTAAAGAATATTTGCTGGATGAGCCATACAGACTACGTCGGAAAACTTCCGGAAGGGTTCGTCGTAACGGCGAAGACACCGGTTTGCCCGATTGCGGCAATGGAATGTCCGGAAAAGGGCGTCTATGCAATTCAGTTCCACCCGGAGGTGTTGCACACTGAGGGCGGCGATACGATGCTTCGGACATTTGTATATGATGTCTGCAAGTGCGAAGGCACATGGGAAATGGATACCTTTGTCGAGAGCAAAATTGCGGAACTGAAGGAACAAATCGGAGACGGCAAAGTGCTGTGCGCACTGTCGGGCGGTGTTGATTCCTCCGTTTCTGCCGTCATGCTGTCGCGTGCGGTTGGCAAGCAATTGACATGCGTGTTCGTCGATCACGGCCTTCTGAGAAAAAACGAGGCCGAAGAGGTTACTGCAGTGTTCGGTCCGGACGGCCCGTACGAGCTCAATTTTATCAGAGTCGATGCAAGGCAGCGTTTCTATGATAAGCTGGCAGGCGTGACCGATCCTGAGAGTAAGAGAAAGATTATCGGCGAGGAGTTCATCCGCGTATTTGAAGAAGAAGCGAAGAAAATCGGCGCGGTCGATTTCCTCGCACAGGGAACAATTTATCCCGACGTGATTGAGAGCGGGCTCAATTCGTCTGCAGTTATAAAATCGCACCACAATGTAGGCGGCTTGCCGGAGCACGTCGATTTCAAGGAAATCGTCGAGCCGTTGCGCATGCTGTTTAAGGACGAGGTGCGCAAAGCCGGACTGGAACTCGGTATTCCGGAATATCTGGTCTATCGTCAGCCATTCCCGGGACCGGGGCTTGGTATCCGCATCATCGGTGAAGTTACAGCCGAGAAGGTCAAAATCGTGCAAGATGCAGATGCGATTTTCAGAGAAGAGATTGCACTGGCCGGGTGGGACAAGAAGATCAACCAGTATTTTGCCGCACTGAGCAATATGCGTTCTGTCGGCGTAATGGGAGACTTTCGCACCTACGACTATGCTGTCGTGCTGCGAGCCGTGACTACGATCGACTTTATGACCGCAGAGTCCGCAGAACTTCCGTGGGAACTGATCGGCAAGGTCACAACCCGCATCG
>DCTM01000052.1:70233-117334 GCA_002329565.1 Firmicutes bacterium UBA1440
CCGGCAACGATCGAGTGGGAGTAGTAAAGAAAAACCCTACAAACCTTGTAAAATCAAGGTTTGTAGGGTTTTATTTTTATCTGCCGTACTAAAACCGTACTATTTTTCAGCATCATTGCTTTCTGCTGATATTTTGTCCAGTGCTTTTTCATTCAACTTTTCCAGTCTATCAGCAACTTGACTATGTTTATTTGGGTAAAGGTGGGAATATGTTTGAAGGGTTGTTTCAATATTTTCATGTCCAAGCCTTTCTGAAATAAGCAGCGGGGAAAAACCCATTTCAATCAATAAGGATGCGTGTGAATGTCGCAAGTCATGAATCCTTATCCTTTTAACCTTTGCCTTCTTACTTCCCCTATCCATTTCATGGTGAAGGTAAGATTTTGTTACTGTAAACAATCTTTCATCAGGTTCATAGTCCATTAGCTTGGAAGCATAATCTTGAACCAAGTCAACCAGGAAGGGCGGGATGGTGACAACCCTTTTGCTTTTGGGTGTCTTGGGTTCAAGTATTAAGTCCTGCCCTTTATGCCTTGCATAGTTCTTATTTATGCTGACTGTTTGGGCTTTCATGTCGAAGTCATTTAATGTAAGTGCTAATAATTCACCTGACCTGATACCAGTCCAAAACAGAATTTCAAATATTACTTTGGAAACAGGCTTATCTTCCACAACAGCAATGAACTTATTGAATTCATCAACAGTCCAAAATTGCATTGAATCAGCATTCTTCTTCCCCATNNATTAGAAGGCAGCTTATAATATTTGACAGCAAAATTGAAGATAGCTGAAAGTTGATTGTTCACTGTTTTCAAATATGTTTGACTATAATTGTTTTCATGAGAAATCAATTCATTCTGCCATTTCCTAACTGTGGTTGCATTGATTGTGTTAATAGGCATATCCTTGAAGAAAGGTAATATTTTCAAATCAATCACATATTTTTTGTTTGCTAATGTGGTTGGCTTCAATCTGCTTTGGCAATCTTCCATATACAGTTCAACCAAGCTGCTAAAAGCCATATCACAGGAAGCATGGGCTTTGTTCAGGAATTCCCTTTCAAAAGCTTTGGCTTCCTTTTGAGTTTTGAAGCCTTCTTTCTTTTTCTGCTTGCGTGCACCTGTCCAATCAACATAATAGAATTTGCAGAACCATGTATTTCTTTTATCATCCTTATAAACTGGCATTGTACCAATTCCTTTCTGATTGATTTTTCAACCATGAAATGGTACAATGACAGTGACCAAATCATGATTCTTTCACAGGTTTCTTGGTGCGGTTGCTTTTCGGAATCCCTACGGTTGCAGCCGTGGGGATTCTTATGGTGCAGGAGCTTCGACAGCGTAAAAAGCGTACACCTAAGCAGATGGAAGAACCGAATTTATTCTCTGGCTTGGTGTACTGCATCGACTGTGGCAAGCCCCTCGTCCTGCATCGGGCACACACCATGGATGCGATTAAGAACAATTTTATGTGCTATACCTACAAGAAAAAGGGCAAGGACATTAATAATGCTTCAAAACGGATGAAATGCAAAAGTTGTTTGCCATAGAAATAAGCAATGTTTATATTTATAACCTGGCTATTTCTAATGAGTTGGATGCAAAACTGTATATGGCAAAATGAAGATACTGACTATTGGGAAAAGACCTCTCCGATATTGCTCTTATTGAACCTGAACAGTAAAAATGATCGTTAAACTCCTTGCGACGCAAGGAGTTTAACGATTATTAAAGGTTCGTGACTGTTGACCAAACTGTGTTTAAAGAAGTATCCTGTACGATTCAGTTTAAATATGATAATCAAATCATCTGATAATATTAGCATAATTTCCCAAAAACATTATCATCTATTTCTTATTGTGTTATAATCGTTGAAAGTATGGGTATTCTTGAAGGGGTGTATTCCATCCGCTATTATTCGCATATGACTTAAAATGGGGTTATGATTATGATTAATACTAAGCCATCCGGATTTCATATAATAACAGCAATTGTAATATTACTGTCTTTGGTAATGGGCTTAGTAACATTTATTTTTTGCACCAACATAAAGCAAGTAATTGTTAAAGATTTAAGCAAACATGCATTGAATTCTGCTACAACTATTGCTGCTTTTATTGAAAATGACATCGGTAATTACGAACAACTTACAAATAAAGTTCTGTCAGGAGAAGATTGCAAGGATGACGCTTATTATCAAAAGATGCTTTTGCTGTTTCAACAAATAAAGAAAAATAACACGGCGTCTTTAATTTATACCGAGACATTGAATTCAAAAAACGACAGAACCGTGTACATTTTGGATGCCGAAGATCCCGGGAATGCATTTTTTTCGCCAATTGGAGCAACTGATTCTGTAACAGACACAGAATTGTTTGTGTTTACAAAAGGAAAACCGCTGGCAACCGACATTGTTCATGCTGTAGGATGGGGAGATTTTATAACCGGATGGGCACCTATTATAAACCACAACACCGGTAAGACAATTGGTATAGTAGGTGTTGATATTTCCGCAGATTATGTAAATGATATCATGATGAAGATCGTAAGATTTTTTATCTTAGGAGACATATTATTTATTTTACTTGCTGCAGCTACAATTTACAGACTTTATGTATCCAGATTTAATGCATTAAATACAGACTATCTCACCGGAGCATTAAGTAAACGGTTCTTTGAAAGTACTTTACGTAGTTTGATTGGAAATGCGAAACGAAACGGCACACCGTTTGTATTGGGAATAATTGATATTGATGATTTTAAAGATATCAATGACAAGTATGGACATGTTGCAGGCGATATTGTATTAAAATCAATAACAAAAATAGTTCAAACTCACATCCGAAAAGGCGATGTCTTTTCAAGACTTGGGGGGGATGAATTCGCGATTTTATTGGATGGCGCAGACCTTAGCACGGGGGAAGCCATATGTGAAAGAATATTAAAAGAATTGTCGGAGCACAAGGTAATTATTAATGAGACCGATACAATTAGTGTTACGGTTAGTATCGGAATAGCCGAATGGGATAATGATTCTGCGCTAAATCTAAAAGAAAAAGCTGACAGCGCCATGTACTGTTCCAAAAACACCGGAAAGAATACGTTATGTCTATATAAAAAAGACGCAAAAAATAACCTTTCAAATTAATTACATAAGGCAGTTACAAACCTTTAGGCTGTGCAGAATGGTAAGATAAGAAAACGGAAATGTGAAGCAATATCACGTATAAAAAAATTATTTGGTTATGTTGCTCAGCAATAACTCTGCATAATCCTGTCTGATTTGTTCATTAAAGAGATTAACATCCAGCATTCTGTTAATTGAATTTCCCATTAAAAAAGGCATGGAAAGCCCACTCATTAAGTTTAATGTCTTCAGTGATAAGGTGAGCTCATCTGATTCGGGTACGGCTTTTTTAATCATATTGTTTATCAAAGCGATTCCTTCTGTCTGCAGGAATACGCTGTATTCTGCATGTCCTTGCAATGGTTTGTCTTGAAGGGAAAGCGATTAATCTGGGACTTTATCTGGATATGACCATGCCCACCGGTGCAAGTACGGTGAGATCGGGCGTCAGTGAAGTAATAGGTACAGAAAATGCTACTAAAGGGGCCGCTTCCGTTTTAAACGTAGAACAAAGATCGCTCTACAATCCGACGAGCCAGACAATCATGAGTTCAATCATGCTGTTTATAAATGTAATCATGCTCGCATTCCTGGCATTGAACACATTATCGATTGTTCCGCGTTTGCGGCAGGAAGAAAAACTGACAGAAGAGCTAAAGAATCCGATTAATATTCTGCTTAGAGCGGTACCGTATGCCGTGATTACAAGCGTTTCATTTTATATGGTTATCGGTATCGTAAAACAGGTGGGCGCTCTGCGCTTCGAGGCGAACGTTATTGAATTATTCGTTCCGCTATTCTTGTATGGCTTTTGTTCCGGCCTTATGTCAATCGTAATAGGATGGACATCATCATCACCGCTGCATTCGGCAGGAAGAATCGTATTTATTATGTTGCCGTCATTTTTACTGAGCGGTGTTCAGGTGCCGTATTCGCTGTTGCCTGTTCCTCTGCAATGGATCAACCGTCTGTTACCGCTGTCACTGCACTTTAAATTTCTGCGCGGCATGGGATATAAGGGCGGTCGGCTGTATTATTTTATTCCGGAATTGGGCCATTACTTATTGATTATCGCATTGCTTGCTTCAATAATCATATTACTGGCATTCAACGAAGGTAAACCGAAAAAAGCAAAAGAAAATATTCATATGAAAATAACAAAAGAAGCTTGCGTTGATTAAGCGAAGTTCAGACTCCGGACAGTCATTTTTGGGTTGGCATCTTTGAGAAAATTGAGAATGGCAAACTTTCTGTGGCAAGTGAAAGCCGGCGCCTTTGGACGCCGGCCGTTAACAAGGATTTATAGCCCTTCTCTCATCATGCAATAGCAAGTTAAATCAATTTTGTCGGAAGTATGTGACTCCATTAACTGAAACCCAAAGTGTTCGTAGATTGGTACGTTATCAGGATTAAATGTCTCTAATACAATGGGTATTTTCTCTTTTTCACAAGATAATATAAGCGGCATTAATAGTTTTCTGAAAGCCCCGGTTCCTTTCAAAGATTTATCAATTGCCACGACTAACAAGTGAAATACTTCCCCGTCAAAATATTTGATATGCCAGTTTTGAGGTATAATTTCATTTTCAAGTATAGCTCTGCTCTGCATTAACAGAAGTTCCCCTTCCGTAGCATGTTCCAATAATTTCACGGAAGACTGCTGCATTATTTCAAGCAGCAGCGGTTCCGGCAGTTCTTTCGATGAGTACCCAATTAATAAACCTTGACCGTCATCTAACAAATGCACCGCATTATATTCACTGAAAGCTTGTATTTGCCCTGCAGCCTGCAGAGAAAAAAGAAAATCGGCACGTTTCAAATCCTTGATCTGAAATATTACACCGGGGTCTTCCAAAAACCTCGTTGCCATAAGATTTACATACTTTTTCAATTCAATCTCTTTCAATACCTTATTCTCCTTACATTTTTGTCCCGATGTATACCGGCTGCTTAATTAAGATTAAGCTGTCAGATCCATAGGGATTATTTACGACTCTATTTCAATTGTTGAGGTGAGTCAGGATTAATAAAAAATCCGGATTTCCGGGTACATTCATAGCACTCGGATTTTTCAATAAATCCGGCAAGCTATATTACTTTGTCACATCTCTTTATCAAACTTAAAGCGATAATATAGGGAACAGCCATGAACAAAGAGATAGGCAAAAACAAGTAAAAGTACAGCGATCAAGTCTACTCCCATGAAAGCGAACGATACCATTAAAGCACCAAAAACAAAGGTCATCATATCAAATGCTCTCCCCTTTGCCTTATTTGCAATTGCAATGTTACGCTCATCATTCTTTTCGATATCCAATTTTTTCGTCAAATCAGGATCGTTGCGAATTGCTCGTTCAGAAATCACATTGCCCATTCCCTGTCCAAACAAGCCACAACCAATGCCAATACAGACATAAGGCAATGCCCTCATCACTCCTTGCGGATCTCCGCCCGTTTTTATCAGGTATAAGCCTATAGCTGTCAGAGACAATTCGAGAATGATTGTTGTGTATTTTGCTGTTTTAGACTTCATTATCCTTCCTCCTCGTAAATAAAAATTTCTTCAATAGTCATATGGAAGTATCGAGCAATTTTGAACGCCAATTGAATGGATGGATTGTAGCGACCATTTTCTAAAGAACCAATTGTTTGCCGTGATACTTCCAATGCATTTGCCAAATCTTCCTGTTTGATTCCTCGTTGCTTACGCAGTTCTTCCAAGTGATTTTTCATGCGAATTACCTTCCGAATGTAAAGTTAAATTTCCATATTTTTATTATAGCATAGCTTCGAAAAATGTAAAGTATACTTTACATAAAATTAAAAAAATTTTCTATATATTGGGCGCGAAATGGACACATATTGCCTACGCCAACAAGAAAATCCGGAATTTGGACAACCGCCGCAAACGCCGTTCAAAGCGATTGCGATCTGTCCGTTGAAACACTGTCCTCCCGGCAGGATTGAATTGCTGTCCGGCTATCGTGACAATCGGGGAAACGTAACAGGCCGGCATAAACCTTTTACAAGGCAACATTTACAAATNNGACTCGTTTGCCTTGACGTGCTTAAAAAAATTTATATAATAGATAAAGGGGAAAATTTGGGATAGTACATTTGGAGACATTAAGTTATGATTCGACCTTACAAGAGCGATGATTTATCCGCCGTAATGGAAATATGGCTAAAGACCAATATATCCGCCCACAGTTTTATTTCTGCGGAATACTGGAAAAATAATTATGAATATGTTTCGGAACAAATTCCTGCGGCGGAGGTGTATATATATGAAGATGACACAACAAATCAAATAATCGGTTTCATCGGACTTGTTGATGCCTTTGTTGTCGGCCTTTTTGTTGCTGAAAAGTATCGCTCAAAGGGTATTGGAACTGAATTGATTGGTTATGTGAAAAGCAAAAGAGAAAGCCTGTCGCTGAAAGTCTTTGAAAAGAACAACAGGGCTGTCAGCTTTTACGAAAAAGCCGGATTTACTGTTCAGCAGACAAGTGTCGATGAGAATACAAACGAAGCCGAGTATATAATGTCTTGGCACAGATAGATTATAAAACAAATTGCTATATAGTGCTTGTCACTTTATATAGAAAGCAAGGATAAAAACGCAACGCATATTTTTTATGTGCCAGAGCCGGTAGGTAGCCCGGCCGTCCCATCATTTTCGATGGGGTAAGTAACCTGCCCCTCCGGGTTGTCCGTTCTTTGCTCATAAAATTCAAGGAGGGATATTTATGGGCGAAACGATTGGCAAATTATCGGTGTTTTTTGAAGAGCCATTTTGGGTGGGCGTCTTTGAGAGAATTGAGGACGGCAAACTTTCTGTGGCAAAGGTAACCTTTGGTGCTGAACCGAAAGATTATGAAGTTTATGACTTCGTCTTGAAAACCCGGTGCGATTTACAGTTTAGTCCGGCTGTTGAAATTGCTGTGACGGAGAAACACATAAATCCAAAGCGTATGCAGCGTGAGATAAAAAAGCAGATGGCTGATACAGGTATCGGAACAAAATCTCAGCAGGCATTAAAATTGCAGCACGAACAGTTCAAGAGAGAACGCAAGAAGAAGAGTTGCGAGCAAAAGCAAGCGGAGAAACAACGTTTATTTGAATTGAAACAGCAAAAGAAGAAGGAAAAGCACAGAGGCAGATGATGTCTTTGTGCTTTTCAAAAGGAACGGTTTTGACGGATTTCATTATTTGTTCTGCCAAACCATTGGTTAATGCGCAGGCTCCGTATGACTACCACGACCGAAATGGAGTAACATGCGCATACACATGCTTTCATATTATCTTTGGCACAACGTTTTGATTGCAAAAGCGCGCACGGCCGTGGTATAATAACACAAAGGAAGCACAACAATATAGCCGGGATGGCTTCGTAGAAAGCTATCACACAGACGGATATAATTTAGCTGTTCAATAAGGAGGTAGAAAGATGGCTTGTTATTATGTAATCGGAGTTCGTATGGACAACAGAGTCAGCAATTCTTTGAAATTCCAGGAAGCTCTCACAGCAAACGGTTGTAAACTCAAAGCGCGTCTCGGCCTGCACGAAGCAAGCGAAGATGTATGTGCGATGGATGGTCTGATTATCCTGCAACCTTGTGGTGAAAAGGAAGAAATCGAAAAGCTTGTTAAAGATCTGAACGCTCTCGAGGGAATCACTGCGAAATATATTGATCTTAACTAAGTGTGGTCGTCGGAAACAACTGTGCAATGAGATTCTTGAATTGGACAGTAAAGCTCTTGCAGCAATATGCGGCGGTGAGAATAAGTAAAGTTAAGCTCGCAATTCTTTATTATGAAAGAGTTGCGAGCTTTCTGTTTGCTCAAAACCACTTTAAGCCCCCTTTTGAGTCAATTTACGCCGGCATTAACAAAAACGGCAGAAAAAATACAGTTCGAAAACTCAGTGCCGAAAACCAGTCAATAACTCGGCACCTCATCGAAAACTTTTGAAGCCGAAAAACTCAAAAAAATGAGCAAATTTTCAAGTTATGCAAGCTTTTGCAGCCAAAAAATACTAATATTGGTTAATTTTGACTGAAATTATTGAATAAAAAGAGAACTCATTACCATAAAATTATATATTTTACAATAAAACCGTGTACAAGTTGAAAATTTGCTCATTTTTCGGCTAAAAAATAAAAAATTTAGATTGAGGTACTTGTGTGTCATGCAAACCTGTAATATCTGTCTGTGGGGAAGACCTCACACCGTTACACTGGGTGAACAAATGAAGCGTAGCTTAACATTGTGGAAATTTGCATGATTTGTGAAAATAAAGTGTGACCTGATATCAGAAATAATTGTATAATTTATATAAAGAGTAGTGTCGTTAAATATTAGGGAGGGGCATATGAAATTTCTGCATTTATCCGATCTGCATCTGGGGAAGGCAGTACACGAGTTTTCTATGATAGAGGATCAGGAGTACATATTGAAGAAGATCATAGGGATTGTTGATGAGGAGCAGCCGCAGTGCGTGTTGATCGCCGGAGATGTCTTTGACAGGACGATTGCATCGACTGAAGCGTTGCACCTTTTGGACGACTTCCTCGTAGCGTTGGCGAAACGGAATGTACAAGTCTTTCTTATCAGCGGCAATCATGATTCCGCAGAGCGGCTTTCCTTTGGCGCGCGGTTAATCGCAGAGAGCGGGATCCATATTGCGCGCGGGTATGACGGAGAGATCGCGAAACACACAGTTTCCGATGAATATGGAGAAGTAGATATTTATTTGTTGCCGTTTTTGAAACCGGCATATGTGAGACGATTCTTCCCCGATGAGGAGATCGATTCGTGGACGGATGCGCTGGATGCGGTCATAAAAGCGACGCCCGTGGACCCTGATCGCCGCAATGTGATAGTTGCCCATCAATTTGTCACGGGAGCGTTTCGCTGTGACTCTGAAGAAATCAATATCGGCGGAGCTGATAACGTGGACGCGCGCGTGTTTGATACCTTTGATTATGTGGCGCTCGGCCATCTGCATGGGGCCCAGAGCGTTGGACACGAGACAGTGAGCTATTGCGGAACGCCGCTGAAATATTCCTTTTCCGAGGTCACGCAGACCAAAAGCGTCTCGGTAGTGGAGTTGGCAGAAAAGGGCAATGTCACGATACGCACGGTGCCGTTGGTACCGCTGCGCGATATGCGGGAGATAAAGGGAAAGTATTTGGAGCTGACGGCAAAAGATTTTTACAAGGAACTGAATTTGAACGATTACTACCGCATTACCTTGACCGATGAGGAGGATCAGCCGGATGCGCTCGGCAAGCTGAGGATTATTTATCCGAATTTGATGCGCTTGGATTACGACAACAAGCGCACCCGAAAACAAGCCGATTTCTCAGACAGAGTGGATGTTACCGAATTTACACCGCTTGAATTGTTTGAGCTGCTTTTCAAGGAGCAGAACGGCCGCGAGTTGTCCGACACGCAGAGGGAACACTTAAATGAAGTAATCGAAGAGGTGTTGGAGGAAGTGCGATGAGACCGATAAAATTGATTGTTTCGGCGTTCGGCCCTTACGCGGGAAAGACGGAGATTGAATTGGACAAGCTTGGCACGAACGGCCTTTATCTGATAACCGGCGATACGGGGGCGGGCAAGACGACGATTTTCGACGCGATTACTTTCGCTCTTTACGGCGAGCCGAGCGGCAACACGCGCGAGCCGGCGATGTTGCGCAGCAAGTATGCGGCCGACGATGTTGACACCTACGTGGAGATGACGTTTGTTTACGGCGACGAGAAATATATTGTGCGACGCAATCCCGAATATCTGCGTCCAAAGAAACGCGGCGAAGGTTGGGTGAAACAAAGTGCCGACGCCGAACTGACAAAGCCCGACGGTACGAATGTAACGGGTGTACGTTACGTAAATGAGGAAATTCGCGCGCTGCTTGGCATCGACAGGACGCAGTTCACTCAGATCGCTATGATTGCGCAAGGAGATTTTCTGAAGCTGCTGATTGCATCCACCGACGAGAGGAAGGCAATTTTTCGCCGAATTTTCCAAACATCTGTGTATCAGAGCTTGCAGGAGAAGCTGAAGGCGGAAGCGAACGGATTGAGAAACCGATACGACGATCTCAAAAAGAGTATCGATCAATATATCGGCGGGATCAGCTGTGCGGAGGATGACGTAGCCGAAATTGAGTTGCGCAAAGCGAAGAACGGAGAGTTGCTGCTTGCAGACACACTGGCATTGCTGAATGAACTGATTCGCCGCGACGAAGAAAAGGAAGGCCGCGTGAAAGCGGAGCTCGAAACGTTGGATAAGGAGCTCGATGAGATTAAGGCGAAGTTTACGCTCTTTGAGGGACAGGAAAAATTACGTGCGGAGCTGAAAGAAACAGAAAAGATACTCGCCGATGCGGAGACTCTGTTGCCCGAATTGCAGCAAAAAAATCGCGCGGCAAATGAACTCAAGCCGCAGGCAGATAAATTTACGGATGAAATTGCTGCGTTAAAGGATAGGTTGCCGCGCTACGACGAACTTGAGAGCCTGCGCGCGGAATTGCGGCAGGCAGTCCGGCGATTGCAGGAAAGGCAAAGGAAAAGCGCGCAGCTCGAGCAGGCGCTCGCGCAGAGCAAGGAGCGATTGGCGAAGGAAAAGGAAGAGCTCCTTGCTCTCGCCGACGCTACAGCGGCGGCGGTGCGGCTGCAAAATGAACAGGCCGCACTGCGCGAGCGCCTGGAGCGCCTGCAGGCCGCAGAGGAGCTCAACATCGAGTACGACGGCAATCTGGTGAAACTGGCCTCAGCACAGGAGGCCTACGTTAAAGCGCGCGATGCTGCGGAACTGGCCTCGAACGTTTACAGCGGTAAGAATAAAGCATTTTTGGACGCTCAGGCAGGAATCCTCGCCGCTGCCTTAAAAGAAGGGGAGCCTTGTCCCGTATGCGGAGCGGAGACGCACCCTCGACTTGCCTCATGTCCCGAACAGGCTCCCGGCGAGAAGGAAGTGGAGGCGGCGAAACGAAACGCTGAGCGGGCACAGGAGGGCAGTGCGAAGGCGAGCGCAATGGCTGCGAGGATTAAGGGTGAAACTGAGAATCAATTAAAAGAATTGCAGAAGACTGCCAAATCTTTGCAATTGGAATACGATGCGGATACATTCCTTTCTTTGATTAAGAAAGATATAGCCAATGTGTGCGGTCAGATCAAAGAAGTGCAGGCAAAATTGGATATTGCGCGTGAACGGGAAGCGCGCAAAGCGCAGCTCGACCGTACATTGCCTGCAGTTGAGCAGAGGCTGGCGGAGGAGCAAGAGGAATCGGTTGCAGTGAAGAACGAAATCACTGCATTGGAAACCGAACAAAAAGGCTTGCAGGCAAACGAGCAAAAGCTCGCTGCCACGCTGGCGTTTGCGAGTAAGGAAGATGCGGAGGCGCATTTGCGTGTGCTTGAAAAGAAGAAGGCGGACATTTTGCATGATATCGAGAAGAGCAAGGCGGATTTGGACGCACAAAGCGAACGTTGCATGACGATGAAAACAAAGATCGACACATTGAACGCACAACTTCGTGAGGCGCCTGCAATCGATGTCGCTCTGTTATCCAAACGGCGCGAGATCCTGGAAAGCAACATGTGCATGCGCAACAACGAGATCGTCACAATCGGAACACGGCTGAGTAATAACAGAGACGCGAGCAGCAACATCGAAATGCAGCAGAGTGCATTGCTCGGTGTTGAGGAACGTTTGACATGGGTGAAGTCACTCTCAGACACGGCAAACGGTACGGTGCCGGGCAAGGAAAAGATTATGCTTGAAACCTATGTGCAGGCATTTTATTTCGATCGCATTATCCGATGCGCAAATTTGCGCCTAATGATGATGTCAAATGGGCAGTACGAGCTGGTACGGAATGCGAACGCAAGCAATATGCGGAGCCAGAGCGGGCTGGAGCTGAACGTGATCGACCATTATAATGACGCAACCGAGCGGAGCGTCAAAACTCTGTCCGGCGGAGAATCCTTCATGGCATCGCTTTCGCTCGCACTTGGTCTTGCAGATGAAGTTCAGTCATCCGCAGGCGGCATTCGCCTTAACACTATGTTCGTTGACGAGGGATTTGGCTCACTCGATGCCGAGACACTCTCGCAGGCGATGAAGGTACTGAACGGTTTGGCGGAGAGCAATCTGCTGATCGGCATCATTTCACATGTCGGCGAATTGAAGGAAAAAATAGACAAGCAGATTATTGTTACGAAGGATAGAAGCGGAGGCAGCCGCATAGAAATCACGGTTTAGCCGGCGCAGGGACGGTTCCTCTGCGTTGATTTCGCAACATAAAAAAGGGATAAGCGTGCAATGCGTTTATCCCTTATCTGATAAGAGAGAGTGAGCTCTCCGTGTTTACAGATATTTCTCTATCAATTCTTCATGCGAAAACGGTGAGTAGAGAGCCGGTGGCACATCAAAGATTGTGAGAGCCCCGTAAGTGCCTATATTGTGTATTCTGTGGACTGCTCTGGCACCGACGATGACGACACTTGCCGTAAATTCCGGATTGCTCTCGAGCTCGAGAGAGAAGTCAATTTTTTCTTTTCTGCCCGTACCGGTTTCGCCCACGCGTATGACATGGCCACCGTGCGGCATTGCGGAATGATTCTTAAGGAATTCTTCTTCACTGATGAAATTGACTTCTGTATTATAGTTTTCAAAGTAATCCTTCATGGTAACGATCTGCTCGGTGACAGCTGCCGGATCGGCACCTTCCTCCAACACCACGAAGCACTGTCTGTCATGAGTTTCGTAATTTGTGAGTCCGTCAGGTTGGTACGCGATATTCTCAAGAATTTCGCGTTTCGGCAGAGTGTACTGCACGGCGTTCTTCACGCCTGCGATTCTGCGCACGGCGTCGGAATGACCTTGGCTGACGCCCGTGCCCCAGAATGTAAAGGTTTTTCCTTGCGGAAGTATGCTCTCTCCCATCAATCTGTTGAGTGAGAAGAGGCCCGGATCCCATCCCATGGAAATCATAATCGTCTTGCCGTTCTGCGCGGCAATCGCGTCGACCTCTTTGAAGTAGTTCGGAATATTGTGATGGTTGTCGTAGCTGTCGACTATGTTAAAGTGTGCCGCCAGTTTCGGAGCAATCTCCGGGATGTCAGTGGCCGAACCAAGAGCGAGAAGGAGGACGTCGATGCTATCCTTATAATTGAGGATGTTATCCATGCTCTCCATTCTGTCGTCCGCAAAACTTGCGGGATCTCTTCTGGTAAAAATCTTTACCAATTCCATATCGTCTGTCTTTTCAATTGCGGATATCAACCCCTTCCCGAGATTGCCGTATCCTACAATGCCGATTTTAATTTTTTTCATTTAATAATCCTCCCTTTTCCGATAGCCGGGGAAAATGGCGGCGATATTATTCGCCACTTGCCAAAACGTCTTTCATATCGTAAAATCCGCTTTCCTTGCCCATGAGGAACAGCGCTGCCTGCAAGGCTCCGTTGGCAAATACTTTCTTACTGCCTGCCGAATGCTTGATTTCAATGACTTCGTCGATACCTGCGAAGATGACGGAATGCTCACCGACTATGGTCCCGCCGCGCAGGGAAAGAACGCCGACTTCATTTTTATCGCGCTTACCGTTCTTGGTCGAACGGTCGTGCACTTCATAGACCTTCTCTCGTTGCTTTTGTATTGTGCGAAACAACATTTCGGCGGTGCCGCTCGGAGCATCGGTCTTTTTATTGTGGTGCTTTTCTATGATCTCGATATCAAAGCCGGGCAGCGCACCTGCCAGATATTTGACGACGTTGTCGATGGTGTTGACGCCGAGGCTCATGTTCTGAGTGTAGAGTATGGGCGTGCATTCCCCGATCTTGGCGATGCGAGCTTTAATATCATCGGAAAGGTTGGTAGTGCCGATGACAGCCCTTTTGCCGCTCTTTTCTATAAAGTCAAGCAACGCGGGCGTGACGGCGCTGCTTGAGAAGTCGATGATGCAATCGAAATCTTCTTTTATATCCGCAAAGTCGCTGTAGAGAGGGAAACTCGTCGGAAGTCGATCGCTTGCGATGCCCGCGACGATCTCCGCATTGTCGTATTCTTCCGCAACTTGGGCGACCATCCTCCCCATGGCCCCCGTTGCTCCTATCAGCAGAATCCTCATTACAGTAACCCCACTTGTTGCATAGTCGTACGAAGGAGAGCCTTCGTTGCATCCGATGCCTCGTACAGCGGTAATCTCAGCATTCCGGAATCGGTGCCGAGTATTTGCATGGCGGCCTTAAGCGGAATCGGATTTGGTTCGGCGAACAGTGCATCAATAAAATCCTTATATCTCACTTGAATTTCGGCGGCCTTCTTAACATCGCCGTTGAAGAAAGCGGCGCACATGTCGTGTACTTCCTGCGGGCAAATGTTGGCCCAGACGGAGATGACTCCGGAGCCTCCGAGAGACAGCAGCGGAACGACGACGTCGTCGTTGCCTGAGTAAATTGCGAAATCATCAGGCACAACGGTCTTTACTTTGCATGTATATCCGAGATCTCCTGTGGCATCCTTGAGACCGACAATGTTGGAGATCTTAGCCAGCTCTGCAACTGTGTTCGGTTGGATAGTTAAGTTCGTTCTTCCCGGCACATTGTAGAGAATTATCGGAATCGATACCGCATCGGCTTGAGCTTTGAAGTGCTCATAAAGCCCTTTTTGGCTTGTCTTATTGTAGTAAGGTGTAACGAGCAGCAGTCCGTCTGCGCCGGCTTCTTCGCACATCTGCGACAGGTGAATGCCGTGTCTCGTGTCGTTGGAGCCCGCGCCGGCGATGACGGGAATTCTGCCGTTGATTCTGTCGACTGCATACTTTACGACGGAAACCTGTTCTTCGTCCGTCATAGTCGATGCTTCGCCTGTTGTGCCGGCTATGATGATTGCGTCCGTATTGTTTGCCAATTGAAAGTCGAGAAGTTCTCCGAGATGCTCGAAGTTGACGCTGCCGTCAGCTTTGAAAGGTGTGATGATTGCTACACCGCTGCCTCTAAATATTGCCATACCTTTATCCTCCTGTGAGTAGATTTTCTTTAAAATTATCCTGTTATAAAACAAATTCTTTTGCCAGTAATTTTATGACGTCCTGAACGATGTCAGAATCGATGATGTAGGAAATACTGATTTCCGATGTCGATACTTGATAAAAATCGATGTTGTTGGCGAGAAAGAGATTGAATACGCGTGCCGCAACTCCCGGTTGACTGCGCATAGCATCACCGATGACCGAAACCTTCGAGACGGTTTCGATAAACTCGTGTGAGATGCCCATCTCGTTGAGGATTGCTTCGATGTCATATTTTCTGTCAGGCACCGATGTAAAGGAAATCAGCGTCTCATTTTCCAGAGAATTCTGGCTGATGACATCCACGTTGATATCCTGTCGCGCCAGCGCCAAGAAAAATTCGGTAATCTTAACTTTTTCGCCTTGCTTAATCCTCAGATTGACGAGCAGTACCTCGTTAAGCACGGAAACATTTGATATTGTACTTCTTTCCACTTCTTCACCTCCGTCGGTTATGTATGTGCCGGGAATTCTACCTGTGTTCAGCGCTATGTATAAGGAAACATTGTATCTCTTTGCCAACTCTACTGCGCGTGGGTCGATGACTTTTGCGCCTAGGTTTGCGATTTCCATTGCTTCTTCAAAAGAAATTTTGTCAAGCTTCTTGGCTTGCGGCCGGATGCGCGGGTCGACGGTGTAGACTCCCGCGACGTCTGTGTAGATCTCGCACGGTGCTTTCAGCTTGGATGCCAATGCCACGGCGCTGGTGTCGCTGCCGCCTCGTCCGAGGGTAGTGACATCTCCGTTATCGTTCATGCCTTGGAATCCGGCGACGATGACGATAAAGCCTTCGTTCAGATGGCGTTCAATGCGCACCGTATCGATATCGTGTATCTTGTTCTTTCCATAGCTGCCGTATGTTTGAAAACCTGCTTGGAAGCCGGTTAAGCTGATAGCTTTGCAGCCTTTTTTCTCGAGAGCCATCGCCAGCAGACTGATGCTTATGATCTCGCCTGTGGCAAGGAGCTGATCCATTTCGCGCCGGCCGGGGTTTTTGTCGATTGCGTGCGCTTTCTCGNNTTTCTCGAGAAGATCGTCAGTCGTATCTCCCATTGCCGAGACAACGACGACTACATTGCCACAGACATTTTTCTTTTCGATGATCAGGTCGGCGACGCGTTGGATGTGCTCGATGTCTTTGACAGAGCTGCCACCGAATTTCAAAACAATTCTATTCATTCATTTTCCTCATTACTTATCAATATTTATTTTTATTCGCACACATCGTCTCTGATGATGTCTTCGTATGTCTGTCGTCTGACAGCAAGCTTGTCCTTGTCTGAAAGGAATACCATCGCCGGTCTGCCTATTCTGTTGTAGTTTGAACTCATCGAGTAGTTGTAGGCTCCGGTGGAAGAGACCAAGAGCAGGTCACCCGGTTCGGGTTTGGGTAGGCGGATGTCTTTGATGAGAATATCGCCGCTCTCACAGCATTTGCCTGCCACAGTGTATTTGCCGGCAATCGGCTCGTCCATCTTGTTCGTGAGGCATGCTTCGTACTCCGCTTGGTACAGTGCGGGTCTGATGTTGTCCGCCATACCGCCGTCGATGAAGATATAATTTTTCTTGCCGTACGTCTGCTTGACACCGCCGACAGTATAAAGTGTACTTCCGCTGTTGGCAATCAGCGATCTGCCGGGCTCAATCATCAGCTTTTCAAGGCCTATCTTGTGGCGTTCGTTGTAGGTCTCGAGATAGTCGATATATTTTCGCAGAAATCTGCCGATATTGAAATTTTTGTCTGTGCGGGTGTAATAAATGCCGTAGCCGCCTCCGAGGTTAAGTTCGGGTATTTTGATGCCGAGCTCTTTGCCAACGGATTGAGTGAAATCCATCATGACGGCCGCAGATTTAAAAAAACTGTCTTCATCGAATATTTGACTGCCGATGTGGGCATGAAACCCGCGGAAGTCCAGTTTTTCAAACGCACTGATTTCTGCAACGAGAGCCGGTGTGCGTTTGTCGAAAATGCTCTCGCCGAACTTGCTGTCGTTTTTACTTGTCTTGATGTACTCGTGAGTGTGGGCCTCGATGCCCGGGTTGACCCTGAGGAGTACCTTTTGAACCGTGTCTCTCTCCTGCAGCAGCATCTTCAGGTTGGCAAATTCCTGCTCGTTGTCGATTACGAGATAGCCGATTTGCTCATCGAGAGCAAATTCCAGCTCCTCAATTGTCTTGTTGTTGCCGTGAAAATAGATCTTATCCTTAGGGAAACCCGCTTTCAGGACCGTGTACAGCTCGCCGCCGCTGACGACATCGATGCTCATGTTCATTTCCTTAATCAGTTTGGCAACATAAATGTTGAGCAACGCTTTCGACGCATAGAGAACTTCCGTGTCAAAGACCTCCGAGCGGAAGTTCTCGGTGAATTCCTTGCATCTGTCCAAGAAGTCCGTCTCGTCGACGATATACAGCGGCGTTTTGTATTTGTCTCTAAGATATTCCATCGAAAAATCGTTGATATACAGCTTGCCGTTTCTTGTGTTCATATTTCCCAATAATTTCATGACATTCACTCCGTTCAAAATCCGATTATAAATAAAAAAACCACGAGCAAAAGGGTGCTCGCGGTCGCTGGTATCGTCCTATATCCTTCTGCCCTCAATGTATCAAGCGCATCGAAATAAAAATGGGCATTCTTATTCCGACAGTGGTACGCTTATTCAACGCACCCCCAGCTTACGCTTCGGCGGTCTCCCCTTTCACACTTCGGTTGGAAATGTTACTCTTGAATCCCGCGACCTCTTCATACATCGCATATTAAATTATCTAGTACTCTAACAAACGGCAGATGCTTTGTCAAGTAAAATTAAAAAATATTTTAAAAAATATTTTAATAAGGTAGTGCAGAAAAGTAAAGCGGATGGAGTAAGGCATCTCAGAAACGGTGTGCGCAATACGCGGTCAGAGCCGATGAAAATGCACCGATGTCGAAGATTGAAAAAGGCGGCGCCATATGGTAGAGTAGAGGAAAAGAAACGGTAAGGCGGTGATGCGATGAAAGGCTTTCACAGAACAAATATGCTGTTCTCTCTCTGCGGTCTCAACTGCGGGCTTTGTCCGATGCACTTGGGCGAGTACTGCCCGGGATGCGGGGGCGGCAGCGGGAACCAAGGGTGCGCAATCGCGCGCTGCAGTTTATCACACGGTGCACACGAATACTGCTCGCAGTGTGCTGCGTTTCCCTGCGATAGATATGACCATATCGACGCGTTCGATTCGTTTATTACACACAGAAACCAAAAGCGTGACCTCGCAAAAGCGCAGGAAATCGGCATCGACGCCTATAACGCCGAACAGGCGGAGAAGGTGGAAATTCTGCGGATTTTGCTGTCGCAATACAATGACGGGCGACGCAAGACCCTGTTTTGCGGTGCCGTCAATCTCTTGGAGCTTGATGAACTCAAGGAAACCCTGCAGCGACTGACAGACATTACGGAGACGGACAAGCTGCCGGTCAAGGAGAAGGCTGCGCACGCGGCACGCTTATTGCAAGAAACTGCAGATGCATGCAACATCGATCTGAAACTGCGTAAGAAGAACACGCAGCAGAAATAGGGGTACACAATCGGACGGTGGCTTTTTCTTGTTGCCGGACGGGGCCTGTGACATACTGGAAAAAGACAGCAATTAAAGGAGATATCTCAATGGNNGAAAGCGATAGATTTGTTTGCCGGGATTGGAGGCTTCCGTCTTGGTTTTGAGCAGGCGTTCGGAGACGGGGTGAAAACTGTGTTTGCGTGCGAATGGGACAAATATGCACAAAAAACATATGCGGCTAACTTTGACGACCCTTTTACCGTAGCGGGAGATATCACCTGTATAGATGAACGGGATGTTCCCGCCTTTGATATCTGTTTGGCGGGCTTTCCGTGTCAAGCGTTCAGTCTCGCCGGCCAACGAAAGGGCTTTTCGGATAATTTCAAGGGATGTCGCGAGGCACGCTCTTTTTCGAGGTGGCGCGCATCTGCAGTTATCATAAGCCGAAAGTAATTTTCTGCGAAAATGTCAAGGGGCCGGCTAACCACGACAAGGGGCGCACCTTTGAAATCATCAAGGGTACGCTGGAGGAGATCGGCTATACGGTCCACGCGCAGATCCTTAACAGCAAGGATTTCGGTGTCCCGCAAAACCGTGAGAGAATTTATATCGTCGCTTTTCGGAGAGATATCGACAGTTCCGCATTCCGCTTTCCCGCTCCGACCGACAGCGAGAAACGAATCCGCGATATTATAGAGGAAAACCCCGTATCGGCGCGTTACTATTTGAGCGATGTGTATTTGGAAACCTTGCGCCGACACAGGGCGCGTCACGAGGCCAAGGGAAACGGATTCGGCTATGAGATTCGCAGTTGGGACGGCATCGCCGGCACCGTGGTCTGCGGCGGCATGGGAAAAGAACGCAATCTGCTGACGGACAAACGTCAGACTGATCTGACGCTTGTCACTCATATCAAGGGTAAAGTAAATCGGGAAGGCGTGCGCAAGATGACGCCGCGCGAATGGGCGCGTCTGCAGGGTTTTCCCGACAACTTCAAGCTGGTTTTGGCCGACGCTCACCTATATAAGCAACTGGGGAACGCCGTTACAGTGCCGGTCATCAGGGCGATTGCGGATGAGATAAAGAAAATCCTTATATAGATATAAACTTTTGCTTATTATTTTTTAATTTTGAAATAGATGTGCTTAGTGGATGGATTTATGTTGTCTTGGATAACATTCATATTGAATATTTTCAGAGATGAGATGAAATCCACCAGCTTGCTGTAACCGAAGTTGCGCACGTCAAAGTCGGGGAGCTGTTTGTTCAGCAAGCTTCCGAGCAGGCCGGAGAAGATCCAGCCCTCGTCGTCCGACTTTTCTTCAGCCAATTTGAGCAGGGTGTTCTTGACGGTATCAAGGTCTTTGCCGGATGGGATGGTCTGCGTTTCAACAGGAATTTCTGCGGGGGCTTCAACAGGAATCTCGATAATGGACGCTTCCTTCTTTGCCTTGGAGTTCCCGGACCTGCTCTTGGTAACGCCTCTGCTGCGCTTTGAAGCAGTTGCGGCTGCAGATGCTGCGGGCGTTGTTTCGGTGTCGTCCGCCATCTGCTGCGCTTTTGTCGGTGCATTGGCGGATTGGTGGCTTTTAATGAGCGGCACACAGAACCGCGGTTCTTCGGGTTCTCCGCTGTATAGCAAGTCAAGGTAGAGAAATTTGCTGCAGGCGGAGATGAAGGAACGAGGAGTCTTCTGCTCACCCATGCCGAGGACGTATTTGTCTGATTCACGCAGTCTCGATGCCAATTTGGTGAAGTCACTGTCCGATGAGACGATGCAAAAGCTGTCGATGTCGACCTGATAAAGCAGATCCATCGCGTCGATGATTAAGGCAGAATCGGAGGAATTCTTGCCGTTTACATTGCTAAACTGCTGGATCGGAGAGATGGCGTTATCGAGCAGTACTTTTTTCCAAGAATTAAGAGATTGCGTAGTCCAGTCACCGTAGATGCGTTTGTAAATTACGTTGCCGGTGTTAACGGCTTCCTCAAGGATGATGTTCACGTATTTACTGGAAATATTCTCGGCATCGATGAGGATGGCGAGTTTTTTATCAGGCTTTGTCATGTGTACTTCTCCTTTTATCGTTACCTTGCGTAGTTGTTCGCAGGGGTTTGTATTTGCTTTGTTATTATTATTTCAAGTATATCTTTATTTTTCGGGTAAAACAATCTTTTGGGCAAAAATTTTGTTTTGCCGGAATAGGAAAGCTGTAATATTCGTTTGACATTTACTGCAAAAACATTTAAAATTTACGAAAAGCCGGTTACGCACGATGTTTTGCGGGTACAATCAAAGAAACCCGTTGAGAAATCGGAGCGGCGTTTCACAAAGTATGAATGAAGACTCGAAAGGAGAAGAAAACATGAAGTATGTATGTGATGTATGCGGTTGGGAATATGATGAGGCTGTAGGCGATCCGGATAACGGAATAGCAGCAGGTACAAAGTTTGCGGATCTTCCGGATGATTTCGTATGCCCTGTTTGCGGCGTAGGTAAGGATGAGTTCAGCGAAGCATAAACATAAGGGAAATTAATTCCCGCTTTGAACGTCCGCGCGCATGTGCGGAAACAATATGCAGAAAAGTGAAAACCGCAGTTGCAAGTGCAATTGCGGTTTTATTGCAGCGGAATTATTTTGAGCCGACGCCCGCGCTGCGCGGCGGTGTATCGGTAAAGATTATGACGGCCCGTTTGCCGTCGACATTCGTATATTCGTCGAACTTGTTGCAGAGCTTATTGATCAGAATAGCCTTGTTCTCGGGATTTCTGGCAGGCTGTGCTGTCCAGTTGATCTGCACGACAGGGCAACCGAGGTTGCTGACGTCAGTTGTATCATATTCATGAAAGAAGACGTATACGAGCTCTTTCTTTGCGCCAACGGTCTCGGAAACGGCGTTTACAATAAAATCGATGATCTCCTGTTTCTGATTTGATTCTGTCTTGGTGCTCCATCTTACATTTACGATCGGCATGAATCCTTCTCCTTTCATTTCTTGTTTAAATCGCCGAAAAGAATCGGCTTGTTGGTTTACAATCTTACTTTGAAAATCACGACTTGTCAAGCAATAAAATTGTTCGTACAAACCAAAAAATCGCAACGCCTTGAAAGCTCTTATACAATGTGAAACTTTCTCACGAAAATCGCATATAAAAAACATCTTTAAAGAGAAATAAAAAACTTGCATCCGATGCAAGTTATGTTAGAATAATATGATATAGAAAATATAAAAATAGATGCAAAATAAGATTTTGTGCGTGAAGTGTTTCGCAGATGGGGAGTTGCTGCGGAAACGAAAAGTTAAATCTTGCGATACGAAATCTGCACCCGTTGCAAAGTGATATAAACATCTCTGATTGTGAAGGGAGTTATTTGCATGCTCATCACGAATCGGAGTTTTTTTATCTCCGAAGAAAGGAGAAGTGTGTGGACAAGTTAAAGATAAAGGAAGGGGTACGTCTGATCCTCGAAGGTATCGGTGAAGACCTCGAAAGAGAGGGACTCAAAGAGACCCCTGACAGAATTTACAGGATGTGTGAGCAGATTTTCGAAGGGCTCACCAAGGACGCCGAGGAACACCTTTCGGTGCAGTTTAATGTGGAAAACAACAACATGGTTGTTGAAAAGGATATTATCTTCTACTCCGTTTGCGAGCATCATCTGTTGCCGTTCTACGGCGTGGCACACGTGGCGTATATCCCAAACGGAAAGGTTGCGGGGCTGAGCAAGCTTGCACGTACGGTCGAGGTCTTTGCGCGGCGGCCGCAGCTGCAAGAGAAGATGACCGCGCAAATCGCGGAGGCAATGGAGCAATATCTGCAACCGCTCGGGGTAATGGTAATGATTGAGGCCGAGCATATGTGCATGACTATGCGAGGAGTACAAAAGCCGGGCAGTAAGACGGTGACGATGATGGCCAAGGGGGCATTTGAAAAGGATTATAACTTACAACAGACATTTTTGGAAATGGTTAAGAGATGAACAGAGAAGAGATGTCGCGGATGGGGCGAATACACAGACATCCGCGGTTTAAGATGTGTATGAGTGAGATTGCTGAGTTTGAACGCGAGCGCGTGTATTGCGGACACGATTTAGACCATCTGATCGATACGGCACGCATCGCTCATATCCTTAACCTTGAGGAAGACGGCACCTTGCCGCGCGAATGGATTTATGCGGCGGCGCTCCTTCATGATATAGGCAGAGGCGAGGAGTACAAGCAAAACGGTGCGCACGACGAAGTCGGTGCGGCCATCGCTGCGACCATCCTTGCGGATTGCGGCTTCACTGACGAGGAAACGGCCGTTATCACGAAGGCCGTACGCAACCATCGCAAGAAGGCTCATTTAAAAGAGCACGATACAGATTGCCCGTCAGGGGACGAAAGGACCGAACTGGCTCGTCTGCTGAGCGACTATATCCGCAGAGCAGATAAGCTNNGGTTGCTGCTTTGAATGCGCGGCCGCCGATACTTGTTATTGGCCCGAAGCAAAGAGAAACCTTGAAATTACTATATAAGAAGTTGGGATGAATCAGATGATAATCGGAAATAAGCGATTTGATATTGCAAATCACACCTATATCTTCGGTATACTTAATGTAACGCCGGATTCCTTTTTCGACGGAGGCAAGTTCAACGAGCTCGATGCCGCACTGCGGCAAGCCTCACGCATGATTGAGGAAGGTGCCGATGTTTTGGATATAGGAGGGGAATCGACGAGGCCGGGACATACGGTCATAAGCATCGAGGAGGAAACCGCCCGAGTTGTGCCGGTGATTGAGGCTGTGAAGGCGCGTTTTGATATACCGATCTCAGTGGATACCTACAAGAGCGAAGTGGCACGGGCGGCGATCGCTGCGGGAGCCGATCTTGTCAACGACGTTTGGGGCCTGAAGTACGACTCAAAGATGGCAGGCTTGATTGCGGAGAGCGGCGTGGCCTGTTGCTTGATGCACAACCGCAGTGACAGGGAATATACCGACTTCCTAACCGACTTTGAACAGGGCATGTCTGAGAGAGTGCGGTTGGCAGAAGATGCGGGCATCGAAAAAAATAAAATTATTCTCGACCCCGGAATCGGCTTTGCTAAAAGTTTAGCGCAAAATTTAGAGGCGATTAAACGAGCCGACGTGCTCAAAAAATTCGGTCTGCCCTTGTTGCTCGGCACATCGCGCAAGTCATTCATAGGAAAACTGTTGGATTGCGAGAAGGACGACCGACTTGAGGGCACTTTGGCGACGACGGCTTGGGCCGCTGCCAACGGCTATTCCTTTGTCAGGGTGCATGATGTAAAAGAAAACAAGCGCATCATCGTGATGACGGAAGCGATTTTGCGAGCATGACACGAAATAAGGCTGTAAATACAGAGCAAGCGGCAAGAGTATTGCGTGTTGAGAAAGGAGTTTTTTATGGACTGCGTACGTATTAAAAATCTTGTTCTTCATGCGAATCATGGCATGTTTCCCGAAGAGAACACGCTCGGACAGAAGTTTGTGGTATCTGCGAACTTGTATGCCGATACGAGGGCGGCCGGACGCGCCGATGAAATAGATGATACGATTCACTATGGCGGCGTCTGTCACATGATAAAGGATTTCATGAAATCACATACTTACAAATTGTTGGAGGCAGTAGCCGAGAATATGGCCGAAATGCTGCTGCTGGAGCATGAAAATTTGCAGAAGGTGGAATTGGAGATTGAAAAGCCGTGGGCACCGATTGGCCTGACATTGGATACGGTTTCGGTGTCCATCACGAGGAGTCGCCACAGAGCGTATATCGCTCTCGGCTCGAATCTCGGCGACCGCGAGGCTTATTTGAATAAGGCAATCGAATCGTTTTCGTCTCTCAAGGGTTGCAAGGTACTCAAAGTCTCAGATTTTATCGAGACAGAACCGTACGGCGGCATTCCGCAGGAAAAATTCCTAAACGCGGTTATGGAGGTGGAGACACTGTTCGAACCGTACGAGTTGCTCGAACAATTGCATTGCATCGAGGCGGAAGCGCAGCGAGAACGCGATATTCACTGGGGACCGCGAACATTGGATCTCGATATTCTCTTTTACGATGATGAAATTATCGATTTGCCGGACCTGCAAATTCCGCATCCGGACATACAGAACAGAGACTTTGTGCTCGAGCCCCTCATGCAGATTGCATCGCATATGCGTCACCCGTTGTTGAAGCTTACGGTGGCGGAATTGTTCAGTAATTTGAAATCCGTACGCAATTAATTTTTTAATTCGACAAAAGATACTGAATGATGATATAATATAATGATGTTAATGCGGGAGGATTTGTAGGATGAGTATGACAAGAGAACAGGCATGGGAATTGTTGACCGAATTTAACAAAGAGCCTTACCATCTGCAGCATGCAGAGACAGTGGAGGGCGTGATGAGATATTTTGCGCAGATACTGGGATACGGGGACGAAGTGGACTTTTGGGGCATCGTCGGATTGTTGCACGATCTTGATTACGAGATGTATCCTGATTTGCACTGTATCAAGGAGCAAGAAATCATGAGGGAGCGCGGCATTGATGAGAGAATCATCCATGCGACGGCGAGCCACGGTCACGGTCTGGTGCTCGACATGCCACCGGAGCACCAGATGGAGAAGGTACTTTATGCGGTCGATGAATTGACGGGCTTGATCGGTGCAGCTATTATCTTGCGCCCATCCAAAAGCGTTCAGGATATGGACGTAAAATCACTTAAAAAGAAATTTAAGGACAAGCGCTTTGCGGCCGGATGCTCTCGTGACGTCATTGCGAAAGGCGCCGAGATGCTCGGTTGGGAGTTGGACAAACTGTTTGAGGAGACCCTCGCAGCAATGAAAACATTCTGTGACTAAAATATAAAAAGGAGAACGTGGATATGGGTTTTACAGATGAGGTCGGTATCGATTTAGGGACGGCCAATGTACTGGTGTATATTAAAGGAAAGGGCGTTGTTCTGAATGAGCCGTCAGTAGTGGCGATCAACAAGGACACGAACAATATTTTGGCCGTGGGGGAAGAAGCCAGACTGATGCTCGGCAGAACACCTGCCAATATCGTGGCGGTAAGGCCGCTTAAGGACGGCGTAATATCCGATTATGAGATAACCGAGCGAATGCTCAAATATTTTATCAGAAAAGCCTGCGGCACCAGCAGATTTTTTAAACCGAGAATAATGGTATGTGTACCGTCGGGTGTAACAGAGGTAGAGAAGA
The DNA here is from genome assembly GCA_002329565.1 of Firmicutes bacterium UBA1440. Lineage (GTDB taxonomy): Bacteria > Bacillota > Clostridia > Peptostreptococcales > Anaerovoracaceae > UBA1440. The sequence goes on from DCTM01000052.1 coordinate 96,209, forward strand.
GAGCCGTTAAGGAAGCTGCCGTACAAGCGGGAGGGAAGTCCGTATATTTGATGGAAGAACCCGTTGCGGCTGCCATCGGTGCAGGTCTTGACATTTCCAGACCGGATGGCATTATGGTCATCGATATCGGCGGCGGTACGACGGATATCGCCGTGATTTCGCTTGGCGGCATAGTTGCCAGCACATCAGTTAAGCTGGCGGGCGACAAGTTTGATGAGGCCATCATTCGCTATATGCGCAAAGAATACAAGCTTTACATCGGTGAGCGTACGGCGGAGGATCTGAAGATAAATGTGGGCACAGCCTTTCCGAGCGAAGAAGTTACCACCAGAGAATGCAGAGGCCGGGACTTGGTTACAGGTTTGCCGAAGTCGATAGAAATTTCTTCCAAAGACATGCTCGAAGCCCTCGACGAAACGCTTCACACCATTTGTGAGGCAGTACACAGTGTGCTGGAAAGGACGCCGCCGGAACTGGCAGCGGACATAAGCGAATCGGGCATCATGTTGACCGGCGGCGGTTCGCTTTTGCACGGAATCGACAAGAGAATCGAGCAGCGCACAGGGATTAAGGTCTTGATAGCGAATGATCCGCAGTCCTGCGTGGCGATCGGAACGGGCAGTGCGCTCGAACAGCTCGATGCCATTGAAAACAATTCCATGAACAAAAGGAAACCGTATATGTAATACTGTTTACCAATTTAATATGGTCAAAATGAATTTGACCGTTGCGGCGTTGCCGCGAGGAAAACAGTATCGCATTGATCCCCGCTTATCGGAGATTGATATAAAAGACAAAGCTCCCTGTTTTCGGCGGGGAGCTTTTTAAAACCACAAAAAGGAAAAGATATGAAACTGGAACTGATTGCAACCGCGACCTTCGGCCTTGAAGCTGTCGTGAAGAGAGAACTGGAAGCCCTGAATTGCAAAATCCTGAAATCTGAGGACGCGAAAATAACATTCATGGGTGATGAGCGCACTGTAGTACGCACCAATCTGTGGTTGCGCTGTGCGGATCGAGTGCTGCTCAAGATGGGAGAATTCAACGCGGAGACGTTCGAAGAGCTATTTCAGCAGACGAAGGCGTTACCGTGGGAGACATGGCTCATGCCCGATGCGAAATTTATCGTTACAGGAACTTCGGTGAAGTCAAAACTGCACAGCGTACCGGCTTGCCAGAGCATCGCAAAAAAGGCGATTGTGGCGCGTCTGTCAGAGGTATACGGTATAGAAGAATTCCCGGAAACGGGTGCGCTCTATACAATCAAACTTACTTTGCTCAAGGACAGAGTTACGGTGACCATCGACACTACCGGACCGGGACTGCATAAGAGAGGTTATCGAGTGCAGGATGTGCAGGCGCCGATTAAAGAGACGTTGGCTGCCGCCATGGTTCAGCTGTCGTTTTGGAAGCCGGGCCGCCTTCTGGCAGATCCGTGTTGCGGCTCGGGCACCATTCCTATTGAGGCGGCGATGATAGGACGCAATATTGCTCCCGGGCTGAACCGCAGTTTTGTATGTGAGGAGTGGGAGTCCATACCCGCATCGATTTGGAAAGAGGAGCGAAAGGCCGCTTTCGAAGCCATCGACTATGACGCGGATATCCATATCTTGGGGTCTGATATCAACAAGAATGCAATTATGGCCGCAAGGGAGAATGCGCTCGAAGCGGGCGTCGACGACTGTATCGACTTCCGCATCGCCGACGCCCGCGCTCTGCGTGCAGAGCAGTCCGGCGGGATCGTCATCACCAACCCGCCGTACGGCGAGCGCATCGGCGACCGCGAGGGAATCGCGGCTCTGTACAGCGGCTTTGCCGAATTCTTCAAAAAGAATCCGACTTGGTCGCTCTTCATGGTCACCACAGACAAGGAGGTCGAAGAAAAGGTCTTCGGGCGCGAAGCTGACCGCAGAAGAAAACTGTACAACGGAAGGTTAGAGGTCTGCTATTACCAATTCCACGGGGAAAAAGAGGAAAGAAAAGATGGCGAAAAAAGCTAGAACAGTGTTTGTTTGCAACGAGTGTGGCTACGAGAGCGACAAGTGGATGGGACAGTGCATTTGCGGAGCATGGAACACGATGTTCGAGCAAAAGCTGCAGGCGACTGACGCCGCCGACAAGCGCGGCCGTGGCGCGACGGGCGACCGAAGTTGCAACGCAAAGGTGACGAAGCTTAAGGACGTAGTGTCGTCCTCCTTTACACGAATCGACACCGGCATAGGAGAGCTGAACCGGGTGCTGGGAGGCGGGCTGGTCAAGGGTTCGTTGACACTGATTTCGGGCGAGCCGGGTATCGGCAAATCGACGCTGATATTGCAGACGGCTGCAAACATAGCGGCGAGCAACGGCAGAGTGCTCTATGTCTCGGGCGAAGAATCCGAGGAGCAAATCAAACTGCGTGCCGACCGCGTCTGCAAGGGGGATATCGAAGAACTTTGCATTTTTGCAGAGACTAATATGGAGAACATTGAAGCGGCCTGCGAGGAATTTAAGCCGTCATTTGTGATCATAGACTCGATTCAAACGATGTACACTGAGAGCCTCGAGGCCGCTCCCGGCAGTGTTTCGCAGGTACGGGCCTGCGGTAATCTGCTGATGCGCCTGGGCAAGGTCGCCGGCATCCCGATCTTTATCGTGGCTCATGTCACAAAAAGCGGTGAGCTGGCGGGACCGAAGATTGTCGAGCATCTCGTAGACTGTGTGCTCAGCTTTACCGGAGAACGGAGTCATGAGATGCGCATTTTGCGCTCTTTGAAGAATCGTTTCGGCACGACGAGCGAGATCGGCGCTTTTGAAATGGCAGAAGAGGGTTTGGTCGAGATTGAAAATCTCTCCAAGAGCTTTCTCGAAGGGATTACGGGCAACACCGACGGATCGGTGACGACGGCGGTTTACGAAGGCACACGACCGCTATTGTTGGAAATCCAAGCGCTGACAGCGCCTACTAACATCGGTTTTGCGCGGCGCAGCACAATCGGTGCAGACTCCGCGCGTCTTAACATGATACTTGCAGTGCTCGAGCGCAAGGCAGGAGTGTCGCTGATCAACCAAGATGTGTACGTCAACATTGTTGGAGGGCTCAGACCGGAGGGAACATCGACAGATTTGGCGGTGGCATTGGCCGTGTATTCAAGCCATAAAGGACTCGCAGGCGACAGCGGCACATTGGCAATCGGAGAAATCGGACTGACCGGAGAACTGCGTACTGTGCAGAACTGCGACAAAATCATCCGTGAAGCGGCGCGCATGGGGTTCAAAAAAATGATTATGCCGGCCGGCAATCTCAGCAGGCTGGAAGCCAAAGGAGAGATACCGACCGGCATCAAGGCACAGGGTGCAAAGAACCTGCGCGATGCTATTTCACTTTATTTTTCTCTATAGGTAGGGTGAACCAGAATGTACTTCCCTTCCCTATTTCACTCTCGACACCGAAATCGGCCTTGTGCAGTGAGAGCAGGTTTTTGACGATAGAGAGTCCAAGTCCTGTGCCCGTGGTTGTACGGACATGGTTGGTGCTCGCTTTGTAGTAACGGTTCCAAATATATTTTAAATCCTCCGGCGGGATACCCATACCGTGGTCAGTGACCTCGAAGCGTATCTTGCCGTGTGTTTTTTTGATAGAAATGTAGACGGTCCTGTCGGAGCCGCAATATTTGATAGCATTGTTGAGTAGGTTGGAGATGACCTGCTTTATTTTCACCTCATCGCCGTTGACTGTAAATTTATCGGGACAGTCGAAGAGGATAGTGTAGCCCTCCTGCTCGACGAGAACATCGTACGTTTTGATGATGGCTTCCGTAGCTTCTCTGATGTCAAACGGCGCGCGCTCAAGTGTGATTACGCCTGACTGAACACGAGACAGGGTGAGCATATCGGATACGAGCAGGTTAAGTCTGTCGGCTTCGTCGATAATGACCTGCAGGTGGCGCGAACGCTTTTCGGGGTTATCGCCCGATAAGTCACGAATCATCTCCGCATACGATTTGACCATCGTAAGCGGCGTGCGCAGATCGTGTGAAACGTTGGCAATCAAATCCTTCTGCAGGGTGCTGGCCTTCTCGAGTTCAATCGATGTATAGGTCAGCGTATCAGCCAGTTCGATGATCTCGGAATAGTGGTCACCTTTGAAGGTGATACCGTAGTTACCTTTGGCGAGCTGTTTGGCCGTCCTATTAATATTGCTTATCGGCTTGGTGATTCTGCTTGAAAAATATGCGCTCAGCACCGCCGCGAGAATGATGGCAATAATGGTGACGTAGGTAAGCTGCTGCCTGAGAATGTTGATGGTTGAGGCGACCGGATACAACGGCGAGAACAGATACAGCACCGTGCCCGTATCGGGAGATCCGAGAATCTCGGCGTAGGCAAGGAGGTTGTATTCGCTCGACTTTTCAGGCATAATCAGCGAGACCGTGCCGTCTTCGGATTTCGCCAGCTCGTTCTTGAGAATTTCCAGCTCGCGCGCGTATGTGTAGACCGGCGTGCGGCTGTCAGACAAAGAAGGGTCGAAGATAGGGATTCCCATGGTTTCGATGCGTATATGCATATCTGTGCCGTCAGAGATTTTATCGACGTTTTGGAGGAAGTTGTCACGCCCATACATTTGGTTGATGTCGACCGCGACTCGGTTGACTTCGACAATCTTCATGTATTGATAGTAGTTTTTGAGAAAGACGACTTCAAGGAACCACAATATGCCGGTCACCAGGATAGCAAAAAGCGTAAAGTACAGCCAAAGCTTAAAGCTGAGGCTGCTCGTGTTGATCCATTTGTGCATACGCATTGTACCTTGGTAATTGTTTCCCTCGTTGCCTTCGTTAAACTTCAAATTTGTACCCTACCCCTCGGAGTGTAATGATGAATTTTCTGTATACGCCCAAATTGTTGCGCAGGTTCTTAATGTGTGTGTCTATCGTCCTGTCGTCACCGAAAAAGTCGTAGCCCCAGATGTCGGAGAGCAGCTTGTCTCTGGAAAGAGCCAAATTCCTGTTTTCCACCAAATAGAAAAGCAGATCGTATTCTTTCGGAGTCAGCTCGACCTTTTCTCCGTCGACGGTGACCGTACGTGCGGGAATATTTATGACGAGGCCCTCAAAACGAATTTCAGACGACGGAGTCCGGCTCTGTGCTTTTCTGGCCAGCACCGCATTGACACGAGCCATCAGTTCCTTCGGGCTGAAAGGCTTGACAACGTAGTCGTCGATGCCGAGCTCAAAACCAAAGAGTTTATCGTATTCTTCGCCTCTGGCGGATATAACGATAATAGGGATATCGTCGATCTTCTTGATTTCCTTGCAAGCCGAGAATCCGTCGAGTTTCGGCATCATAATATCGATGATAACGAGATCGTAGTGATTGAGCTTAACGAGGCCGACCGCGCTCATACCGTCCGCGGCCTCATCGACCTCATGGCCGTTCCATTCGGAATATTCCCGAATAACCTCTCTTATTTTTTGTTCGTCGTCTACGATAAGTAATTTTGCCATACTGCAGACATCCTTTCGATTCTATTATTATACATGCTTGCTATGATTTTAACTCGCAATTGTGTTGTGTGCATGAAGTTCTTGTTTTTATTGCATGTTATGGGGTAAATATCAACATAATTATACCACAATTATGCACTCTTGCAAACTTGCAGGAGTGATTTGGAAACAGCCGGCATGCAAATCGTCAAGAGATTGTCCGGCAATTTTGCATGGCCGGTGCTGGACTATTGTTTCATAAAATGGTATTGTTTTGTTATCCGTTGGGGGATTGACAATAATGGAAAAAAGGCAAGAGATGGAGGAGGATAAAATGAAATCGAAGCATATAACCTGTGATTTGTTTTGGGTAGGCAACTTGGACCCGGATTTAAGGATTTTTGATATTATTATGTACACGAAGTTCGGTACTACATATAATTCATATGTGCTCAAATGTGGCGACAAGATTGTGCTGTTCGAATCGTCAAAATTGAAATGTTATGATGAGTATCTGGAGAAAGTGCGTGAAGTGACCGAGATCGAGAAAATCGACTATCTCGTCGTCGATCATACTGAGCCGGATCACTCGGGTTCAATTGAAAAGCTTCTCGAAATTAACCCGGGAATGAAGATCGTGGCTTCACAGACTGCGATTAATTTTCTGAAAGAAATTTGCAACAAGGACTTCCTCTCTGTGCCGGTCAAGGACGGCGATATCATGCGTATCGGAAACAAGACATTGAGATTTTTCTCAGTTCCGAACTTGCATTGGCCTGACACAATTTATACATATATAGTAGAGGAGAAGACTCTTGTAACATGCGATTCCTTCGGTTCGCACTATTCGAGCGAGGGCATTACAAACGATAAAATTGAGAATTACGATAACTACATGGAGGCGCTCAGATATTACTACGATTGTATCATGGGACCGTTCAAACCGTTCGTTCTAAAAGCGATTGATAAAATCAGAGCACTCGACATTGAAATCATTTGCCCGGGCCACGGACCGGTGCTGACGCACGAACCGCGAAAGATCGTCGATTTGTATGAAGAGTGGTCTACTGTCGTCAACCCGAATAAAAAGAAGACTGTTGTGATTCCGTACGTATCGGCTTACGGATATACGACAGCGCTCGCAGAGAGCATCGCCGACGGCATTCGCGCGGCGGGTGATATAGACGTACATCTGCATGATATAGTTGGTGCGGATGCCGAGAAGATGGCGGTCGTAATGGAAGACATAGGTTTTGCGGACGGCATTCTTTTTGGCACACCTACCATCGTCGGAGAGGCACTCAAACCTATCTGGGATATCACTACCTCGATGTTTGCAGGCGTGCACGGTGACAAGCTGGCGTCGGCCTTTGGCTCATACGGCTGGTCGGGTGAAGGCGTAGGTCATATTACCGAAAGACTCAAACAACTGAAGATGAAAATATACGATGAAGAAGGCTTCCGCGTCAAATTTAAACCGAGCCATATCCAACTGAGAGATGCTTTTGAATTCGGTTACGGGTTTGGCTTATCTGTACTCTCGGGCAAGATTGTCAAGCCGGGCCAAAAGGGCGGCTTAAAGAGATGGAAATGCCTTACTTGCGGAGAAATCGTTGTCGGGGAAAATCCGCCCGATGCCTGCCCTGTTTGCGGTGTAGGGCCGGATAAGTTCATCGAGGTCGAGATGGAGACAATTAACTTCTCGGCCGATACGATGGAAAAAATCATCATTATAGGCAACGGCGGCGCGGGCATGTCCGCCTGTCAGGCAATCAGGGCGCGCAACAGGACGTGTTCAATTGAGATAATATCACGGGAAAACGTAATCAGCTATAACAGGCCGATGTTGACAAAGGGAATACTTTCGAACTTCGAGATGCAGACCCTGTTCATCAAGCCTTTCGATTGGTATGCAGCCAATAATGTCAAGCTGACGCTCGCGACGGAGGTCGTAGGCATCAATGCCGAAGAGAAGACGATAACGCTGCAGAACGGTGATGTCAAGAGCTATGACAAGCTTATTCTTGCGACCGGTGCGGAGTGCTTTGTGCCACCGTTCAAAGGAAAAGAAAAAGAGGGAGTTTTTACTGTTCGTAATCTGAGCGACGTTAATAAGCTTCGCGATTATTGTGAGAGTGGCATTAAAGAAGCCGTGATAATCGGCGGAGGTGTGCTCGGTCTCGAGACGGCGTGGGAGCTGCGCAAGGGCGGATTGGATGTGACCGTTTTGGAGACAGACAAAATTATTATGGGCAAACAGCTTGACACAAGAGGCGCGATGATCATGAAGCAGATTATCGACAATGCGGGTATTAAATTCATCACGAGTGCGATTGTTGAAGAAATTTCGGGTGATGCGGCAGTAGAGAGCGTTCGCCTGCAGGACGGAACGGAGCTGCCCGCAGGGCTGGTCGTCATTTCCACGGGCGTCAAGCCGAACACATTGCTCGGTGAGCTCTGCGGAGCGGAGGTTGGTCGTTCCATTCGCATCAACGGCAAGGCTGAGACGGGTATAAAGGACATCTACGCCTGCGGTGACTGCGCGGAATACGAAGGTATGAACTTTGCGATTTGGCCGCAAGCTCTGGAAATGGGAAAAGTCGCCGGTGCCAATGCGGCAGGCGACAATTTGGAATACAAGGCGGTCACTCCGGCTGTCACATTCAATGGTATGAACACAGAATTGTTCTCCATCGGCGACAATGGCAAAGACCCGAACAAAAAATACAAGACTATGCAATACGCAGACGAAGAGGGTTTGATTTATAAAAAGCTGTACTTCCTGAACGGCCGTTTCTGCGGAGGAATCCTAATCGGTGATACGGACAAACAGGCAGAGCTGGTGAATGCATACGAAGAAAAGCGTTCGATCCACAAGATGTCACTCTAATCGACGCGATTGAGATTTTTGTACTTCATCTTGGTTGCCTGCCCGCCGCGTATGTGACGCTCGGCCTTGTTATTGCTGAGTACTTCTTTTACCTCGGCTGCAAGGGATGAGTTGATTTCTGTGAGCCGCTCGGTGATATCTTTGTGTACCGTCGACTTGCTCACGCGGAATTTCTTTGCGGCAGCACGCACCGTCGAATTCGTTTCGATTATGTAATTCGCAAGTTCCAGCACTCTTTCTTCGATATAATCCTTCATAGGAAATATTCACCACCTATCAAATATCGTTAAGCCGGCGGCAACAAGCGCCGGCTTTTCTATCACAATATATGCGTGCAGCGGCCGGAAAAGACTGAATGATTTTTGGAAAGTATTTATTCGGAAAAATTTCATTCCGTTGTATGACGGCGATGATAGGGGATTTGAAATAATGGGAATAGTATGATATACTGAACTTTAACGGAAAACAAACAATGAACGGAGATAACATATGAATAAACGGGATGAAAGAATAAGCAGAGTAAAAGAGAACCTTATGCGAAAATACAACTGTGCACAGGCAGTTGCCTGCACATACGCTCCGATGTTCGGTGTCGATGAGCTCTCGGCCTTTAAGGGAATGGAAGCTTTTGGCGGCGGTATGGCCATTCGATCCACATGCGGGGCGGTCTCTGCCATGGCATATATAGCAGGACTTGCAAAAAGCGACGGTAACCTCGAACATCCCTCAAGCAAACAGGATACCTATAATGTGCTGCGCCCGATGATCGACGATTTTATTGCGGAGAACAAATCCATAAATTGCAGAGAGATAAAGGGTATGGATACGGGAGTTGTGCTTGCAAGTTGCCCGGATTGCATGCGGGTTGCGGCCGAAATTATAGAAAGACATTTAATCGAGGACGACGATGAACAGTAGAATATTCAAGCGCTTCCTGTACGATGTGCGCGACGTAAAGGATATACGTGATTTGGTCAATTCATCGTGCGAACTGTTTTCCGACCGAACCGCTTATTTAGTTAAGGAAAGACCGGGAGGGAAGTACATCCCTATTAAATTTAAGAAAGTACGAGAAGACATTCTTTTCTTCGGTACGAGCCTCGCCGAGAAGGGGCTTTTGGGGAAGAAAGTCGCTGTAATAGGTGAGAACAGCTACACGTGGGTGTTGACTTACCTGTCTGTGGTCTGCGGCGGAGGCATCATCGTGCCGATCGATCGGGAATTGCCGCCGGATGAGATTGCAAACCTGCTTAATCGTTCCGGAGCCGAGGCAATAGTGTACTCTACTCGTGTGGAAGAAACGCTCAAAACATTGGCTGCTGAAGACAAGATTTCTCTGCGTATGATTTGCATGCGCGAAGGCCACGAAGAGGAAGGCAACGACATCCCTTCTATGATTGAGGCGGGCAGAATGGCGCTTTCGGAAGGCAACCAAGCCTTTGTCAACGTTGAAATCGCACCTGACGATTGCTGTGCGCTCTTGTTCACCTCCGGTACTACGGGCTTGGCAAAGGGCGTTATGCTCTCACACAAAAATATAGTCTCCAACGTACGCAACATGTCCAAACTCGTACACGTTACAAAAGATGACGTCGGACTCTCGGTTTTGCCGCTGCATCACACCTATGAGATGACTTGCCACATCCTTACATCATTTTACCAAGGAATGCCTGTGGCAATCTGTGAGGGATTGAAACACATCCTCAAGAACATGGCCGAAGCGAAGGTCACCATCATGTTGGCTGTGCCGTTGATCTTTGAAAATATGCACAAGAAGATTGTTAAGAACGCCATTCAGAAGGGCAAGCTCGAAAGCATGAACAAGGCTATCAACATGTCTCGTAAGCTGCGGCTCTATAACAATCAAGCACTGGTACGTAAGCTTTTCAGCGAAATCCATGAGCTTACAGGCAATCATATCCGCCTGTTTATCGCGGGCGGTGCTCCTATCGATCCCAAAGTCATACGGGATTTCGAGGCGATGGGCTTTCCGATGATTCAAGGGTACGGAATGACGGAGCACTCTCCGATTATCGCGGTCAACATGGACAGATACAGCAAAGCTTCCGCAGCCGGTTTCGTGATGCCGGAGACAGAAGTGCGCATTATCGATAAGGACTGCGACGGTGTCGGCGAGATTATAGCCAGAGGTCCATCGGTGATGCTCGGATATTACAACAACGATGAGGCTACGGCGGAGGCGATTCGTGACGGCTGGTTATATACCGGAGATTACGGATATATGGATGACGACGGGTTCCTCTATGTATCCGGACGTAAGAAAAATGTCATAGTTACACAAAACGGTAAAAACATATTCCCCGAGGAAGTGGAATATTACCTCATGAAGAACGAATATATTGCAGAAGCACTTGTCTATGGAGAGCACGACGAAAAAGCCAAGGGAGCTGTCGTCAAGGCAGAGGTATTTCCGGAATATGCCGCCATAGAAGAAGATCTGGGGCGCTTCTCTCAGCAAGAAATTGAGCGCTTGATGAATCATATCATCAAAGATATTAACGATAAAATGCCGAGTTACAAGCGTGTGATGCGTGTTGCGGTACGTGAAACTGAATTTGAAAAAACCACAACGCGTAAGATAAAGCGCCATCAGACATAAGCAATGCACAGAGCACATTGTGCATTGGCAATAAAGGTAATGAGAGTAAGGAAGGAATAAAAAGAAATGCTTACAGAATTACAGTATAAGGAAATAAAAGCCGGAGATATGAAGTTTGCGATGGACTTGCTTGCGGAAATCGAGGCGAGCAAGGATCCCGCTGTGAAGTACAAAGATTCGAGACCGATCATGGATATCAAACATATGATCGAGACCTCTTGCGCGGAATTTGCAGATAATGCGGCTTTCTTCGTCAAAGATAAAAAAGGCGGTCCGTACCGAGAAATCAAATACAAGCAACTTCTGGAAGATATGAACGGCTTTGGGACTGCTTTGGCAGAAGCCGGCTTTCAGGGAAAAAGGATCTCCGTAATCGGAGAAAACAATTACAGATGGGCTGTGTCATATCTGGCCACAATCTGCGGTGTAGGCGTCGTCGTACCGCTCGACAAGGCACTTTCTGCAGTTGAACTTGAAAAATTCATCAAAGTTGCAGATGCCAGTTGCGTAATTTGCGACCAAAAGTATGTCGATACATTCTCTAAGATGCTTAAGGACGAAGAGTCTCCTCTTAAATGTATTATCAACATGCAGGGGGAGAAAAGTGAGGATGGCGTGATGTCGTGGGATGAAATCCTCGAGGGCGGCAAGAATCTTCTCAAAAAAGGCAATCGCACATTTTTAGATGCGCAGATTATAGCCGAGGAGATGTGCGCACTGCTGTTTACCTCAGGAACCACAGGCACTTCGAAGGGAGTAATGCTTTCTCACAGAAATCTGGTGGCCGACCTGATGTGTGCGCCGACAGTTCTTTGGGTCAAGCCGACCGACAAATTCTTTTCTTTCCTTCCGATTCACCACGCTTACGAGTGCACGTGCGGTTTCCTGATGCCGATTTACAAGGGTGCGTCAATAGCCTACTGTGAAGGACTGAAATATATCGTTAAAAATCTTTCGGAGGCGCAACCGACATTCTTCTTGGGCGTTCCTGCTTTGTTTGAGAACCTGTATAAAAAGATTTGGAGCAATGCCAAAAAATCCGGCAAAGACGGGACTTTGCGGAAGGCCATGAAGATCAATAATATGACAAAGAAGATCGGGATCGATCTCGGAGGTATCTTCTTCAAGGATATCAGAAATCTGTTCGGTGGCAAAATGCGAATGATTATATGCGGCGGAGCGGCCATTAATCCCGAAATCCTCGACGGTATCACCGCTTTCGGGATCCAAGCTTTGCAGGGCTACGGCCTGACAGAGTGCGCACCGATGGGTGCACTGAACCCGGATACCGCGGCTAAGAGCGATTCATTAGGTAAGCCGTTTCCGGGCTTTGCAGCGCGCATAGACAATCCTGACGAGGAAGGTATAGGAGAGATTTGCCTGAAAGGCCCGAACGTGATGATGGGATACTACGAAAGACCGGATTTGACTGCCGAAGTCATAAAGGATGGCTGGTTCTACACGGGAGATTTGGGATATATCGACAAAGACGGATATATCCATATGACAGGCAGACGGAAGAACGTCATCATAGCCAAAAATGGAAAGAATATTTATCCTGAGGAGATCGAATACTATCTGTCAACCATTCCGCTGGTTAAAGAATCTATGGTATGGGGCAGAGAAAGTTCAAACAAGCAGGACTTCTCCCTCGTGGCCACAATCAGAATAGATGAAGAGGCGGCGGTCGATTTGCTCGGAGAAAATCCGACAGATGCGGCCATAGAGGCTGAGCTTTGGAAGGAAGTCAACGATCTCAACAGTTCGTTGCCGTTTTTCAAGAAGATTAAGGATATTGTCTTGCGCAAAGAGGACTTCGAGAAAAATACTTCTCAGAAAATCAAGAGATTTGTGGAGGAGAATAAGAAGTAATGGGCATGTATCCTCAAGTGGAAGTCAATCTTTCCAAGTTGGCTGAAAATATAAAAGAAACAAAAAAGAGAACGGACGCCTGCGGTATTGTTATCGCAGGCGTTGTTAAGGGAGTATGGGCCGATCTCGAGATTACACGGATATATGACGCCGCAGGACTCGCCCATATAGCCAGCTCGCGCGTCGAGCAGCTCGCTAAGCTCAAACAGGCCGGCGTTACAACACCTCTGCTTATGGTTCGCACGCCGATGACGTGTGAAGTGGAGGAAGTCGTTCGCTTTGCGGACATCAGTCTGCAGAGTGAAATGCAGGTAATAGCAGAGATGAACACCGCGGCCTTAGAGCAACATAAAGTACATGATATTATCCTCATGAAGGATATAGGTGACCTGAGAGAGGGTATTTTTCAATTGGATGAGCTGACATGCGCAGCGCAGACGATAGAAAACGATATGCCCGGATTGCGCTTGGTCGGCATTGGGACCAATCTCGGCTGCTATGGGGCACTTGATCCGACACCGTCCAAGCTTTCCGAACTTGTGGAGACCGCGAAGGCTGTCGAAGAAATCATCGGCAGAGAACTGACATATATATCGGGAGGAGCGACGTCATCTGTACCGCGCGTGCTGGACGGGACGATGCCGGCTCGCATAAACCATCTGCGCATCGGTGAATTGATGCTGCTCGGCAGAGACCAACAGGTGCTGCGCGGATATGATATGCCGTTCCTGAACACGGACGCCCTTACATTAAAGGCGCAGATCATCGAACTTAAAGAGAAACCATCGCGCCCGCAAGGGGATTCCGTTCTTGATTCCTTTGGCAACAGACCGGTGTTCGAGGATAAAGGTATGATGAAGCGAGCACTTTTGGCCATCGGGCAGGCTGACTACGGTGCACTGCTTTACGGCGATACGCCGGCCATCATTCCGCGGGATCCTGATATTGAGATCATATCGGCCTCTTCCGATCATACTATTATGGATATAACGAAGGCTAAGCGCGATTACAAGGTCGGGGACATAATCGAATTCGACCTCTGGTATACAGCCATGCTGCACCTGTTCTCCAAGGAGTCGGTTGCGAAGGTATATATAAATCGCCTATAGCCAAAACATTGACAATACTCGCATTGTCGGGTATAATGTTTTGATGATTGACACCTGAAAGGAGATAAATATGTCTCAAGAAATTTTACTTACCAAAGAAGGTTACGACAAAATTGTTGCAGAACACGAAGACCTGGTAGCGGTCAAGAGGAGAGAAGTCGCAGAACGCATCAAAGAGGCACTCTCTTATGGGGATATCTCCGAGAATGCGGAATATGATGCCGCGAAAAATGAACAGGCAGACCTTGAGGAGCGCATCAACAAGCTGGAAAACATGATGCGCAAAGCAAAAATCATAGATGAAATCGAAGGGCCGAGCGATGTGGTCTCTGTTGGCGTAAAAGTCAAAGTTGAGTGCATCGAAGAACAAGAAGAAATGGAGCTGACTATCGTAGGTTCTACGGAAGCCGATCCGTTTGAAGGTCGTATTTCCAACGAATCGTCCGTCGGCGCGGCGCTGCTCGGCAAGCAGGTCGGACAGACGGTGGAAGTTGTCGTTCCGGACAACAGCACCGTGCATTACAGAATCATATCCATCGGATAAAACGAAAGCGAGTAAAGAGGTATACAAATGGCTGAAGAAAAGATTGCGGATATTGTTCCCGAAACGGAAGAACAAATGACCGAGGAGCAGCTTACCGAGCAAAGACGAATAAGAAGAGATAAGCTTAAGACACTCCGCGAAATGGGCAGAGATCCTTTTCTAAACGAGAAGTGGGATGTAGATGCTTACAGTAAGGACATCAAGGAAAATTTTGAAGAGATGGAAGGCAAGCAGGTGTCGATGGCCGGCAGAATCATGGCCAACAGACATATGGGCAAGGCTTCTTTTATCGATATTCAGGACAAACAGGGACGCATACAGTGTTACATCAGACAGGATGTAATCACACCGGAGGAATACAAGATCTTCCTCATGTATGATATAGGCGATATTATCGGCATCAAGGGTGAGATATTCAAGACACGCCACGGCGAGATCTCCGTCAAAGTGAGCGAGCTCGTGTTGCTCTCGAAATCACTGCAGGTATTGCCGAACAAATTCCACGGACTTAAGGACCAGGATCAGCGCTATCGCCAGAGATACGTCGATCTGATCGTCAATCCCGATGTTGCTGCGACGTTCAGAAAGCGTTCCGAAATCATTCACGAAGTTAAGCGCGTACTTGAGGAGCAATACGGGTTCCTCGAAGTCGACACACCTATCCTGACAACTATCGCCGGAGGTGCGAACGCAAGACCTTTCAATACACACCACAACACTCTCGATCTCGACATGAAGCTGCGTATCTCCAACGAGCTCTACCTCAAAAGGTTGATCGTCGGCGGACTTGATCGCGTTTACGAGATGGGCAAGATGTTCCGTAACGAGGGCATGGACAGAAACCACAATCCCGAATACACGGGAATGGAATGCTACATGGCTTACGGCAACATGGAGAGCGTAATGGACGTTACTGAGCAGGTTGTATCACAGGCTGCACTTAAGGCAAACGGCTCGATGATCATTGAATATCAAGGCAAGACGTTCGATCTCACACCGCCGTGGAGAAAGGTTGACATGACCGAGGCGATCGCTGAGATAACAGGCGTCGACTTCTCCAAGATCGACACAGACGAAGAAGCACAGGCTGCCGCCATCGCTTACGGCATGGATAAGGATGAAGTCAAAGGCTTATCACGCGGCAAAATTATCGCCGAGATGTTTGAAACATACTGCGAGGATGCTCCGGGATACTTAGACGGACCGATTTTTGTTACCGGTCACCCCGTAGAAATCTCTCCGCTTTCCAAGCGCGACCCACGCGATCCGAGAATTACGAGAAGATTTGAGGCTTACATCAACGGCTGGGAAATCGCCAACGCGTTCTCCGAGCTGAACGATCCGATCGATCAGTACGAGCGTTTCCGCGTACAGCAGGAACAACTCGACACCGGGGCGGATGACGAAGCACATCCGATGGATGAAGATTTCGTCAATGCCCTCGAAGTGGGCATGCCACCGACCGGCGGACTCGGCATCGGCATCGACAGAATCATCATGTTGATTACAAACGCACCGTCGATCAGAGATATTATCCTGTTCCCGACAATGAAGCCGATTGATCAGTAAATTCCAGTGTTTTAAAGAATCTGCTGACAATAAATAATTAAAATTACCCACATTTTACCCATTTTAACAAAAAACCGACTATATGATATTCCCCGTCATTGAATTGCTTTGGTGGGGAAATTTATTTTTAATTAAAATCTTAAATTAGAAAAACAAATAATATATTATTGCCCATAATACATTATTACGTTTATTTTTCTAGACTAATTGAAATTAAAGAGAATGGGTGTATAAAAAATAAATGGAAAGTGTTGCAAGCTGCGATTGAATGGAATTATAGCAAGAGTACCGAATCGCACTGATATGACCGGGTTTTTAATTTAAAAAAGCGTTATGGTTAATGATAGAAGAGCTTACTCTGATACATTTTGGTTTACTTTATTTCATGAAATAGGTCATATCATGCATGGAGATTATGGGTTGACTTTTTCAAAAATGAGAAAGAAGGAAAGGAAGATAACGCTGATTTATATGCACAGAATATGCTGATTCCACCAAATGAGTATACAGACTTCTCAGAAGGAAGGGATTATTCGGAAGATGCAATTAGAAAATTTGCAAAATCAATTAACAGAGATCCGGGAATTGTCTTAGGAAGATTACAAAATGATGGTATAATTCCATACAAAAATATATCTTTGTCTAAGGCACTCAGACATAAATATAAAGTTGTTACTGGTTGAAAATACTAAAATCCGATATCGAGTACATGTCGATTTAAAAGATGCCTAAACCGCACTGCAGTTTAGGCATCTACAATTAAATGGCGGATTTCTATTAGTAATAGTAAAAGCCGTCTATGCGGGTTGTGGCTCTCCCGCCGAAAAGCATGTTGTCGTTTTGAAAATGAAGTTTGACGACATTGAATACCCTATCATTTCCTCCTTGCTCGACAGAGCATAAGGAACCGTTCCATAATTTGTGCTTCAGCATATAGTAGCCGAATGCGCTGTTGCCGGAGCCGGTTGCGGGATCTTCCAAATATCCGAATTTCGGTGCAAAAACTCTGGTGTGTGCAATATGGTTTTTATCGACTGCATTCATAGAAAAGACCACGATAATATCGATGCCGTTCTGCAAACAAAACTGCTTTAAGTCGGCTTCGTTCGGAAAAATTTCGATCAATTTCGCGGTAGAGCGTAGCGGCACAAGTAAAGTACGCAATCCGGCATCAATAAAGTCAACGGGCAGTTCATTGCTTATATCTCCTCTCTCTAAGCTCAACGGTCCAATCAAATCGTTCGGTTTCAGCGATGTGGAGATGTAATTTGGCTTTGGAGCCGAAATGAAAACAGCATCTTGCTCTTCGATTCGGTTATAGACTGTTAAAACTCCTTTTTTATTGGTATGTATCGGTATTTCACTGCATGCAAGAAGCGTTTCCGTGTTTTTAACCAAGTTATACATACATGCGATTGTGCCGTGTCCGCAGAAGCTCACTTCGCATTCTGAAGAATAGTAAGTTAAAAAAATCCCATCATGGCTGCTGCAATAAATGACTTCTGAGACAAATCCCTTGTGTTGACGAGCGATTTCCTGCATGGCTGCTTCGGATAAGGTTTGTTTTTCACTTAAAAAAATGCAAGCGGCAGGATTTCCTGTGGATTGTTCTGATGTAAAGGCGTCTGCCTTTTGATATTTGTATGTTTCCATTTNNGTAGAAACAAGTATGTGTAATGGCCTCGACAATCTCTTTTTCGCTCAGACCGTTTTTAAGACCAAATTCCAAGTGGAACGGCAATTGATTGAAATTCCCTGCGGAAATAATTGCTGTAATGGTAACCAGGCTTCTGTCCCTTGAAGAAAGCTCTTCATTATTCCATAAATCCGCAAACAACACTTCTTCCGAATACGTTGCATACCTTGGGGCAAAATCCCCCATACGACCCTTCACGTCAACTTTAATTTTCATCATATCCTCCTTTATACTTTACTTCCGGTAAGATTCTGCGGTATAATACCATACATTAATAAAATTGTACCACTTCTATAAAAGCACACACAACAGAAAAAATGTAGGGCATACATTTTAGGGGGTGAAGTTATGCCGGTGAATTCTTTTGATAATTATGTGTTGACTTGGAAACCCAATAAGAACGAAATCGGAACGCCGATCTATCGTTCCTTGGCGTCGTTGATGGAAACTGACATCAAGAGTGGGAAATTGCTTGCAAATACAAAGTTGCCGCCGCAAAGAGAACTTGCCGATTATTTGGATTTGAACCACAGTACCATTACAAAGGCATATAAAATTTGCGAACGAAAAGGTTTGATTCATGCGGTCATTGGAAACGGCACATTTGTTTCCCCCAACGCAAACAGCGCTTCTTCCATCGTTAACCAAGACGATACGGCGAGAGCGGATATGGGAATGGTCTTGCCCTTTTTCAAACATAATCGGTTGATAAAGGACATTACCAAGGAAGTGCTTAAAAAGCCCTTATCGGAGAAATTGTTTGAATACAGCAATCCTCTTGGCAGCCGGAGCCAACGCATGGTAGGTGCCGGCTGGGTTTCTCAATTCGGAGTTGATTGCTCTGCCGATAATATAATAATAACGGCAGGAGCTCAAAACGCTTTGGCGATCGTACTCTCAGCTTTGTTTTCTCCCGGTGATAAGATTGCAACCGACCCATACACATACCCCAATCTCATCGCTTTAGCAAGTATGCTCCATATACAGCTGGTATCTGTCAAAAGTGACCGGCAAGGTATGTTACCGAATGAACTTGATAACCTTTGTGCTATAGAAAATATCCAAGGCATTTATGTAATGACTTCCCTTAATAATCCTACAGCAACAGCGCCTTCCGAACAGCGCATAAAAGACCTTGCCGATGTAATAAAAAAACATCAATTATTGGTGGTGGAGGATGATGCATTTGCCTTTTTGCGCCAAGAAAAAGCTACTCCATTCTGTGCGTTGCTGCCTGAACAGACAGTTTACATAAGCAGTCTTTCTAAGTCTGTTTGTGCGGGTATACGTGTAGCTTATCTGTGTTTCCCCCAAAAGTATTTTATTAAATTAGAGGAAGGGTGCTTTAACATCAATATCAAAGCACCATCATTGAACGCAGAAGTGATGACGGAGATCATTCGGACAGGAGTGGCAAAGAAACTTGTACAAGAAAAACGGAAAATGGCAATCTCGCGCAACCGTTTATATTCAAAAGTTTTCCCCTCCGCGCCTTGTGAATTGGAATCATATTATCAGTGGTTGCAGTTGCCGGAGGGCTGTAGCGGGAAATCATTTGANNGAATCATATTATCAATGGTTACGATTGCCGGAAGGCTGCAGCGGCAAGTCATTCGAAGAATTGATGGCGGAGAAAAAAATAAAGGTATTTGGCGCCGAACGATTTTCTGTGGGGGAAAATACAAAGAGCAACGCCATTCGCATAGCGACGTGTTCTCCTGCGACTGAAGAACAGCTGGAATTCGGCTTGTCGGAAATAAAAAAGGTTCTGGGAAAAAACTCCGGGGGCTTGCTTGAATTGCTTGAAAACGTATGATATACTTAATTTCATATAATTACAAACATTTGCAGGCCACCATTTTACTGTATGCGCGGGTAATTTCGCAAATGTGTATGAAGTAAGATGAGAACGGAAAAAATGAAATAATGATAAGTTTACCGGGAGAGTAGTGTTATGAAAGATGTAGAGATCAGACAATTGTTCAGGGATACCGCAACATATGCGGATAAGGACATAGTGGTAAGAGGCTGGATCAGGACAAACAGGAGCTCGAACAAGTTTGGGTTCGCAGAATTGAACGACGGTACGTTTTTTAAATCCGTACAGGTAGTTTATGAGGAGCAGTTCCTTGATAATTTCGACGAAATCGCGAAGGCGACAATTGCGTCGGCGCTCGTTGTGGAAGGAACACTCGTGCTGACGCCGGAGGCAAAACAGCCGTTTGAGATTAAAGCCAAGCACGTTGTAATTGAAGCGACATCGGATTCGGACTATCCGTTGCAGAAGAAACGTCACAGCTTGGAGTTCCTGCGTGAGATTGCACATCTGCGCCCTCGCAGCAACACGTTTGCGGCCGTGTTCCGCGTGCGTTCGCTTGTGGCGTACGCACTGCATCGCTTCTTCCAAGAAAATGACTTCGTCTATGTGCATACCCCGGTGGTGACGGGAAGCGATGCCGAGGGCGCAGGCGAAATGTTCCGCATTACTACGCTTGACCTCGACAACGTGCCCAAGACCGAGGACGGTAGCGTCGATTTTGCACAGGACTTCTTCGGCAGAGAGACCTCCTTGACCGTTTCCGGACAGTTGGAAGCGGAGGCTTTCGCACTGGCGTTCCGCAACGTCTATACGTTCGGACCGACGTTCAGAGCAGAAAATTCCAATACAGCCAGACATGCATCCGAGTTTTGGATGATTGAGCCTGAGATTGCTTTTGCCGATCTTTCGGACAACATCGAGTTGGCGGAGGCGATGATCAAGTACGTAATCAAATATGTCATGGAGAATGCGCCGGAAGAGATGGAATTCTTCAATAATTTTGTGGACAAAGGTCTTATCGCCCGCCTTGAAAACATTGTCAACTCCGACTTTGCCAGGGTCACCTATACCGAAGCTGTTGAATTGTTGCTGAAATCGGGAAAAGAGTTCCAGTACCCGGTGGCATGGGGCATCGACCTGCAGACGGAACACGAGAGATATATTACGGAAGAAATTTACAAGAAACCGGTATTTGTCACCGACTATCCGAAGGATATCAAGGCCTTCTATATGCGTCTCAATGACGACAACAAGACTGTTGCTGCCTGCGACCTGCTCGTGCCGGGTGTCGGCGAGATTATTGGAGGCTCCCAGAGAGAAGAGCGTTACGATGTCCTCTTGCAGCGCATGAAAGAAATGGGCCTCAAAGAGGAGGATTATTGGTGGTACCTCGATTTGAGAAAGTACGGCGGTGTAAAGCACGCCGGATTTGGCCTCGGCTTTGAGCGCATCATCATGTATATCACAGGTATGAGCAACATCAGAGACGTGCTGCCGTTCCCAAGAACTCCGAAATCTGCGGAATTCTAAAACCGGAAAAAG
>DCTM01000052.1:117347-120245 GCA_002329565.1 Firmicutes bacterium UBA1440
CGAAAATAACCGCTCCTTTACGAAAATAAAAAATTTATGTCCTATGACTAAGTTGTAACCATTATCCGGAGTGCTCGTGAATATACTTTACGGGAAATGGCAATACTTGGTCATAGTATAGAAAAACTTATGACCGCATAAAACGGTCATTATTTTTTTATAAGACTAAAAGAAATATTGAAAAGGCAAACTCGTCGAAAGGCGGGGACGCAAAATCAGGAGCCTACAGCATGCATTGCATGCCATGGTCGTCCGATTGCCACATATTTTATCTCAAGTGAAAGGAGGAGATGGAACAAAGTGGCTTTTTTTAACGGACAAAAAACAGAATGTTGTAATCTGTGCCAAAAAGGAGGAAGGCCAAAATGCTGAGAAAAAGATTCAGTGCCGCATTGATTGCATTAATTGTGACCATGGCAATGCCGGCGGGTGCATTCGCCGGAGCCTCATTTGGAGAAGTGACATCGGATGACGGCCTACCCGCGGTTACAGACGGAAACGGCGGCGATGCACAACAGCAAAGCGGGGATACTCTTATCCCGATGGAAGGACAGGCGGGTAATACTGTCAGCTCAAGCGATGAAGCTACACCGGGCGACGCTGAACAAACGCCTGAAGATTGTAACGAATCAGAGGGTGAAGAGCAGCTGCAGGCTCCTGAACAGCCAAAAGATTCAGAGCAGCCCGATGATGGACAACAATCGGCAGATGAACAACCGTCTGCGGATTCAGAACAATCTACAGATGAGCAGCAACCTACTGAGCCGCCGGCAGATGAACAATCGACTGCGGATTCCGAGCAGGCAGCCGATCAACACCAACCTACTGGTGAAGAACCGGCAGAACCGGAAGTGCCTGCTGTAGTACCGGAAGATGGTGAAGTGCCTGAAGCACCTCCGATTGTCGAAGAAGAAATCCTTCCGGAGGAAGTTTTGCCGGAAGAACTCCTTGAAGAAGTAATAGCAGAACCGATGCCGGCGACGCTGACGATTGTGCAAAGGTTAATTGTTGGCGAAACCGAAAGCGAGTTTGTCCAAATGATTGATGGTCTGGAGGTCGGGCAAGTTGTGGATTTGGCGGACTATATTATACGAACTGAAAATGTCTTGTGCATCAGCGATGGCGGTCAAATCACATTATCCGAAGAAAATATGAGCGTAATTCTGGAATACAACTTGCTACAGGAGGATGAATTTAAAAATTCGGATAAATAAGTGGATCTAAACAAGGAGGTGAGAAAATGGGCATAAAAAGGAAATTGGCGCTTTTTATGGTTTTGGCCATGTGCTTTTCTCTGATGCCGGCAACGACCTTTGCTGAGAATCACAATCCCCAGCTGACAAAGACGGCGGAATGGGTGGATGCAGAAGCAGGCACCGCAAAGATAACTTTAAAAGTGCAAGGTACTCCGATTAATGTAAAAAATCCGGGTGTTGATGTTGTGGTCGTCATGGACTACTCAGGAAGCATGGGAATTTGTAACAGTACTGATTTTACAGAGACATTTGCGTGGAAAAATTCTTGGGGATTGGATTATTATTACTATACCTGTGAGAAATGCCGCAAGGTCTACACGGGCTATAATGCTCCGGATTACTGCAGCAAAGATAAGGGAAGTGAGAGCAGATGGAATCAATCGAAAGAAGCATTGTACTCGGCTTTGAATCAGATTATTCCAAGCACAGAAAGTCCGAATCGTGTTGCATTTGTCGCATTTGACAGTAGGGTCAAAGATGAATACAAGACCGGATTTACAAAAGATAAACAAAAAATAACAGAATTAGTCGGCAGATTAGATAACCCGCAACCGGGGAACAATAAAGGAACAGATTATGAAGCAGGATTGGGGCAAGCATACAGTTATTTAAATGCTACTAATATTAAGAATAATGGCAAGGCCAAATACGTTATTTTCCTGTCCGATGGAGAACCAAATAAAAACAAAGAAGGATATAATGAAATCGCCGCCATCAAGGGATTAGGCGCCACTGTATATACAATAGGCATTGAACTCGACACATCGGCGAGTAACATTTTAAAAAGCTATGCAACAAGTGGAAGCTATCACTATAATGTTACTGATTTAAGCAATTTGAACAAAGTATTTACCGGTATTGCTAAATCGGTATCTTCTTCTGTTAAGGTTACAGACATCGTAAACTTTGATAAATTCGATGTTGTATCCGTCGGAACACCAACAAGTGGCAACGCTTCTTTAGACCCAACCGACTTAAAAACCGTTACTTGGAATTTAAGTAACTTTAAAACGGCCGGTGATACGCTTGAGATTTATATAAAGCTTAATGCGAAAAATCAAGACAAATACGAGCAGTTCATAACGAACGAAAGTGCCGGAGCGACATACGTAAACTCAAGCGGTGAAACGGTATCTTTAGCGGTTAGCTCAGTAGCACCAAGCAGTGAGAAACCGATGATAGAAAGAACAAAGGCCAAATATGATGTGAAATTCTATCTTGAAGACGGGACAACGCAAATAGAAACAACGCAGAGCGTATACAAAGGTTCTGCGGCTATAGCACCAATCGCTCCGGCAAAAACCGAGCCGGCAGGATATATCTATACGTTCGCAGGATGGGTCCCTATTGATGCAGAAGCAGATTACACAAGTGCGGATATAGTAAATGTGCAGAAAAACATGAATTTTAAGGCGACATATACCGCTATAAAAGACGAGAGCAAGTGGCATACAGTGACATTCCTTGCGGGAGAACACGGAAGCNNAGCGATGTATAGCGATATTCTCGAAGGAACTGCATGGGGTACGGCTGTATCGACAGTGCCGACACCTATCGCGGATCCGGGATACAAGTTCGACAAGTGGGACGCTGAATTTGCCGCAACAATCAACGGAGACCTGACCTATACGGCAAGCTTCGT
>DCTM01000052.1:120330-120475 GCA_002329565.1 Firmicutes bacterium UBA1440
GATATTCTCGAGGGAACTGCATGGGGTACGGCTGTACCGACGGTGCCGACACCTATCGCGGACCCGGGCTACAAGTTTGACAACTGGAATGCGAAATTTGCCGAGACGATCGACAAAGATTTGACCTATACGGCAAGCTTCGTAA
>DCTM01000052.1:120501-161975 GCA_002329565.1 Firmicutes bacterium UBA1440
GATATTCTCGAGGGAACTGCATGGAGTACGGCTGTACCGACGGTGCCGATACCGATTGCTGAAGAGGGATATCACTTCGCGGATTGGACACCGGAAATTCCGATCGACAGTCCGAATGTAACGGAAAGCAAAACCTACACGGCTAACTTCGTACAAAATGCCACCCTTTCTATTACAAGTTATCAAGGTGTATACGATGCAAACGATCATAAAATTATCTTAAACGAAGAGAACAAAGAGGGAGAAAGATTCTTTGAATATCGTGTAGATGGGGAAGATGAATGGAGCTCTGAGAATCCGTCATTTATCGATGTCGGAACTTACACCGTTTATGTCAGAGAATGGAGCAGTGATGAGCAAATCATTGCAGAAGGAGTAGGAACTGTTACAATTGAAAAAAGACCGCTCACAATTACGGCAGGCAGTGCCGGCAAGAAATATGACGGCACACCGTTAACGAACAACAGTTATACCGTATCAGATACGACAGAGAACAGCGGTCTTCTCGAAGGGCACGTCCTTAAGGATGTTACTGTAACGGGATCGCAAACAGAAGTAGGCCAGAGCCCGAACAAAGCAAGCGGCGGCAAAATCGTAATGGAAATGACACCTCGCAAAGTGGCGCTTACAAATGAAATCGGAGACTTGGACGATTATGATGTAACATCAAATTATGCTATAGAGTATGTTGACGGTATACTCACAGTAAGCAAAAAATCCAACGGAGGCAGTCGCACTCTGATAACAGTAACCCCGCCCCTCAATCTGGAGGACCACTACGCTTACGTCCAGGGATATCCGGACGGCACTGTAAGACCGCAGGGCAACATCACAAGAGAAGAAGTGGCGGCAGTATTCTTCAGGCTCCTGGATCCGACATACAGAGAGACGATAAGGAGCACGGAAGAAGGATACAGCGACGTAGCTGCAAACAAATGGTCCGTAAAGCACATCGCAACACTCTCTAACGGGTCTGTTTTAGACGGATATCCGGACGGAACCTTCAGACCGGGCGCATATATGACCAAAGCAGAACTCGCAGCAGTTGCTTCAAGGTTCGATAATCTGTCCGAGCCGGGAGATGTCAAATTCTCGGATATCAGCGGACATTGGGCTGAAAGCTATATCCTTTCCGCAGCAGCAAAAGGATGGGTGAAAGGCTATGAAGACGGGACTTACAAACCGGATAAGTACGTTACAAGAGATGAATTCGTAACATTGGTCAACAATGTGCTTGACCGCGGCGTAGCGACTGAACGCATTTTGCCTGAAGCAAAGCAGTTCTCTGACTTGATATCGGGGCAATGGTACTATGAAGCGATGCAGGAAGCGATTAACAGTCATAATTACAAGAGAACAGAAGACGGCTCTGAAATCTGGAGTGAAATCACTTATCCGACCGTCGAGATGTAACACAAGTATGACAATCTATTGTATTCTGCAAAAGTAAAAAATTACCCGCTCTTCCGGCATGACCGGGGGAGCGGGTTTTATGATTTGTACGTGCGGATGACGGATTGCGCTTAAATAGCTCCGTCTTTAATCTCAATTCCGTTGGCGACAAAGCTGTCTTTGATCTGCTTCGCGTGCGCAGAGTTTCTCGTTTCAATCAGGAAACGAACGAAACAGCTCGTAATCGGCATGTTAGGATCGCTGTTGCTGTGATATACCTCAAGGATATTGCCGCCGAGATCGCCGATGATGCCGCAGGCCTTGTTGAGCATTCCCGGTTTATCGGCCAACGCGACTGTGATGGATGTTTTGCGGCCGCTCATAATCAATCCTCTTGCTATGACCCGATTAAGAATGCTGACGTCAATGTTTCCGCCGCTGACGATACAGACAACTTTCTTACCATTCAAGTTGAATTTGTTGAAGTAAGCCGCTGCTACTGAGGCCGCTCCTGCACCCTCTGAGACTACCTTTTGCTTTTCGAGTAGCATCAGGATGGCGGCAGCAATCTCGTCTTCCGAAACGGTAGCGATGTCGTCGACATATTTGTTGATGAGGTCAAAAGTGATGTCTCCGGGGGCCTTGACGGCGATGCCGTCGGCAAAAGTATCTGAACTTTTTGTCGGCAAAAGTTTCTTTTCTTTGAAAGAGTTGTACATGGCAGCTGCATTCTCAGCTTGTACACCATAGACCTTGCAGTTTGGATTGATGCTCTTGACCGCCACGGCAACGCCTGACAGTAATCCACCGCCGCCGATAGCGGCGATAACGGCATCGGCCTCCGGAAGTTGTTCCAGTATTTCGATACCGATCGTGCCCTGGCCGGCGATGACGTATTCATCATTAAACGGATGAACAAAGGTGGCACCGGTTTCCTTCTGTAACTGTACTGCTTTTGCATAAGCGTCGTCGAATGTATCCTTGACGAGAACGGCTTCGGCACCGTAATTCTGGGTGGCTGCAACCTTGGTGACCGGAGCGCTGATCGGCATGCAGATTGTGCATTTAATATTGTTTTTCTGTGCGGCTCTGGCTACACCCTGCGCATGGTTGCCCGCACTGCAGGCGATGATGCCTTTGGCCTTTTCCTCATCGGTAAGGCTCGATATTTTGTACGCGGAGCCGCGTGCTTTAAAGCTGCCCGTTACTTGGAGATTTTCGGTTTTGAGATAAATCTCGTTTTCCTCCGAGATGTTGGCGGCGAGAAACAGATCCGTTCTTCTGACGTCCTTTGCGATGACGTTTTGCGCGTCTTTGATCATGTCAAGTGTTACCATACTGTATCACCCTCGTATTTATTAAAAGTAGTAGTGATTTACGTCCCTCTCCAAGGACGAAACCCCAGTCCCGTTTGCACAGCAAACGGTGGCAAGTCTCGTGCAAGTAATCCGCAAATCTGTGATTTGCAAAATTCCGCTGTCGGTTTCCGTATATATTGTTTGTTTATTGGTCTGTTTTTATATTATACGAAATACGATCGACTTTCAAGCAAATGTGTCGTTCGGTGAAATGATTTCGCGAGGCATGGGCAAATGTGATAAAAGTTGTTTCTTATTTACAAATTGTCAGAATAGTGGTATAATGACACTGTTGCACTTTGCTGTAGCAACGTGCGCTTGACTTGAAAAATAACTTTAGGAGGTCTATGATGAAAGGCTACACAGGTGAAATGATCAGAAACGTTGCATTACTTGGACATGGGGATTGCGGGAAAACGACATTCCTCGAAGCCGCACTGTTGGCAACAGGTGTGATTAACAGACTTGGCAGAGTGGAAGACGGTAATACCGTATCTGACTACGATAAAATGGAGATTGAAAAAGGGTACTCCATTTCCGCATCCATAGTGCCTGTTGAATATAATAAAGTTAAGATTAACTTTATCGACACGCCGGGTTTTTTCGACTTTGTAGGCGAAGTGAACTCCGCAATGCGAGCAGTAGATGCAGCTCTGATTTTGGTAGACGCTTCTTCGGGCATACAGGTGGGTACAGAAAAGGCTTGGGCTTCATGCAATCAGTTTAATATGCCTAGAATTTTCGTCATCAGCAAGACCGATAAAGAAAATGTTGATACAGATAAGCTTGTAGCAGAGTTGAAGGATAAATTCGGCACATCGGTCATCACTCTTGACGACGCCGATGCCATCGCTGAAGCTGTGGCCGAGACAGATGAAGAATTAATGGAAAAATACTTCGGCGGAGAAGCTTTCACCGATGAAGAGCTAAAGAAGGGCATGCTAAGCGGTATCGCATCGGGAGACATCGCTCCGATACTCATGACATCTTCGATAAAGGGTGAAGGCATTAAGGAAACTTTGCAGGCAGTCATCGATTATGTGCCGAAGGCTTCAGATCACGCCGCATACAAGACGACAGACGATAAAGAAATTATTCCTGACCCGAATGGTAAGCCTGTAGGTTTCATCTTCAAGACGATTGCTGACCCGTTCCTCGGCAAGATTAACTTGGTCAAGATTGTTGCCGGAAGTTTTCATCCGGGCATGGAATTATACAATACACGTGTTGAGAAAGCTGAGAAGCTGGGATCGCTGTTCTTCCTCAGAGGGAAGACTCAGTGCGAATGTCCGAACGCAGTTGCGGGTGATATCGTAGCGGCGGCCAAGTTGCAGTACACGCAAACAGGCGACACGCTTGCAGAAAAATCAAATCCTGTTGAACTTCCTCGCGTTGAATTCCCTCAGCCGTCGCTGTTCATTGCCGTACAGCCGAAGGCAAAAGGTGACGATGAAAAGGTATCCTCAGGCTTGCACAAGTTGATGGAGGAAGATCCGTCCTTCGTGATGGAAAGAAATTCGGAAGTCAAGCAATTGTTGCTTGGTGGTCAAGGTGAGATTCAGCTCGGTATCATCATGGCAAAGCTGAAGGATAAATTTGGTGTCGAGGTGCAAACTGTTCCGCAAAAGATTGCTTACAGAGAAACCATCAAGGGAAGCTCCGACGTCCAAGGAAAGCACAAAAAACAGTCGGGCGGTGCGGGGCAGTACGGTGACGTACATATCAGATTCTCACCTTCGCAGCAAGAATTTGAATTCTCGGAAGAACTGTTCGGCGGCTCGATTCCGAAGAACTATGTGCCGGCCGTTGAAAAGGGTCTGCTTGAATGCATGAACAAGGGCCCACTCGCGGGTTGCAAGGTCGTAAATGTCAAGGCTGTGTTGTACGACGGTTCGTATCATGATGTCGACAGTAACGAAATGGCGTTCAAGATTGCGGCTGCTCTGGCATTCAAGAAGGGTATCGTCGAAGCGAAACCTTGCTTGCTTGAACCGATTATGCATTTGGAAATTTTCGTACCGGACGACTATATGGGCGACGTCATGGGCGATATGAATAAGCGAAGAGGCAAAATTCTCGGTATGGAACCGCAGATTGGCGGCGGGCAGAAGCTGATGGCGGAAGCTCCGCAGGCAGAATTGTTCGACTACTCGATTGTGCTGCGTTCTATGACGCAGGCGAGAGGCAGCTTTACTATGCGTTTTGAACGCTACGAAGAGGTACCTCAACATCTGGCAGAGAAAATTATAGCTGCACATAAAAAAGAAGAAGAAGAGGCTTAAAGAAAAAATAAAATCGGGTGACGAGTCGCACTTAAAAGCGGCTCGGGCACCCTGTTTTTATGTAAAATAAGAATATCAACGAGCGACTTCAATTGACAGATCAAAGTGATTAATGTAAAATGAAAGAGTAAAATTAAAAAAGGAGGACGTCATGAAAAAACTAATGACAGGTAATGAGGCTCTCGTAAGAGGCGCTTGGGAAGCCGGTGTTCTGGTAGCATCAGCGTATCCGGGAACTCCGAGCACAGAGATCCTCGAAAACATGACCGGATATCCGGAAGTATATTCGGAATGGGCACCGAATGAAAAGGTCGCAGTTGAAGCGGCTATCGGTGCATCTATTGCAGGTGCCAGAAGTATGGCTTCTATGAAGCATGTAGGATTAAACGTAGCGGCGGACCCTCTTTTCACATTCGCATATACCGGAGTTAACGGTGGTATGGTATGCATTACTGCTGATGAACCGGGAATGCATTCCTCACAAAACGAGCAGGACAACAGAATGTATGCCAAGATGGCAAGAGTTCCTATGATTGAGCCTGCGACAAGCCAAGAGTGCAGAGACTTCATGATGGAAGCTTTTGATATTTCCGAGAAGTTTAATGCACCTGTTCTTATGAGAATGACAACAAGACTGTGCCACTCCAAGGGAATCGTAGAATGCGGAGACAGAGTGGCTACAGCTCCGACAGTTCCTTATGTAAAAAATGCTTCCAGATATGTATCGGTTCCGGCCAATGCAAGAGTACTCAGACACGATCTCGAAAAGCGTTTGGCCGCTCTGGCTGAGTTCTCTGAAGAGACACCGATGAACAGAGTGGAAGACAACGGTAAAAAAATCGGCGTAGTCGTTTCCGGCATGTGCTATAACTATGCTAAGGAAGTATTCGGCGATGATGTTAACTATCTGAAGCTCGGATTTACATATCCTCTTCCGACAAAGAAGATGGCAGCGTTTATGCAGGGCCTGGAGAAGTGCTATGTCATCGAAGAAAACGATCCGTATCTCGAAGAAGCACTGAAAGTTTTGGGCTTTGGCGATATCGTATACGGCAAGAACACCTTCCCGTATGCAGGTGAAATGACTTCCGACGTTATCAGAGCAGCAATCGGTGAAAAGCCGCTTGGAACTCTTGAATATGCGAAGGATAAAGTCGTTGCAAGACCGCCGGCACTGTGTGCAGGTTGTCCGCACAGAGGACTGTACTATGAGTTGGGCAAGAGAAAGAACGTTATGGTCACGGGCGATATCGGTTGTTATACGCTGGGCTTTGCTCCTCCGTATAATGGACTTGATACAACAGTCTGCATGGGTTCCGCTTTCTCGACAGCTCACGGTGCCGCCAAAGCGTTCGAAGCTATGGGCGAAGACAAGAGAGTTGTCGGTATCCTTGGCGACTCCACATTCTTCCACACAGGAATAAACGGACTGACAGAAGCGCTTTACAATAACTCCAAGACTGTAAATATCATTCTGGACAACAGAATCACAGGTATGACAGGTCACCAGGAAAACCCGGGTTCCGGTAAGCATGCCGGCGGCGATCCTGCAAACATCATCGATATCGAAGAAGTTTGCCGCGCTCTCGGTGCAAAGAATATCAAAACAGTCAACCCGAACGATCTCAAGCAGGTCAAAGAAGCTCTTGATTGGGCGCTTGCGCTCGATGAGCCTTCGGTAATCATTACAAAGTGGCCTTGCGTACTGAAGAAGTTCTCCGATAAGGATAAGAGCGACTTCCCGACTGCATTCAAGACAAAGAATGTTGTTGATTGGGAAAAATGTATTGGATGCAAGATGTGCTTGAAGTCCGGATGTCCGGCACTTGCTTTCAACAAAGAAGCGAAGAAGGCCGTCATTGACAGACTGCAGTGCGTAGGATGCGATGTTTGCTCACAGATCTGTCCGAAGCAAGCTATCGGAAAGGAGGCCAAATAAGATGACAAAGAGTATTTTATTAGTCGGAGTCGGCGGTCAGGGAACTATCCTGGCATCAAAATTATTGACAATCGGTCTCATGCAGGAAGGCTATGACGTAAAGATGAGTGAGATTCACGGCATGTCACAGCGTGGCGGCAGCGTTTCCTCGCAGATTCGTTACGGTGAGAAGATTTACTCTCCGGTTATCGAGCCGGGTTCCGCAGATTTGATTGTTTCCTTCGAGAAGATGGAAGCACTCAGATGGCTCGAATACCTCAAGAAAGACGGCAAAGTTGTAGTAAACAACCACGAGATGATGCCGATGCCTGTTATCATGGGTGTCGCTGACTATGCGGATGATATCCTCGACGAGATCAAGAAGGCTTGCAAGGATGTTACGGTTGTAAACGCTACAAAAGAAGCTGAAAAACTCGGCAACGGTAAGGTTATGAATATCATCCTGCTCGGTTCGCTCGTTAAGGCTATGGGCCTTGATGATATCGACTGGACAAAGATCATCTCCGAGAATGTTAAGCCGAACTTTGTGGAAGCTAACCTCAAGGCCTTTGAAGTTGGAAAAACATTGGTATAAAACAAGGTCTTAAGAAGAATAATATAGCAAAACAAATTTAATCAAAAGCCGGGGAGAGAAAGCCTTTCCTCGGCTTTTTAACCAATAACAAGTAGGAACACGTATGACGACTTTAGAGATTATTGTCATGGGAGCGGTGCTGTCGATGGACGCCTGCGCTGTAGCCATGTCAAACGGAATGGTATATCACAATATAAAGAAACGCCACATCGTGGCGATGCCTATCCTCTTCGCGCTTTTTCAGGGGATGATGCCTCTTATTGGGTATTACACCGGCACATTGCTTAACGGGATTATGGATTCGTATTCCGGGGCCATTATCTTACTGATCTTAGGGGCGATCGGATGTAGAATGGTATACAATGGATTCAAGCATGACGACGATCCTCAGGTCTGTAAGCTGAAACTGACGTTCACCGTATTGTTGATGCAGGCAGTAGCTACAAGTATTGACGCCTTAGCGGTCGGTGTGGCTTTCACGGCAATGCGTGTCGAGATCATAACTGCGGTATCAATCATCGCAATCGTCACGGCCTTTCTGGTAGTGTCAGCCATCCTGCTTGGAAAATGGACGGCAAAAATCTTTGGCTCGAAGGCGGAAATCATAGGTGGAATCATTTTGATTTTAATCGGTATAAAGGCTGTATTGTAAGTTAAGGATGAAAGTATGGAGAAGCAAATTATTGTAGTCGCATCCGGGAATAAGCATAAAATAGAAGAAATCCAAACAATTATGGATCGCTTCGGCTATCGGGTCGTTTCACGTGACGAAGCCGGTGTTCCGGACTTCGAAATAAAAGAAGACGGCAAGACGTTCGAGGAAAATTCATTTAAGAAAGCCAACGAAATCATGAAGCTTTGCGGGCAAATCACCATCGCCGACGATTCAGGGCTTGAGGTCGATGCGCTCGGCGGCGCACCCGGCGTATATTCCGCACGCTTTGCGGGCGAGGAAGCCGATGATGCCGCCAATAACAAGAAGCTTACAGCACTTTTAGAGGGAGTTCCCGAAGAAAAGCGAAGCGCACGTTTCGTATCGGTCATCACGCTGGTCTTCCCGAACGGTAAAGTGATTTCGGCGCGTGGAGAGTGCCCCGGACATATTATTACGGAAGCGAGAGGGAAAAATGGGTTTGGTTATGACCCGCACTTTGTTCCCGACGGATTTATAAAGACATTTGCGGAATTAACATTGAGCGAAAAAAATAAGATCAGTCACAGAGCGCTTGCGCTGGCCGATCTTGAAAGGAAATTCAATCATGTTGAATAGATCGATGCATATCGTGCTCAAAACGATAAAGCAACTCAGAGACCCATATTATCAAGGATTTGCGGCGATTGTGGCCTTTTACCTTCTGTTATCGATTGTGCCGATGATTATCGTGCTGTCACAAATTTTGGGTATTTTCTCTGTGTCGCTGGAGTTCCTCGGGGATTGGTTTGTAAGGTATATGCACGGTGAGGCGGCGAAGATTATGAAGAGCATCTTCCAATATACGCCGCACGGCGCAGTCAATATCGTTTTAATATTGCTCGCACTCTGGTCGGGTTCGCGGGCACAATTTGCGATGATGCGTATCACCAATTATACTTTGACCGAGGGTCGTTCAACCGGCAACGGTTATTTCAAAGAGCGCTTCCGTGCAATCAAGACGATGATCTTCACGATATTCACCGTAACATTTTCTTTGCTGATTGTCGTATACGGGGAGCTGGTCCTTAAGCTGCTTGTGCTGACACTGATGCACAGCACTGATTTTGATATGTACATCAATCAATTTTGGCTGATGATTCGCTGGCCGATTGCATTTCTGCTGTATTTCCTGATGGTATCCTACAACTATTACGTACTCCCGAGTTGGCGCGTTCGCTACAGGGAGATACTTCCCGGCAGCATTTTTACGGCGCTGGGCATGTTGTTGGCAACGTGGATCTTCAATATATACATGAGCAACAACCTTTCCAACTTTGATCTGATTTACGGATCGCTTGGATCGATTGTTGCCCTGATGTTGTGGTTCTATTTGATTGCTTGGACTCTTGGACTCGGCATCATAATTAATAAAGTTTGGGGAGACATGAAGATGTCCGGAATTAAATATTAAGCCGTTGTGGTCACATCGTCGAGGATGCCGCTCAGATATGCGAGCACGACACCGTAGTTGGACATAGGAACCCCTGCCTTGCGTGCTTTTTCTATGCGCGAAAGCACATAGCGACGGTTGAACATGCAGGCCCCGCATTGAATAATCAGATCATATTCGGTCGGATCACTCGGGAAATCCGTTCCGCTCATAATATCGACAGTCAATCCCGCTCCTATGCGCTTGCGCAAAAGGGCAGGGATTTTTTCACGCCCGATATCTTCTGAGAGAGGTGCGTGTGTGCAACATTCCGCAATCAATACGCGCGATTGTTCAGTCAGTGCTTCGATTGCAGCTGCACTCTCCATGTAGTAAGAGATATCTCCCTTGTGAGCAGCGAAGAGAATAGAAAATGAGGTTAAAAGGCTTTTCTCCGGCTTCTTGGCGTAGACGCTGCGGAAGACCTGAGAATCAGTAATAATCAGCTTCGGTGGCTCGGCCAAGGAAGCAAGAGCCTCATCGAGCTTGTCTGTCGTGCAACTCATAAAAATACATTTCTTGTCGAGCAGCTCGCGCATAGTTTGCACTTGCGGCAGGATAAGGCGACCTTTAGGGGCTTGGATGTCCTGAGGCATTACTAACAGCACTGTATCGCCTGCAGACACAAGGTTGCCGGTGATGTCGGGTGCTTGGAAGTTTTCGGGGATGCTGCGAATCAGCGCTTCTTTGAGTTCTTCGATACCGCCGGCTCGGGTGGAGCTCACCTTGATGGGAGTTACACCGAGGGCCTTTTTTATTTTTTCTTCAGTTTGCTCGATATCATCACGTTCGTCACAACGGCTGATGACAGGTACGAAAGGAACTCCTTTCTCCTTGAAATACATCGCCTGCTCGAACTCCTGAGAGAGATCGGTGCCGGAAAAGAGGATTACACCGATGTCGGTCTTTTCTGCCGCGAGTTTTGTCTTGATCACTCTGCTTTCACCGAGAGAGCCGACATCGTCAAAGCCCGCAGTGTCGATCAATGTGCAAGCGCCGAGACCATGGATTTCCATAGGTTTGTATACGGGATCTGTCGTGGTACCGGCGACGGAGGAAACGATGGATACCTCCTGCCCTGTAAAGGCATTGATCAGCGAAGATTTCCCGCTGTTTCTTTTTCCGAAAAAACCGATATGCAACCTGTTGGCGGACGGTGTTTGATTCAATGACATATTCATCTCTCCTTTGATAATTAAAAGACCCCTTGCCCAAAAAGGCAAAGGGTCATGCAATTCCGTGATTTCAGATGCGCCTTCCGGGTCGGAACGAATCCTTGCCAAATCAGAACGTCTTATTGATTTTGTATGTATCTATACCACGTAAGTGCTTATTTAATCACACGTACAGCCAGAATTCCCGGATTTTGCATCAGGTGTTCTTTGATTTGCGCTTCATCGACATCGGAGTCGGCATCGATCATGGTGCAGGCGAAATTACCGTTGCTTCTGTTAATCATCTTTGCGACGTTGACATGCATGTCTGCAAGCGCTCCCGTAATTATACCGAGCATGCCGGAAATATTGCGGTTGAGAATGCATATTCTCGCCTTGTCCGGCTCGGAAACGAAGGCTCCGAGATCGCAAGTCGGGAAATTGACGGAGTTGCGGATATTGCCGGTTTCGAGATATTCCATAAGCTCATCGACAGCTGCGCAAGCACAGTTGTCTTCGGCTTCTTCGGTTGAAGCGCCGAGATGCGGTGTAACTGTGACGTTCTTCTTGCCTAAAATCGTAGGGTTGGCGAAATCCGTGATGTATCTGCGGAGCTTGCCGGATTCAAGTGCTTCGATGACGGCTTCCTCGTCGACTACCTTGTCGCGCGAGAAGTTGACGAGCACCGCACCTTTTTTCATCTGTGAAATCATGTCCTTGTTGATCATTTTGGCTGTATCGGCTGTCGCCGGCACGTGAACGGTGACGTAATCGCATTTCTTGAGCGTATTGCCGAGATCCGTCAGGAGAGGAATGGTGTTGGACATATTGTGAGCGGCGGAAATCGTCATAAACGGAGCATAGCCGATGACTTTCATCCCGAGAGCTTCGGCCGCGTTTGCGACGATAACACCGATTGCACCGAGACCTATAACGCATATAGTCTTACCTTTCAGCTCTCTGCCTGCAAAGCGGCTCTTGTTTTTCTCAACCAGCTTGGATACATCAGCCTGGCCTTCAAGTGAATTAACCCAGAGCATAGCTTGATGCAGGTTACGCGCATCGGCAATCAGCGAGCCGATGACCAGTTCTTTTACTGCGTTGGCATTGGCACCCGGAGTGTTAAATACGACAATGCCTTTTTCGGAGCATTTCTCGAGGGGGATGTTGTTGACGCCGGCACCCGCCCTCGCGATCGCCAAGAGATTGTCCGAAAAATCCATGTCCAGCATGTCAAAACTTCGCACAAGTATTCCCTGAGCCTCTTCGATATTTTCAATGAAACGATAGTTTTCATTGAATTTTTTGAGGCCTACCGGCGAAATTTTGTTCAGTGTTTTAATGTTGTACATTTTCTTTTACCTCTTTTACCTCGTGAAATTATTTTTTGTGTGTGTGCAATAAAAATATTCTAACACTTTACTCTGAGCTTGTAAAGTAGTATAATAATCGTTATATCTTAAATAAAAACAACTATAGGAGGAAAAACACAGCTATGAATGGAAGAGTGTACAACTTTTCGGCAGGACCGTCGATGCTGCCGGTGGACGTCATGGAAGATGTCGCCAAAAACTTATTGAATTACAACGGATGCGGACAATCGGTAATGGAAATGTCTCATCGCTCAAAGGAATTTGCGCAGATAAGAAACGATGCCGAAGCTGATTTGAGAGAAATTATGCACATACCTGACAATTACAAGGTGCTGTTTCTCCAGGGGGGCGGTACACTTCAATTCGCGATGGTTCCGCTCAATTTGATGACGGGAACGGGAAAGGCCGATTATGTAAATACAGGCACATGGGCGAAGAAGGCTGCGGCTGAGGCCAAGAAATTCGGAGATGTCAAAATTGCGGCGTCTTCGGAGGAAAGTGTCTTCTCTTATATCCCCAAACTTAAAAAGGAAGATTTCAGAGCGGATGCCGACTATGTGCATATTACCTTTAACAATACGATTTACGGGACACACTATTCATACATTCCCGACACGGGAGATACGACGCTTGTTTGCGACATGTCGTCCTGCATCCTCTCGGAGGAAATCGATGTGACGAAGTTTGGCTTGATCTATGCGGGAGCACAGAAAAATGTCGGACCGGCCGGAGTTACTATTGTAATTGTCAGGGAAGATCTGCTCGGCAAATGCGACGCATCGAAGATCCCGACGTATTTGGATTACAAAATACATGCCGACAACGATTCGCTCTACAATACACCGAATTGCTTTGGTATCTACGTGGCCGGTGCGGTATTTAAGAAAATCAAGGCTATGGGGGGTATCGCCGAGATGAGCCGTCGCGATATTGAGAAAGCGGACAAGCTCTACGCTTACATAGACTCAAGCAAACTGTACAAGTGCCCGGTCAAGGCCAAGGAAGATCGCTCGCTGATGAACGTAGTATTTGTGACGGGCAACCCCGATCTGGACAAAAAGTTCGTTGCGGAGGCCAAGGCGGAAGGTCTCGTCAATCTCAACGGTCATCGCTCTATCGGCGGTATGCGTGCGTCGATTTACAACGCGATGCCGATGGAAGGTGTCGACGCATTGATCGACTTTATGAAGCGCTTTGAGGCTGACAATATTTAATAAATACACAGATTGTTCACACGGAGCGGAGTGTTTTATGGTAAAATATCGTAGAGAACTCCGTTCTTTTTTTGTTGTGGACGATCCTGAAAGCGATGGTTGCAACAAAATCCACGTACCGGCGGCTGCCGGGCAAGCAGAACTTGAAATATACAGCGATACAGATAAGGACATAAGAACAAATATGAAACGATTTACGGCAATTTTGATGACTGCGGTGATGCTCGCCGCAACCCTTGCACCTTATACAGTAAGAAATGCATATGCAGAGACGGAGCCGCCGGCGATTATTGCCGAGGGGGCAATCGTCATCGACGCGGACAGCGGTACGGTGTTATATGAAAAAAATGCCTACGCACAGATGGAACCGGCCAGCACGACTAAGATGATTACATGCATTCTCGCTTTGGAAAACCTCAAACTCGATCAACTCGTAACCATAGATGCGGAGACAGCAAAGACGGAAGGCAGTCGCATTTACTTGGAGGAAGGCGAGAAGATGACAGTGGAAGACCTGCTGTACGCACTGATGCTCGAGTCAGCCAACGATGCGGCAGTGGCCTTGGCTAAGGAAATCTCAGGCAGCACAGAGGCCTTTGCCAAGTTGATGAACAAGAAAGCCAAGGAAATAGGCGCTACGACCACACACTTCGTAAATCCGAACGGGTTGCATGAGGAAGGACACACTGTTTCGGCGCACGATCTTGCTATGATTGCCAAATACGGCATGCAAAACAAGGAGTTTCGCAAACTCGTTTCAACATACAGACATGAGATGGCTGCCACAAACATCAGGCCGGAGCGTACTGAAACGCCTATGTACAACACGAACAGGCTGTTATACGACACTTCTACAAAGCTTGATATTAACGGTGTCATACGCACACCAAAATATGAGGGGATCCTCGGCGTCAAAACCGGGTATACTTCGAGTGCCGGCGGTTGTTTGGTCGCAGCCGCTAAGCAGAACGGCACAACATTGATCGCAGTTGCACTCAAGTCAACAGACCTGGGCAGATTTTCGGATTGTATTTCTCTTCTGGACTACGGCTTTGCAAACTATCATTCTGCACAAGCTGTCAAGAAGGGAACCGCTGTAGGGAAGGTAAAGGTTAAAATGGGCGCTGTGCGCAAGGTCGACGCCATCGTGGCGGATAACGCTTCGATTACGTTGCCGATAGAGGCTTCGAGCTCCGTCGTTAATACGAAGACAGTCTTAGACAAGAAAGTCAAAGCTCCTATAAAAAAGGGACAGAAGATTGGCGAGGTGGAAATCTATGAAGGAGATACCCTGCGCACCACCGTTGATATCGTAGCTAAGGAAGCCGTTGCAAAGGGGACGATTCTGAGTGCTGTCGGCATCAGCAATAAGGTTGCCCACGTTATTTTCGGCATATTGGCGGTCTTGTTGGGGTTGGCAGCCGCATTGTTTGCCACTCGCATAATTGTCAAAACAAAGAGGGCAAAGAGAAGAAGAGAACTTCGAGAACGCAGGGCATGTGAGATCGCTCGTCAACGTGAGATTCGCAGGCTGGACTGCGACAGCAGGGACTGGTACTTTTAAAAGAGGCGCAAATGATTGTTGATTTGGAAGAACGCTTAAAAAAGCTGCCGGATCTACCCGGCGTGTATATTCACAAGGATGAATTGGGGCAGGTCATCTATGTGGGGAAAGCGATTTCCCTCAAGAACCGGGTTCGCCAATACTTTCGCAAGCAAAAAAATCGTGATGCCAAAGTACAGGCGATGGTCGACCATATCGCCGACTTCGAATACATCACTTGCGGTACCGAGATGGAGGCGCTGATTCTCGAATGCACGCTGATTAAAAAATACATGCCGCGCTATAACGTCCTACTTCGTGACGATAAAACATATCCGTACATCAAAATTACAAATGAGCCGTATCCGCGTATCGTAAAGACAAGGCGCGCGGAGCGCGATGGCGGTAAGTACTTCGGCCCGTACAGCGATGCGGGTGCAGTCAACGCAATTATAGATCTTCTCAACGACACATACCATCTGAAACGCTGTGCTACTAAGTCTTTTCCCGAGAATGCAAGACCGTGTCTGAATTATCATATCAATAAGTGTGACGCAATCTGCATGGGAACGATAGACGAAGAAGCGTACACGCAACGGCTTGCTCCTGCAGAGAGGTTTCTGGAAGGAAAGAGAAAACCTCTCTTGGATGAGCTCAAGGCGGGGATGGAAGAGGCTGCCGAAAAACTCAACTTCGAAGAGGCCGCTGCCCTGCGCGACAAGTTGATGGCGGCGGAAACGATATCCGAAATGCAGAGAGTGGCGATTGCGGATGCGGGTGACATGGACATCGTGTTGGCTGTGCGCACCTTGGAGCAGAGTTATGCGGTCACATTCTCCGTCAGGGGAGGAAAACTGTCCGAACGCGAAAGTTTTCGCATGCAGGTTAACGAAAGTGACGATAATAACATTATTGTTTCCAACTTTCTTATGCAGCACTACAGCGAGGCTTCGGCCGAGCTGATTCCTCCAATCATCATCGTTGAGAATTTACCGGAAGATCACGCCCTTATCGAGCAATATTTATCGGAGCTTGCCGGCAAGAAGATACGGCTGCTGGCACCGAAAAAGGGCGATAAACGAGCCTTTCTTGAACTTGCACGCAACGATGTACGCCAGATGTGCAATGTGATCGACGAGAAGGTTAAACATGAAAAAGAACGAATATCGGCATTAAACGATGAACTCTGCAAAATCTTGTCGGAGGCGGGTTACACACAAAAGAAAAAACCGGATCGGGAATCCTATCGCATAGAGGCCTACGACATTTCAAATCTGAGCGGAATCGATACGGTTGCGGGAATGGTGGTCTTTTGCGGAACAAAAAAGCTCCCCAAGGAATATCGGCGTTTTCGTGTTAAGACGGTGGACGGGCCTGATGACTACACTTCTTTAAAAGAAGTGATCTACCGCAGATTACGCAGAGCAGAGGAGGGCGATGCGCGCTTTTCTGCATTACCTGACATATTGTTTATCGACGGTGGCAAAGGACAGATATCGGCTGTGACGCAGGTGCTGGCAGCTATGAAAATTACCGTTCCTGTATTCGGAATGGCAAAGGACAAACACCACAGGACGCGAGCTTTGGTGTATTTGCGGAATGATGAGTATGAAGAAATCGACTTGAACGAGCGGCCGTTGCTTTTCAAGTATGTCGGTACGATTCAAGAGGAAGTGCACAGATTTGCCGTCGAATACCACCGCAAGCTGCGTGACAAACGCGTGAAGGTATCGGAGCTGGACAACATCGCGGGCATCGGAGTTGTCAAGCGCAATGCGCTTCTGGCTCACTTTGGAAGCATAGACGCCATTAAAAAAGCGGATATCGCCGAGCTTACCGCTGTACCCGGCATAAACGAGGCAATTGCGGGAAAAATAAGAGAATATTTTAATTGCTAATCGCAGATTATAGTGATATAGTATTGATATATGTATTTGTACATTAAGATTGATTCAATATTGGAGGAAAAATCATGACGGATAAAGAAAAAAGCAACGGCCAGCACACGCCTGATACCGCCACAGAAGAAGAAGCGGATTTTCTGACCCTGGAGTTTGACGACGGCACAGAAGTCGAGTGCGAGATTATGGGCGTCTTTGACTGTGACGGAAAGGAATATATTGCCCTGATTCCGGATGACAAGTCCGACGACGTATTTATTTACGGCTACAAGGAAGTTGGCGATGACGAATTTGAACTGGTTGACATCGACGACGACGAGGAATTCGAAAAGGCTGTAGCGGAATTTGACAAACTGGTTGCTGAAGAAGCATAGAGCCGAGTACGAACACAAGGGGCCGATTCTCGTGAGAGACTTGGTCCTTTCTTATGTATGAAAGGAAATCCATGAAAAAATATGATATTATTATTGTGGGTTCGGGAGCAGCGGGCGTTTTTCTCTCCTACGAGCTCACAAAGATCGATAACAAAGCATCTGTATTGATGATTGACAAAGGTGCAAATTTGGAGGCGCGGACCTGTCCTATTAAGACGGGCCGGGTGAACAGTTGCGTAAAATGCTCTCCGTGTCATATAATGAACGGCTATGGCGGTGCGGGAACGCTCTCCGACGGTAAGTACAACATTACCACACGCTTCGGAGGCGATCTGCACAGTTATGTGGGTGTTAATGAAGCCATGGCACTGATGGAATATGTCGACAGCGTTCTCTGCGAAATGGGCGGTTCCGAGGCAAAACTGTACTCGACGGAAAATTCCGATCTGAAGACAAAGGCGCTCCGGCACGACCTGCATCTGCTGGATGCAAAAGTGCGTCATCTGGGTACGGACAGAAATGTTCAGATTCTCGGCAAGATATTTGATATTACAAAAAAGAGAATCGATATGATCTTCAATACTGAGGTTACCGGGGTGATACATAACGAAGACGGCACCTTCAGTATCAAGACCGACAAGGGTGAAGAATTCGGTTGTGATAACCTGGTTCTGGCGACGGGGCGTTCCGGTTCAAAGTGGATTGCGAATGTATGCGACAGTATGGGAATTGCCCAGAGGTCAAATCGCGTGGACATCGGAGTACGCGTTGAATTGCCCGCGCAGGTATTCAAGCATATCACGGATGATGTATACGAAAGCAAGATCGTCTACAAGACCGACAAATACAACGACATGGTGAGAACGTTTTGTATGAACCCGTACGGAGAGGTCGTCTCGGAGAACACAAACGGCATCGTTACTGTCAACGGACACAGCTATGCCGACCCGTCCCTCCATACGGAGAACACAAATTTTGCCCTGCTCGTTTCCAACAAATTTACAGAGCCGTTCAGAGACAGCAATGAATACGGTGAATCGATAGCCCGCCTGTCAAACATGCTTGGAGGCGGAGTGCTGATGCAGCGCTTCGGCGACCTTGTCAAAGGAAGACGCAGCAGCAAGAGAAGGATGGAGAAGTGCTTTACCCGCCCGACGCTCAATGCAACGCCGGGCGACCTCAGTCTGGTAATCCCGAAGAGACAACTTGACGATATCATAGAGATGATCTATGCGCTCGACAAAATAGCTCCGGGAACGGCTAATGAGGATACCTTGCTCTACGGAGTGGAGGTCAAGTTCTACAACTCAAAAGTTGAGG
Source organism: Firmicutes bacterium UBA1440 (assembly GCA_002329565.1). Lineage (GTDB taxonomy): Bacteria > Bacillota > Clostridia > Peptostreptococcales > Anaerovoracaceae > UBA1440. The sequence goes on from DCTM01000052.1 coordinate 139,049, forward strand.
TTGACGAAAACCTCGAAACGAAAGTCAAAGGTCTCTATGCGCTCGGAGACGGTTCGGGAGTCACGCACTCCCTGTCGCAGGCCTCGGCCAGCGGAGTTTTGGTAGCGCGTATCTTAGCGGATAAATACAAAAAATAAGAAGATGCATGGAACAGCTCGTTATTGCGGCGCTTTCAGCCGCAATAACGGGTTAATCCCGCAAGTAAAAGCGTTGCGTTTTTATGGTGGAGATTCGAAGGAAAGACTGTTTTTCACAACGTTTTCTTTGTTAAATTTCTACTATTTTGAGATTGACAATGGCTTGAATTTAGTGTAATATATTAAATGCACATGATGCGTATGTGGAATATGCACCGATGGCGGAATTGGCAGACGCGCACGGTTCAGGTCCGTGTGGGGGTTACTCCATGGAGGTTCGAGTCCTCTTCGGTGCACCAACAAAAGCGGAGGCAAAAGTCTTATACTTTTGCCTCCGCTTTATTATATCTGTTTAGTACACAAAAGTTAAAAAATAGGGTATAATAATACAAGCACTACAACAGCAGTTTGCTTTGCGGGAAAGAAGTCCGAATAAAAGCGGGCTGTGTTTTTATGTATTGATTGCAGTGCGGATGCAAACAAAGAACGTAATAATGTATCACTGCGATAAGATACGTGTAAGAGGGAGTGACGGTATGAAGTATAAGGTGGGGGACATTGTTTTGTACGGCTTACAAGGTGTGTGCGAGATTGTGGACATTACCGAGCAGAATTTTGACGGTGTGCCGACACAGTACTATATTTTGAAGCCGAACCATGACAGTAAATCCACCATGTATGTTCCCGTCTGCACGGAAGAGACAGCGCCGAAATTGCGTTATATTCTTTCTGTTGCCGAAGTGTACGAGTTGATTCGTACCGTGGCAGAACAGGAGACGATGTGGATAGAAAACGAAGCAGAACGCAGAGAGCGTTACAAAGCTGTAATTGCAGGCGGTAATCGTCGGGAACTCATTAGCCTGATCAAGACTCTGCACTTTCATAAACAGGAGCGTAAGGCTCTTGGAAAGAAAATCCACGTTGCAGACGAACGCTTTATGAAGGATGCGGAAAAGATTCTTTACGAAGAGTTTGCACATGTATTGAATATTAAACCGGAGCAGGTGCTTTCGTTCATCATCGAACAGATAGATTTGGAAATAAAGCGTAACGACGAATAGTCACACAGCTTCCTTACAATTAAAAAAGACCCGCAGGAGTGTATCTCAAACTCTTGGCGGGGCTTTTCTGTATTATACGCAAAGACTGATTGGCTGCTTCAGCCGCGCAGTGTCGCGCGCAGGCGGTCGGGTTTCAACAGAAGCTGCAGCCCGTCTAATGGTGAGGTTACGAGGATATCCGCTGCCGCAAGCAGGCCTGCATACAGACCCTCTCGGTCGAGGATTGCAATCGCAAGGGTTGCCGCCTCAAACATCTTTACGTCATTGAAACCGTTGCCTAAGCAGACGACACCTGCACCCAGACCGGTCACGAAACTCTCCTTAAAGTCGGCTGCATTACCGGTGGGAAATGTATGAATTTCAGCGGGCAAATCCTTGCATTGCATACGCACATTGCCATGTGTATCAGCGGTAAGAATATGAATTTGCAGTGCATCCCGCAACGCTTCCAAGCAATCCTTCACTTCTTCAATCAAAATGCCGTCACGAGCAATCGTACCGTTATAGTCAAGCACCAGATGGTGCAGTATGACAGTCTCTCGTCCGGGAATTTCTGTTTTCAACATAATGAGGTCCTCCTACTCACCTAACCGCGTGCACCGCCCAAGAAATCGCGCGTCAGTGTTTCCTGCGGCGTATCAAAGAAGGCACTCTTGTCATTGTATTCTATCAATTCTCCATTATATAAGAAAGCCACACGATCGGCAAGCCGTTTCGCTTGTGCAATATTATGAGTCACGAGCACTATAGTGCAGTTACGCTTTAACTCGGGCAGCAGATCTTCTATTATGGAGGTACTCTTCACATCCAAGGCCGAGCACGGCTCGTCCAGGAGCAGGACATCGGGATTCACTGTGAGCGCACGGGCAATGCAGAGGCGTTGTTGTTGGCCACCGGAGAGCTTGTATGCGCTTTTGCCGAGATCGTCTTTCACTTCATCATACAACCCCGCCATCTTGAGCTTCTCTTCGACGAGCAAGCGCATGCTTTCGCCGTCTTTTAAACCATAATATTTCGGAGCATACGTCATATTCTTATAAATAGAGAAAGGGAATGGCGCAGGCGTCTGGAATACAAGGCCGACGCGGCGCCGCAGATCTTCTTTGGGAATCCGTTGTATTTCCTTGCCGGCGAGCAGAATTTCTCCGCTCACGGTAGCGCCCGGTTCTTCTTCGAGCATACGGTTCATGCATTGCAGAAGAGTGGACTTTCCGCATCCCGAGGGGCCGATGATTGCGGTGATACGGTTTCGGGGGATGTCCAGCGACAGATTCTTTACGGCAGCAATGCTGTCGTAGGATGCCGTAACTCCTCGTAAGCTTAAAATCATTTCCATGTGTGTTTCTCCCTTCTTGCGTATACTGTCGCCACTGTGTTGCTCACCAGTACGATAATCATTAATACAAAGGCCGTGCCGTAGACCTGCGGCATAGTCGTTCCCTGTGCCAAAAGCAGATAGAGGTGTAACGGGAGTGCCATGGCCGGTTGCATCACCGAGTCGGGCGGGGCTGCATAAGCGACGCCTCCTGTAAAAATTATCGGAGCCGTTGCGCCCATTGCAAAGCAGGCTCCCAATATAAGGCCAGAAACCAGCTCGCCGCGAATGGCTCGCAGCACAAGTTTCGTTACGGTGTACGAGTGAGAAATACCCAGAGCATATGATGAAAGAATTAACGCACGCGGTATCTCGTTCAGTGCTTTTTCAATGCGTACCTCGATGAACGGAAAGATCATGATCGCCAGAGCAATTCCGCCCGCAAGGACACAGCGCCCAATACCCATCGTACGCACAAGCAAGCTGTAGGAGAACAGTCCTAAAGCAATCGAGGGAATGCCTGCGATGCTTTGAATCACCGAGCGAATAAAGTTGTATATCCTCTTATCCTTGCAATAGAAGACGAGACAGACGGCCGTAGCCAGTGCAGGGATACCGCCGAGGATCAATGCTGTGCCTGTGAACCACAAGCTGCCTGCAATGGCGGGCCAAATCCCGCCTTCACTGCCCAATACTGCGCCGCGAGGCATCTCGGTGATGAAGGCCAAGCTGATTGCACCGGAACCCATGAAGAACACATATGCAAACAGAAAAACTATCACCAGAACGGTGACGGCCATGCTGATATAGGCCCAACTTTTTACAAATTTTGCAGAAAATCGCATCGCGCTCCTCCTTTTAACCGAGAACTTTCTTTTGAATGGCATTGATTGCCGTATTTATGATAAGCAAGAGCAACATCAATATGAGGCCTGCGGCAAACAGAGCGTGGTAATGCGTACTGCCAACCTCAGCCGTACCCATCTCCAAGGCGATAAGTGAGGCGATCGTCTCGCCTTTACCCAAGAGAGTGGGGAAGAGATTTGCGTTACCCATAACCATCATCACAGCCATTGTTTCTCCCATTGCGCGGCTGATGGCAAGTATTGAACTGAGCAGAATGCTCTTACCTGCAAGTGGGAGGATGACGTGAGCGGTGGCATGCCACGGTTCGACACCCAAAGCATTCGAGGAAGGCAGATGGGCCATATACAGCTTGCGTAAAGTGTCGCTGATCGAAGAAACCAGAAACGGCAGAATCATCACAGAGAGCAGAATAGCCGCCGCCAGGACGGAAACACCCGACGGATGTCCCAGCTTAAGAAAGAATTTGACTATAATAACAAGACCGATAAAGCCATAGACCACAGAAGGAATTCCGGCCAGCAGGTCGATAAACGGATAGAGCAGACTTCTCTGCCGATCGGAGGCAACGCAGGCGAGATAGAGTGCTGTGCCGACTCCAACGATGACAGAGAAAAGCATCGCCACTGCCGAAACGAGCAGTGTGCCGAGGATAAAGTTGCCGATGCCGTAGGCGGGATTGCCCACGTAGCCGATCGGCATCCAGCGTTGTCCAAGAAGAAAATCACTGAGGGGGACCTCGCGAAACAACGGCAGCGCCTCACGCACTATAAAGAAGATTACGAATACCAAAACGAAGACCATGAGCGCTGTAAGTGCGTAGATAAAGCTTGAAAAAAGAAGATTTTTAGCATTGCGCATGGAACCCCTCCTTTCCGATAATTAAGCGTATAAAATATCATATGAAATGCTGTCACCGCACAGCGCGATGACAGCATGAAGAAGAGTTATATATAATCGTACATGACTATTTGCTCTGAGTGAAAGCAGGAATATAGCCGTTTTCGACGACTACATCATACCCCTTCTGAGAGAAAATGTAGTCGATAAATGCCTGCTCGGCTGCAGTAGGAGCTGCGTTGGAAACGAACATTACAGGACGCTGGATTTTGTAATCTCCGCTGATAATCGTGTCTTCGTTACACTCGACGCCGTTGACCTTCATCGCGAAAAGAACCTTTGAATCGGCGTTGGCCTTTGTGTAAGCACCGTAACCGGCATATCCTATAGCCCACTTATTGTTTGCGATATTGGTTGCAAGTTCGGTCATGGATGCAGACTGTGTTGCGGAAGCTGTTACCTCGCTGTCACCCATGACAGTGTTCTGGAACACTTCATATGCACCTCCGGAAAGATCGCGGATAAATACTTGGATTGGTTCAGCAGGCAGAGAAGCATCAACCTGGTTCCAAGTTGAATATTCACCGGCAAAGATCTTGCGGATGGTATCGGTGTCCATATCGTCGATAGTCTTTGTAATCGGGTTCTGCGCATTGACGGATACTGTCAGTGCATCCTTCGCTACCATGTATTCGTGATAATCGGCACCGAGGGATTCTTTTTCGGTATCCTTGATAGCGCGTGCCAGCATGCCGTAATTGGCAGTTCCGTCAAGAACTGAGCTTACGCCCACGCCGGAGCCGCCCGGTGCGACATAAATGGAAATGTTCTCATTAGGCAAGGAAGAGTCAACCGCATCCCATGTCTCATATTCGTCCGTAAACGAGGACGCAAGAGAGGAAATGATCGGATACAGTGATGTGGAACCGCAGAAAAGGATATTTGAGCGGAATGCATCGTCTCCTTCGGCAGAGTCAGTACCACACGCGACAAGAGAAAAGACCATTATGAACGCTAACAATACAGCAAAAAATTTTTTCATAATTCAGCTCCTTCTTTCATTCATAGAGTTACGTAAAACACGGCAATGCCATAAGGTTTACCGCAATCAATTACATTATAGATTTGAGAGAGAAACACTGTCCAATTGCTTCTGTCTATCAATAATATTGGTAAGTATTTACATTCTCTATACTGTGCAAAGGAGCTTGCTTTTTATTTGCCGGGTAACGGTGATTCCGGCTCGAAATCAGCACGGGCGACACTTTGCTCAATCGAAAGGTCGTCCGTATCTTTGTGAATTTGCGAGACCGGGGCGCTTTGAACAGGCTTTTCTTCGGAAACGGAATTTTTGCCTGATGTTTTATCGACTTTTGATCTGTCGGAGAGGTTTGAAATGAAGACGGATGATACGACGAGTGCACCGCCAAGCAGCATCTGCGGAGTAAACGGATCGCCGTACAGCAGTGCTGCGAACAAAAAACCGAAGACGGATTCCATCGAAAGAATGAGTGCAACGTGACTTTCCTTGGCATATTGCTGTGCAAAGTTTTGGAGGCATGTTGCCAATGTGGTTGTGAGGAGAGTCAGATAAGCGACGCCAAAGAGGACACCGGGATCGGCGGAGATGACGGGAGCTCCTGTAATCATGACCAATAGGGCTGCCAGTATGCCCGAAACCACGAACTGATAAAATGTACAGGTGAGTACATCGAAGTTCCTTACGAATTTTCCGGTAAAGACAATCTGTGCGGAAAAAATCACCGCGAAGACCAAGGTAATAAAATCACCGGCCTGTATGGTAAGTGCGGAGTTCAGACTGATGAGAGCTATTCCTAAGAGCGCGACGATGGTCACACCGACGTCGATTTTTTTCGGCCGTGTCTTTAAAATTATCCAAGCGACAAACGGGGTAAAGGCAACATAGGAAGCGGCGATGAACGACTGCTTGGCGGCCGTCGTGTATTGCAGCCCGAAGAGCTGTACGAATCTGCTGAAAAACAGGAATGTCCCAAGCAGAGAACCGTAGAGAATTTCCTCTTTGGTTGAATTGCGAATCTTTTTGAAAAAAAGAAGACCGATCACTGCGGCTGAACCGCAAAAGCGGTACATGAGGATGACCTCAGGGCTGAGGCCGCCTAAGGCCATTTTCCCGGTGACAAAGCCGCCGCCCCAAATCGCCGCCACCATAAACAACATAATGTCTGCGGCAAAATATTTTTTATTGGTCAAGCGCTTGTCCATGTGTCTCGCCTTCTTTCCTTGAAACTAATTGAATATAACGCAGTTTCAAGGGCTTGTCAATGATTTTCACGGAATTTTCTAAAAATACGGACGAGGAGCATTTTCTTATTTACCAGAGCATTTCAACGAATCTGCTCGTGGCTAAATTCGTGTCGATGCCGCATTCCGGCAAATCTCTGCTGTATTGCCAGACAGCGACGGTGCCACCGCACTCCGGGGATGCAGGGGTGAAGGCAGGTGGATTATCGGCTCCGCTCATCGGTGCCTCCGGCTGTGCACTCCACAGTATGGTCAACATGCGAATCGCTTGATTGCGCTCCACTGCTGTGCAGAATGCGTCGCTGAATGCACCGATCAGAGGTGCGTTGTAAATGCCGCTTTTGTATCCCGACAGATATATCTGTTCCGTCCACCCTTCGATCCACTCCGCGTCTACGGAAAAAAACGGTTCAATGTCGGCAAACAGCGGTACGCCCTGCGGGATGCCAAGCCTCTGCGCCTGAAAGGCCGCATCGGTGGCAGCGAATATACCCTGCTCATATCCCAACGCCTCTCTGAAAGCGTTATATATTGGAAGGAGCTTAATCCCATTGCCCCGGATAAAGGCGATTTCTTCATCGCTCAATCCTTCCGAAAAGTTGGGTACTCTCAGCAGATATCGTCCCCAGTAACGCGGAAAACCAAAATTGTCGAGAATACACTGCAGCAATCCCTCACTCGCATGGCGTGCGGAATCTACGCCCCATTCATAACGTGTTACCATAGAATACCTCTCTTTCTTTTTTTACTTTGGCGGAATGCTCTGTGGGAAGTGAAACAGGTTCTCGGGATCATACATGCGCTTGACTTCCTGTAAGCGCGGCAAGTTGTCACCATAGTAGGCAGTCGGCCAGTCGGCAATCATGCGGTCGCAATAATTGCAGTAAGCGCCGCGAGTATATGGCAGCATTGATGTGCGAAAGCTTTCGATCCAATCAATGTTTTGCTCTGCTTGGTCTTTCTCAAACCAGTATGATTGATATTGCATCGAGAACAGAGCTCGACGATGAAAAAATGCGGTCGCATCGGTAGGTACTTGAGCGATGGCGCCGCCGTAAGCGTTCAGTGCGAGTACATTGATGGGGCCGGGAGCGTCATCCAAATAGCGAACCAACGTTGCGATACCGGCCTCGTTGAGCATTTCGTAGACATAGGCGGAGGAGTTTTTGAACAGTTCCTGCTTTGCCGGCGTACCTGCAAAGAGATCGACGACCTCCGCCCAAGTATTTGTGTGAAATGAGACCGTCTTGGGCGGAATCGCTTCCGGAAAAGGCAGCAAAAGCTGTTCAAGATCTGTTTGTGTGCCGATGAACACTCCTGTGAATCTAAGATCGCCTTGGCTGCGAGCCGGGAGAGCAAGCAGCGATGTCAGACGAGTGTCGAAATACGGAGCCCGGCGTTGCCAAGCGTCGACGACGGCAGCCAGATCATCGAAGTCCCATGTCATTCTGCAATGTGAGACAATGTAGATAGGATGCGTCCGGAAGATGAAAGATGTAACTGCACCGAAGTTTCCGCCGCCACCGCCGCGACAAGCCCAAAACAGAGATGCGTTTTCATTGCGATTCGCTCGTATTATCCTGCCGTGCGCCGTTACCATTTCTATTTCGATTAAGCTGTCACATGTCAGACCCATTTGTCTGGACAGAAGCCCATGACCGCCACCCAGCGTCAAACCTGAGACCCCGACAGTTGGGCAGGTGCCGGCCGGAATTGTAAGTCCTTTCTGCCAAAGGGTCTCGTATATATCTTTGAAGCGACATCCCGCACCTATGCGAACCGTACCTTGATTTTCATTGATTTGAATGTGGCATAATTCGCTCACATCGATAATAAGACCTCCATTTAGCAAAGAAAATGCCTCGTAACTGTGTCCGCCGTCGCGCACACGGAAAGGTATGCGGTGCTTGCGGACCCACTTTATTGCGTTGACAACGTCTTCCGTGTACAGGCAATAAACGATAATCAAGGGGAATTTTTGAAAGCGGCCGTTGTAATTTTGCCGTGCTTCATCATAATAAGCGTCATCTTGCATTACGATGCGTCCGGTCAATCCTTCTGTATCCGTCATGATAGCCTCCTTTCGTGTATGTCCTAAAAAATAAATATGCGGTGAATAGAAAAAAATGACCGATGATTGTGATTGCGGCTTACAATCGCAGGATTCGTGATACCCCTTTTCCATTTGTACGTGCCAAGGGGGAAGGCAAATATTGTTTATCAAATTTCGCAGGGTCGCATATATTGAAACAAGGAATAAAACATTCCTTAATATATACGGATGGAGATAAGAAAAGATATGAGTTGCCAAAGCAGTTGTAAGAAAATGAGAGTCATAAACTGTAACAACCGTTTTCAAAGCAGCTGCACAGAGCCGACGAGAATCGACTGCGGCAGTCGTGCACAGAATAATTGCATACGTCCGAGTGCCACAAGCTGCAGCAGAAGTTGCATAATACCGGGGCTTATACTCTGCAGCAGCCGTTGCAGGGAAGAACCCGTCAGACGGCCGGAACCTCCGCAATGCAGGTGCAACTGCGAGTGTTGCTGTGAATGCGACCGCTGTTGCGAGTGTGATTGCCGTTGCAAATGCGAATGCGAACGGAGACAGCGATGTGAGTGTGATCGCCGGCGTTGCAGAGAAGAACAGCGTTCTTGTGACCGTAGGGAAAGAGAGCGGTGCGATTGGCGTTCAATGTGCAGAATATTTCTGTTTTGAAGGATATTAAGATAGTCTTACAAAAGCCGAGAGAGGCACACGTCGTGTGCCTCTCCCGGCTTTTGTAAATATTATTTTATTGAGGGGAGTAGGCTTGCATAATTCAGTCTAATATAGTGCCGTCTGTAGCGATAGTGACGACCTGCCAAGGAATGAACTTGCCGCTCGCTTGCAGCGCTCTTTTGACAGCATTCTCGATACCGCCGCAGCATGGGACTTCCATTCTTGCCACAGTAACACTCTTGATGTCGTTGTTTTTGATGATTTCTGTCAGCTTTTCGGCGTAATCTCCTTCATCCAATTTCGGGCAGCCTATCAGCGTGACGTGATTCTTGATGAATTTCTCGTGAAAGTCGCCTCTGGCAAATGCCGTGCAGTCTGCGGCAATCAGCAGTTTACAACCATCAAAATAGTGCGCGTTTGTCGGTACGAGCTTGATCTGGACGGGCCATTGCGAAAGCTGTGAAACAGCCTGCGTCCCCTGTGACGCGACGCATTCTGCCGCCGGCTCTGCATGGCGCTCGATACGCTTTGAATTGGAACCCGGGCAGCCGCCCATGTGCGGTTTGCCTGCGGCCGCAAGATTTTTCTTAACCGCGGCCTCATCGTATGCGGCAGCTTCTCGCTCGATGAAAGTGATAGCGCCTGTCGGGCAGACCGGCAGACAGTCACCGAGACCGTCGCAATAATCGTCGCGAGTTAATTTAGCTTTGCCGTCTATCATTTTGATTGCCCCTTCGTGGCAAGCTGCGGCGCATAAACCGCAACCGTTGCATTTTTCTTCATCGATATTGATTATTCTGCGAATCATAATGTGTACCTCCTATATAAAAAACTTTGACTTTCAGTTAAAGATCCGTTCGGTAGACTCGGATCGTTGTTTTCTTGTTGTAGCTAAAGAATAACATAACAAAGGCAATAATACTGTTGTAAAAACAACAAAATAACAAAAAAGAAAATTTATTTTTGCTTTTCTTTTGATTTATAAAACTTTTTCGCCATCCGTCACGTCAAACGGTAGGGAAAGGGGTGATCAGATTTGCCGGCAAACAAAGAACAGGAAATATGGAATATAGATGAGTTCGCGATGTATGTGCAATCCGAACGGGAGCGCTTTTACAGGATCGCTTTCAGCTATGTGCGCAACAGTGATACGGCTTTGGATATCGTGCAACAGGCAATATACAGAGCGCTGCGCTCATTGGATACTTTGCAGGAACCACGCTATGCCGAAACGTGGTTTTACAGGATATTGATCAACACGTGTATCGATGAACTCAGGCGCATGCAACGCTGGATTCCGACGGATCCGGTCGAATTTGCTTCACTTCCCGATTTGGAGGCAGGAGAATGCGATTCTGTTATGGATCTGTTGCGCGCTGTCGACGCATTGGAACCGGAAGAACAGAGCATTATTGTATTACGCTATTTTGAGGATTTGAAACTGCGCGATATCGCTGAAATCTTGGATATGAATGTCAGTACGGTCAAGAATAAGCTTTACAAGACATTGGCAAATCTGAAGGTTGAACTGAATGGAGAGGAAGAGAAGGAATGAATAAAATGAAACAATTGCGGGATATATATGAACGCACACCTATCCCTGCAGAGCTCGAAGAAAGAGTGAATGCAGCACTCGCAGCAGCAAAAGATGAAATTAAAACGGAAACCGGGGAATATATTGCAATAAACAAGAACAACAAGGATTTCGCGGCAGCAGAGGCAAAGCAAGAACGGGAGGAAAGAAATAAGATGGGCGGAAAGAAAGTGTTTAAACGCGTCGGTGCAGCGGCGGCGGCCGCAGTGATCTTGACAGCCGGATTTGGGGTCGGTGTAATTAAGAATGAGGCATTCGCTGCCTCGGTCAGTGACATTCCGTTGCTGGGAGCGCTGGCAAAGGTTATTACGGGGGAGGAAATCACCAAGGTCGATGATGTTGTCGACATTCATATGAAGATACCGAAAGTTGAGGGATTGAGCGACAAGACGGTTGAAAATAGGATTAACAATGAAATACGCGACAAGATGACGGCCAAGGTAGAAGAGGCCGAGCGGCGGGCTATCGAGGACAAAAAGGCTTGGATTGACACAGGAGGCGATCCAAAAGAGTATGTCCCGCGCTATATTTCGGTAGATTACAGTGTTAAGACGCTCACAGATGATGTGCTTTCTTTTATCGTAAGCGAGATGGAGATCGGTGCCAACGCCGCCTATGATCTTCATTATTACAATATCGATTTGCAGACAAACAAGGATTTGACTTTGAAGGATTTGTTGGGTGAAAACTATATCGCCATCGCCAACGAGCAGATTGCCGCACAGATTGCCGAGCGTAGCAAGGAGGAGGGAGCTGTCTTTTTTGACGGCAGCGACGGCATCGAAGGGTTTAAATCGATTTCCGAGAATCAAGGGTTCTACATCGATGGGAAAGGACACCCTGTTATTGTCTTCAATAAATATGAGATAGCTCCGGGATATATGGGCATTTTGGAATTTGAAGTCACTCCGCCCAAGGGTCTGTAGAGGGTAATCGTACGGAACTCAAAGCATAAAAAAATCGAATTCCCGGATTTTATTTTTAAAAGAAAATACCCACTCAAAAGAGTGGGTATTTCGTTGGTATCGCCAAGGGGAGTCGAACCCCTGATTCCAGCGTGAGAGGCTAGCGTCTTGACCACTTGACCATGGCGACATGTTTAGTGACAATGTTTATTATAAAACATTTCTGTGCGGAAGTCCACAATTTTTTTCAACGAATTCTTTTTTGTGGTATAATAATTAAGTTCGCTATGTTAACGAAGCAGGTATGCTTTTATACATGTGCGATTTTCACTTTAAATAATTACAGTAACAAGGAGAGTTTATAAATGCAATTGACGGAAAAGATACAGGAATTGTCTCAGCTGCTTGAAAGCGAATATGCGAAGAGCCTGGACGGGATGATGAGGCCGAAATTTGAAGAAGGCAATGACGAAACGCGTGAATATACTATTTCGTTTCCTATCGCAGAATGGCAAATGAACGTGTTTGGAATTATGCACGGAGGCATTTGCGCTACCTCGTTTGACATAGCGATGGGTATCGTATGCTCCGCAATCGCGGATGACAAAAGAGTTTTAACGGTAGATATGTTCATCAACTACATCAGCCCTCTTGAGGGAGGAGATCGCTTCGAGGTCACAGTAAAGATTTTGAGAGCCGGCAGGAAGTTTATTCGATTGGAGGCCGAAGGGTATTCTCAAAAGAGCGGTGCACTTATAGCGACCGCAATTGCGTCTTATGTCTTGTTGGATAAAAAATAAAACGAAAAGGTGAACAGGATGGATATTTTAAAAGAAAGAATTTTGTGCGACGGTTCGGGTATAGGCACAGATGTTGTCAAAGTTGACGGCTTTTTGAATCATATGATAGACGTAAGGCTAATGGATCTCATCGGGAAGGAATTTGCATCGCGTTTTGCCGATGTGAAGGTCGACAAAATTCTCACAGTCGAGGCGAGCGGAATCGCTGTCGCTTGCTTTGCCGCAAAATATTTTAATTGTGTGCCCGTCGTGTTTGCGAAGAAAACGGCACCGAACACGATGATTGAGGATGCATACTGCGCTGAAGCAAAATCTTTTACAAAAGGCAGTATATCTATGGTACGAGTTGCTAAAAAATATATATGCGAAGGAGAAAACATCCTTATTATAGATGATTTCTTGGCTCACGGACAAGCCGGCAGCGCGTTGGCACAGATCGTTCGCATGGGCGGAGCCGAAGTCGCCGGTTTCGGTGCGGTGATCGAGAAAAAATTCCAGGGCGGAGGCGATAAAATGAGAGAAGACGGCATAAGGGTGGAATCCTTGGCGATAATCGAAAAGATAGAAGACGGCAAAATTTATTTCTCGAACAATTAAATAAGTACCATGGTTAAAAGTTCGTGATTGCGTCGAATTCGTAAACTTTTTGGAAATTTTCCGGCAAAGTATTGCAGAATGCTCTTTACTGAAAAATGAATTCAACGTATAATTATAGTATCTTTTCGAATTAAAATTTTGTATTACGTTCAGAAAAAAGAAGGAGAAAAATGATGAGCATGAAAAAGTTTTTGGCACTTGCACTTGCACTCGTAATGATGTTTGCATTTGTAGGTTGCGGCGACTCGAAAGAGGGCGACACTTTTGCTGATGCCGACCTCAGAGTAGGGTATATTTTCATAGGTTCGGTAAACGACGGCGGATTCACACAGAGCATGTACGAAGGTGCTGTAGCGTCGAAGGAACACTTTGCCGGCCAGATGGATTTCAAGTATCGTGAAAACGTACCTGAAGATACTCAGGAAGTAAAGAACACCGGCCTGTCTCTGATCGATGAAGGCTGCAATGTAATCATAGCTTGCTCGTACGGTTTCGGTGATGCGATGAAAGAACTTTCCGAAGAATATCCGGATATTACTTTCCTCCACTTCTCAGGCTCCATGAAGAACGACACGAACTTCGACAACTGGTTCGGTTCGATGGAACAGGCAAGATATCTCACTGGTATGGCTGCCGCAAGCGTAACTGAGTCCAATATCCTCGGCTATGTAGCTGCTCATCCGTATACTGAAGTACAGATCGGCATCAACGCGTTTACGTTGGGTGCACAGGCTGTCAATCCGGACGTTCAGGTTAAGGTAGTATATATCGGAACCTGGGGCGACGCCGAAAAGGAAAAGAACGGTGCGGAACAACTGCTTAACGAAGGCGCGGATGTAATCTGCTATCACGCAGATACAACAGCTTCTCAGCTGGCTGCAAAAGAAAAAGACGCATGGGTCATCGGCTGGAACTATCCTAAGAATGACGCAGGCGACAAATATCTGACAGCTGCATATTGGAAGCCGGAAGTATACTTCAACTATGCTCTTCAGGAAGTTCTCGACGGCACATTTAAGCCTGAAAGCTACTACGGCACAATGGCTGACGGTCTCATCGCCATTGACGAGCTTAACGAAGCCGTTCCTGCCGATGTTCAGAAGAAGATCGCAGATACAAAGGCCAAGATGGAAGCCGGCGAATTCAATGTATTTACAGGCCCGATATACTATAAAGACGGCAGTGTTCTCTGTGAAGCAGGCAAGAGCCTCGACAGAGCAGGCATCTGGTCGATCAACAGTGAAATCAAGGGCGTAAGCGCAAGCAGCGCAAGCTAGAATCTATGCTTACGTTTAGGAAAAGACAATAACAGCGACATAAAGGGGCATTCGTAAGACTGCCCCTATCACTGCTTTTTTGGAGAAAATCATGGAACAGAATCTTGCAATACAAATGAAAAACATCACCAAGTCTTTCGGAGATCTCAAGGCAAATGAGGATGTCAATCTTGAGGTGCTTGAAGGAGAGGTACACGCTCTGCTGGGAGAAAACGGCGCAGGCAAGACTACGCTTATGAACATGCTCTCGGGAATTTATACGCCGGATAGCGGGAGCATATTCATAAACGGAGAGCCGGTGGTTTTTCACACACCTGCCGATTCCATTCGAATGGGTATCGGTATGATCCACCAGCATTTTAAGCTCGTGGATGTGATGACGGCCAAGGAAAATGTCATCCTGGGGCAACCGGCCAAATTTTTCGTCAATAAGAAGGAGCTGGCCCGCAACGTTCGCGAGCTGTCCGATAAATATGGGCTTGATATCGATCCCGACAAGAAAGTATACGAAATGTCTGTCGGTGAAAAGCAGACCCTGGAAATCATCAAGGTGCTTTACAGAGGAGCGAAAATCCTCATTTTGGACGAGCCTACCGCAGTATTGACGCCGCAGGAGATCAAAAAATTCTTCAAGGTTATCAACAACATGAAGGAACAGGGCTGCGCAATAGTCATCATTACTCACAAGCTTAACGAAGTAATGGAAATATCCGACCGTGTGACCGTGCTGCGCAAGGGGAAATCCATAGGCACTGTGGTTACAAGCGAGGTCGATATTCCCAATCTCATCGAGATGATGGTCGGGAAAAAGGTGGATCTCTCAATACACAAGGAAAAACTCGGAGATCAGAAGCCTCTGCTTGCACTCGATCAGGTGACTGTCAAGAACAGCGAGGGCAAGGATGCGCTCGACAACGTCAGTCTGACATTGGCAAGTCACGAAATCCTTGGTGTGGCAGGTGTGGCAAACAGCGGACAGAAGGAGCTCTGTGAGGCGATTGCAGGCCTCATAAAGACAAGCCGCGGGAGGATTTTCTTCGAAGGAGACAATATTGTCGGCAAGACGCCGCGCGATATCATTCGACTGGGTATCCGTATGGGCTTTATCCCTGAAGACAGGCTTGGAATGGGTCTGGTCGGAAGTATGGACATCGTGCACAACATTGTGCTGAAAGACTATCAAAATCAGCCGGGAATTTTTCTGCGCAGAGGACCGTGTGCGGTTAAAGCCGAAAAGATTGTTAAAAAACTGGATATTCAGACACCGAGTATTTATACGCCGGTCAAGAGACTCTCGGGGGGCAATATTCAGAAGGTGCTTCTGGGCAGAGAAATCGACTCGAGCCCTAAGGTACTGATTACAGCGTATCCTGTGAGAGGACTCGACATCGGTTCGTCTCATAAAATATATGACTTGCTCAATGAACAAAAGGCCGCGGGTGTCGGCGTGCTCTTTATCGGAGAGGATCTCGACGTGCTGATGGAACTGTGCGACAGAATAGTCGTGCTCTGTCACGGCGAGGTTACGGGAATAGTTAATCCCGACGAAGTGACAAAAGAAGAAATAGGGCTTCTGATGACGGGGCAAAAGCTTGGGAAGGAGGAACAGCCGGCATGAATATGAGAATTATTAAGCGTAACGATATGCCGAAAAAAAAGGAAATCCTCATACGCATAGTTGCTGTTGCACTTTCAATCGTCTTTACAGGGCTTCTGCTTTTAGCGCTCGGCATCGATCCTGTCCGCATCTTCACGGCAATAGTCGATGGCTCGATCGGCAGCGAGATTAGAATCAGACAGACGATTTTGCGTTCAATACCGCTTCTGATTGCGTCCCTCGGAATCATTGTGGCCTTCAAGATGAAGTTTTGGAATATCGGTGCGGAAGGGCAAATTACAATGGGAGCACTGGGTGCAACCTGGGTTGCGCTCAACCTGCCCGATACCTTGCCTGCGCCGCTGATGCTGGGCGGTATGATGCTCGGCGGTTTTGTCTGCGGTGCAATCTGGGCCTTCATTCCTGCCATCTTTAAAGCGAAGATGGGCACGAATGAAACCATATTTACATTAATGATGAACTATATCGCAATCAAATTTGTCATGTACTTACAATACGGACCGTGGAGAGATCCCGCTGCCAACGGGTTTCCGAAGATTGCCAAGTTCTCGGCGAATGCCGTGATGCCTTCGGCGCTCGGCGTCAACATCGGCTGGATCATCGCTTTGGTTTGTGTAGTTCTTGTTTACGTGTTCATGACACGCACAAAAAAAGGGTATGAAATTGCAGTCGTCGGAGAATCCCTGCAGACAGCCCGTTATGCGGGCATCAACATCAGCCGCGTTATCATTGTAGCTATGTTGATTTCAGGCGGCCTCTGCGGACTGGTCGGTGTTATCCAGTCCTCGGCTATCGAAAAAACTCTGATTGCCAATATTGCCGGGGGCTACGGCTTTACAGCCATTATCACTGCCTGGCTTTCTCGCTTGAATGCCGTCACTTGTCTGTTCGTATGCCTCGCATTTGCTATGTTGATTCAAGGCGGATCATACATACAGGTTTCGCTCGGAGTTTCAAGCGCAATTTCCTCAGTCGTACAGGGCGCAATTCTATTCTTTGTACTTGGAAGCGAGTTCTTCCTTCAATACAAGGTTGAAATGACGAAAAAATCCGTAAAGGAGGTGGCATAGCATGGAAATATTTTTAGCTGCATGTGTTGTTGCGGGTATCCCGCTTTTGCTGGCCACCATCGGTGAATTGCTGACCGAAAAATCAGGCTCACTTAATCTGGGTGTTGAAGGAATGATGCTCATGGGTGCCGTTGTCGGTTTTGTTACAGCATATTCGACTTCAAGCCCGGGTCTCACATTGCTGACGGCTGCGCTGGCAGGTGCAGGAGGGGCGTTGATCTACGCAGTCTTGACCGTAAGCCTGCGTGCAAACCAGACGGTCACAGGTTTGGCACTGACAATTTTCGGAACAGGTTTTACCCGTTTCGTCGGACAACCGTATCTGGGCATGGCTGTACCGAAGGAAGTGACTGCATTTTTCACTAAGACGAGCATTCCGTTGCTGTCGGATATCCCGCTGCTTGGACCTATCCTCTTCAGGCAGGATGTTTTCGTTTATATTTCCTACCTGATCTGCATCGTGACCGCAATCTATATGTATAAGACTCGACCGGGCCTCAACTTGAAGGCGGTCGGAGAGAATACAGCAGCTGCCGATGCCTCGGGTATCAATATAAACTTATATAAATATGTGCATATCCTCATCGGTGGTGCTTTCTGCGGCCTTGGAGGTGCTTATCTTTCGGTCGTTCGAATTCCGCTTTGGCAAGAAGATATCGTAAACGGCAGAGGTTGGATTGCTGTCGCGCTCGTAATATTCGTGGCTTGGAATCCGATTAAAGCCTTTTTTGGGGCTATCCTGTTCGGAGGCTTGTCCATATTGGGAATGAAATTGCAGGTTATGGGTGTGAGTATCTCACAATATCTGTTCGATATGATTCCGTATCTGGTAACGATAATCATAGTCATCATCAGTACGAACAAGAAGAACAGAGAGAATCAGCCGCCGGGTAATTTAAGCGAAAATTATTTCCGCGAGGACCGCTAAGCATTAGGAAAAAAATGTAAAATACTTATTGACATTTACACCTCAAAAATGTAAAATTATACCATAAATCA
Source organism: Firmicutes bacterium UBA1440 (assembly GCA_002329565.1). Taxonomy (GTDB): domain Bacteria; phylum Bacillota; class Clostridia; order Peptostreptococcales; family Anaerovoracaceae; genus UBA1440. The sequence continues at coordinate 157,131 of DCTM01000052.1, forward strand.
AAGTGGGGCTTTTACATCAGAGGAGGAAATGAGATGAGTGAAAAAGCAAGACAGGATTTTTCTTTTGAGATCGTCGAGCATATCTGTACGATCGCGGAGGGACGACAAGACGGTTACAGCAAGGAACTTAATTACGTGGCCTTTAACGGCAAGAATCCCAAATGGGACGTCAGGGAGTGGAACACCGATCACACGAAGATGACAAAGGGACTGAACTTTACAGACGAAGAAATCTACAAGATCGCCACAGCTGCCATGGAACGTCTTGGGAGAAATGCAACTCAGGAAATCTGCAGGGAAGAGAGTGTGTAACAAGAAATTTTGCATTTGCATATAGTAATACAAACGAAATCCATTAATTATATTCGGAGGTAGACTGTATGATGAATGCTTATAACAAGGGAATCGACGATTCCTTACTGTTTTTCTTCTTGATCCTGGTATTGATGTTCTGTAACTCCTGCATCTTTGGCTGTGGGTGTGACGAAATTGAGAGCAGAAACGAATGCAGAAGATCCTGCTAAAGCAAATCCGCCTTTGTTTACATAGGCGGATTCCTTATTTTTTGCTGTAGTTGAATTTTACATATTCTACCCTAAACACATCATTTGTGGTAAAATAGGTAAAATGAATTTTACAAGATGCAATTCATCAAGGGAGAGGAAAAGAGGATGGAGTTTAAGGTTACCATTATAAAAGAACCTAAGGCGGAGCCGTTTGATGTAGTGCTCACATCTCCGGTAACGATAGAAACACTCGTCAAGAGATACGGGCAGGATCTGCCTTACCGCGTGATTGTGGCCAAGCAAAACAATGTAGTACACGAGCTTACTCAGATTATATCCGCACCCTGCACGATACAGTTTATGGATATCCGTCACCCTGAGGCAAATGCGGTTTATCAGAACAGTTTGATAATGATCTATTTAAAAGCGGTTAACGATCTGCTGGGCAATGTGATTGTCGAGATAACAAATCCGATCAACAAAGGGTTGTTTACGCTGATTCATACTTTCGAACCGCTTACGGCGGCGCAGGTACGCAGCATAGAAAAAAGGATGAAGGAAATCGTGAGGGAGAATATCCCTTTCAAAAAAGAGATTGTCACTCGCGGGGAAGCTTTGAATATTATGGTAGACAACGGATTCAGCGTCAAGGCCAAGGTGCTTTCATCCGATGACAAGATCAACAAATACCGCTTTTATTCTTTGGGAGGCAAGCGAGATTTTTTCTATAGCAGAATGGTGCCGTCCACGGGATATATCGATAAATTTGCACTGAAAAAATACGGCAAAGGCGTCATCGTCAGAGTGCCGCACACCTATTCTCCCGACAAATTACCGGAGTACAGAGACGACAAGAAGCTCTACAAGGCTTTCGGTGAGGCCGCGGAGTGGGGTAGGCTGATGGGCATTTCTTACGTATGGGATCTCAACGAAAAAATCAGGAACGGTGAGTACAAAGATATAATTTTACTGTCAGAGGCTCTTCATGAAAAGAAGATTGCCGAGATCGCAGACAAAATTACTTGCAGCGGTCGCCGCATTGTTTTGATTGCGGGACCATCCTCGTCAGGCAAGACGACGTTTGCGCGCAGGTTGTGCACGCAGCTCAAGGTCAATGGACTCAAGCCGATTTATATGGGTACGGACGATTACTTTGTAGAGCGTGAGCAGACACCGTTTGACGAGAACGGAGAACCGGATTTCGAATGCCTGGAGGCGGTCGATATCGAATTGTTCAACCGCAACCTCAACGATCTGCTGGACGGGAAGGAGGTCGACCTCCCATCGTTCGATTTTATCTACGGAAAGAAGACTTTTGGCAACAGATTGACGAGGATCAACAAGACACAGCCGATCGTGATTGAGGGCATTCATGCCCTGAACGAGGATCTGACACCATATATTGACAGGGCGGAAAAATTTAAAATATATATCAGTCCTCTGACACAGTTGAATATCGACGGACATAACCGAGTATCGACGACGGATGCGCGTATGCTGCGCAGGCTCGTACGCGACAATCGCTTCCGCGGCAATCCGGCACAGAAGACCATATCGACTTGGCCGAAGGTACGTGCCGGCGAGGAAAAATATATCTTCCCGTATAACGGAGAAGCGGATGTGCTCTTCAATTCCGTTCACATTTATGAGCTGGCTGTCCTGAAGAAATATGCGCAGCCCCTGCTCGAGGCAATCGGACCGGACGAAGAGGAGTATTCCGAAGCAACCCGAATGCTTAGATTTCTGCGCTTTTTCCTCACTATCGAGGATGACAGCGTAATCGTCAACAATTCGATTATCCGTGAATTTATCGGAGGCAGTATATTTGTATAGCAACATAAGTAGGAGGAAGAATAATGGCTATTGAAAAAGTAAGGGAATATTTTAAAAAACTCGGTATAGAGGACCGCATTATGGAGTTTGATGTATCCAGCGCAACCGTGGACCTCGCTGCAGAGGCGGTCGGCGTTGAGGGGGCGCGTATTTGNNGTTCAAGACACCCGATGGGGAGTGCATTTTGATAGAGACAGCAGGTGACGCGAAGGTTGACAATCGAAAATTCAAAGACACTTTCGGATTTAAAGCAAAGATGCTTACTCCCGAAGAAGTGATTGAATTTACGGGACATGCTGTCGGCGGCGTTTGCGCATTTGCAATTGAAAACGAACATGTCAAGGCATATACCGATGTCTCTATGAAGCGCTTTGAGACGGTATTCCCTGCATGCGGCAGCAGCAACAGCGCGGCAGAATTCACACCCGAAGAATTGCACAAGTATTCCAACGCTGTCGACTGGGTTGATGTCTGCAAGCTTCCTGAGTAAGAGTACATCATCCCCCGAGCAATACTTAAAATAAAGAATGCACCCGGCTTACCGAAACGAATCGGTCTGCCGTGTGCATTTTATATTTTCTGTGTTTTGCGCTCTTTATTTTCTGTCTTTCAACGGGACATAGGTCTGTTTGTCTTGAATGCCGACATAGGCCGGACGCATGAGTTTCTTGCCTGCAATCAGCTCTTCCAGTCTGTGTGCGCACCAACCGGAGAGTCTGGCTGTGGCGAACAGCGGTGTTGCGATGTCGGGCGGAATGTTGAGAGCCATATAAACGAATCCTGAATACAAGTCAACATTTGCGGGCATCGGCTTTCTCTGTCCGGTGAACTCGGCGTAGATGTCAGGCACCTTGGTTTCAATAAATTCGCAGAGAGCGAAATCGTCCTGCAGACCCTTGTGCTCGGCTAACTTCTTGGCCATTCCCTTGAGCAGAGTCGCTCTCGGATCGGATACAGTGTAGATTGCATGTCCGAGACCGTAGATAAGCCCTTTTTTATCGTGAGCTTCCTTCTTCAAAATCTTAATGAAATACTCTTCGAGCTGTTTTTCATCGGTGATATCCTTGACATTCGCCTTCAGATCGGACAACATATTGATGACTTCGATGTTGGCACCGCCGTGACGGGGCCCCTTCAGGGAACCGCATGCTGCGGAAATCGCCGAATAGGTATCCGTGCCGGAAGAAGAAATCAGATGTGTGGTAAACGACGAGTTATTACCTCCGCCGTGCTCCGCGTGCAGAACAAGGCTTAGATCGAGCAGCCTGGCCTCCAGTTCCGTGAATTCGCCTGTCGGTCTTATCATCCTAAGAATGTTTTCCGATGTCGAGAGTTCGGCAATCGGATAGTGCAGAATTAAGCTTTCGTTGTGGAATGTAGAACGCTTGGCCTGGTAGGCATAAGCGATCAGTGCCGGGAAGTAACCGATGAGTTCAATCGACTGTCTGAGAACATTTTTTACGGAAGTATCGTCCGGATTGTCATCATAGGAATACAGAGCCAAAACGCTTCGGGCCAGCTTGTTCATAATATTGCAAGACGGGGCGACGAGAATCATATCGCGTGCAAATCCTGTCGGAAGGTCGCGCCTTGCCCCAAGCAGACGATTGAAATCGTCCAGCTGCTCTTTTGTGGGCAGCTCGCCGAAAAGAAGAAGGTAGGTCACTTCTTCGAAACCGAAGCGCTTCTCGGCAAGAAAGTTATTGAATAAGTCTTCGACATCATATCCTCTGTAATAGAGTTTACCGTCGACAGCAATTTTTTCACCGTTTTCCACTTTGTAGCCCACAACACTGCCGACTCTTGTCAGGCCGACGACAACACCCGTGCCGTTAGAATTTCTTAACCCACGTTTAACATTATATTTAGTATAAAGTTCATTTGGAATAGCATCGTTGTTTTCCAGTCTGTCTGCCATTTCACAAATGAAAGGATTGTTCTTCAAATCGGAAAAGTTATGATCTGCCATAAATCTACCCCCTCTTTTGTATACAAGTATACTATTATTTTGCTACAATAATCAGTATAACATGTGCGTGGAATATATGCAAGAGCACAAAAATAAATAAAGATTTGAGCGAATACTATAAAGAACCAAACAGAACAAACGTTCATAGCATATGTACTTTTTTGCGGATTTGTGGTATACTGTATTCACATGAATGATATTGCGGACTTATCGCAAAAATAGAAACAGGAGAATGCTTTTATGCCTGAATTCAAGATACATGCACCATATAAGCCGACGGGCGATCAACCGCAGGCCATTGAACGGCTGGCGGATGGTGTCTTGCGCGGTGAAAAGCACCAAACATTGATGGGAGTTACAGGATCCGGCAAGACATTTACGATGGCAGGCATCATCGAGCGGGTACAAAAGCCGACGCTTGTAATTTCACACAACAAGACTCTTGCGGGACAGTTGCACGGTGAGTTCAAGGAATTTTTTCCCGAGAACGCCGTTGAATATTTTGTTTCATATTACGACTACTATCAGCCGGAGGCC
>DCTM01000002.1:0-1119 GCA_002329565.1 Firmicutes bacterium UBA1440
TCCGTTACAACGCCGGAACCTACTGTTCGGCCGCCTTCACGAATAGCGAATCTCAGACCTTCTTCGATAGCGATTTCTGTGATCAGGGAGATTGTCATCGTGATGTTATCTCCCGGCATGCACATCTCTACGCCTTCAGGTAACTGCAGGTCGCCTGTTACGTCTGTTGTTCTGAAGTAGAACTGCGGTCTGTATCCGTTAAAGAACGGTGTATGTCTGCCGCCTTCTTCCTTCTTCAGTACGTATACTTCGCCTTTGAACTTTGTATGAGGATGAATTGTTCCCGGTGCGCAGAGTACCTGACCTCTTTCGATCTCGTTTCTCTGTACGCCTCTCAGCAATGCACCGATGTTGTCGCCTGTTTCAGCCTGATCCAGAAGCTTTCTGAACATTTCTACGCCTGTTACAACGACCTTTCTCTTCTCATCTGTCAAACCGACCAGTTCAACCTCGTCGCCGACCTTGAGAATACCTCTCTCTACTCTTCCTGTAGCTACTGTACCTCTTCCTGTGATGGAGAATACGTCTTCTACAGGCATCAGGAACGGCTTGTCGTTTGCTCTCTCAGGCTCAGGGATATAGCTGTCAACTGCTTCAAACAACTCGACAATCTTGTCGCCCCAAGGACCTTCCGGATCTTCCAGTGCGCCCAGTGCGGAACCTCTGATGATCGGTGTGTCGTCTCCCGGGAATTCGTACTGGTCGAGAAGTTCTCTTACTTCCATCTCTACGAGATCGAGAAGTTCGTCGTCGTCAACCATGTCACACTTGTTCAGGAATACGATGATATACGGTACGCCTACCTGTCTTGAAAGCAGGATGTGCTCTCTCGTCTGAGGCATCGGTCCGTCTGTTGCCGCTACTACCAGGATAGCGCCGTCCATCTGTGCTGCTCCTGTGATCATGTTCTTTACATAGTCAGCGTGGCCTGGGCAGNNCGGTGCTTTGTCGATCTGATCAAAGTCTACCTTCTGTCCGAGTCCGTATCTCTGGAACAACGTCTTTGTGATAGCTGCTGTAAGTGTTGTCTTGCCGTGGTCTACGTGGCCAATTGTACCGATATTGATATGCGGTTTATTTCTTTCGAATTTTTGCTTTGCCATTTTTCTTTCCCTCCAT
>DCTM01000002.1:1146-39345 GCA_002329565.1 Firmicutes bacterium UBA1440
GAAGTGCTCTACCTGCTGAGCTACATCAGCCCGTGAATGAACAACCTTCTCAATTACACGAATTAATACTACTATATTTGACTTCATCTGTCAATAAGAATTCTTATCTTTTATGGTGCCAAAAATGACATTATTTTCTTTCTGATACGCTGCAATGCGTTATCTACAGACTTCGGTGAGCGTCCCATTTCCTCGGCTATTGCAAGGTAATTTTTACCCTGCAGGTATCGGCTCCACACCTCCTGTTCAAGGGCGCTGAAAATCTCCGACGGATTGATAAAAAGATAATCAATGCTGTCGCGCATAATCAAAATCTCCTCGGGGTTCTCTGACTGAGAGGCGTGAATCAACATTTCCATTGTTTCATCTTCCTTCTCACCCGGAATCGGTACATTGAGTGAAACCGAATTGTTCAGCGGTGCGTGCTTCCTGCGCGTCGCCTTGCTCACAGCCGTCATGATCTGCCGGTTTATGCAGAGTTCGGCAAACGTCTTGAAAGAAGTCCCGCGCTCGCAACGATAGTCTCGAATAGCTTTGAGGAGGCCGATCATACCTTCCTGCACGACGTCCTCGCTGTCCGCGCCCACTATAAAATAGAAGCGCGCCTTGCCCTTAACCGTCTGCTTATAGCGATCCAGTAAAGTCTCCTCAGCCAAGGAATCGCCCTTCTGCGCTTTTTCAATCAAAGCTTCGTCGGAAAATGTTTCATACATGTTCATATATTGTCTCTTTGCCTTCTGACTTCATAAAGCAATATTGCTGCCGCATTAGAGGCATTCAGGGAAGTGATCCTGCCCTTCATCGGAATTGATACGACGAAGTCGCACTTTTCCTTGATCAGCTTGCCGATGCCGAAACCTTCTGAACCTATTACAATAGCAAGCGGTCCCTTGAGATTTGTCTTGCAATAGATGTTGTCGCCCATATCGCAAGCCGCAATCCACAGTCCTCTCTCTTTTAACGTATCAATGGTCTGCGCGATATTTGTCACTTTGACGACGGGCACATATTCAATCGCGCCCGCAGAAGCCTTGGCTACAGTCTCCGTCAACCCTGCAGACCTTCTCTTGGGAATTATGACACCGTGCGCTCCTGCCGCATCTGCCGTACGCAGGACAGCACCCAAGTTGTGAGGATCCTCGATACCGTCAAGAATCACGAAAAACGGGTCCTCTCCGCTCTGCATCGCCGCTTGAAAGAGATCTTCGAGTTCACTGTATTCGTGCGCGGATACATAGGCCGCAACTCCCTGATGCACTCCGCTGCCCGCGATTCGATCCAGCGTATTCTTCTCGGCAAAAGTCACGGTAATACCCCTGTCCTTGGCAATGCCGAGAATCTTCTTTACCGAACCTTCTGCGCCCTTGCCTATGATGAGCTTTTCTATCGTTCTGCCTGCCGCAAGGGCTTCCAGCACAGGGTTTCTGCCGATAATTATGCTCGTATTCTTTTCTTCTTCCTGACTCTGCTCCCGCATCTGCATCTTTTGCGGCTCTCTCTTCGGTGCCCGCTTTTGCTCTCTGCCCGGGTCTCTCTTCTGCTGCATGTGCACTCCTCTTTATATTCTCTCGTATCTCGTAAATTTATAGGTAATACCGTTCTCTTCGTGTTGCTCGCTCTCCCACACCAATCTCACGCTGCCGGCCGCTGCGAGGCTATCCAAATTTGCGAAGTGTCTGTCGGCGTCAAATGAACGGTCTATCCTCGTAACCAGCATCTCATCGCACTGAGGCAGAAACATCTCGTAGACCGTTTCGCCGCCCGCCACTATTACATCTTCATTGATGTCAATGCCCTGCTCATTCCGCAATCGGTTCAGCGCATCCTCTATGTCTGCCCGAGAGTGGCAGACGATGGGTTGTGTGCCGTCACGCGCCGTAGATGGTTCATACAACGGGTTGCCGGTCAATACAATCGTCTTTCTGCCCGACAGCGGCCTTCCGCCCGGCAGTGATTCCAATGTCTTGCGTCCAATAATCAGTACCTTCCCCAGCGTTTTTTCTTTAAAATATTGCAAATCTCCCGGCAAGTGAACTAGCAAATTGCCTTCTTTTCCGATACCCCAGTCTTTATCGACAATTACGATACATTTCATATATGCGCGCCTCCATCAAACTGCAATCGGAATGTTTTTAATCTGCGGATTGGTTTTGTAGCCGCTAATCTCGATATCGTCAATCGTAAAATCATAAAAATCCTTCACCTCGGAATTGAGTTTGAACTGCGGTGCCGGATACTGCGGCCGCTCAATCAGCTCTCGTACAATCTCCACGTGCCTGTCATAGATGTGCGCATCGGCGATAACGTGAATAAGTTCCCCCGGCACCAGGCCGGTGACTTGAGCCAGCATATGTATGAGTACAGCATACTGCACTACATTCCAGTTGTTTGCGGCAAGGATATCTTGTGAGCGCTGATTTAGTATGGCATTAAGTCTATTTCCCGTCACATTAAATGTCATACTGTACGCGCAGGGTTCGAGACCCATCTCCGACAAATCGGCAAAGTTGTAGATGTTCGTCAGAATCCGCCGTGAATACGGTCTGTTCTTGAGCTGCCAGATGACGTTGTCTACCTGATCCATCGTGCCTTGCGCAAATTTATACTTCTGTGCCAACTGGTATCCGTAGGCTTTGCCGATCGATCCGCTTTCATCTGCCCATTCATCCCATATCTTGCTGTTAAGCTCGTTAACATTGTTGGATTTTTTCTGCCATATCCACAACATTTCGTCAACGGCCGACCTGATTGCAGTCGGGCGCAGTGTCAGCGCCGGAAATTCTTCCTGCAAATCGTAACGATTAACGACACCAAAGCGCTTGATGGTATGGGCCGGCGTACCGTCTGACCACCGCGGGCGTACTTCCATACCCTCTGAAGAAAATCCGTTTGCAATTATATCGCTGCACATTTGCGCAAATATTATGTCCGCTTTACTCATGCGCTCCTCCTGTTTCTCCCGTGATAATAGCCAACGAGACCGCTGTCAATGCCTCGAGTCGTTCCCGTTGTTCACTCAAATACAAATGTCCCACCAAGGCCTCAAAGGCCGTCGCCCATTTGTAAGTAACAGGATCGGCGTTCTTGGCCTTCGTGGCGCTCTTCCTGTTCCTCGCACGTTTTACGAGGGCCCGTTCTTCTTCCGTTAAGATAAATGAGGGGCCGCCCGACTGAAGAGATTGCCTCGTATCGTGCGTCGCTTCCCGCATCAGTGTCTTGATTGCCATAGCTTGTCCGTCAGCACAGACAAGTGCAATTGCCTTTCTGTGGAGAGCATCCACATTCTGCGGATAACGTTCGAGCACATACTTACGCGCATAAATTTCATACACCGCGTCGCCTATATAGGCGAGCGCGGTGGTATTGATTTGTTTTGTATCCATCAGTTTTTGATAATCTGCACACCCTGCGGCGTATCTTTGATTGTATAGCCTTTTGCTTTCAAGATATCTCTGATCTCATCGGCCTTAGCAAAGTCCTTGTTCTTACGTGCTTCCTGCCGTTCCTCGACCAGCGCCTTTATATCATCGCCGATTTCCTCTTCCTTATCAAACAAAAGTCCGAGCACGTTGGCGAGTTTTACAAAACGTTCAAGCGCAAGCGAAGCAAATTCCTTGGTTCCGCCGTCCTTGATCTTGTTATTTATCGCCGTCACCATGCCAAACAGCGCCGTAATAGCGTCAGCAGTATTAAGATCATCCTCCATCTTGGCTTCGAATTCATCTCTGCAACGATCGAGCTCAAGGAGAACAGCTTTTTCTTCTTCAGTAACAGCCCCGTTCTCTCCGTTTGCCACAATGTGCAAGAGACCCGCCTTGGCGTTCTGCAATCTGCCAAGGCTGTTCTTGGCCTGTTCCATGAGTGTATCCGAGAAGTTAATTGGGTTTCTGTAGTGACCTGCAAGAAGGAAGTAACGGATGACCTCTCCGTCGTACTCCTTCAAGATATCTCTGACTGTGAAGAAGTTTCCTTTGGATTTACTCATCTTCTCATCGTTGATGGTAATATATCCGTTATGCATCCAGTATTTTGCAAACGGTACGCCGTTGCAGCATTCGGATTGCGCAATTTCGTTTTCGTGGTGCGGGAACTGCAGGTCCTGTCCGCCGGCGTGCAGGTCGATTGTGTCACCGAGATGTTTCTTTGACATCGCCGAACACTCGATGTGCCAGCCCGGTCTGCCCATACCCCACGGCGATTCCCAAGCGATCTCATCCTCTCTCTTAGCTGCCTTCCAAAGGGCAAAATCGAGAGGGTCTTGCTTAATGTCTCCCACTTCGATGCGCGCACCCGACTCAAGATCGTCAATATTCTGCTTTGAGAGCTTGCCGTAACCGTCAAACTTTCTCGTAGCGAAATAGACATCGCCGTTCACCTCATAAGCATAGCCCTTGTCCACGAGCGTCTTGACAAATTCGATAATCTCGTTCATGTGCTCGGAAACGCGAGGGTGCACATTTGCTTTCTTGACGTTGAGTGCAGCGGCATCCTTGTAGTACTCCTCGATGTATTTGTCGGCAACTTGCAGCGCCGTGATGCCTTCCTCTCTTGCACGATTGATGATTTTATCGTCTACATCGGTGAAATTCTGTACAAACTTAACATTGTTTCCTTTATATTCCAGATATCTCCTGAGCGTATCAAATACAACAAAAGGTCTTGCATTACCTATATGAAAAAAATTATATACCGTTGGCCCACAGACATATATGCGAATCAGCTCCGGGTCTATCGGGACAAACTCTTCTTTTCTTCTCGTCAACGTGTTGTAAATTTTCATTTTTCCCACCTTCTCTGCGTATAAAACGCCAATTATTCGTATGATACATTATACACTGTTTTCTCTGTTCTTAAAAGCACAATTAAGATAAAAACGGCAANNACCCACCTTAGTGACTTTACCGTTTCGCGTTTTGAGCTTATCGTCTATAAATAGTTCAGCGGGTTCTTCTGTACTCCGTTGACCACTACTTCGAAATGGAGTACGTTACCCGTCGCATTGCCGGTACTTCCGACCGTACCGAGCACCTGCCCTTTTTTCACATTGTCCCCGACGGATACTCCAATCGAATTGCAGTGTGCATATTTTGTCTGGATTCCGTTGCCGTGGTTGATGGTAATCAGGTAACCGTAGCTGCCGCTCCAGCCTGCAAATGTGACCGTGCCCGAATCAGCTGCCGTAAAAGATGTGCCTTTGGCCGCTCTGATGTCGATTCCCTTATGGGATCGAGAGCCGCCGCTTCTGCTTGCACCGAATCCCGATGAAACGGTCATTGGGTGCAAAGGATTCGATAATGTGCCCGAACCCGTTGAAATCGGAGCAGCCTTTGTTCCGACCAGGGCAACCTGCGCAACCGGCTGAGCGAGGACCTTTTCGGACAATACGGCTCTGCTCAGTTCATATCCGTTTCTTTTAACAATCTGTGTTACCGTTTCCTTGCTACCGTTGACACCGGCCTTCTGAACCTTCGTCTGTCCTTTGTATAAGGACGACGAGTTCGTGTATGACGTTCCGTAAGGAATGATTTCCGTTGCGGTAACGACTTCCGTTGTCACCACATTTACGATCGGCGTCTTCTGATAAAGGTTAATCGTATCTCCGATCGAAAGGTGTTCAAATTTGCCGGGGTTCATCTGTTGCAACTCATACACCGAAATGTTGTTGGCAAGCGCGATGTCCCATAATGTGTCTCCGCCTTGCACCGTGTAGGTCAAAGGTGTGGATGTTCCGTTGAGGATATACCGTACGGCTTCATCCGCTTGGCATACATACGTTTCAACAAGTGACTTATTCTTGGCTGCTTCTGCCGCTGTCACGATGTCTTTTTCCTGATAAGTGATTTCTTCTTCAAACGCGTATTCGGTGACCGAACCGCCCTGCGTATATGCTGCAACGATTCCGTCGAGTACGGCTTCCGCATCTTTTTCCGTAGGCACATATACAACATCCTTGCCGTTTACGGCAATCGCGTATGCCGTTTGCAAACCGGCAGTTTCCGATTTTTTATTTTGATCTGATATACCGTCTCCGGAACCCGAGACCGCGATTGCGGTAATCAAAACAGCGGCAACCGCCACACTGCTTCCTGCAATAACCAATTGTTTTCTCGAAAGAGCTGTCAATTTGCTCATAGCGTCTCTTAAAAACTTCGCTATTTTTTCATTCATACAAAACCTCTTCCTGCTGTTGAAGTTTGGAAATATTTCAAAAAACACACATGTTTTTACTCTGTCTTCCAAACAAACTTATTGGACTAATGTTACAGGAATATTACAGAGTTGTCAAGCAAATAGCCTATTCTTCACAAAACCTTCACAAGAAAACGGGTCGCAAAACGTTTAAATTTCAACATCTATACCGATTTCTTCTATATTTCTTCAATTGTCAGCCTTTTCATTCTTTGCGGTGTCAGCGGTTTATCATTGCGGTCGCAGGCTACAGCCACGATTTTATCGGCGGCTTCCATTCCTTCGACGATCTTTCCGAAAGCGGCATATTGCCCATCGAGGTGCGGCGCATCCTCAACCATGATAAAAAACTGTGACCCTGCGGAGTTCGGATTCATCGAACGTGCCATAGACATCACGCCGCGGGTATGCTTTAAATCATTGGCAAATCCATTTGCAGCAAACTCACCCTTGATGTTGTGCCCGGGGCCACCCATTCCTGTGCCTTGCGGGCAACCACCTTGTATCATAAAGCCCGGAATGACTCTGTGAAAGATCAATCCATCAAAAAATCCGCTCTCAACCAAAGAAATGAAGTTTTTCACCGTTTCCGGAGCGATGTCGGCATACAACTCTCCGCGCATCACATCTCCGTTTTCCATTTCTATTCTTACTGTTTTCATAGTATTCTTATCCTTTCTTATTTTATTCATTAGGCCGTGTTACGCGTCCGTCTCTTGCATTATCCGACCATGCCCGAACAAAAAATCGCACCTGCAATGCCCATGATAATCGTAATTGTAATCGGGTTCATTTTAAACTTGCCCACCAACAGTACGGTAATCGCAAAGAGAGCCACTGCAATCAAATTTATCCCTGCCTCCGGCGTCACAAGGGCAGTTTCACCCAAAAATATTGCCGCCGAGGCGATCAGCCCTACCGTCGCCGGTCGGATACCCAAGAAAATGCCCTTCATAATTGTGCTCTCTTGAAAGCGGGCGATAAACTTGGAAACGATTATCACAATTGTAAAGGAAGGCAACGTCACTCCCAGTGAAGCGAAAAAGGCGCCGGGTAAACCGGCCACCTTAAAGCCCACATAAGTCGCGGCATTGACCGCAATCGGTCCCGGAGTGACCTGCGAAATCGCCACCAAATTCGAGAATTCAGCTGCACTGATATGTCCAAATTGCTGCACGCTTTGAAAAACCAAGGGCAGCATAGCATAGCCGCCTCCAAAGCCGAACAATCCGATCTTTCCAAACATTAAAAGGAGAGAAAGATATAAAGTCATAATTCCCTTCTCCTTTCGCGCACAACTTGATAAGCGCAACCCAAACCCGCACCCATCACAATAGCCCAAATTGCATTTACATCAAAAATAACGATAATTGCAAACGAGACTGTCGCGACAAGCCAAGGGAAAATCCCCTTCAATATCTGCTTGCCGAGTGAAAACGCTGCCATGATAATCAGAGCGCACGACGCGGCTTTTACGCCGGTCAATGCGCCCTCTATATACGGATTGTCGCCGATGGCATTGAGAAACAACACCACCAGAATTATAATAACAAACGAAGGCAGAGTCACGCCAATTGTGGCGGCAAGAGCACCTAAAATACCCCTCCGTTTGTTACCGATATATGTGGCGGTGTTTACGGCGATGACACCGGGCAGAGACTGCCCAAGTGCGACACAATCTATCATCTCTGTCTCCGTCAGCCAATGTTCATCGTCGACGACAGCTCTTTGAATAAGAGGTATCATCGCAAGACCGCCGCCGAACGTAAACAAACCGATCTTAAAAAAAATGGTAAATAATTTGGCTAAATCTTTCATTATCCCCTTTTTTCCGCGTTGACGACGGCAATCGCCGCCTGCAACGCATCATCCGCTTTCATCTCCGTCTTCTCAGCGTCACGTCGCATCTTATACTCGACGATACCGTTCGAAGCACCTCTGCCGACGGTAATCCGTACCGGTATGCCCAAAAGATCCGCATCCTTGAATTTTACGCCCGGACGCTCCTGCCTGTCGTCGAGAATGACCTCGACACCGGCTGCCAACAGACCCTCGTACAAATCTTCCGCCACGCGTACCTGTGTCTCGTCCTCGGTGCTTACCAGAGTAATGATAACGTGATACGGTGCCACAGACATCGGCCATATGATGCCGTTTCCGTCGTGATACTGCTCAACTACGGCCGCCATCGTTCTCGATACGCCGATACCGTAGCAACCCATGACGATCGGATGATTTTGCATGTTTTCGTCTTTATAGTATGCTCCCATCGATTCGGAATATTTAGTTCCCAGCTTAAAAACTTGTCCGACCTCGATACCTCGCGCAAACTTTACCGGTGCGCCGCAGACCGGACACGGATATCCTTCTTTAATCAGCTTGATATCGCAGACGATGTCTCCCTTGTAATCTCTGCCGTAGTTTACGTTCTTGATATGGTGATCGACCTCGCATGCGCCTGCACAGAGATTTTTCATGCCTACAAGTTCGCTGTCGACAACAATTTTGCAATCGTGCAAGCCTATCGGCCCTGTGAATCCTCCGACACAGCCTGTGGCTTCTGACATCGCCTCTTCATCGGCAAACTCAATCGCATGCTCGGGTATTCCGAGAGCGTTGACGAGCTTGGTCATATTCAGCTCCCTGTCACCGCGTATGAATGCGGCCACATATTTATCTTCTCCGGTCTCATCGTGTACGACAAACAAGAGCGCCTTGATTGTCTGTTTTGTATCGAGTCCCAAGTATGCCGCAACATCTTCAATTGTCTTCGTCCCCGGAGTATATACCTTTTCCGTTTCGTACATTGCTTCATTTGATGTCGCATCGTCGACACAGGCCGCACGCTCCGAAGTTGCCGCCATGTCACAGCTCTCGCAGTAGGCAATTTCGGATTCTCCGACGGCCGACAGCGCCGTAAATTCATGCGACTTGCTGCCTCCGATAGCGCCATTGTCAGCTTCTACCGGCCGGAAGTCAAGCCCGCAACGCGTAAATATTCTTGAATAGGCATCGTACATATCCGTGTAGCTCTTCTCCAAACCCTCGGCATCCTTATCAAACGAATATGAATCCTTCATGATGAATTCGCGCGTTCTCAAGAGACCGAAGCGCGGTCTTGCCTCATCCCTGTACTTAGTTTGAATCTGATACAGATTAAGCGGCAGTTGCCTGTAGGAGTTTACATCATTTCTGACGATATCCGTGAAAATCTCCTCGTGTGTGGGCCCTAAGCAGAAGTCTCTTCCGTTTCTGTCCTTTACTCTCCATAATTCAGGGCCGTATCCATACCAACGTCCGGATTCCTGCCACAGTTCCGCAGGCTGCACGGCTGACATCAAAATTTCCTGTCCGCCCTTGGCGTCCATCTCTTCTCTGATGATTTGCTCGATCTTGCGAATGCTTCTCCATCCAAGCGGCAGAAACCCGTAAATGCCCGAAGCCAGCTTGCGTATCATACCCGCACGCATCAATAAGATATGGCTGGAAATTTCAGCCTCCGCAGGCGTTTCGCGAAGCGTTCTGAAGTATGCGTTTGAAAGTCTCATATGTTCTTTGTCTCCTTTTGGTATAGGCTAATAAATTTTTGAAATCAGGCAGACGGCGTCGGCTGCAATTCCTTCTTTGCGACCTGTAAAGCCCAGCCCTTCCGTCGTAGTGGCTTTAATTCCCACGCATGACGGGTCGATCAAAAGCGCATCCGCTATATTGATGCGCATTTCATCTATATACGGTGCCAATTTCGGTGCCTCTGCTATTACAGTAGCGTCGACATTGACAATCACGTTTCCTGCTGCGGCGATGATTTCCCGCGTCTTTTGCAGCAATACGATACTGGAAATCCCCGCATATGAGGAATCCGTATCCGGAAAGTGCCGGCCGATATCGCCGAGGGCAGCCGCACCAAGCAGCGCGTCCATGATGGCATGTACGAGCACATCCGCGTCGGAATGCCCTTCAAGCCCTGTCGGATGCGGTATCGTTACACCTCCCAAAACCAGCAACCTGCCGGTAACGAGTCGATGCACATCGTATCCCTTCCCTATCCGTTGCATAGGCGGAAGATCCTCCTTTGTGGTTATCTTTATGTTTGCATAGTCACCTTGTGATAATGCGACCGGCAGGCCCAGGCGTTCAACAAGACTCCCGTCATCAGTGCCGCAGTGAGCGTCCGAAGCAGCCTTCTCGTGCGCGCGCAGGATAATACTCTTTTCAAATGTCTGCGGCGTCTGCACAATATACAGGTTATCGCGCTGCAAGGTCATCGCTCCGCTGCGGATAGTGTCTTTGACGGGGACGGCCGCCACCGCGGCTCCCGTTTCGAAAGCTTTTTCCAAAGAGTCCTTCAGCACTTTCTCAGTAACATACGGACGTGCGCCATCGTGAATGATCACATAATCAAAAGATGTCCTGTCGTTGAGTTCTCGCAACGCATTGGCAACGGAGTCCTGTCTCTGCTTGCCGCCCGTGACAACTATAACGCTTTTTCGGACATCCGCGAGAATCTCACGGCAAAGCTGCATGTGCTCCTGCGGCGCCGTCACCGCTATGCAGTCGACCGCATCCCACTTTTCAAAGACAGCTGCCGTTCTGCGAATCATCGGCACTCCCGTAATCGGGATGTATTGTTTCGGAATCTGCGATTCCATTCGCGTACCGTTGCCACCCGCAGTGATGATGGCACAGATGCGCTTTCCTTTATACATAAAGTCCTCCGTAACCAAATGTTATTTTTTGATTCTCGCAAAGATCATCCTGCCCGCCGCTGTCTGCAGCACGCTCGTAACCATTACAGTCACCNNCGATAACGATCATTGTGCCATCGTCGAGATACGCGACCGCCTGGTTCGGCTCTTTGCCTTCTTTCACGAGGAACAGCGTCATTTCTTCACCCGGCAGGACCACAGGCTTAAGCGTGTTTGCAAGCTCATTGACGTTGAGAACGCTGACTCCCTTTATAAGTGCAACCTTGTTGAGGTTGAAATCATTCGTAATAACCTTGCCGTTCATAATCTGCGCCAATCTGAGCAGTTTGACGTCGACCTCCGGAATTTCTTCGAGTGACTTTTCCTGGGACGTATTGTAAATTTCTATCCCATATTCTGTCTGAATCTTGTTGAGAATATCGAGACCGCGTCTGCCTCTGTGCCGTTTGAGCGCATCGGAAGAGTCGGCTATATGCCGCAGCTCTACGAGTACGAACTCAGGAATGATGATACGGCCCTCGATAAAGCCGGTCTTCATGATATCGGCGATTCTGCCGTCTATAATTACCGATGTATCCAATATCTTAGGCTCAGCATCATGTTGCTTGCCCTTCTTGCTGCTTGGCCCTTGTTGACGGCGATTACCGATCCACGTGTTGATCAATTCACCGCCTTTTTTTGTTGCTATTACAATGCCGAGATATCCCATCATTACATATGTGCCGATGGTCAATACAATGGTCAGCCATGTAATCTGGAAAGTCTCATAAATCTTCGCCAACAGATATGCCACAATAAATCCGAAAATCAACCCGACAGTACCCGAGAGCAGTTCGTTTGTGGACACACCCCTGAGCTCCGACTCTATGTTCGAAGCAGCCTTTTGACTCTGTTTGCCGATTACCGGAGCCATCCATAAAAAAATAATACCAAAAATAATTGCGCAGAGCAGACCCAATGCGACCTCCTGTGCTCCCGTCAGAGTGTCCGATATCTTAACGGTTCCGGGCAGTTCGATCAGATACTCAATAAAAAGAAAGGCTCCATAGCCCGTGGCTCCTCCCAGCAAAAACAATACCCATTTCAAAAGTTTTTTGATCATATATTCACCTCCTTTCTTCAAAAATAAAATAGGGCAAACGGCTAAACATAAAATTTGAGGCGAAAATTTATCAAACCGCCTCGTTTACAAGCTCAGTCATCTGCTCTTTGTCTTTTCCGCTTACAAGTATCATCTCGCTGATTAAAATCTGTTTTGCATTTGTAAGCAGCTTTTTCTCACCTGTCGATAACCTCTTCTCTCTGTCCTGACGCATCAAGTTTCTTACCACTTCGGCGACCTTGAAGATATCCCCGCTTTTCAGCTTTTCCATATTCTCTCGGCAACGCCGATTCCAATTCGACGGCATTTCGCTCGATTCATCCTTCAGTACATCAAAGACTTTCTTGACAACGCCGGCCTCACTGATATGGCGAATACCGACCTCACTGCAGTTGTCGACCGGCACCATGATTTTCATATCACCGCACGGCATCGACAGGATATAGTACTCGCGAAGTGCTCCAAGTATATTTTTCTCTTCAATTCCCGTTATAACTCCTGCTCCATGCATCGGATAGACAATTTTATCCCCGATGGAAAACATCTGTATCACCTCCGGTCTATACAACTTAAGTATAACGCAATGAAGCAGTGACTGTCAAGAAGTGAATTTATTATGATATCACAGCATTATTTTTCTGTCAACAAGAAATTTTTGCATCGCAGATGATCTGCCGATGCTCGCGAAAGCTTGTGCAAAGATTGTGCACAGGAATTTTCTTCGGGCGAATAGAAACGTTGCATTTGCAGGAAGATACGCCTTGCAGGTCAGCCTTTTTTTTGATATGATAAATTATTACAATTATTTTCAATCGATACAATACGGAGGAAAACGATGGATTACAATAAATTGGCGGAACTGCTGTTCCCCCATATCACAAAAGCCCCGGAGGAGTACGAGACGATGTTTCCGCAGCGGCAGTTGCCCGCAGACGCGAAGGTTACCAGGCTGGGGCCGAGCCCAACAGGTTTCATGCACCTCGGCAATCTGTTCGGCGCCTTAGCTGACGAGCGGCTCGCCCACCAATCCGGCGGAATATTTTATTTGCGAATCGAGGACACAGATGATAAGCGCTATGTCGAAGGTGCGGTCGAGACCATCATCGACTCTCTGGCATTCTTTGGTATCCGTTTTGATGAGGGCGTGACGGCGCTCGGCGATTGCGGTGCGTACGGACCGTATTTCCAATCGCAGCGAGCCGAGATTTATCAATGCTTTGCCAAGGAGCTCGTCAAGAAGGGTTTCGCTTATCCCTGCTTTATGACCTCCGAAGAGACGGAAAAAATCAGAGCAGCGCAAGAGGCCGCCAAGGAAAACCCCGGTATTTACGGCAAATATGCCTTAAGCCGCAATCTCACATTAGACGAGATTGCGAGAAACATCGAAGCCGGTAAGAGCTACGTCATCCGCCTGCGCTCCGACGGTGCTACGGACATTCCGGTATCCGAAATGCGCCATGTAACCGTCGAGGACGGGATTCGCGGTACGCTTACAATGCCGGAGAACAATCAAGATATCGTCATACT
The DNA here is from genome assembly GCA_002329565.1 of Firmicutes bacterium UBA1440. GTDB lineage: Bacteria > Bacillota > Clostridia > Peptostreptococcales > Anaerovoracaceae > UBA1440. Next base: position 14,671 of record DCTM01000002.1, read on the forward strand.
AAAGGCTAACGGCATTCCGACCTACCACTTCGCCCATGTCATCGATGACCACTTTATGCGTACAACCCATGTCGTCAGAGGAGCAGAATGGCTTTCCACCCTGCCGATTCACATTGAACTCTTTGAGAAAACCGGCTTTTCGCTGCCTATCTACTGTCATACGGCTCAGCTGATGAAGATTGACGAAGAGACCGGACAAAAGCGAAAGCTTTCAAAGCGACACGATCCAGAGCTTTCTCTCGACTATTACAGAAATGAAGGCTACCATCCGGCCGCCGTGCGCGAATATATGCTCACGCTGCTGAATTCCAACTTTGAAGAATGGCGCATTGCCAATCCTGCTGCTGATATCGATGACTTTACCTTTACCACCGAGAAGATGTCAACCTCCGGTGCACTCTTTGACCTCAACAAACTAAACGATGTCAGCAAGGATGTACTTGCGCGGATACCGGCAGCCGACCTCTGCGCATTTATGACCGACTGGTGCCGTTCCTATGCTCCGGACCTCCTTCCGCTGTTTGAAGGCAATGAAACATACATCGAAAAAATTCTCGACCTCGGAAGGACAGGTCCAAAGCCGAGAAAGGACTTCGTCTGCGCCAAGCAGATGTTTGCCTTTATCAGTTATTTCTTCGACGACTTTTTCAAGGTTGAAGATGCTTTCCCTGAGAATGTGCCGCAGTCGGACATCAAGCCCATTCTGGAAGCATATCTTAAGACCTACGACCACAGTGACGACCAGAGCATGTGGTTCGATAAAATCAGAGCGATTGCGGAAGAGATGAACTACGCAGCCAAGCCAAAGGATTTCAAGAAAAATCCCGATATTTACAAAGGACACGTCGGCGATGTCAGCACGGTCATCCGTATCGCGCTGACCGGCAGAGCGCAGTCGCCCGATATTTGGGAAATTCAACAAATCCTCGGCGAAACTCGTACAAGAGCCCGTATCGCCGCAATGATATCATCTGTCGCAAAAGCATAAGTAAAAAGATCCGGGGCGTATCGCCCCGGATCTTTTTACTTATGTTTTTTTGCTATTTTTAGTTGTAACAGTTACAGAAGATGATCACCAAAAGCAAGAAGAAGAATAATAAGCTGGTATCAACACCTTCACCGTTAAAAAGTCCACATCCGTTTGACATAATTTTTCACCTGCTTCTTAAGATTTTTTAATAATTTGTAGTATATCCTATGCANNGGTAAAATTTGGTGCTTTGAATTATATGTTAATCTTCGAGCATTCTGAATCCAACACCGCTCTCGGTAGCGATGTATCTGGGTCTTGCAGCATCATCGCCGAGTTTCTTTCGGATATTCGCCATATTAACGCGCAAAATACGATTATTCTCTGTCGCATTTGTTCCCCAAATTTCCTCAATTAACATCTCATATGTCGAAACCTTGCCGACATTGCGTGCGAGAATAGAGAGGATTCGGTATTCTCTACCGGTAAATCTGACCTCTTTTCCTCCTACACTGATCTTTCTTTTGGATAAATCAATGACGAGATCTTTGATTTTGACCTTCTTGTGATCCGGGTCGGCCAGCCTGTCGGCATGCCTTAGCTGTACGCGTATGCGTGCAACCATCTCACTCATGTCAATAGGCTTTGTCATAAAATCATCCGCTCCCGCATCGAGCGCTTTAACAATAAAATCCCGGTCTTTATGGGAAGAGATGACTATCATCGGCAATGCATCACGGCGCCGGATCCACTCGATTAACTCTATGCATCCGCCGCGCGGAAGCTCCGCATCGAGCAGAATCAGCTCCGGGCTGTGTGCCGTCATCATATGTTTCATCTGCTCCCCGTCGCCTGCAGCAATCGGCAGACAGTGATTGTTCTGCAAAGTAATGCAGATGGAATTGGCAAGATAAATATCACTTTCCGCTACCAAAATCCTTCTTCGCGTCGATGGAAGTTTTTGTCTTTCCTGCGCTGTCATGTTGCCTTCCTCCATATTTTGATTGTTTTCTTGTCCTCCGGATCAACTCTCTTGCAGATATGTGTTGATGACACCGCCCAAGATCGCAATCCCTTTTTTTACATTTTCTTCCGATACATTGGAAAAATTCAATCTAAACTCGTTATTTTTGGCAGCACTCGGATAAAAACTGCTTCCCGGCATAAAAGCCACCTTGTGTTCGGCTGCCCGCAGCAGCAATTCTCGCGCATCCTTACCTTCAGGCAGAGTTGCCCATATAAACAGACCGCCCCTCGGGGCTTCATAAGTTACCTGTGTCGGAAAATGCTCACGCAATGCCGCAATCATCACATCACACCTGCGCTTATATACCGCACAGATTTCGGAGATGTGATCGTCCAAGCTGTAATGCTCCAGGTAGTAGGCCATCTGTCGTTGTGAAATCGACGGAGAGGACAGATCCGAGGCGTTTTTTAGCACAAGGTACTTCTCCATAATCTCCTTCCGCGCACACAGCCATGCCACACGCAATCCGGGGCAGAACGTCTTTGAAAACGTACCGATATAGATGACTTGTCCCTTTTTATCATACCACGCGAGAGGCTTGCGCAGCTCTTTGTCAAACGACAGCTCCGAATAGGCTGCATCCTCTATAACAGGGACGTCATAGTGCGACATCAACTCCATGAAATGCCGCCTGCGCGCATCCGACCAGCTCCGCCCCGTCGGATTTTGGAAATCCGGGATCACGTACACCATCTTAACTCGCTCGCCGTACCGGTCCAAAGCGTGCTTAAGCGGTTCCGTCTCTATACCCTCTCGATCGGTCGGAATCGCCACGAGCTCCGCTTCGTGTGCGCGCAACGCGTTTACAGCACCGAGATATGATGGCGTTTCGAATAAAACCACATCACCCTTATTGACAAACAGCATGCCGCTCATATCAAGCCCCTGCTGAGAGCCGCCGGTGATAATTATTTCATCGCTTGTATACGTCGTCTTGAATTTTTCCGCCATCCTTCCGGCTATGATTTCCCTGAGTTTTTTGTACCCGCTCGTCGGACAATAAGAAAGGGCTTGTCGCCCTTCCTGTTTAAGTACACGGTCAAATGCTTCCGCGATGTGATCGATCGGATAGGTGTCGGGAGCCGGCGTTCCCGCTGAAAACGAAATCATATCTTCCGTCTCCATGATCTCAAAGGCATCCAACATCGATTTATCTTCGAGCCTGCTTATTCTGCTTGCAAATTGCATTTCACTGTCTCCTGTAACCGTATTATTTATTATACTTCCCAGCTGTCCAAATATTTTTTTTGTGCCTCTGTCAATGTATCGATTTCGATTCCCCAAGCCGCCAGTTTGCGTCGTGCAATCATCTCATCAATTTCACCCGAGACATCGACAACAACATTGCCCAGATTTGCATGGTTTTCTTTGATATACAATGCCGACAGGGCCTGCACCGCAAAGCTGAGATCCATGATCTCGACCGGATGTCCGTCGCCCGCAGCTATATTCACAAGTCTTCCGTCGGCGATCACATTGATGAGCCTGCCGTTCGGAAGGCTGTATCCCATGATATTCTTCCTCTTCTCCGTCACTGCCGTCGAAAGCTGTTCCAGCCCTGCCATATCGATTTCAACGTTAAAATGACCTGCATTGCAAAGAATAGCTTCGTTTTTCATCCGCATCATATGCTCTGTGTTGATCGTTTCTGCACAACCCGTCGCCGTAACAAAGAAATCTCCGAGTGCCGCAGCTTGCATCATCGGCATTACCGTGAATCCGTCCATCTTTGCTTCCATCGCTTTGACCGGATCAATCTCCGTGACGATAACCTGTGCGCCCAGCGCCGACGCACGCATGGCTATTCCGCGCGAGCACCAGCCATAACCTGCGACCACGACCGTCTTTCCGGCAACGATCAGGTTTGTTTTCGCCATGATCGCCGTCCACACCGACTGTCCGGTACCGTAACGGTTATCGAACAAATGCTTGCAACGCGCATCGTTGACGGCCACCATCGGGAATTTCAGTATTCCTTGCCGCTCCATAGCCTTCAGGCGAATAACTCCTGTCGTAGTCTCCTCGCAGCCACCCCACAGATTTTCGGCCAAGTCCGGCCTCTTGCTGTGCAACATGCCCGCGAGATCTCCGCCGTCGTCAATTATGATGTGAGGCTTGCATGACAACGCCTTTTCGATATGGCGATCATATTCCTCATCAGTTGCTGCGTGATAGGCAAAGACATTAAGACCTGCATCGACGAGAGCTGCCGCCACATCATCCTGTGTTGAGAGGACATTGCTGCCGGTTACGTGCATCTCCGCGCCGCCTGCGGCTAATACCAAGCAGAGGTAAGCAGTCTTTGCCTCGAGGTGTATCGACAACGTGATTCGCAGACCCTCAAAGGGCTTTGTCGCCTCGAATTCCTTCTTAATAGCCGATAAGATCGGCATATTTGCTTCGACCCAGGCAATCTTTTGATGCCCTGACGGTGCCAATGTCAAGTCCCTTATTTCATAAGTTTGCATATTATATCCTTTCCGTTTCCGTATGTGCTGCTCCTGAAACGTTCTGATTTCTTAAATAAACGATTCCGGATCATCCGTCTCATTTGCGCCGTTGCCGAGAACGCCCTCCACAAATGGCTGCGAAATGTCGATATGCCCCATCAGCGTTTCGCTCTCCTTGCCATCTATCAGCAGACGGACATCCTTCACTTCGCTGAAGCTGTCAGTGAGTGTCTCTACGATCTGCGTAATCAACATAGACTCCTGCAGCGATCCGCCGTTCAGGCCTTCACTTTTAAAGTCCACATAAACTGTCGAATCCTTGAGATAGATATCGTTGAATTTGATGTTCTCGTCAACGGCAGTATTCAGTTTAAGCTTGCCCGCATCGGCCGGCATGTACTCTTCTCTCAAAGACTCTATTACCGCTTTGTACTTATCTTTTTCTGTGCAGTTCAAATCGACGGACGAGGTCAGCAGCACGACTATCCCCTGTTCTTCGCTGCCCGTCTCGACGTATTCTTGGTTGATATAAGCTCTCGTTACCGTATATGTCTCCGTGACCTCTTCATCCGCGCAACCCGCGAACAATAGGACAACAATCAGGCATAGCAACAGCGTCCCTATTCTTCTTTTCATTTCACTCTTCTCCTTCATCCCCTGAGTTATTCCACCGTCACGCTCTTCGCCAAGTTCTTTGGCTTATCGATATCGCAACCTCTTTCTTTCGCTATATAATACGCCAGAATCTGCAGAGGTATCACCGAAAGGAGCGGCGTCAATTCATCCCTGCATTCCGGTATGTAAATCACCTTATCGGCCTGCTTTTCAATCTTGTCGTTTCCTTCCTTAGCCAAGCCGATCACGTAAGCGCCACGCGCCTTGACCTCTTGGATATTGGAAAGCATCTTCTCATATAATTTATCCTGCGTAGCAAGCGCGACCACCACAGTATCCTTTTCGATCAGTGCAATGGTGCCGTGTTTCAATTCTCCCGCCGCGATAGCAAAGGAATTTATATATGAAATTTCTTTGAGCTTCAGCGATCCCTCATAGGAAACGCCTGCATCCGGACCGCGCCCAATGAAAAATACATGCTCGTTTTTGTAGAGCTCGCGCGCAAACACCTGCAAGCTCGGCTCTGTTGCCAAAGCAGCCTTAGCTTTCTCGGGAATCGCTTTCAAATCCTTAATAAATTCCTCATAATACGCTTTGTCTATCGTACCCTTCGTTATGCCCATATAAAGAGCTATAATATACATCGACATGAGCTGCGTAGTATAAGCCTTTGTGGATGCGACCGCGATTTCAGGTCCTGCCCACGTATAGAAAACATCATCGGACTCTCTTGCAACAGAACTTCCGACCACGTTGACCACGGAAAGCACACGCGCACCTTTTCTCTTAGCCTCACGCAAGGCTTCCAATGTATCCGATGTCTCACCCGACTGGGACACTGCAATAAACAGTGTCTTATCATCTACAAACGGATCCCTGTATCTGAATTCAGATGCCACCTCAACCTCTACCGGTATGTGCGCCATCTTCTCAATCGTAAACTTACCCACTAAACCGGCATGATAAGCCGTACCGCATGCGACAATGTAAATCTTGTTGAAATTTTCAAGATGCTCCTTTGTCAGATTGATTCCGTCGAGCTTGATCATGTCATTCTCGTCAAGCCTTCTGTGCAGTGTATCGTAAAGGCCCTTCGGCTGCTCGTGGATTTCCTTGAGCATGAAGTGTTCATATCCGCCCTTTTCGGCAGACTCGGCATCCCACGTCACATGGAAGATATCGCGATGCATTTCGTTTCTATCCATATCATAGATTTTGATATCGTCTTTGGTGATTACGACCATCTCGTTGTTTTCGATCAGATATATTTCTCTGACATGCTTGAGTATGGCAGGGATATCGGAAGCAATGAAATTGCAACCCTTCCCGATGCCCGCAATCATCGGTGCGTTTCTTCTGAATCCTATGACTTTATCGGGATCGTTTTTGCAAACGACGCCAATGGAGAATGCTCCTCTCAGCATTGCGATTGCTTTAAAGACCGCATCTTCCAAATTGCCTTCGAAGAAAACGCTGATCAAATGGACAATGACCTCGGTATCGACTTCGGAGCGGAAGGTAATCCCATGCTCCTTGATCAACCACTCCTTCAGCTCGACATAGTTCTCAATGATGCCGTTGTGCACCACTGCTATGGAGCCGTCGGGACTGGTGTGCGGATGCGAATTTGCATCTGACGGAGCTCCGTGCGTCGCCCATCTCGTATGACCAATGCCGACCTTGCTGTCAAAAGTCTCACCCTTGATCAATTCCTCGAGGTTGGCAATCCTGCCGACGCGCTTTCTGACTTCCAGTTTTCCGTTGCAGATAAGCGCAACGCCGGACGAGTCGTATCCTCTGTACTCAAGCCTCTTCAATCCGTCAATGATGATATCCTTGGCATTTCCTACACTGCCCGCATAACCGACTATTCCACACATGTTCTTCCCTCTTTCCCTTTATGCGTTCTACGCAAATTTTTGTTCCAGCAGGTTCGCTATGTTTTCTGCGATCTCGCTGATCCTTTGGATTTCACTGCCCTCTATCATAACTCTAACAAGCGGCTCCGTGCCGGACGGACGAATCAGAACTCTTCCGTCACCTGCCATTGTGCGTTCAGCATCGGCAATCGCTGCTAAGACCTCCGGATCCGATTCATATTTTCCTTTGTTCTCGTTCTTGATCTTAGCATTTTTCAGCACCTGCGGATAAGATGTAATCATATCCGCCAACACGCTCGGCTTCTGCCCTGATCTGACCACAGCCTTCAGCAATTGCAGAGAAGAAAGGATACCGTCTCCCGTCGTAGTATCGTTTAAAAAGATGATGTGTCCAGATTGTTCTCCGCCGATGACGCAACCGGTCTGCAGCATGCGCTCCAAAACATATCTGTCTCCGACGGTCGTTACATCCACCCGAATACCCGCTTCCTTCATGTATTTATGCAAACCGATATTGCTCATTACAGTGACAGTTGCACAATCGCCGTCCAACTTACCTTCGTCTTTTAGCATCGTTGCGCAAATGCAAATCGTCTTATCACCGTCAATCACGCGTCCCTTCTCGTCCACGGCAATCAGTCTGTCGGCATCGCCGTCATATGCAAAGCCTATGTCCGCCCCATTATCTGTGACGTATTTTTGAAGCTTCTCCGGGTGCGTGGATCCACAACAAGCGTTGATGTTGCGACCGTCAGGCTTGTCGAAAATTGAGATTACCTCCGCACCCAACTCACGATAGACCTTTTCGGCCACCTTGTATGCAGCACCGTTTGCACAGTCGAGCACGACCTTGAGACCGTCAAACCGCATCCCTACCCGTTCCTTGAGGAAGTCTGCATACAAATTAAGCGCATTTTCCTCTCCTTCCAAGCAACGGCCGAGCTTGTCACCAATGATATTGCTGCTGACATCGATGTTATTTAAAATGATATCTTCGATCTGTTGCTCCAAGCTGTCATCGAGCTTAAAGCCGTCTCCGTTGAAAAACTTGATGCCGTTGTATTCAAACGGGTTGTGCGAAGCTGAAATCACTACGCCTGCATCGGCTTGGAAATGACGCACAAGGTAAGCAATTGCAGGTGTGGGCATCGTTCCCACCTTGATGACGTTTCCGCCCATCGAAAGAATTCCCGCTGAAATCGCGTTTTCGAGCATGTCACCCGATATCCTTGTATCCTTGCCGATCAGTACGATCGGTCTTTCGTTTTCCTTTTTCAACACATATGCACCGGCTTTGCCGAGCTGAAAGGCCATTTCCACAGTCAACTCTGTGTTTGCTATGCCTCTGATGCCGTCAGTACCGAACAATCTACCCATGTTTCGTCTCCTTTTGCATTGTAAAATGTCATTTCTTGTATCGCAGTTTTTAGTACTATTCACTTACAGTTACATAAACCTCCGTCGGATAAACCTGGACACTGTCGTATTTTTCGTCGTATTGTACGTTCAACGGCAAGAGATATGTTCCTGCGGCGAGCCCTGCGGCATCTACGCTGAGCGTAAATTTATCTTTGGAAAGTGAATTTATCAGGGATGTTCTCCCCGCAACGGTCATTGTAATTTCCGAGGTATTTACATAGGCGCTGAATCCCTGCGTTACGTTGAGCACAGAAATATCGCCGCTGGTGAACTTCAAGCTACTGCTGCCTTTACCTTTGATTTCCACAAGCACGTGAATGTCTTCTGAGGCATGCGCCAACTCAACCCCATTAGGCAATGCAATATACACGGGCAACTTCGTCGAAGCCGTAATGCCCTCTATATTGACTGATCGCGCTGTCAAAGATGTAATTCCGTCGACCGCCTCTTTCGTTCCCTTGATAACTACAGTATCAGGAACAGATATCTTACTTAGTGTATATGAAGAGTTGACATTGCCGGTGACCGGTACTGTCAACGGAACTTCTTTTGTCTGATAAAGCCGCGCCGACACTTGGACCGTCTTAGCTGACAGCGTTACATTCTTGACATTTTTTCCTTCCTTGTCGACAGCCTGCGCTGCCAGCGTCAATGCGGTCTCGTTCTTAGTTACCTCATAGGCGGGAATACGCACGACCACTCGATCCACCTTTTCGACAACACTCTTGGCACCTTTCACGGAGATTTCCTCCGGTTGTGTCTTAATCGCACCGATTTCGGTGCCGTCTTTCAGTGTACCTGTGACTTCAACTTCAACATTCTCGTACTTCGAGACCATTTCTTCTATGTTTACCTTAATTTTAAGGTTACCGGCTCCTGCATAGCTCACATTTCCGGGTACGGTCAAACTGACCAGGATGATGTGTTCCCCTGCACCGTATCCGTACAAGTCCGCTTCAGCGATAATATCATCCTTTTTGATTTTGTTGATCTCCGATTTCTTGCCCTCTATCTTGACATCGACGGTAAAATCGTCGTCGCTCGTCATGACCAGTCCCTTTTGAGTGAGGCTCTCGATATTGAGCAGAGTCACAGGAACAGCCTTGATGGTTGTCGTTTCCACCGGGTTGTTGACTATTACTACGAATGACCAGAGAAACAGCGAGACGGCGATCGATACGATCATCATACTCTTCTTACTTCGAAACATCTCGTCTCCTCCTCTTCAACGGCATGATCAATTGAGAAAGTTTCTGCTTCCGGTCCACATCACTCTCCAAATATGTGGAAAGTAATGTCTTCTCGACGGTTTTAACATCGAGGAAACGCGAAAGTTTCCCATCTATGGCCATCGAGATTATACCCGTCTCTTCCGAGACTATGATGGAAATTGCATCGGAAATTTCCGTAATACCGATGCCCGCGCGATGGCGCGTTCCGAGTTCCTTATTGATGTTCTTGTTCTGAGTCAGAGGCAACACACAACCCGCAGCAATCAAGCGATCGCCACGGACGATGACCGCGCCGTCATGGAGCGGTGCCCCTTCATAAAATACGTTGCCCAGCAACTCCGCGGAAACCTCTGCGTCGACCGTGGTCCCCGTCTCTATGATGTCGTTGAGCGCTGTCTCTCTTTCTATAATAATGAGGGCTCCCACTCTGTTGGATGAGAACGTTTCAACAGCTCTGACGAACTCACCGATGAGGTGTTTGGCCGCGTCTTTATCCAACTCCAAGAAGTTGCTCGGCATGATTTTGCTGCGTCCGACATATTCCAGTGCCCGCCTGAGTTCAGGCTGAAAGAGTATGACAAGGGCGATCACACCGATCTGCATCGTCCCTTTTAATATCCAGTTGAGCGTATACAGGTTGAGCAAGCTGGACAGGAAGGTCATGATAACCAAAATAAGCAGACCCTTTACCAACTGCTCTGCTCGAGTTTCCTTTATAAATTCCAAGGCCTTATAAATGATAAAGGCTACGATGAAGATATCGATGACATCTGTAAACCCTATACTCAAAAGAAGGTCGGAAAAGAAGTTAGATATAATATCCCCCATTTAATTTCCCCTTAAAATCAGCATATTTCATTTTAACAAAAAACATATGTAACATTCAATAGAAATATCAAGAATTTATGCCGAAAGCATGCACACAAAATAAAAAACGGTCCGAAGTGTGCAGCTTCGGACCGAATGATTTTCTAATACGATGTCTCCAGCAAACCGTAATTGTTGTTCTTTCTCTTGTATACGACGTTAACCGTATCCGTATCTATGTTCATAAATACAAAGAAGGTGTGCTCCAACAGTTCCATCTGCATCACGGCTTCCTCGACCGACATCGGCTCAAGGTTGAATTTCTTAGTCTTGACGATTTTGATTTCTTCCTCGTCTGCTGTATCCGGAACGGCATCAAAGATGACAGCCTTGTTGGATTTGTGTTTTTTAACAAGCTTTTGTTTAAAACGCGACATCTGCGATGCGAGCTTGTCGACGACCTTATCGACTCCTTCGTAAGCTTCGCTTGTAAGTTCCTCTGCTCTGAAGATGAGATTCTTGGCATTTATTGTGGCCTCAATCTTCTTCAAGCCTCCTTCTTGAGTCAGCATTACATTCACAGTAATGTCATCTGAAAAGTATTTCCCCAGCTTTTCAAATTTTTTTTCAATGACAGCTTTCAGATTATCGCTGACGTTTAGGTTCTTCGTAACAATGTTGACTCTCATAATGTGAACCTCCTTTTAGTACAAAAACTTTCCGTACTATATATTATTTTCACTATTATACCACGAAACCTGCTCCTGTAAAAGGAAATTAGGAGAAAATAAAATGTGTTCTTTGTGAAGGTGTATACAATACATTTGCTCAATGTGATTATAAGGTCAAAAAAAGCAGGAAAGCGAACTTTCCTGCGAAAAAGAGCAATTTCAGCTGACCCGGTCTTTGACCCCACACTTGCCTTGATCCGATTTTCGGAGGACTTACATCTAAGCTGCGCCATGATCACTGCCGCCTCTTGCGGTCAGCTTACGTGGGTCCTTTCGCCCGCAACTGGCATGGACTTGCAACCGCAGGCCTAAAATATGCTCAATTTTCAATTGTCAGGTCGGCACCGGCCGCTACAGACGCGAAATAAATGCGGGCAGCTCCGGCTTCTCGGAGCACCGAGGCGCAAGCGTTGGCCGTACTCCCCGTCGTAAAGATATCGTCTGTCAGCAGCACACTGCTTCCTGCTATCATTCTACTAAAATGCGGCCGAACAGTAAAGGCATTTTGCAAATTTTTTTCGCGCTCTCCGGCAGACAATCCGCTCATAGGACGCGTATTTTTGTTGCGCACAATCGCACACACGCAGGGAACCCGCATTCTCTTTGCAACCTCTCGCGCAATTATCTCGGCTTGGTTGTAGCCGCGTTTGGCTTTGCGTGTGCGAGAGAGAGGAACCGGCACCACGATGTCAACCTTCAAGTTCTCCGGTTCAAGCCTGTCGTAAAGCAGCTGACCCAGTTTCCTGCCTATATATGGTTTTTCACCGTATTTCAATGCCAGCAAAGGTACTTTTTCCTTGCTTCCGTACAGCATACAGCAATAACCTTTGTCAAACAAGCGCTCTCCTTGGCCACAGTCACGGCAGAAGGCTCTGACGTTGTTCTTTGCCAACGGCTTCCCGCACTTGAGGCAGGTTCTGCCCAGTGCGAAACGAAATTCGTCGATACAATTGTCGCAGAGAGCATATGGCCTGCTCCTGTCTATAATTGCACCGCAGCCGATACAGTAAATATTTGACGGAAAGAAGATTTCCGTAATCTCTGTCAGGATTCCCATTTTACTGCATATTTCCCATCGCATTGCGCAGGTTTTCGGCCAGTCCCGAATAGCGCATGCGGGTGCTGTTATTGTCTACCATATCCTGCAATCGATCCTCGCTGCCGACCATAACTACGAGGCGCTTGCCGCGCGTAACTGCCGTATACAGCAGATTGCGCACTGCCAGTATCGGCGGAAACCACGACACCGGCATGACCACGATGGGAAACTCGCTTCCTTGACTCTTATGTACTGTCATCGCATATGCGAGCTCCAACTCGTCAAAATTCGTCGCATCATAGCTTGCGAACTTATCATCGTCAAAGACGACAACGATACGACCGTTCTCGTTGTCGACTGTATGAATAAATCCAACGTCCCCGTTAAAGATGCCCTCTCCTTCCGCAAGATTCGATGCGCGCTTCCATTTCATGTTGTAGTTGTTTCTCATCTGCATGACCTTGTCGCCTTCACGAAAAATCTTGTCGCCGAACTTGCGCTCACACACACCCGGGCGGGCGGGATTGAGCAAGCCTTGCAATTCGGCATTGAGATTAAGGCTGCCAAGCATGCCTTTGCGGACCGGGGTCAGTATCTGTATGTCACGCATAGGTTCGCAGTCGGTGTAATATCCCGGCAATCTTCGGATATAGAGATCCTTGATCGCGGCCAGAATCTCTTTCTCGCCGTTCTTTCGTACAAGAAAAAAGTCTCCGTCACGCTCGTTGTAATCCGGATATTCGCCCTTGTTAATTCTGTGGGAATTCACGATGATAAGGCTCTCCTGTGCCTGCCTGAAGATTTCGGTCAGCTTGATGCAGTAGATACGCTCGCTTTCTATCATATTTCTCAAGACGTTGCCCGCACCGACCGACGGCAGTTGATCGGCATCCCCGACAATGATCAGGCGCGTTCCGGGCTTGATTGCGGCCAGCAGGCCGCGCATCAACAGCAAGTCGATCATTGACGCCTCATCCACAATTATTGCATCGTATTCGAGCGGGTTTTCTTCCGTGCGTCCGAATAGCATCGCGTCATCATCCTCGGAATATGAATATTCCAAAAGGCGGTGGATAGTAACTGCTCCGTAGCCGGAGGTCTCTGTTATGCGCTTGGCGGCGCGGCCCGTCGGGGCCGCGACGGCGGTTTTAAGTCCTTCGTATTCGAAGATATCGATAAGGGTGTTTAGAATGGTGGTCTTGCCCGTTCCCGGGCCGCCCGTAACGATCGATACGCCGTATGCAAGTATCGACGTTACGGCAAGCTGCTGATTGTCTGACAGCTTGATCCCTTTGCGACTTTCCGTCTGCTTGATCAGCGCATCCACGTCAGCGCGGATGCGGCGGACCGGAAAGTCGTTAAGCTCAGCCAGCTTGCCGGCCGTATACTGCTCTGCGAGAAAATACTGCATCAGGTATACGGCCGGGCGGCCCTCAGCATTCTTAATCTGCACGTCGCCCTCGAAGACCATCTCCACAAGGCGATCTTCGACGTCTTCCGATGAGACGTCCAGAAGTTCACCCGCCTTTTCGCAGAGTTCCTTTTGCGGCACATAAGTATTGCCCTCGCTCGCGTACCAACGAAGCACAAAATCGATGGCGCTCTTGATTCTGTGAGGATCGTCTTTGGCAATGCCGATCTTTAATGCCATTGCGTCGGCCTTCTTGAATCCAATGCCGTGCACATCCTTAATGACGCGGTATGGGTTTTCTTCGATCAGCGCTACAGTATCGCTTCCGTAACGCTTGTACAGCTTGATGACGCTCTCAGCATTGATATCATAGTTGCGAAAGTACAACGTAATCTCGGCCAGCTCGCGATGGGACTGAAACGATTCACTGATAGTCCTTGCCTTGGCCGGACCGATGCCGCCGATTTCCGTCAGCCTTTCAGGCTCGTTGCGGATAATGTCGAAGGTGTCCTTGCCGAACCTTGCGACGATTGCAGACGCCGTCTTCTTGCCGATGCCCTTCAATATCCCGGAAGCGAGGAAACTCTCAATCCCTTCGTTTGACTGAGGCATGACTTCTTCATATGAAGAAAAGGAGAACTGCTCCCCGTAAATGGGATGTTTATCCCATTTTCCTGAAAGCGCATACGTTCTCCCTTTCGAAGAGGACGGCAGAAATCCCACCGCAGTGAACTGCTCGTCCACACTCTCGCATACGGCAACCGTGTAGCCGTTCGCTTCATTATGAAATATCACTTCGGCGATAACCGCCTCTTTCTTTTCCAGCATTCCTTAAAATCCTATCTGTTCTCCGGTTTGTAAAGTTGCCTGTTATCAAGCGTGAACACTCGCTCGCTGAAGTTGCCCGGCTCCGTATTCCTGAGCGCCTGCTCCATGTCGAACATTCGCGCGTCCACCATGTCGAGATAGTGCAAAATCTCACCTTCGGGAAACAGCGGTTTCTTAGGGCTGCCAAATTCAGGTTCATAGTGGTGTGCCAAAATCATATGTTCAAGCATAATAGCCTTCTCGCGCGGGAACTCCATTTCCAGCGTAAGCGCATCGATGCTCTTTATCCCTTGGATAATATGACCGAGCATCTTACCCTCAAACGAATAGCCGGGAGAGATACCGTACTCATCGGATATAATCTCGTTCAATTTTTCCATATCATGAATGATCACTCCGGTCAGCACGAGATCTTTGTTCAGATTTTGATAGACCTCGCAAATCCGCTCGCCTGTCATGAGCATGCGTTTCATATGATAAAGCAATCCCCCCATCTGCGCATGATGATTCTTGCGTGCGGCGGGATAATACATCAGTTTTTCCTTGTTCTTTTCGAGCAGATAAAGGCAGAGCTTTTTAAAATCTGCATCTTGCAAGTTCTGTGCCACCGAGAGAATATATTCGTACATATACTCGGACGGCTCGGGGGCCGCGTTTATGAATTCTCTCAAATCTATCTCGTCGGAGTCCGCCTTCAAGCGAATGCGCTGAATGCGCACTTGCTTTGTGCCGTTCCATTCCGTAACCAAGCCTTTAATTTTGACTATGTTGCCTTCCTTGACATCTTTCAAAGCATTGAGCTCGTCATCGTTGACATCCCACTTCTTTGCGCTGATCTCTCCGGTCATATCCGATAAAACAATATCCAAATATTGTTTGCTGTTGCCCCCTATCTTTACCGCCACGGCACGCACCATGAAAAATTCGGTAAATTCAATATCCTTCTTCAAATCCGCTACAAATATCTGTTTCATTTCGCTGAGCTGTTCTCCATTCTAAAAACTTATCTAATTATCTTATCATATCTTATTTTTATTGACAATATAAGAGGGAATGGTATAATAAATTATTGCAATATTCCATCTTTTTCCAATAATATTATATATTTTCCATTTTATGCTGTCAATGGATAATTTTGTTTTGATAATAAGTACGATACAGGAGAAATTATTATTATGGCAAATTCAGAAATCATCAGGATTGCGGCTGCAACACCGCAGATAAAGGTTGCAAATATTTCATACAATTCCAACGAAATCATCCGCATGCTGCGCGCGGCCAACGAGGCGCGTTGCGGCATTATCGTCTTCCCGGAACTTACGCTTACGGGATGTACGGCCGGCGACCTGTTTCGGCAAGGATTGATGCATGATTCCCAACTCGATGCATTGCAGAGCATCGCCGCCGCGACCTCAGGCTTGGACATCGCAGTCGTGCTCGGTTTTTATTTGGAAGTTTCAGACAAGCTTTATAACTGCGCTGCTGTGATACAATCGGGCAAAGTACGCGGTATCGTTCCAAAGATATTCACCGCAAATGACGAGTCGCGTTGGTTCTCGTCAGGCGCTGCAATCCCTTCCGAGCAAGACTGCGTCGTCTTATTCGGAGAGGAAATTCCTTTTGGAAATATTGTTTTCCGAGATGAGGCTGCCGGCCTTACCTTTGCCGTTGAAGTCGGAGAGAGCCTGCAGTTGTCCGCCGCGCCGTCTTCCGCATTGCTGCAAAACGGTGCTGTGCTCATCCTCAACCCGACGGCTTGTATCGCTGCCGCCGGAGCGAATAAATACAGGCGAGAACTGATCTCAACGCACAGCCGAAAAACGCTCTGCGGTTATATCTCGACCTCGGCAGGTGCGGGCGAGTCCACGACCGACATGGTCTATTCGGCTCATCAGATCATAGCATCAGCCGGAGAACTTCTCGCTGAGAACAGCGACCTCACGCGCAAGAGTCCTGTAACAATAGCTGAGATCGACTACGGGAAGCTTAAATTTCAAAGGATGCAGGAACAAAATGCCTTCTTTCCTGCGACACCTGAATTCTTTGCACCAACTGTCGGCGAGGTCTCTCTTTCTCCGCTGCGGCTGTTTGATTTCACTCGCGATCGTTTCACTAAGGCATATCGCAAAAACCCTTTCATTCCCGACAGCAAAGAGGAGTTGCATGAGGTCTGCAGTGAGATTTTCCGCATTCAGGCAAGCGCCCTTGCAAAGCGCATGGCACATGTCGGCTCCAAAAAGTCGATTCTCGGTGTTTCCGGCGGGCTTGATTCCACACTGGCATTGCTGGTAATGGTCGAAGCTCATAGACTGCTCAATCTTCCCCGCGAAAATCTGATAACTGTAACCCTGCCCGGTTTCGGCACAACCGATACGACTCACAGCAACGCCGTCAGAATGATGGAACTTCTCGGCACCGACTTCCGCGAAATTTCTATCGTTCAATCGGTGAAAAAACACTTTGCCGACATTGGCCACGACGAATACTTACACGACCTAACATATGAAAATGCACAAGCACGAGAACGCACGCAGATTCTTATGGACATCGCAGGTAAGGAAGGCGCACTGCTCGTCGGCACCGGTGACCTCTCCGAGCTTGCACTCGGTTGGTGCACCTACAACGGTGACCACATGGCCATGTACGGCGTAAACGGAGGCATACCCAAAACGCAAATGCAGTCCATGGTGCGCTGGGTAGCCGAAGAAAAACTTTCAACAGACCCGAATTTCTGCTCAGACAATGCTGCGTTGCGTGAAACGCTTTGCAGTATCCTCGACACACCTATTTCGCCCGAATTGTTGCCGACAAACGCAAGCGGGGATCTCGTACAAAAGACAGAGGAAAGCGTCGGCCCGTACATCCTTCACGACTTTTTCCTCTACCACACGCTGCGCAGCGGTATGCCTCCCGAAAAACTCTTGCTAACGGCAAGCCGGGTATTCGAAGGAGAATACGACATCGCCTTTATTCTAAAATGTTTAAAGATATTTTACGGCCGTTTCTTCTCACAGCAGTTTAAACGCAGCTGCATGCCGGACGGGCCGATTGTAGGCGAAATCAGTTTATCCCCACGCGGTGCACTCGCTATGCCAAGCGATGCGGAATCCTCCGTTTGGATGGAAGAATTAAGCAGATTGGAGGTAATTTACAAATGATTGTACTCAATGTATTTTATGAATTCGACAAGGCCGGTGAACGCGAACGCTTTTTAAACGCTCTTAAGAAAAAGGGTATCGTTGCGGCATCACGCAATGAGGCAGGCAACCTTAAATATGACTATTACTTCGCTGAGAACTCTGCTACCGAAATGCTCCTTGTCGAGCATTGGACGGATGCCGGTGCACTCGATGCGCACGGGCAGACTCCGCACTTCAAGTCAATCCCGGCCGTCAAAGAGAAGTTTAATATCAAGGTACATCTCGACCGGTATGAAACAAAGTAAATAAACAGGCAAACATATAATCTCCTGCATATTCTAAATAAAAAGAATGTCAGGAGATTTTTTATGGAACACGCACAATTGTTTATTGAACTCTTACACTACGGAGCGCCCAACGCGACCGCCGAAATCTACGGAAGCAGCGAATATCCATTACTCCGCGGTCTTGCTAAGTTTTACAATACATATGAGGAAGGCATCCTCATTTCCATCGAGGTAATGGGCCTGCCGGACAGCCCGGAATCCAACTTCAATTTCTACGCACTGAGCATTTATCAAAACGGAGATTGCTCGGAAAATTTCTCAAATGTAGGCGAGCATTTGGACCTCAAAGGCAGAGAGCATCCCTTCCATTCCGGTGACCTCCCTCCTCTCCTCAGCAGCGACGGCTATGCATGGATGACACTCTACGATGACCGCTTGAATATTGAAGATGTGCTCGGGAGATCAATCGTAGTCAGCAATATCCCGGAGAATTTGGATTCAACATCCGAACTGCTCGAGCCTGAAAAGATAGCCTGCGGTGTCATCATAGCTTCCCGCTGAAACCTGCAGCACAGGTAACTTTTTCTTTACTTTTCACTATGTCCGGAGTATCATATTTGTATGTTATATATTCTTTCACTTACATAAAGGAGATTCCGGATGGCAAAAAAGAAAAAGGCTCCACCGCAACCGCTGACTTCATTTGAAAAGGTTAAAGTTTGGATGCTGCGGATATTCGGGGCATTCGCACTTTTGTTTGGCCTGTTTTTGGTCTTTTACAGCATCTTCGGCCTCTTCTTCATGATGATGGGGGCCATAGCGTTTATATTGGCCTTCGGATTGAAGAGCGACTACGAATACGAAGCCGAGCAGAGGGAATTGCGCAAAAAAGAAGCTGCCGAACAAAGAAGGCAAGCAAAGCAAATGCAGGCCGCGGAAATCGCACAAGCCTCAGAACCCGCAACAGCCGCGCAAAGCGATCCATCCTAACACAGAAAAAACTCGTTACGATCAATCTTTGATCCGCAACGAGTTTTTTTTATTGTATTTTATTACTTTTGTTCGTTTGCTTCCATCGCAGCACAAGTCTTGTTCAGCATGAGCCACAGCACAAAAGCGACTGCTGCCAGGACGAGAATCATCATAAATGTCGTATCGTATGTTCCGCCGCTCTTCTCAATCAGCTTGCTTGAGATCATCGGTCCGATAATGGCAGCCGGAATCAACGAAAAGTTAGCCAAACTGAAGTTTACCGCAAAATATCTCGGTCCAAATTGTTTATTTATAAAAGACGTAGTTATTGTCGGGTTGCCTCCGTAAGAAAGACCCATGCCGAGCAGTCCCAGCAAAATCAACGCTACAGCGGAAGTCTTTGCACCAAGCAGCAGAGAAGTCCCCGCAGCCGTCAAAATCAGCATATTGATTGCCATCGTCCTCTTTCTGCCAAGCTTGTCGAAAATTGCTCCGATCATTACTCTTCCGGCACCGTTGAAAATCGATACGATCATGCCTACGATTGCCGGCGCGCCGAACGCAACTGCAATCGGTGCCGCACTGCTTATGACCATCAAGCCGGTCGAGTTTGCAGCGACGCACCACAAAACAAAGATCCAAAACTGCGGTGTTTTCAGCATTTCTCCGGTCTTCATGCCGTCCGTAGGCTTTGCTCCGGATTTTTGCACTACACCGTCACGCTCTTCCGGCACTCTGATGAAAAGCGAGCCAATTGCCAACGCGACAAATGTCATGATCCCCAAGATGAAGAACGTGTCAAACAATCCATGCGATTTGATCAGACCCGTGGCGATACTGCCGAGGATCAATGCCCCCAAGCCAAAGCCCATCATCATAATTCCGGATGCGAGACCCGGTCTGTCCGCAAACCATTTATTCAATGTAGCGATTACATTGTTGTAACAGATGCCGACACCGCCGCCGCCTAATACGCCGTAACACAAATAGAGCATTCTCAAAGAGCCGGTAGCATCCGAGGCATCGAGCCGCGAAACGCCGAAGAATCCAACAAATAGCAATGTCGCAGCCAGTAAAATGATATATCTCGGTTTTAATACCGCCGACAATTTTCCGGCGATAAACGCGCCGATGCAAAATGCTGTCATTGAAATCGTAAATGTCATCGACAATTGCGACAACGACCATTGCGGGTAAATCTCCGCGAAAGGTGCTTTAAACAAAGACCAACCGTAGATCAATCCACAGAAAATAAGCACCACTGTGCCTATTGCCAAATAAAACCATCTTTTGTTATTAGCCATCTCTTTTTTTCCTTTTCACTAAAAAATTCAACGGCACCCCACATTTCTACTTTACCAATTACAACTGTTTTTTGGCATACAACAAAGCCGCTTCTTAACAATATAATCTATTTCATTTCCAATGTCAACGGATATGTTTCAACGGTTTGAAGCATTAATCCTCAGACATTTCTCTGTAAGCTTTTTTCTTTTTCGCCTTATAGAACATCTTCCCTGCGATAATCAGTGCAAGAGCAAACAGAGGCGGGAAGCCCCACGTCCAAAACGACTCGCTCTCCGACAGAATCTCCGTCCACAGACTGTCCATAAGGGCGTTCGTCTGCGGAGAAAGGTGGATGAATTGTTCGGAGCTGTCAATGACAGACTGTGGCGGATAAGTGATCTCACTCTCCTTCATTTCCTCCGGAAGCAGCTCGTAAGCGGCCCAATTCGGCGTCGCATAGCCGATGAACTCCATATTCTGCGCAGCTATGACAGGCTCGTTGAGGAAATTGATAAACATCTCCGCAGCCTCCTGATTCTTAGAGGTCGCAGGGATAGCCGCAGCGTCCACAAACAGGTTCGTTCCTTCCTTGGGATATGCGACAGCAAGATTCGGGTTGTGCTCGAGCATCAGGACAGCATCACCGGCATAGTACGGCGCAATCGCAGCCTCGTTGTTCTCCATCTTGTCGAAAATCTGGTCCATTACATAAGCCTGCACCAGCGGCTTTTGCTCGATCATCAGATTAGCGGCCTCTCGCAACTCCTGTTCATTTTCGGTGTTCAAAGAATAGCCGAGCTTCTTGCAGGCAATGGCAAGCGCATCGCGCGAGTTGCTGAACATAAGGATTTTTCCTTTGTACTGCTTATCCCAAAGTACATCCCAGCTGTCAGGGATTTCCTTGACCATCTTTGTATTGTATATAAGGGCTACTGTATTCCAAGCATAAGGAACGGAATAAAGAGACCCCGGATCGTATTGCGGATCCATGAATTTCTCATCGATATATTTAAGGTTCGGAATGTTCTCCTTATTCAGCGGAAGCAACATATTTTCCTGAATCATACGCGCCACCATATAATCCGACGGCACGATAACATCATAGCCCGACGCTCCGCTCTTAAGCTTAGCGTACATCTCTTCGTTTGTCGCAAAGTTTGTGTAATACACCTTGATGCCCGTTACTTCCGTAAACGCTTGGCAAACATCCACAAGTTCTTTATCGCTGCCGTCCGAAATATATTCTCCCCAGTTGTAGACGCTGATAGATACGTCCTTTCCTCGGAATTTTCCGTAGTACTTGTCATCGAAATTCGTGCCCGCCGGCGCACCGGAATAAGTGACTGCCAGCGCATTGTACGGAGGCACCAATGTAATCAGAACAAGGGCCAGTAAAACTGTCGACAAAATCCTGTTAATTCTGTTTTGCACTGCGGCGCACCTCCTTCTTTGCCGGCATCTTGCGGATATCCTTCAAATTTACGGCAATCAAAATCAGAAGCACCACCACAAAAATAATCGTGGAGAGCGCGTTAATTTCAGGGCTGATTCTTCTTCTCGTCATAGAGTAAATCAGAATCGGCAATGTCTGGAACTTGTCTCCGCTGACGAAGTAGCTGACATTGAAGTCGTCAAGCGAGAATGTCAGCGACATCAAAAATCCCGTGATGATGCCCGGCATTATCTCCGGCAGTATAACCTTGATAAAGGCCTTTTTTGCAGTGCAGCCCAAGTCAAGAGCTGCCTCGAAAATATACTTGTCAACCTGCCTCAGCTTCGGCATCACACAGAGTATAACATATGGCAGATTGAAGGTTATGTGCGCAAGTATCAACGTCAACATGCCGAATTTGAAATTGAACAGCACAAACAAAAGCATCAACGATACGCCGAGAATGATTTCCGGGCTGACAATAGGAATGTAGGTAAAGTTCAGCGTGGCGCTCTTTGATCTTCTGCGCATACCTTGTATACCGATTGCCGCCAGCGTACCGAGCAGCGTCGCAACTACTGCCGAGACAGCGGCCACCGTCAGCGTCGCCATCAGCGCTCGCAAGATTTCTTCGTTGTTGAACAGTTGATGATACCAACGCAGCGAGAATCCCGTCCAGTGACTCCTGCTCTTGGTGGAGTTGAACGAAAATACGATCATAATCACTATCGGAACGTACAGGAACAGGAGCACAATCCCCGTATATCCTGTTGCCAATTTGGAGAGAGGTTTTTTCATAGCAACAGTCCCTCCTTTTCTTCTGTGTCCCGGAAGATATCAGTCAATGCCATACAGACCAGAATGATGGCCATCAGCACCATCGAAATGGCAGAACCGAGATATGGGTTATATGCATTGCCGAGGAATTCCATTTCTATAATATCACCGATCAGCATGAATGAACCGCCTCCGAGCATTCTGGAAATTACGAATGTAGATACCGAAGGCACAAACACCATCGTGATACCCGTGGTAATTCCGGGCAGCGACAGCGGAATAATAACCCGGCGCATAACATAAAGCGGTCCCGCGCCGAGATCTCCGGCAGCCTCAAGCAACGAATTGTCAAACTTAACAATCACGGAATAAATCGGCAACAGCATAAACGGCAGGTAATTGTACACCATGCCCAAAACGACCGCCCCTTCCGTATTTATCATCGAGAAAGGTCCGAGTCCGAAAAATCCGAAAAATTGGTTGAGAAGCCCGTTGTTTTCGAGCAGCGTCATCCAAGCGTACGTTCTCAACAGAAAATTGATCCACATCGGCAGAACGATAAGCATGATCATCGTGCCCTGCCTCCGCGGAGCATAGCGTGAAATAATGTACGCCAACGGATAGGCGACCACGAGGCAAATTGCCGTCGCTATCATCGCCAACCAAATGGAATTGAAGATTACCGGCGCATAACCGACCGAATCGACAAAATTGCGCAGGGTAAAATTACCGTCTGCGTCGTGCAGCGCAAACACTGCCACCAAAGCAAACGGAATAACGATAAACAGCACCGACCAGAGAAGATAGGGTGTAGCTGCAGCTTTTGTTTTCATCCGCAGCACCCCCTATTCAAATTCGGGAGACGTATAGTCTTCAAGCTCGTCCTCATCGATAGGTATAGAATCCGCTTCCAGCGCCGTTAAAGCAAACGATTCATCTTCGTCCATCTTATTCATGATGTGAATATATTCCGGTATGACAGACAGACCGATACGGGAACCGGGATTGTGCTGCTGCGTAGTGTGCACCATGAGCTTCTCCACACCGATATCAACGATGTTCTCGAAGTGGACTCCCTTAAATACTGTTGATTCGACGACACCTACGAATTGTGAATCCTCGGGTTTGCCGATATCCCAGTCTTCCGGACGGATGACTACGTCTACCGGTTGATTCTTTCCGAAGCCCTTGTCTACACACGGTAAAACCTTACCGCATACTTCAACCACGAAGTCCTCATGCATGATGCCTTCTAAGATATTGCTCTCGCCGATGAAATCGGCAACGAATGCGTTCACAGGCTCATTGTAGATGTCCGTCGGCGATCCGTCCTGGAGGATCTTTCCGGCGTTCATTACGATGACGCGGTCTGACATCGTCAGCGCTTCCTCCTGATCGTGCGTTACATATAAAAAAGTAATGTTCATCTGTTGCTGAATACGCTTAAGTTCGATCTGCATCTCCTTTCTGAGCTTCAGATCGAGCGCGCCGAGCGGCTCGTCAAGCAATAGTACGCGCGGATGGTTGACAAGCGCACGCGCAATAGCCACGCGCTGTTGCTGTCCTCCCGAAAGTTGCGCAATGCGTCGCAATTCGAATCCTTTCAAATTGACGAGTTCGAGCATCTCTTTGATTCTCTTTTTTCTTTCTTCTTTCGGTACGTTGGAAATCTTAAGACCGAATTCTACATTCTCGTAGACGTTCAGATGCGGAAAAAGCGCATAACGCTGAAACACAGTGTTAACTTGCCTCTTGTAAGGCGGCACACCGTTAATATTTTTTCCGTCAAAAAAAATATTACCCTCCGTAGGATTTACAAAGCCGCCGATGATGCGTAACGTAGTCGTTTTCCCGCATCCCGAAGGTCCCAGAAGTGTAACGAATTCCTTGTCGCGAATGTCCAAGTTGATGCCGTCGAGGATGATGTCGTCGTCGAATTGAACAAAGATATCACGCAAGCTGATTAAAATGTTGTTTTGCATATGTGCATCCCCCTTTGCGGATTTAGTCATGCAGGCCTTTTATCTACCTGCACGGCCCGGAGCCTTTTGATACCACGCCCCGCAAAGGGTTTTCACAAGGTGGTACATACGTCTCCGTATATTGCCGGACGCTCAATATTAAATTTTTAAGCAAGTTTAAATATATAGGTAAACACGTTAAATGTCAATGGTATGCGGTAATATTTTTGTATACGGCAATATTTTCCGAATTTATAATTGTGCATTCGGAAAAGAAAAATACCGTCCCTGTGCATATTATTTGTAATTTGGGTATATTTTTTACTTGCATTTCGTTTTACATTTGGTATAATAGTATTCGTAATTCCGCTAGTGTGGCTCAATGGTAGAGCAGCGGTATCGTAAACCGC
>DCTM01000002.1:39391-45244 GCA_002329565.1 Firmicutes bacterium UBA1440
GTTCGAATCCTGTCATCCCGACCAACAAAAAACCGTTGCTTTGAAAGCGACGGTTTTTTATTGCCGATTATGCACCTTTTGATATGTTGATTTTGCTTTTTCCGGTATGATCCCCCCGAAATTAAAAATAAATACCCCTAACAGTATAATTCCGCCCCCAAGCATAGCTCTTTGTTCCGGAATTTCTCCCGCTATCAGAAATCCTAATAAGGTTGTCAGAAACGGTGTAATAAACATATAATTGCTTACTTGAGATGTTTGTTTAGCCTTTGCAAATGCTTTTGACCATGATAAATATGCAATCGTTCCCGAAAATACACCCAATACGGCAATATAAAAAATCTGAACCGGCGGCGCTTTTACAACTTCATTTACGGAAGCAGGTAAAAATACAGCCAGTAAAATTGTACCGAAGAAAATACTGAAAGCCGATGTTTGTAAGGCGGAATAATTCTTCGTCAGTTTTCTCTGCAGGAGATTATAAATGCTGAGCAGCACCGCTGCTGATATTAACCAAAGCAGTCCCCCGCTTACAGAAAAATTTCCTTCGGATAGNNGACAACACTGCCACTCCCGCGAATTCAATTGTAATTGCAATCCACTGAACAACCTGCGGTCTTTCATTGTATATAATCCTTGCAAATAATGCCGTTATAACCGGAACTGTTGAAATCACTACACTTGCCGTTGCCGCAGTAACGGTTTCTTCACCTTTGTTAAAAGCAATTATGTACAGAAAAAATCCTACTGCTCCCGCAAACAAAAACCATATTAAATCTTTCTTTCGCGGCAATTTCATTTTTATTATTACTGCAACAGCGATAAGGGTCACAGATGCCACCATATAACGAAGAAACCCTAACGCAAAAGGTGAAAAATACTCCAGTGCCAATCTCGTAAATACATATGCCAATGACCAGAACAGTATAGTAATCATTGCATACGGATGAAAACTGTCTCTCCATCTCATATTTTTTCCACCTTTCCTTCTTGTAAAAGAATCTGTATTTTAATATAATCTAACCATATAAATCCGGTATAGAAAAGATCCGATTTTATTATATTTTTATTGAGCCGGATAAGGGTGAGGTGTATTATGTTATATTTGGAATTGGATAAAAGTAAGTGCCGTTCTTATGCACATCAGATTTACAAACAAATCAGAGAAAAGATAACAGATAGCAGTTTTAATCCGGGAGAGCAGCTGCCTNNTTCCCGTGATCTTGCTAACCAATTGGGGATCGCCCGCAATACGGTATTAACCGCATACGATTTATTGGCATCCGAGGGACTTATTTACAGTATACCGGGTTCCGGATTTTACATATCCCCCGGTATACGTTTCCCCCATTCTCATGCACAAATACAGGATATCCGGACAGCCTCCTTATCCGATGTACAGCTCTCTGAATCCATGATAAATTTTGACAGCGGTCTGCCCGATCTTTTCTTATTTCCCAGAAACTAGTGGAAGCAGGCTGTTGCAAAGGCTTTTGTCGAAGCTCCGGTTTCCGCGCTGGGCTATGACGATCCGCTGGGACGCATTGAATTCAGGCAGGTATTATCTTGCTATTTGAAGCGTACAAGGGGTATCACCTGCAATCCGGATCAAATAATCATTACCTCCGGTACAAAACAGGGGATTTCCCTGGTCGCAAAAGGTTTGCTCGATCATACAAGCGAGGTGTGGATTGAAAATCCAACAAACAAAAACGTAATTGACATTTTTTCTTATCACACCTCAAACATTGTCCCGTTTGAGGTTGACCACGAGGGCATTCTTCCCGAACAGTTCCCGGAAGACATACAGCCTTCTCTTATCTTTGTGACACCTTCACATCAGTTCCCAATGGGAGGTACTCTTTCTCTGAAACGCCGACTGGAATTGATTGAATATGCCGTAAAAACCGGCAGCTATATTCTTGAAGATGATTATGACAGCGAATTCCAATATAATGGCCTTCCCGTGCATTCCCTTTTTGAACTTGCTCCTGAGAATGTTATTTATGCCGGTACATTCAGCAAGACAATGTTTCCGTCAATGCGGCTCGGTTATCTTGTCGTCCCCTCCTCTCTTGCTGACAAAATCAGCAAATGGAAGCGTCTGGCCGGCCACCATTCAAACTCTATTTATCAGCTTGCCCTTATGAGATTTATAGAAAACGGAGAATTGGAACGGCACATCCGACACATGAAACGTATATATAAAAAACGTCGTGCAGATTTGATTACTCTGCTTCAAAGTTATTTTTCGGATCAGATAAAGATTTACGGAGAAAATGCAGGTATGCATTTTGTCGCAGAATTTAAAGATGTGGATTTTGCGCCGGAATTAGTCCGGCAGCTGTTCAATGCGGGGATATATATTGTTCCTGTTGAAGACCATTCTCTCACGAAGGGGATTCATAAAAATCAAATCATTTTGGGTTTTGCGGGACTTTCCTATGCGCAAATGGAAAAAGGGACCCGTACATTTTATAATGTATTGTTTTCTTCGTTGTCATAAAATTCTTTTTTAACACACTTTGATTACCGTTCAGGCCGAAATATCTACATTTCAGGCAAAAAACGGTTTGGGGACGATTTCTATGTTATGATGTTGCTCACGAACCGCTTTCCGGCCCTGCTTTTGGTCTTTAGTTCGGCGTAAAAAAACAGGCGCATTTTGTTCAACAGCGAAATTTTTTATGACTGCCAAGCAGGAGATGTTGCAAGAAAGCGGCAAACAAAAATTAGATATACTTATGGAGGAACATTAACGTGAGGAAGAAAATCTTGAGTATGCTTCTCGCTCTGTGCATGATACTGGCCCTGCCGCCCATATCGACTGAGGCGGCGACGGACTNNGGACGGCGTTAATGACGGTGGCATCGTTTTTAACCACAGAGACAGCTTCATCAACATCGCCATGCCTAAAACGGACAACTATTACACCTACGGCAGGGATACCGGAGGCACAGCGATAAGTGATTTTGGCGACACATGTAATCTCCACATCTCTGACGATGACAGCGTTAACGCAACGGGCCACGATATTGGTATAAACAGCCCCGCCAAACTAACGAGTGTCAGTGGAGCAAGCAACGTAATGGAAGTGGATCCGGACATCACAGACAACAACCCCGCCATTATGTACAACGACTTCGCCGAAGGTTGGAACATTGCTACAGCTGCAAGTAACGCTGCCGTCAAACTCCTTACAGACTGGGAGGCAGTAGAAGGCAGCTTCGGCACGGGGAATGGCTTCGGCACGGGGACGGACTCTACTGGCTCCGGCGCAATTCTCGTTCCCCCAGGCAAAACCATCACCCTAGACCTCAACGGCTATACCATAAACCGAAACCTTACGCAAGGCACACCAAACGGAAATGTCATAACGGTAAAAGGTGCACTGACAATCGAGGACAACAGCAACACGGATGTTGACTCGCAGGGTAAGATTACCGGAGGTTACAACAAGACACCGGGTACCGAAAGCGGCGGCGGGATCGTGATGGTATCAAACAGCACTCTGACGCTTGAGAGTGGCAACATCGTTGGCAACAAATCTATAGGCTGGGGCGGCGGTGTGAAAAATGAAGGCGGTACCTTTACCATGACCGGCGGCAAAATCAGCGGCAATGTAGCAAACTATAGCGGTGACTCAACGAGCAAATTTAACAACTGCGGCGGCGGTGTGTATGTCGGAGGGAGCTTTACCATGACAGGCGGCGAAATCAGCGACAACTTTGTTTGCGGCAGCGGAGGCTTCCGTAAGGGCGGCGGCGTGTTCTTTTATGGATCTGTGACCGTGGGCGGCAAAGCCGTTATTCGGGACAACAAGTCGGGCTGCACCTACTCCGTGACTGATGGCACATCCGTTGGCTCTGTATCCGGTGGAATCACAGATAATGTGTATCTGCGCAGCGGAACGAAGATTTACTGCTCTACCGTTACTCCCCTTGCCTCTGGGGCATCCATCGGCGTAACCACAGAGACCTCCCCAGCCATCGACGAGCCAGTTAACATCACCGACTCACAAGGCAAAGATAAAACCGCTTATTTTCACAGCGACAACTCTGATTATACAGTAACCAGCACCAACGAAGGGCTTCAGCTTAAGGTCCTCGTTGCGGAACCTGCACCTACAGCAACCTTCACCGCGACGGGAGCGGACAGCGGCACTCTGAGCAATGTGACCACAACGATGAAGTATAGCGTAGATGATGGAATCAGTTGGACGGCCATCACAGGTACAACCATGAATATTTTCGGCGTAACAGCGGCAAACGGTGTAAAGATATATCAACCGGGAGACGGCAGTACCACAAGCGATTCCACTGCGCAGACCATCACGATCACCAAAGCTGCAACTCCGAGCTTGACGGCAACCCAACCCGGCAGTGGCGGCGGCAGTGGCAGCATCCCTATGACAGAAGCACATGAATACAGCGCTGATGCAGGCAACAACTGGACCATCGCTACCGGAACAACCACCCTTGCAGCAGGCACGTATCTGGTGCGTATTAGGGCCACCGGAACTGTTCTGGCCTCAGATAATCAGATTCTCACGATTGCTGCATACAGCGCGCCTCCATCCGGCGGTGGAAGCCATACCTCGCCCGCTACGGTTTCCGTAATAAAAAACGGCGACAATACTACAGTCTCAAATCTTAAAAAGCTCATTTCCGGCGGAATAAACCTGACCGTGGAAGCGGACAATGGCGCAAAGCTCGTGTTCGATACCAACGCCATCAAAGGCATAAGCGGTCAGAGCACAGGAAAAATTAATGTAGAGATGAAGGATGTATCCCACACGCATCAGGAAAACCTCCATGGGAAACGGGTGTTTTCACTGACAGTTTCCTCGGAAAGTAACACAATTTCTAACTTCGGCGGCTCAGTCCTTGTTTCGTTGCCTTATGAGCTGCAGGAAGGGGAGAGTGCGGATGAGGTCACCGTATGGAACCTCTTAAATGACGGTACTATGACCGAAATCCCTTGCACCTATGATCCCGCGACGAAACTTGCCACTTTTAAGATCACACATTTCTCACTTTATGTGGTGGGCGTAAACACGCCTTGGTCCAATCCCTTTGCCGACGTCAAGAAGGGCGACTGGTTCTACGACGCAGTGGAGTTTGTAAATCGCTACGGTTTGATGCAGGGAATTAGCAGCACTGAGTTTGCATCCAATAAAATCGTAACGCGCAACATGCTTATCACCATCCTATACAGGCTTGAAAATATGCCTCAAGCAACGCAGAAAACAGACTTCATCGACGTAGCCGACGACGCTTGGTATGCAGACTCAGTGGCATGGGCGTCATCAAAGGGAATTGTAACAGGCTATGAAGGCAAGTTTGACCCCGACGGCACGCTCACCCGCGAACAGATGGCAGCAATTCTCTATCGCTACGCTACATACAAAAACCTCGATATCAGCGCAGACAATAACCTTTCGGATTATACCGACATGCCCTCCGATTGGGCACTTTCAAGTGTGAAATGGGCGGTGGCAAAAGACCTTATAAAAGGCAACGGCTGCGTCCTTAACCCGATGGGCGGTGCAACCCGTGCCGAATCCGCTACCATTCTGCAAAGATTTATTGAAAACACAGCAAAGTAAATAGCATCATCAAATAAAAGCAGAGGACCGGAGTGAAGTTCCTGCCTCTGCTTTTTACGTGAATAAAAACCAGTCCTCTTGGAAGCGACGGTTTTTTATTAATCCGGCCTGTTTTAGGTATATTCTTCTTACAGCACATCAAAATTCAACATTTTGCTGCATCCCTTATTTTTGGTCTTTACTTCATACAAAATACCGTCAACTGTTTTGTATAACTCATCAAAGTCGGAGCACTTTGTACCGTA
>DCTM01000044.1:0-233 GCA_002329565.1 Firmicutes bacterium UBA1440
AAGTTCGCCAGGGCCTTGTCGCTGTCTCCTGCGGGCAGCTTGTCAAGTGCCTTCAGTGCGTTGTACAGCATGGTGAACATCTCCTGACGGGTGATTGCCTTGTTTGGGGCGAACTTGTTGTCCCCCACGCCGGTTGTGATGCCGAGGTGTTTGGCCGCCGCCAGATAACCGGTGTAATAGGTGTTCCCCGCATTGGAGAAGTTGTTCGCCGTTTTTGCATCGGCCGCCACATC
>DCTM01000044.1:245-36269 GCA_002329565.1 Firmicutes bacterium UBA1440
GGTCGTTGCCGTTGTGCCGCCGGTGATGTTCCGGGCAGCCAGGAATGTCACGGCATCGGCATACCAGGCCGGGTCGGCTTTCGGCGGTTGCAGAAATAATCCGGAGGTTTACTTTTTTAACAGCACCGGGGATTAGAAGACACATAAAAAAGCAATCGGCAGACAGCGAAAACTCACTGTCTGCCGATAGATGTTTCTCAATTAGCCGCATCTCAAATGTTTTCCTATGATAGTGCGGCTAAATCGCGTATCCTTTTTTCGTACAAAACAATATTTATTCGCACTACTGCATAGAACATTTTTGTTGCAGCAATTCCCATTTTCTGTCGATCTCTGCCTGCATAGCAGCGACGTATTTTTCGTTTTCCGGCTTGAGCAGATGCTTGAATCTTCCCTGTAAGCGCAGGAAGTCTTCGATCGGCAGTTTCTTTTTCGGCTCATAGGTGATGCGCCATTTGCCGTATTCAACCTCGTACATCGGCCAGAAGCAAGTATCGACGGCCGCTTTGCAGATTTCCATAAGATTTTCGGCCTCGTATCTCCATCCTCTCGGGCAAGGAGCCATGATGTTAAGGAAAGCAGCGCCCGGAGTGTAGATAGCTTTTTCAGCTTTCTCGTGCAGATCTTTGAAGTTGCCGACAAACGTTGTCTGAGCTGCATACGGCACGTTGTGCAAGGCGATAATCTCCGTGAGATCTTTTCTGTTCTGCGGCTTTCCTACAGAGCAGGTACCGACCGGCGTTGTTGTCGTATCGGCATACTGCGGCGTACCCGAAGAACGCTGAATTCCCGTGTTCATATAAGCTCCGTTGTCGTAGCAGACATATACCATATCGTGATTGCGCTCCATCGCACCGGAAAGTGACTGGAATCCGATATCATATGTGCCTCCGTCTCCGCCGATAGCTATAAATTTGTAATTTTCCTTGACTTTTCCTCTCGCTTTCAATGCTCTGTAGGCGGCTTCGACGCCTCCGCAGCTCGCGCCCGCGTTTTCAAAAGCGTTATGTATATAGCTGTCCTTCCATGCAGTATACGGATACATGAAAGTAGATACCTCCATACAACCCGTGGCGTTGGCGATGACCGCTTCATCTCCGGGATGCAGGGCACGCAACACGGCTCTGGCAGCTACCGTGCCGCCGCATCCGGCGCACATTCTGTGTCCCGGCGCCAGCCGTTCTTCTCTGCTTATTACTTCTTTGAAATTATATGCCATATCTGTGCCCTCCTACTCTCTTACGCCAAGATAGCGATACGGAATCTCTTCGCATGCTAAGTCACCGCGCAACAACGCATCGTACACGCCTTCGAGATCCTCGACTCTAACGTCTCTTCCTCCGAGGCCATACACATAGGCAACAGTATCCGGAGTAAGTTTGTTTGCAAACAAAGCCGCTCTGACATCGGAAGCCAACGGACCGCTGAATCCGTTAAAGCTGTCGGCTCTGTCCATCAGCGCTACAGCCTTGACTTTTGACAGCGCCGCTGCAAGTTCCTGTGCCGGGAACGGACGGAACATTCTTACTTTGATGAGGCCGACCTTCTTGCCTTCCTCTCTCAATTTGTCAACGGCATCCTTAGCAGCACCTGCAGCAGAGCCCATAATTACCATCGCATATTCGGCGTCTTCCATTCTGTATTCTTCAAAGAAACCGTACTTTCTGCCGCTCAGCTTTTCGAATTCCTCGGCAATCTCAAGAATCACCTTCTTGGAATCAAACATTGCTTGCGCTTGAGCACGTTTTGCTTCCATATAATAGCCACTCGTTGCATATGGACCTACCGCCATCGGATTGGCCGCGTTGAGCAAATATTCTTCAGGCTCATACTCGCCGACAAATGCCTTTACCTTTTCGGTCTCAATCAAATCGATGTTCTGTACGGCATGGCTGGTGATAAATCCATCCTGGCAGACCATTACAGGCAACTTGACATCCTTGTGCTCGGAGATTCTGTAGGCCTGCACCATATTGTCATATGCTTCCTGGTTATCTTCCGCATAAAGCTGAATCCAGCCGGCGTCACGCGCACCCATCCCGTCGGAATGGTCGGCATTGATATTGATAGGCCCCGACAAAGCTCTGTTTACCAGAGTCAGTACGATCGGCAATCTGTTAGAGGCGGCAAGGTACAGCTCTTCCCACATGAGCGCCATGCCCGCGGATGATGTGGCTGTCAGCGCTCTTGCTCCCGCAGCCGACGCGGCAATAGTTGCACTCATTGCGCTGTGCTCGCTCTCGACGGGAACGAATACGGTGTCGATCTCGCCGTTGGCTATATATGACGCTATAAACTGCGGTATTTCTGTCGATGGCGTGATCGGAAATGCCGGTACAACATCGGGGTTGATTTGTTTAATCGCAAAGGAAACGGCTTCGTTTCCCGATAATCTTTCTCTGATGGCCATACTACTTTTCTCCTCTCTTCATCGAAATTGCGTCAAACGGACATGCCTTTGCGCAGATACCGCAGCCTTTGCAGTGATCGTAGTCGAAGTCGAGACGTTTTTCGTCCTTGACCGGTATGCTGCTGTCCGGGCATACGGGTACGCAGAGCAAGCACTGTTTGCACTTGTCTTCATGAAAAACAGGAGTATCCACTCTCCATTCTCCTGTCGAGAATTCCCTGCTTGTACCGCTTGCAAATACCATACAGCCGAGAGTGATGTCTCTCCAGCTCATATTTTCATTTATTTTATGTACATCTGTCTTCATTTATTTTACCTCCCGCAAGGATACTTCAAGGGCTTTCATGTTGCCTTCTATCATCTCCGGTTTCGATGCGAATTTGTGCTCGTATGAGCCCCTCATTTGAGCCAGAAATTCTTCGTCAGGCATGATACCCGCAACTTTAACAATTGCAGCCAGCATAGGAGAGTTAGGGAAGTACTTTCCGAGTGCGTCCACGGAGATCTTGCGAGCATCCACAGTGTAGACTTTACCCTTGTAACCGTTCAATAACGGAATGATTTCCTCCTTGCTCTTGGGAGTGTTCACCAAGATAGCTCCTTCCTCAGATAAGCCCGCTGTCACGTCGATTGAATCCAAAAGCGTTTCATCGACAACAACGACATAATCCGGATCGTAGATGTTGGAATGCACTCTGATCGGAGTCGTGCTGATGCGGTTGTAAGCCGTAATCGGAGCCCCCATACGTTCCGGACCATATTCAGGGAACCCCTGAACATAGCTTCCCGTATTGAAAGCCACATCGGCAAGGAGCAATGCAGCGGTCTTCGCACCCTGTCCACCGCGTCCGTGCCATCTGATTTCAATTAGATTTTTCATGCTTCTTCTCCTCAAATGAATTTGGAACTTAAAGGCGCCCATAGCCATCTTAAGTACATTTAATTATATTCTAACATTTTTGAATATTTCTTTCAATTTGAATATTGTGATTTTTTTGCCATTTAAAGCGCATGAAAAAATCCGCCGTATATCGCGGCGGATTTTGAAAACAGTGTTACAGTTTTATATGTTATATCGTACGTTCGAGGCGCTCCAGACGTTCGGAAACCTTTGTCCGCTCCAGCAGCTTGATAAACAGGATGCCCAGGGCCCCGCAAGAAAGGATCTCGCCGGCACCTACGGTAGCCATGAAATAAAAGTAGATGCCCTCGGCTTTGTAGACATATTGCAGGATGAAGGGAACGATGACGGCATTGGAAAGAATCGGAAAAAGAGGTGCACTCCACTTATACCTGCGGAATCGACGCGTTCCCAAAGCACCAAGCAACGTAGCAATCGAACCGAATACGACGTCCCACAACGCGCTTCCGGTAAGCAAATTGGCGAGAAAGCATCCCACAAACAAGCCCGGGACAGCAGCTCCGGAAAATACGGGAAGCACAGTAAGCATTTCTGACAGCCGCAGCTGGTTTGCTCCGCTCGCCAATCCCATGGAATGNNAGGGCCGCAATCATCGCGCCCACAGTTAATTTTACGGTTTTGTTTTCCATTATTAAATTTCTCCTTTAGTTTTGTTTTGCGAGTGGAAGGTTTCGAACACTCGGTTGATTAAGACCGCAAAATTTTATCTTTCCGGACTTTTTCATTCTGCCAGTATAGCACAGGCAAGTTTGAAAATCAACTCGATACATTGCAATTGTTGACATCTCTCCGAAATTATGATAACGTAAAGCCTGTAACATAAAAAAGTATTTGTTTAAATATTCGGAGGTAATAATATGAAAATAGCGGTACCGTTTGACAACGGACAAATCTTTCAGCATTTCGGAAAGAGCGCGTATTTTAAAATATACGACACGACGAGCATATTCGTCCTCGAATCCGAGGTGGTCGAAACAGCCGGAATGGAACACCTGCACGGCTCTTTGGCTGAATTTTTCAAGGAAAAGGGTGTGCAGATCATTATTTGCGGCGGTATCGGCGAAGGTGCGATCAATGCGCTTAACGCAGCCGGCATACAAGTGCTGACCGGAGCGCAGGGTGAGGCTGACGAGACCGTCAAGGCCTGTCTGAAAAACGAGATCAAGCTCAATACCGGAAGTACCTGCGGACACGGCTGCAGCGGCGAAGGTCATCATCACTAAAAACAGTACAAAAGCAGAAAGCTCGAAGCAATTTACATTTGCCGAGCTTTCTTTTTTATATGAGTTTTCCGACTCGATGCAGATAACATTACACATATTTATACTGAGGCACAGCTTTTAATTAAAACGCATTTGGGTTATAATTATAGATATGTAAATACGGAGGTAAGTTATGGATACAAGAATCACAAAATTATCGGACGTGCTCGTCAATTACTCCTGCAATATACAAGAGGGTGAAAGGGTGCTGATTTCATACGAAGGTGAATGCAGCAAAGGTCTGGTACGTCAATTAATCAAGGATGTATACAAAGCCGGCGGATTCCCGTTCGTCGAGATCAGGGATTCGCAGATTTCCAGAGAAATCATGCTCGGAGCCGAAACAGATCAGGTCAAATTTATCAATAAGATCAATCTCGCTCAAATGAAGGGTATGGATGCCTACATCGCTATCCGCGCCGGTCTTAACAGCTCGGAGTTTTCCGATGTTCCCCCCGAGAAGCTGAATATGTATAACAAGCTCACGCGCCCAACTCTCGATTACAGAGTCAATCATACAAAATGGGTCGTACTGCGCTACCCGAACCACTCTATGGCTCAACTCGCAGGAACGAGTTTGGAAGCATTTGAAGACTTCTATTTTAACGTCTGCACTCTCGACTACAACAAGATGAGCAAAGCAATGGATGCTCTCGTCGCTCTGATGAACAAGACGGATAAAGTGCACATCGTCGGTCCGGGAACAGATCTGACATTCTCAATCAAAGGCATACCTGCCATTAAGTGCGACGGATTGCGCAATATCCCTGACGGTGAGGTCTATACGGCACCGGTACGCAACTCTGTGAACGGTAAAATTTCCTACAACACATTCTCGGAAGAGCAAGGTTTTACCTACGACGACATAGTATTTGAAGTCAAAAACGGCAAAATAGTCAAAGCAACAGCCAATGACACCGACAGGATCAACATGCTGCTCGATACGGACAACAGCGCGCGCTATTTCGGAGAATTTGCACTTGGTGTCAACCCGTATATCCTGCATCCGATGAAAGATACCCTCTTCGATGAAAAGATCGCAGGCTCATTCCATCTGACTCCGGGCGCATCCTATGAAGATGCATTTAACGGCAACAAGAGTGCGATTCACTGGGATCTTGTGATGATTCAAAGACCGGAGTACGGCGGCGGTGAGATTTACTTCGACGACGTACTCATTCGCAAGGACGGTATCTTCGTATTGCCGGAACTTGAGCCATTAAATCCCGAGAATTTGAAATAAAAAACCCGTGCAATAAGTAAAGCCTGCGTCGCTGAGATGCAGGCTCTATATATATCTATCCTATTTTCTTGTATTTCAGCCGACCCGCTGAGTTGTCGGCCATATATACCCCTTTATGCGCAATTTCCATGTTTTCTAACTGTGTCAAAACAGGCTGTATGTTTGTCGTTACAATCGACAACCCGTATCCGCAGCTGTGGATGAGTTCAGGTGGCAGTTTCACTACTATCGCCCTGTATCTCTCGCCCATTAAGATATCGCGCGCGTATGCAGCCTTATAAAAGGAAGAAAATGCGATAAGGTATTCCTTTTTCATATGCTTCCCTCCAGTCTATATAAGGTATGCCGCGTTCGCATCGTTTGACATCCTATTCGACCAGATTCACGAGGAGATTTCTTCCCATGTGCAAAATACCGGCCTTTTTGACTGCCTTAGCCGCACATACGGGATATCTGCCGATTTCTTTTTCGTTCTGATATACCACGATTTCTCCTATCTTTTCCCCTTTTTTAATCGGTGCCTTCAAATTTTCATTAAACTGCACTTTCGACGTAATGCTGTCGCGTTCCCCTTTTTTAATTAAAGCCGAAACATTTTCACTCGCCAGAGAGTTTATCTTGTCAGGTACACCTTTTTCAATCTTGACCGTGCCGGTTTTATCACCCTTTGAAGCTATCTTAACAGTGTCGTAGGTCGCAAATCCGTAATCGAACAGTTTGCTGATTTCCGCCAGGCGCGTCTTCGAGGTCTCACATCCCAAGACGACAGCTATCAGAGTAAGGTCGCCTCGCTTGGCCGCGCCGGAGAGACAATACCCGGCTTCCTGTGTAAATCCGGTCTTTAAGCCTATCGCACCGCTGTACTGTTTGATCAGTTTGTTTGTGTTCGTCAATCCAAACTCCTTCTCCTTGCCCGGCAGGCCTACGGTAATTTTATCCTGCCACGTCGTAAACCACGGATGTTCACCCGTGTATTTGAGCAACTCATGTGACATCAGCGCGATATCGTATGCACTTGTGCGGTGCTCCGGTGCAGGTAAGCCATTCGTGTTGACAAAGTTCGTGTCCGCCATGCCGAGTTCGCCTGCTCTCTTGTTCATGCTTTCTACAAAGATTTCCTCCGATCCTCCGACGTATTCGGCCACAGCCACGCAAGCATCGTTTGCGGACACCATCGCGATACCTTTCATCAGCTCATCGAGCGAATGCTGCTCTCCCGGCTCCATATACATCTGGCTGCCGCCCATACTTGCAGCCCTTTCGGAGATTGTCACCGTATCGTCGAGATGAACACGTCCCTGCTCCAAAGCCTCCATTACAAGGAGCATCGTCATCACTTTTGTCACAGATGCGGGAGGAAGAGCTTCGTGCTCATTGTTTGCATACAAAACTGTGCCTGTCGACGCGTCCATCAACACAGCCGCCTTGGCCGCAACCGTCAGCGCCGGCACTTCCTGAGCGGATTTCACTGCGGCATCCACCGAAATCGCATCATTGATTATTCCTAAATCAATTTGCCTCTCTTCAGTCACAAATTGGTTTATGCCCAAGAAACCGCCAAGCACCAGAACGGCTGCCAGCGCTCCGCACAACACTCCTTTTATCTTTACCATATCGCATCCTCCTCACAGAAATCCTTATATTTATGATATTTTCAAATAGATGGGTTCATTCCTTATTTTTTATGGTATAATGCTAAGTGTTGTTTTTAAAAAATCTACTTTCGGAGGCTTTACTCAGTATGCTGGTAATATTTTTAAATGTAGCGGTTATCTTTGCTTTGGTCGGTGCGGGCTTTATCGCCAACAGGACCGATATCCTACCGGGTTCAATAACACCGCATCTTACAAAGCTGATTTTGACATACAATCTTCCGGCATTTATCCTGATTTCAATCACAGAAAACACACTGACCCCGGCAATGCTCGGAGAAATGAAACAGGTTTCAATCATTATGCTGACGATATATATTCTGGGAATGCCGTTCTGCTTACTGGCAGTGAAGCTGTTCCGTTTTCCACGCGAGAGTCGCGGGCTCTACGCAGCCATGTTATTGTTTACAAACTCCGGATTCATGGGGATTCCGATCGCGTCGGCTGTCTTCGGACAGCACGGCATGTTCATCATGGTATTTGAAAACATGTTCATGACTCTCTTCCTGTATTCCACAGGCATAATCATGATCGGGATAGGTACGGAGGAAAAGGTTTCCATAAAACATGCCATCAAATCGGCGGTCAATTTCTGTATGGTTGCCTCCGTTTTGGGTGTTGTGCTGTTGCTCATTGGATTTCAATTCCCGGCGACAGTCTCACAATTTCTGCATCTCATCGGTGAAATGACCGTGCCGCTGTCGATGATGCTCGTGGGTATACAACTCGGCACAAGCAATCTGTCACAGCTTCTGAGAAAGCCAGACCTGATCGGATTTACCGCCGTGAAGAGCACGTTCCTGCCGGCATTGGCTCTGCTGTGCATGTATTTCCTTGACGTTTCCCCTATGGTTAAGGTTATCACCGTACTCTGCATGACGCTGCCGTCGGCTGCAATTCTCGTAGCATTGAGCGAACGAAACAATGCCAATACACCACTGGCAGCCGGTGGAGTTTCTCTGTCGACGCTGTTCTCGATGGCGACCATTCCGCTTGTCTGTACGCTGCTGAAAGCACTGTTCCTTTAATTATTATAAAAGCGGCGTTGAGAGTTCACACTCCCAACGCCGCTTTTTAAATGCCCGCATGTCTTAGGATACCTCTGTCTCGGGCACAACTTTTCTCGTTGTACGTTCTCCGTTTTATCATTACATGATAATTCTTTTGATAAGCGCCGATTCCGCAGCAGGCGAATCATCTATAGTGTAGGCCTCAGTGAGCACTTCATGTGCGCTTTCTGCACCCGTTTCACTGTCGCTGAATATTTCTGCTATAACATCTCCCCGGCCAACGGCCTCATTGCGTTTCTTGTGAAGAAAGACACCTGCAGACGAATCCACAGCATCTTCCTTGCGCATTCTACCCGCGCCGGCGAGCTGAGAAGCTATGCCTACCGCCCGCGCATCTATACCGGTCACATAGCCGTCCCTCTGCGCGAT
This sequence comes from Firmicutes bacterium UBA1440, assembly GCA_002329565.1. Lineage (GTDB taxonomy): Bacteria > Bacillota > Clostridia > Peptostreptococcales > Anaerovoracaceae > UBA1440. The sequence continues at coordinate 9,174 of DCTM01000044.1, forward strand.
GACGACCCGCTTGAGGCGCGGCTGCTTAAATAAAGAATAATTCTCCGCCACGGCAGCATCCCCGCCTTGGGCTGTTATAAGCTGCGCAAGCTTTTGCAAAGCTGTACCGTTCCGCAAGGCTTGTACAGCCTGCGCCTTACCATCCTCCGGTGTCTTCGCTCGACCGCCGCAGAAAACCATCAGCCCCGCCAGAAGTACCGATAACTCCGTTATATCGGCCGGGCCTTTTCCCTTCAGCGTCTCGATCGCCTCTATTACCTCGACGGAGTTGCCGACCGCCCTGCCGAGCGGGCAGTCCATATCGGTGACCGCTGCGATAGTCTTTTTCCCTGCAGCATTGCCGATCTCAACCATTTGCATTGCAAGTTGCAACGCTTTTTCTTCCGTTTCCGTAAAGGCTCCGCGCCCGCATTTGACGTCGAGCACGATGGCATCACTTCCCGCAGCCAGTTTCTTGCTCATAATGCTTGAGGTAATCAGGCTTAAGTCTTCCACCGTAGCCGTAACATCGCGCAACGCATAGATTTTCTTATCTGCAGGCGCCACATTTGCCGTTTGGCCGATAACTGCGATGCCGATTTCGTGCACTTGCCGGATAAAATTCGCCGTTTCAAGTCCCGTTCGGAAGCCGGGGATCGACTCCAACTTATCCACAGTGCCGCCGGTAAAACCGAGGCCTCTGCCGCTCATCTTTGCTATAGGCACGCCGCAGGCCGCCGCAATCGGTGCAACTATAAGGGTAGTTTTATCGCCGATGCCGCCCGTCGAGTGCTTGTCGACCTTGATGCCCGGAATCTCCGACAGATCGACGATATCGCCCGAATGAAGCATAGCCTCTGTCAAAGCAAGCGTTTCATCCCGGTTCATCTTTCGGATAAAGACAGCCATCAGCAGAGCGGACATCTGATAGTCGGGAATCATCCCTGCGGTATATCCGTTCACAAAGTATTCAATCTCAGCTCGCGAAAGGATGCCGCCATCTCTCTTCTTTGCAATGATTTCATTGATATGCATCGTAATCACCTCTGTAACTCGCTGTTTCTGAGCTATTTGCGGATTTCCTCTATAAAGCTTTCCCCGATTGCAGTCGGAGCCGCACCCAGCATCTCTGCAACGGTAGCGCCAATATCGGCAAAGCTGCTGCGCGTACCAAGCGATTTACCCGCTTGGACAGCACTGCCGTAAGCCACAAACGGTACATATTCGCGCGTATGATCCCATCCGGAATGCACGGGGTCATTGCCGTGATCGGCGCAGAGCATCAACACATCATCTTCTCTCAGCGCTGCAATAATCTCAGGCAAGCGTGCATCGAATTCCTCGATCGCATTTGCGTAGCCCTGAGGATCTCTCCTGTGTCCGTATTTCGAGTCGAAGTCCACGAGATTCGTGAAGATAAGACCGCTGAAATTTTCCTCAAGGGCCGCTATCGTCTTGTCGACGCCGTCGTCATTGCTCGTTGTGTGCACGGATGTTCCAATGCCCTTCCCGTTAAAGATGTCACTGATCTTGCCGACGGCGTATACCGTCTTGCCGGCAGCGGAAACTTTGTCAAGCAGGGTGTCTTCGGGCGGAGATACGGCGTAATCTTTTCGATCGGCGGTTCTGATTCGCTTACCGCTTTCATCCTTTCTGTAAGGTCTTGCGATGACTCTGCCGCAAGCCACCTCTCCGTGCAGCATCGCTCTGGCAATCGCACAGATCTCGTAGAGGCGCTCGAGTGGGATTACATCTGTGTTGGCTGCAATCTGAAATACACTGTCAGCCGATGTGTATACGATCGGTCTGCCGGTACGCTCGTGTTCTTCTCCGAGCGTCTCAATGATTTCCGTTCCCGAGGCTGCGTAATTTCCGAGCACTTCCTTGCCGATGACGCGTTCAAATTCCTTGATAAAAGTGGCCGGAAAACCGTCCGGGTATGTCTTAAACGGTATCTCGGTATAGATTCCCGCTATCTCCCAATGTCCTGTGATCGTGTCCTTTCCTGCCGAATGCTCCGCCAGTCTTCCGTATGAACCCTGCGGGTGCAATACAGCTAATCGCTCAGCTCCGCACTCATCAATATTGCAAAATCCCAATTTGGCGAGGTTTGGCACAGAAAAGCCCGCGTTTTTCTCTATGATATGCCCGAGTGTATGAGCCCCTTCATCGCCGTACTCAGCGGCATCGGGCATCGCGCCTATGCCGAGGCTGTCCAAAACAATCAAGACCACTCTGTTGATTGACTTACTCATCGCAAATCCTCCTCTATTTCACCATCAGTTTCGGTTTTCCCTCCAGATAATCAAACGAGACGAGATGATATTCGACTCCGTTACGCACGCCCTGCAGTCCCTTGCCGAAGACCTCTCTTCTGTGAAGATGACCGTAAATCACCGTCTTGACGCAATATTTTTCGAAAAGCTCTGTAAATCCCGACGGATCGCGGTTATCGTTCGTCGGCGGATAGTGCAACATGGCAATAATATCGCGATATCCCGCCTTTTGTGCCGCAGAGAGAGACATTTCCAAACGGATTAGTTCTCGTCTGTATATTTTTTCGTCACTCTCGGAAAACTCGACCCCAACGGTCGGGCACAGCCAACCGCGGCTGCCGCAGACAGCCATTCCTTCACACGGATAGAACGTGTTCTGCAAGAAATACATATTGTCGTACATTTCGTTGAGCTTATTGACGGATTTCCACCAAAGTTCGTGGTTGCCCCGAATCAATACTTTTTTTCCGGGCAGACGATGAACCCAATCGAGATCCGCTATCGCCTCATCAAATTTCAAAGCCCAAGAAATATCGCCGGCTATCAGTACTGTATCGTCCGCTCCGACCACCTTTTCCCATTCTTCCTTTAATTTCTCCGAATGATTATCCCATTGTACGCCATAGATATCCATCGGCTTGTCAACGCGCGGGTCAAAGCTTAAATGTAAATCCGCTATAGCATAGACAGACATATATCCTCCCGGTATAAATTATTCTTCTTTATCTATTCCTCATTATCATATGCCGAGGTCGCCGTATCGCCGAGCTCGAGTATGCCCTGCGATTCTGAATCCGGTAAGCTCTGCACACCCTGCAGTTTGCGTTGAATACTGCGTGTACGCGTGCCTACGAGCTTGTCAAGATCTTCGTTTACCTGAACGAGCTTCTTCTGCGTGGAGGCGAGGATATCACCGAATTTGCCGAATTCGGTCTTAACCGCGCCAAGTATGTTCCACACCTCGCTCGAATGCTTCTGGATGGCGAGCGTTTTGAACCCCATCTGCAAGCTGTTAAGAAGTGCCGCCATAGTCGTCGGCCCTGCGATGTTTACCTTGTACTCGCGCTGCAGGATTTCGACAAGACCGAGTCTTACGACATCGGCATACAATCCTTCAACCGGCAGAAACATGATGGCAAAATCCGTCGAAAGCGGCGGCGATATGTATTTGTCGCGAATGTCCTTCGCCTCGTTCTTAATCGTTCGAATCAGGTTTTGCTCGGCAGCCTTGATTTCATCTTTGTCGGCATGCTCATAGGCTTCAAGCAGCCTGCTGTAGCTGTCGGCCGGAAATTTAGCGTCGATCGGCAACCAGACCGGTTTTTCATCGTCACCCGGGAGCTTTATCGCAAATTCCACACGCTCACGGCCTTGTTTTATAGCCACGTTTTCCTCGTATTGCGCCGGCGTGAGAATCTGATTAAGAATAGCTCCGAGCTGTATCTCCCCGAGGATGCCGCGCGTCTTGACGTTGGACAGCACTTTCTTGAGGTCACCAACTCCCGATGCCAGCGCCTGCATCTCGCCGAGTCCTTTGTATACCTGCTCCAGACGGTCCGAAACTACCCTGAAAGACTGAGTAATGCGATCCTCCAGCGTCTTTTGCAGCTTTTCGTCCACCGTCCTGCGCATCTCTTCAATCTGCTTGTTGTTGTCATCCGTGAGCGCACGCAACCGCATCTCCATCGTGATTCTGATACTCTCTAGCCGCTGCTCGTTTTGCATCGTCATATCATTGAATTTTGCGCTCAGTTCCGCCAAACGTTTATCCTGCGTCTCTGCGGAATTTTTTTGATTGTCCGAGAGCATTTTGGCGAATATCTCAAAGCTCTTTTGCACAGCCTCCACCGTTTCGGCTCTGACAGCCTTGATCTCTCGATCCATGTTATTTTCAACATCTTTAATCGACCGCTCGACCGCATCGGCCTGCAATGCGCTTTGCGCCGCGTTGCCCTTGAGCAATTGCAAAAGAACTGTCAAAACGATCAGCAAAACGATGATCAAAGCGATGCCGGCGTATACGATAATATCCATTCACGCTCTCCTTCTGAGTATATCTCCCGATTGTCGTTTGTATATTGGTATTACGGAATCATTATACTATATCCCTCAATTCTTGGCGGCGTTGCCGTAGGGTAGGATATGGTGAAATGATTCTTTTGAAAAAACAATTTCCGGAATCATTATACCACACGATAATACATTTATAAATTAAAATCGTCTGCACGCAAGGAGCGAACTATGACAGAATTCCTCAATTTTACACTGACCGGCACGTTTGGCATTTTGACGACAGCTCCCTTTTATCTGTTTCTCGTACTGCTGCCGGCAGTGTTTGCAATCAATGTCCTGCAAGGCATAATGGTCGGTACAGGCCTTTTCGATCGCCTGTCTCTGCGCATCGGCGGGCGCTTGTCTGCATCAGGGCTGTCACCCGCCTCGCTTTTGTCGGTGCTGATGGGATTTGCCTGCGTAACCGCCGCCTTATCATCGCTCGCCGAAACAAATAAAAGAGAAAGAATCATCGGATCCGCAATACTTTGCATTGCCGTACCATGCTCTGCGCAAGTTGCAATTATTGCGTCCATGACCTTTCTCTTAGATTTTACTTATATTATATTCTTTTTCTCATTCACTATGATATCCACATTTGTGCTTATTTATACCCTCGGACGTCTGATTCCCGGCAGCACGCCCGTCATCGAGCTTCCTGCCAGCAGGATGCCTCTCAGAAAGGTCGGCTTTCGCGCCGTCGCTGTGCCCGCCTTAAAATCGGCGGCTGAATTTGTCCTTGAAACCGCCCCCGCATTCCTCATAGGCTGCCTTGCGGTATCGTCGCTGATGTTTACCGGAATCCTATCCGCTCTGATCGATATATCCTCTCCGTATACCTGCGGATTTCTGCATCTGCCGATTGAAGCTTCCTCACTGTTCATTCTCAGTTTGATCAAGCGTGACCTCGGTGCAGCCTCGATGCTCACAATTATCAGAACGGCGGCATTTTCTCAGGCAGAGACAGTTGTCTGCCTTATCATGTTGACGTTCTTCGTTCCCTGCTTCGCATCCTTGGCAGTACTTGTGCACAGAGAGGGGATTTGGCGCTCGCTTGCAATATGGTTCGGCAGTCTTGCGATGGCAACATGTGCCGGCAAGATTGCTTCGTTGATTTTGCTTTCCTAAGCGTTTTGATTGCGCACAGGATTCTTTATGTCACGGAAGTATGTGTCTTACAAATCCTCCGCCTTTTTCATAATACTTACCTTGGCATCCTCCACGTAGACTTGGATATCCTCTTTCAATATCGAACTGTATGCGGACCTCAAATCGGCTTCTCGCACGACGACAGCCCGGAGATCTTTCTTAGCTATCAACTTTTTCACCTGCTTCGCGCTTATATCGGCCGCCGAAAGATTTAAAACAGCTTCGTATTTACCGCTGTACTCCTCCTGTGACGGTATGATCGGCACCGCTCGTTCAACGATGGTCTTGTTCTTTTCAGCGAGATATTGTATCAACGCGTCTCCGTTTTCCTTCACGTTAAAGTAAAGATTAACATTACCGTGAGTCGCCATCCACGATGCGATTTCATCGCCCGTCATCGCTTTCCTTCCCGTATTCGTATTGACTGCATACGGTTTGCCGTCCGCGTCCCAATCAATATCGAGCATGATATCCTTATATCCCGCATAGACGGAATAATTGAGCGCCTTCTCAGAACCTTTACCCGCGAGTGATTTGTCCGGATAGCCTGCGGCAACTATTTCATCGGGATAGATGCGTGAAAGCTTGAGATCGGCGATATCGCTCGCCTTGCCGCCATCCAAAAAGATTCTGCGAATCGCGTCGCTGCGCAATGCATATTCCGAGGTTTCAATGATTTGAACGGCCTTCAGATGATCTTCATAGCAGGAGGCAACGTCCACCGGCTCACCCGTGTGAATATTCCAGGCGCGCCCGTTCTCAAAAATGCCGTCACGCGCCATCTCGTAGGCGATATCGTTGCTGAAAAACGAGCCTTTTGTCATAAATGTTTGCTCGGCCACCAGCCCATTTTTAACGGTATACAGATTGTGACCGACATACAGCGTGTCAAGCTTATCGAACCCAAACAGATATGCCAGTGTCGGTAAAATATCCGTCTGACCGCCCGCAGTGGAGATAACTTGATGAATGTCATGCGAATCATCGGGCATGTGTATAATGAGCGGCACTCGCATCATATCCCGGAAATCGTAAGATCTTCCGAGAAGCCTTTCCATACTCTCATCGATCTCATCCGAATGCGTAAGACCCGCATGGTCACCGTACAGCACAAATACGGTGTTGTCGTAAAGTCCTTCCTTTTTCAGACGATCGATGAAAAGGCCAATAGAGTAATCGGTATATGCCGCACTCTGCAAATAATTTCCGACTATCGTTTCCCTGTCCTCAGGTAACAGTTTGATGAAACGATACTTCTTCAACATCTGATACGGATGATGGTTTGAGATGGTGATGATGAAGTTGTAGTACGGCTCTTGAATTTCTTTCATATAGCCTACTGTCTGCTTAAAGAATTCGCTGTCCGTGAGTCCCCAACCCATCCATTCGGTCATATCGTAATCACCGCCCTCAGACGTCAATCCGCCGTAATAGCGATCAAAACCCTCTGTGGGATACATATCTTCTCTGTTCCAAAATGTTCTGTCCTGTGCAGCATGGAAGACCGCAGTATTGTAACCGCGCTCTTTCAGTAAGACAGGCAGGCCACGGAAGCAGTTTTCATCAAATAGGTTATATGTATAACTTGTCAAGCTGCCGTAGATTGAATTGTTGGCGGCAAATTCTGCGTCCGAAGTATTGCCGCTGCCGATCTGCTGATAGAAGTTGTCAAAATATGTAGTGTTTCCCTCTAAAAGTTTGTTGAGGTTCGGCGTTATCTCCTGCCCGTTATACTCTCTGCCGATGACAAAATTCTGCAAAGATTCCATCTGGATCACGACGAGGTTCTTACCCTCTGCCACACCGAATAACGGCCCGTTCTTCTCCGTTTGATAGTCATCAGTCCAAGCGGCCAGATTGCCGTTTTGTCCCTTGAATACCGTCCCAAAGACATCCTTGATATGAAATGTGTAGAATTCCTGATTTGTAATCGATTGGCATGCACCGATGCCCGCCAAACTGCCCAGCAACAAAATCGCTATCAACAGAATAGGTGAGCACACAATCGCATGGCGCAACTTGAGAAGCTTTTGACGGCGCTTTCTGACCGCGGCACGCACTCTGCCGGCATTGCGACCGTAAATATGCGCGGTATCATCTTCCAAGTTCAAGGCCTCTTCGTTTACATCAAACTCGGTCTCGACCTGCATATCGTTTAGGTCTTGATCCCTGCCTTCTTCTGTGTATTTACAGTCGATATCATGGGCTGCACACTCGTTACCGAGTTTCTTATCCTCTTTCCCCGTTTCTCGAATTGATTCGGTTTCTTGGCTTTCAGTCTTTTCCGTCTCATCGAACTCAGCATAAATGCGCTCTCCGATTGCCTGTATTTCGCAGGCAGCCTCAACGACACGATCGGCCTCTTCAATTTCGCAGGCCGTCTCATTCACACTGCCTCCGACTTCTTCAATTTCACAAGACGCCTCGGTCTCTCGGTCGCCGGTCTCTTCATTTGCCGCAATCGCGCCGTGTTCTCTTTTGCGCACCTTCAATACTGCTGCCAGTGCCAGTCCGGGGTCGATCAGCATTACAAAGTTAACCGGTCGCATGACAACCTTGATGCTCTCCGTGATATCGCCGAGCACTCCGGCCGCGCCCAACATGCCGACTGAAAGATAGCGATTGAAAAAACTGTTGTACGTCACATCACAGAACATCAAGACCGACATCACGCAAAACAGCACCGCCGGAATCAGCTTGTCGTCGAAAATCTTAAACAGTAAATAAGTGATCAGCAAGCTGACCAAAAACGCCGGCACAAAACCCGTCGTAATTCCCATCAACATGTAGAATACGATGAACTTCACCGGCACCGCTATGAGAGCAGAAGCCCCCAAAATACCATATATATGATAGAACGTTCTCCAATTTGAAAGAATGTTGTCCCTTATATTGCCAATAATTTTTTCCATCCCGTCTCCCCGCTTTTTTGAATGTCAACGATACAATTATACCGAAAGAATTGCTGTTTTTCAATCTTTTCTAGTCACTTCACCGAAATTTCATATTGCGATGCCTCATTTGCAAAATTTCCTTTTTTAAGCTATAATGCAATAAACTCGACAACAATTTCGAAAGGAACACAGGAAAAAATGTATTTAAATCTTAAAAAGACACTCGCAATATTGACAGCAACAGTAATCATGATAGCCGCCTGTTTCCCCGTGACGGCCTGTGCCGGTTCCGATATGTATTCCATTCAATATCGCGGCAGCAAGACCTCGCTGTCGGGATATTTAGAAAACGGCAACGTCTACCTGCCGATCTCTGTAATCGGAAAATACGGTTCCAACAGCGGTATCGCTATCGACACAACATCCAAACGCCTTCTCATCGATCTCTCGTCCCAAAACATCGTTATGGCCGACGACACGGTTACAAATTTCGTTAAAGCAAATGCCGGTACCGTATACGTACCTCTTAATGAAATCGACGGTTCCCTCTATTTCCCGATCAATGTAATGGAGCAGTTCTTCAAGTTAAGCTACTCCGTCTCGGGTAAAACAATTAATCTCTTCTCCTATTCGGGCTCCGACAAGATTGCCTCTATGTCAAACAACGTCACGGCAATTGCCTCTCTTTCCAAGAGTGCAGATGAGGACGCAACGTTTACGCTCGAGAAGAATACACGCGTGTTTATCAAAGGGCAGACAGACAATTACTACAAAATCGAGGATATCGACGGCCACATTGGCTACGTGATGAAGAGTGCCGTCAAAATCGAAGATCTCGATCTCTCCAAGGTTGATTTCTACGCTCCCAAAAAGACAAAATTTGTTCAGGCCGGCAATGAAAAGATCAACGCTGTCTGGCAGTATGTATATAATGTGACACCCGCTGCACCGGCCGCAACAAACGGCATAGACATCATCATGCCGACATGGTTCCGTCTGCAAGTTGAGGGCGGCGGTTCCACTTCAAACTGTGCCGATAAGGGATATACCGATACGGCTCATGCAAACGGCTTCTCGGTTTGGGCCACAATCACCAATGATATGGGCACAAAGGGTTCGACGAACTTTACCACCAAAATGTTCGCAACACCTGCGATAGAGAATAAAGCAGTCGCGCAATATCTCTTCTATTCCTGCCTTTACGGTGTCGACGGTATCAACATCGACTTTGAAGAGGTAAAGGATGCGGACAGAGACGGTCTCACCTCCTTTACCGCAAACATGCGCACGTATACAGAGCGCCAGGGATTAAATCTCTCTATCGATGTTATGGTGCCAAGCTCATGGTCTGTCGAATANNTCTCTCCAAATACACGGACTACATCGCCGTGATGAGTTACGATGAACACTATGCGGGCAGCCCAACTCCGGGTTCAGTTTCATCGATGCCGTTCGTCGAGAACGCGATAAAGGGTTGCATCGATGCCGGTGTTCCTTCTTCAAAGCTGCTTATGGGAGTTCCGCTCTACACCCGAATTTGGGTGGTGGATGCCGCAGGCAATAAGGTTTCCAACTCTTCAGCTACTATGCCGCAGATACAGAAACTTCTTTCGGATAAGGGACTCAAGCCAACCTACCTGAGTAAAGAGGGACAGAATTACGTCGAGTACCCGGTACCTGAGGGCACAGCGAAGATATGGATAGAGGACAGTACCTCTATCACCAACAGGCTCAAATATGCAGACAAATACAATCTCGCCGGCAGCGCTTGCTGGCAATACAACCAAGGGAGCAGTGATATCTGGCCCGTCTTCGACAAGTATCTGCACTAAACCGCCAAATCACAGAAAACCGGTTCATCGTCGCAAACGCTGCAGACGATCGAACCGGTTTTTGTCTTATCAAAACTCTTCTTCCGAAATTCCCTTTTGGGAATCTTTCCGCTAAAATTCCTTGTTCTCGTATACCCTGACGGAAACAAGGTAGGAGATCGCATAGAAGATGATGGCCAGCGGTACCCCGATCCCCGCGCCTGTCGTCAGGCTCTGCTCGGTGATGCGGATGCCAAACCCTACAGGGTTTATATTCGCAAAAGTGATGATCACCAGCACCGGCACCATCAAGACGATCATCATCAGATAGCGCGACTTCTCGACACCGAGCTTAAAGCCGGCAGGGAGCAGGATCGATATGAAAACGGTACTGATGATAAAGAGAAAGGCCAGCGTGATCAGCCCTTCTTGCAACGAAAGCGAGCGTACGGCGAGAGCGGCGAGCAGCGAGATCACGAAAGCGCAACCGACCAGGATCATCCCCAGCACATACTTCGAGGTCACCATTTCCCGTCGCGTTACCGGCATCGTCAGCGCGTATTTATCCCACTTGGCGCGCTCATCATACGAGAGCGCGGTCAGCGGCAGCATGCCGGCCAATATCATCATCATGCCGGCGACCATAGCGATGTTTCCGCCCAGAAATCCCATCGCCATATAGAGTATGATGAGGAGCAAGATGATGCCCCCTTGCCTGCGTAAATTCAAAAGATCCTTGATAATCAATCCCTTCATACCTTATACTCCTTTGCTGTAAAACACCATAAGACTCTCGATATCTGCAGGTTCGGAAGTCAATTGGCCCGGAACCGCATCCGCCTCGACAAGCAAAGTCGATCCGAACTTGCCGTGCCTCACTCCTTTGACGGCATCCGGCGGAATCGCCGCCAGTTCTTCTTCATCGCACTTGACGAGTCGGTATCTTTCCTTGATCAGATCCTTTTCCTCGCTGAATACTATTTCCCCTTTGTGAATAAAGGTTATGTAGTCGCAAACCTTTTCAAGATCGCTGATGATATGCGAAGAAATCAGTACGGAATGCGTTTCGTCCTGAATAAAGTCGCGCAGCAAATCGAGGATCTCTTCGCGCGCCATCGGATCGAGACCGCTGGCGGCTTCATCGAGGATCAGCAGCTCCGCGCCGTGCGACATAGCTGCGGCAATGGAAAGCTTCATCTTCATTCCTCTTGAGAACTCCCTCACCGCCTTTGTCTGCGGCAACCCGAAGTTTGTGATATGCCGTTGGAATACCGCCTCATCCCAATTTCTGTATATATTCTTAAGAATAGTTCCTATCTGCTTGACGTTGAGATTTTCAGGAAAGAAACACTCGTCAAAGACGACCCCTATGCGTTCCTTCAGTTCGCCCGATAAGCGCAAATTGTCACATCCAAGTACGCGAATTTCTCCGCTGTCCCGTTTAATCAAGTCCAGAATCAGCTTAATCAGCGTGCTTTTACCCGCTCCGTTTTCGCCTATCAATCCCATGATACACCCCTGCGGAAGCGTGAAATTCGCGTTTTCGAGCCTAAATCCTTCGTATGTTTTATTTACATTTGTAATTGTAATTGAACTGTCCATAATATCCCCTTTTCTATTCGCTCTCGCTCAGTACATCGAACATCTCTGAAATTTCCTTGCGTCCTATTCCCGCCATCAGTGAGAGTTGAATGATTTCTTTGAGCTTCTCCTCAATTTCCTTCAGATATTGTTCGCGAATCAACTCCGTATTCTGTCTGTTGACAAAGCTCCCCTTTCCCGTAATCGAAACAATGAACCCTTCTCGCTCCAGTTCCTCATACGCGCGCTTCGTCGTGATAACGCTGATTCGCAGTTCCTTCGCCAGCAAGCGCATGGAGGGCAACGCTTCTCCCTCCTTGAGCTTTCCCGAGACAATCAATCCTTTGATTTGGGAGGTAATCTGCTCGTAGATAGGTCGATTGTCGGAATTGCTGATGATAAATTTCATAAAGTACCCCTTTTGTCTTCCACGTTTACAATATTGTATATGCATATTATATACAATATTACATGTATGTCAACTGTGTTTTTTAAAATTTTATATTAAGTCGCATAAAAAAGAGGCAATCCGTTTTTTAGGACTGCCTCTCTGTCATTTCGACTTTTGTTAATATATGTTGATTTCTTTCGTTTTGGTTTGGCTCATATTACTTTTTCGCTATCAAATCTTTGATAACCTCACCTGCAATTATGAGGCCCACTGCGGACGGCACAAAAGAGATGCTTGCCGGCGGTGACGGCGCCTCTCGCTTTTGCGGCTGTTCCCTCGAATAGACGACCTTCATGTGCTCGATACCGCGCTTTTTCAATTCACGCCGCACAACCTTTGCCAGCGGACAGACTGAGGTTTGGCTGATATCCGCGACCTCAAAGCGCGTGGGATCGAGCTTGTTGCCGGCACCCATAGCGGAAATCAACGGTACTCCGCACGCCGAAGCGCGCATCGCAAGCTCCAACTTTGCCGTCACCGTATCGACGGCATCTATTACGTAATCAAAGGTTGAGAGATCGAATTCGTCGGCTGTTTCAGGCAGATAAAACTGTTTCACGGCTTCCACCCCTACACTAGGGTTAATATCCAAAAGCCGTTCACGCATGACCTCTGTCTTAGGTCTGCCTATCGTGCTGTGCAGAGCGATAATTTGGCGATTTATGTTCGTCACATCGACATCGTCCTTGTCGATAATCGTGATGTTGCCAATGCCGGCACGCACAAGTGCCTCACAGGCAAAGCCTCCGACACCGCCGATGCCGAAGACAGCCACCTTCGATTGCGCCAAGCGAAGGCAGGCTTCCTTGCCTATCAACAGCTCCGTACGCGAAAATTGCATGCTCTCACTCATCGAATTCCGTTTCCTTTTTTCTCATAAATCTTCCCACGACTTCATAGACGGTGTCTTTGTCGTAGCCCATATATACAAGCTTTCGTGCGATCTTTGCGATGAGCTTGTCGTCCGCATTATCCGTGCGAAAGAGAGTAACCGCGGCATGTGCGGCTCGCTCCCGTTCCTCCGGCAGATTTTCTTCTTCAACAAATGTGCAGAGCGCATCTTCTATCGTATTGCGTTCTATGCCCTTCTCGCTCAGTTCACGTTTCGTCCCTGCAATACCGCGTCGCTTCCTGAGAAGTGCGTTGCGCATATATTGCAGGCAATAGGCTTCATCGTCGACATAGTGAAATTCCTCAAGAAAAGCGAGGGTTTCGGCAATCTCGGTGTCCGTGCATCCCTGCGCTACGAGATACTTTCTCACCTCGCTTACTGTTTTGTTCGAAGCCGCCAAATAGCGCAAGGCAATATCCCTGCATTTTCCGGTGTCCATAACCGGCTACAACAATCTGACTTCCGCCGTCTCAGGCTCAGCTGTGCAGGCTGCACAAATAATGTCGCTGCCAAAGTCGACATCGGTAAAAAACACTTTATCCTCACCTTCTCCGATCCAATAGGCAACGGAATTGTTCTTGACTACGCAAAAATTGCTCAAGCCTTCCCGCAGGCCTGTACCTTTGTATTTTACGTAAGCTTCTTTTCTCGTCCAAACGAGGAAAAAGCCGTCCGTACCCCAAAGGCGCACAAACTCGGCCTCCTCTTCAGTAAAGAATCTCTTTGCCAGATCTTCATATTCCTTTTTCTTCACTTCTTCGATATCTATACCGACCTCCTGATCCGAGACAGCGCACACCCAAAGCTGTCCGCTGTCACTGACGGAGAAATGCGGCGCATCGGCAGCGTCAAAATACGGTTTGCCGTGCTCTCCTCTTTTTATCTCAAAATCAAAAGCTCTCTCATAATCGCTGTCGCCCTTTTCGTACAAATATGCAGCTACAGCTTTTTTGACAAAATCGTCTCTGTCTCGTCCGATGACGATACCTTCGTTAATATAAATCTTCATTTTCCCTCCAAGAACACAAAATACCGGAGCACGCAAAGGCACCCCGGCAGTTGTCGTTTGCGATGCTTATAATTTGCCCTGCTCTTTTAAGCGCTCAAGGACTCTCTTATATCCATCCGCCCCGTAAATCAAGCATTTGTTTATGCGACTTATGGTCGCCGTAGAAGCCTTTGTCAGTTCCTCTATTTCGCTGTAGGTTTTCTTCTGTTCCAAAAGCTTCGCCACTTCCCAACGTTGCGAAATTGCGTGGATCTCGTTTATCGTGCATATGTCTTCAAAAAAACGATAGCAGTCCTCTTGATCTTCCAAGGCAAGAACGGCCTCGAAAAACGAGTCTATCGCCGGTTTCTTAAATTTTGATTCGTAAGCCATATACGTTCTCCTTTGCTTTGCAATCGCTTTCACAATTTACTGTAACACATTTCCATCGAATAATTATAGCATTATTGACCTTTTCAGTCAAGTTTTATCCCCAAATCACTTCTGTGATTGCTTCTTGTCGCGCACCATGCTGACGACAATCGAAGCGATAATGCTGACAGCCAGTACACCGACAATTATGGCGATCGAAAGCAGGTTGTCGATGTGATAATTCATAATGCTTCCCAGCATCTTTAACCCTGTAAAGATCAGGATTGTGGCCACACCGTATTTGACGCATGAGAAGCGGTCGTGCAGATGCAACAAAATGAAATAAAGCTGCCTAAGTCCAAGTATGGCAAATATGTTAGAACTGTATACTATGAGTAAATCCGTGGAAACTGAGAAGACGGCAGGTACGGAATCGATTGCAAAGAGAATATCCGACGACTCGATAATCAGCAACACGGCAAAGAGAGGTGTCGCATATATGATTCTGTTTTTTTTGACAAAGAATTTTTCGCCTTCAAAGCCTTCCGTCATCGGCATTACACGCTTGAGCCCCTTAACAACCAACTTTTCATGCGGATTCTTCGATTCCTTTTCCTTACCGTACATCCTGATACCGCTGATGATCAAGATGGCACCGAATACATAAAGGATCCATTCAAAGCTGTGTACCAGTTTAATACCGAAGAATATGAAGAAGAACCTCATGATTATCGCACAGATGATACCCCAGCGCAATACTCTGTGCTGCGCGTGCTCTGTGAGACCAAAGCTCGTAAAAATTGTAATAAACACAAACAGATTGTCGATACTGAGCGATAGTTCAATCAGATAGCCCGCCAAAAATTCGACCCCTTTTTCGTGCCCGTAGATATAATAAATAAAGCCATTGAAGATCAGAGCGAGAGCCATCCAAAACAGCACCCACTTCACAGCATTCAATATAACTTTCACGTCGTTCTTTTTCACTGTTATTCTCTCCTTTAATAAAAAGACCTTGATGCTTACTTGAAAATAAGTAAACATCAAGGTCTCGCTTTCCTCTCGGAGAACAGAGCCAGGCACAAGGCCGGTTGTTGACTCTGCCACTTATAAGCTACTCCCCTTAACGGTTAATATGCAACAATTTACCAAGTAATTATACCAGTTCGCTTTAAAAAAATCAATAAATTTTTTAGTTTGCCTTCAAAAGCGAAATTGCCTTTTCCAGCTGCTTGTCGGTTTTATCCTTTTCGTCTGCTTTTACCGAATAATCCGGTGCGATACCCTTGCCTTGTATAATTTTCCCGGACGGCGAAAAATATTGCTTTGTTGTAACACGAACCGCGGAACCGTCACCAACCGGTTCTATCAACTGTACGATACCCTTGCCAAAGGTAGTCGTACCGACGAGCGCACCGCCCTTGTTGTCCTGTACTGCCGCTGCGACAATCTCAGTCGCACTGGCGCTTCCTCCGTCCACCAGCAGCACGTATGGCAAGCTTGTAGCTTCAGCATCGGAATTGTGATACTCGCGTTCGCCGTTCTTGTCTTCCAAATAGACTATCGTGCACTCCGGCAGCAGTGCATCCGCTACCGCAAGCCCGCTGTCTACGATGCCGCCTCCGTTGTTGCGAAGATCGATGACGAGACCTTTTACCTTCGCTCTTTCCATCTTCGCCATCTCCTGCTTAAAATCGTCAGCCGTTGCAAGTTCAAACGATGTGATGCGAATATAGCCGATATTGCCGTCCAAAATATCGGAATAGACCGATTGGGCTACAATTTTCTTGCGCACGAGTTCTACATCCTTTACATGGTCACCGCGGGAATAGGTAATCGTCACTTTGGTGTTGAGATCGCCGCGCATCTTTGCCGCCGCCTTATCCAGCGTATTTGCAGCGTAGGATACGCCGTCAACCTTGAGAATGATATCACCCGCTTTGAAGCCGGCTCGCTCAGCCGGAGAGCCTTCAATCGTGTTCATTACCACAATGTTGCCGTCCTTGACCGACATCGACAAACCGACGCCGTAAAAATCGCCCGTAGTCACCGCCATCAGTTTTTCGTATTCTTCAGCCGTCAGATACATAGTATAGGGATCGCCGGCAGCCTCATACATGCCCCGATATATGCCCGTCATGATATCATCCTCATCCAAAGCCTTATAATATTTTGTTGCCAGCTCATTGAAAAGCAATTCGGCCTTGGTGTATTTTTGATTCATGTAGTGCAGTTTTTCCAGTTCACTGCGTGAGACTAAGGCCATACCGCCCGTTCCCGTACCGACAAAATATATACCGGAATATCCTATCAGCAAACCGATGACCAACCCGATTGCTATTACAGCCGTCAGTCTTTTTTTGGTGATTGTTACGGTTTTCCGATTTTCTTTCGAGTTGCCTTGGAATTCATCCTTGTTTTCTTCGTTTTCGGGTATCATACTTCTGTTCCTCTCATCACATTGACAATGATCTGCACCCTGCCCTTGCCGTTCCATTGCGAATACTCGACCGTTCCGGAAAGCTGCACCGTTCTGCCCGGTACAAGCAGGTCCGCATACTCCGCGGCTCGCGGTGCGAACAGTACACATTGCACGGAACCGCCGGCGCGATCATCCGCAGTAAATCTCACATGCTGTTTATTGTTTCCCATATATACGATATTTGAAACAGTTATATTTTCAATCAAAAAAACCGGTTTTGGATTGTCTGTGCCGAATGGTGCCAAAAGTTCCGTTTCTTTCACCAAAGATTCGGTGATGTCCGCAAGTGAAACTCTGATATCCACGCGCTCATGCAGATCAAATACATTCGGATTTTCCTCTGCCATCATGCGCAGCGCGACATTTGTACGCTGTCTGAGCTCAGGCACATTGGATTTGTCCATCGTAAAGCCGCAAGCTCCGGCGTGACCGCCAAATCGCGTGAACAGATCGCTGCAACTCGCCAGCAGTTTATACAGGTCAATATTTTCCGTACTCCGACCCGTTCCCTTAACCAAACCGTCATCCGAATCGGTTACGATGACCGACGGGCGTGCATATCTGTCGCTTATCTTTCCCGCCACAATGCCGGCTATTCCCTCGTGCGCATCGCTCGCTTCAATCAACTTGAAATCATCCCCTGTACATTGCTTTTCCGCAAGTGCAACGCAAGTCTCATATGTTTCGGCTTGTATTTTTTTGCGCAGCTTGTTGCACTCTATCAAAATGCCAACATCCCGCGCTGCGGTATCCATTTTATCGGAGGTAATTGCCTTGACCGCAACGTCGGCGTCGCCGATTCGGCCGGCCGCATTGATGTGCGGCACGATTTCAAACGCCACATTTTCTGATGAAATACCGCTCCTGCCGGCCGCAATCTCGCTCATCAACATCGATATCCCGGGTCTGGTTCCCGAATTGAGAATCCCAAGGCCGTATTTGACCATTGTGCGGTTTTCATCGACCAACGGAACGACATCCCCTATCGTTCCTATCGCCACAAGATCCAAAAGTGAATTGACGCTGCTCTTTGGCAAACCTGCCTTTTTCTGTATCCCCTGAGCAAATTTGAAGGCAACACCGACCCCTGCCAAATGAGGAAACGGATAATCGCATTCTCTTTGTTTGGGATTGATCAAAATGCAATCGGCCTTCCTGTCGTCAATGCTGTGATGATCTGTAACGATTACATCCATACCGAGCTTCTTTGCGTAAGCGACCTCATCACAGGAGATACTCCCACAATCAACGGTGACGATCACGTCGTTACCGCGTTTTTTAATCGCGTCCATGGCCTCCGTATTGAGTCCGTACCCCTCATCAAAGCGAGACGGTATATAGTAGGAGACTTTGTTTGTAATGTGCAGCAGCATCTGACGCATCAGAGCTACGGAAGTCACGCCGTCGGCGTCGTAATCCCCGTAAATACAGATTCTCTTGCCGGAGCGCACCGAAGATAATATGAAATCCACTCCCGCTTCGAGATTGTGAAGCAGGAATGGATCGTAAGTTCTCTGTGGTCTCTCCGATAAGAATTCTCTGATCTCGTCTTCATCTGTGATGTTCCTGTTTCTCAGCAATTCAATAATAATCGGATTGATTTTATTCATCTGTGTATCTACCTTCCGTAAGAGACGTAGCCTGTCGGATTGACGTATTGTCCGTTGATACGTACTTCAAAGTGGAGGTGAGGTCCCGTAGACATGCCCGTCGAGCCGGATTTTGAGATAGCTTGTCCCTTAGCCACGACATCTCCCACTGATACCAAGAGCGAACTGTTGTGTGCGTATACGGTGACAATGCCTCCGCCGTGGTCTATCATGACAACATTGCCGTAGCTGTTATTCCAACCCGCCTTAATGACAGTACCTGCATTGGCGGCCACAATTTTGGTATTCATCGGCGCACCGATATCAATACCTGTATGTAACTTACTTACTTTTAAGATCGGATGTATCCTGTTGCCGAACGGTGATGTGATTCTGCTGACGCCCGGTGCCGGCCAAGTAAACTGACCGCCGACAAAACTCTGGTTGCCTTGCAGCTTGAGAATTTCGGCTGTAAACGCGGCCGCCTGTCTGTTCATCACGTCGATCTGCTCTTCTATAGCTTTATTGTCCGAAGCAACTTCATTTTTCTTTTTCTGTACTTCGGATTTATCCCCCTCGAGATCCGCCTTAGCGGCGGCCTGTGCTGCCTTCGATTCGTTAAGCTGTGCCTTGAGGCTTTCTAGCTTGTCACGTTGCGCCTTTATCTGATTGTGCTGCGTCTGCAAGCTCTTAAGAAGTTCCTCATCCGACTCGTAAATCCGTTGCATCTTGTCCATGTTGCTCATCAAATCGGATATTGAATCCGACCCCAAGATGACATCTATCACACTCGCGTTATCGTTCATATACATAGCGCGCAAGCGTGTGTTCAAAGCTTCCTGCTGTGCGGCAATATCGGCTTCAAGCGCATCCAATTCCGCCAAAGCTTGGTTGATCTGCTGCTCCGTGGCCGCGATATTTGCGCCGAGCTGTTGTATTTGCAGTGTCTTGTTGGCAATCTGCGACTCAAGGTTCTTGATTTCTTTGTTTAGCCCGTTCTCAACCTTCTTCCCTTGTTGCAAGGCTTTGTTCAGCTCAGCCTTTTCGGCATTGATCTTGTCCAACTCGGCTTGAGCATCGGCATATACAACGTTCACACCTCCGAGCAAAAGAGTGAGTGAAAGCAAAATTGCGATTGTTTTCTTCAATGTTGTGTTTCCCTCCTTACTATGCCTATGTGTCCAGGAATCGTCTCATAGAAACGATACTACCGCAAGCACCTATGGAAATACCGAGTGCCAAGAATATCCAAATTAAATTAAATGTCATAAAGCTGACAGGAACCATGCCGGTATCCATAAACCAAGTAATATGCAGGCTGAAGCTCTTGACTACCCTCGAATAGATAAATACCAGCATACCTGAGGAAAGAATTGCCGAGAATATGCCGATGATAATACCCTCCGTAAGGAACGGCCCCCGAATAAACCAATTCGTCGCACCGACGTACTTCATTATCTCTATCTCTTTGCGCCGTGCAAATACCGTCAGCTTGATGGTATTGGATACGACCACTACCGAGATCACCACGAGAAATGCCATAATAATCATCATGCCGGTTCGCAGTCCTTCGCTGATTCTCAGCAGCTTGTCCGCAACATCTTTGTAATATCCGACTTTCTGTATGCCGTCAAAGGTTTCCGCCACTTTGGCAACGTTCTCTGCAGACGCCAAATCCTTGACCTTGATTTCAATCGAGTTCGGTAAAGGGTTCTTGGCGAGGCCTTCAAACATATCGGCGTTGTCGGCAAATTTTTCGGCTGTCCATTGTGCCAGCGCCGTATCCTTGTCCAAATAATGGACATTTTCAACTTCCGGCATGCCCTCGAGTTGCAGCATCATCGTCTGTGCTGTTTCATACGAAGTTTCATCGAGCAGGTAGACCGATACCGTGTCGAAATCGTCCTTGACGTTTTCTACCGCCAAGCCGATGTTAACCGTAATGAGGAAGAAAATTCCCAAGATCAGCAACATCGCGGTAATGGAAAACACCGATGCGACCGTCATGGCGCCGTTTCTGAACAGTTGCGTAAATGCTTCTTTTATTGTGTATTTTAAACTGTTAAGCATGTTTGTTATAGCCCCCTCCTATATAAGCTCCTCTGTGGGAGTGGGCCTCTTCTTCTTTATAGCCATAGTCCCCGTACTCATCCCTGACGATTTTGCCCTTCTCGATGGCTATGACGCGCTTGCCCATCTTGTCGACAATGTCCTTGGCGTGCGTTACCATCAGTATCGTGGTACCTCTTAGATTGATCTGCTCAAGCAGTCGCATTATTTCCCAGGAAGTATCCGGATCCAGATTGCCGGTAGGCTCGTCCGCTATCAATACCGTCGGATTGTTTACAAGAGCGCGCGCAATCGCTACGCGCTGCTGTTCGCCGCCCGCAAGTTGATTCGGATACTTGTCCGCCTTAATGCTGATGCCCACGAGTCCCAAAACCTGCGGTACCTGCCTTCTGATTTGTCTGGCTGTCTGGTGAGTGATTTCCATAGCGAAAGCCACATTTTCAAACACTGTTTTGTTAGGCAGAAGCCTAAAATCCTGAAAAACGATGCCGGTGCTCCTGCGAAGCTTTGGAATCAATCGATTTGTAAGAGTATTCACCTCCAAGCCGTTGACAAAGATCCGCCCTTCGTCAGGTTCTATTTCTTTCAGCACAAGTCTGACAAAAGTAGACTTCCCTGCCCCGGAGGGACCCACAAGAAATACAAAATCTCCCTTTTTTATCCTAACACTCACATGGTCGAGGCCGATGTTCGTGTTGTAATTTTTTGTCACATTATCAAATACTATCATCCCAAGATTGCCCTTTCATCATATACACTTAATTATACTATAATATCCTTGTGAAAAAAAGCCAACTTTGTTACAAAAGTATTACAAATCCGTGAGGATATGATGAAGGCACTCTGTCACTGACAGAAAGCGGGGTTGTGCCACAGTCGCGATTTCGCGCATTGAAATCGGAATCCTGCAGTTGTATTGCGCACAATAAAAATGACGCGCGTCGATGTAAGGAATTCGCTGTGTGTCTTTGAGACGCAAAAATGCGCGCAATTCCTTTGCATTGACGCCGTCGTTGTATTTATTCAGGATCCAGATCACATTGTCCCGTTTGAGAGCACAGGCTTTGGCTAAGCTCAGTTCGTCCGTTCCGCCGAGCAATTTCGAAGGCAAGGGGTCGATGACGCAAACGAGCGCATCGACGGAAAAGATCAGCTCACTCCTGATTTGTCTCTGTACCGGATCATCAGTGAGCTCGCTTCCGAGGTCACAAATCAAAACGCCGCAGGATATATTCTCCAGTAGGCGCAGCGCTTCCCCGAGAGTCGGTTTTCGGTTTTGCTTCGGCATAATCACGGCCCAATTGATGTGTTCGTCGATATTTTTTAGTTCGCGGATTTTACCGTGAGAAGCAGCAATCTCATAAAAGTCGATAAATTCTCGTCCGGCAAATCGTTTGTCCATTCCCAGCGCATCGTAAATGTCGTGATCGCAGCGCCCGTCGAGTTGTACAAACCCGACATTTTTCTTCACCTCTCCCGCAAGCATGTAAGCAAGAGCCGTCGATACAAACGTACATCCGGCTCCCCTTCCTATGCCCATCACGCCTATTTTTATTTTTTCTTCTAACTGCGCGACTTCCAAGTGCCGCTCTTCTCGTGCGATAATTCTGTTCAAATCAAACTCCTTTTTGAATATATTACCATAAAAGGAGTTAATTGTCAATTATTAGTTCAATATTGAATCCTGAGTTCTATAGTATCCGGCAGTTCTTCCAGTTCTGTTTCCGCAACGGCGAGAGGATATGTCAGTACTTGGGAAAGAGCGGTTCCCGGCTCCGGATCCTTGAACAGCGCATATACGATCAGATTTTGTTGCCCGTCTTTTTCTTCGCATTCCATCTTTTCGATTGAAATCTCATATCCGCTCGTGAGCTTTTCTCCGCGAGTTACTACGACATATATCTTATCATCAACCACACAGGCCAAGGCGCGCTCCAAATCCCGATATTCAGGGATTACCTGCCCCGCAATGTCTTGCGGTATCTCGGCTTCACTCAATGTTCTGAATTCTACCATATCGTCTCCCCTTAAAAAATACCCTGTCAAAAGTGCGATCAATGCCCCGGCAACCAAAATACCGGCGACTGTCTTTTTATTGAAACGGAATGGCAACTTGAATTTCTTAATCTTTCTTTCCCTCACAATCAAAAACTCCCTTCATTACGGATTTGTTTTAATCTATTCATGAAGGGAGTTCCTTATGCTTATTAAATTGTACTGACTCTGCGATTATCGACGCACTAAGTCCGTTACCGCCGCGATAATGTCACGCGCAGTCATGCCGTACTTTTCCTTTAACTGATCGGGCTTGCCGGATTCGCCGAAAGTATCACGCTGTCCAATCATAACCATCCTGACCGGGCACTGCTTGACGACGACCTCAGCCACTGCACTTCCGAGGCCTCCGATGACGGAGTGTTCCTCAGCGGTTACAATCGCGCCTGTCTCGACAGCCGCCTTGACTATAATCTCTTCATCAATCGGCTTGATGGTATGCATGTCGATAATGCGACAGTCCACACCTTCCTGCGCCAGCGTCTCTGCAGCTGTGGCAGCTTCATTTACCATGATACCTGTAGCGATAATTGTGACATCTTTGCCTTCTCTGACAAGTTTGCCCTTTCCAATTTCAATGGCTTCGTTTTCTTTGTAAATACACGGAACCGCCGTTCTTCCGAGACGAACGTACACGGGCCCGTTAATTTCTATCGCCTGCTTAAGCAGAATCTTCGCTGAAGCAGCGTCCCCGGGATTTATAACCATCATGCCGGGAATGGTGCGCATAAGTGCAATATCTTCAAACGTCTGATGCGTTGCACCGTCCTCACCTACCGTTATGCCCGCATGAGTGGCACATACCTTAACGTTGGCTCCGGTATGGCCAATGGTATTTCTGACAATCTCAAAAGCCCTTCCGGTTGCAAACATCGCGAAGGTTGAAGCGCAGACCGTTTTGCCGGAGAGTGCCAGCCCCGCGGCCGTACCGTACAAATTCTGCTCAGAGATACCCATGTTTAAGAAACGCTCCGCATACAGCTTTTTGAATTCGACCGTCATCGTCGATTTTGAAAGATCGCCGTCGAGCACGACGAGGTTCTTGTTTGTGGCACCGACTTCGCGCAGAGTCTCGCCGTAAGCCTGTCTCGTCGCCATCTTGCCCGCCGGAGCCGTACTCTTTACCGGTACATTGTTACACTCAAGCTCATTCGACTTCTCACTTTTCGTTGTAAGCTTTGCAATTTTCTTATTGTGCAGCTCTATGCCTTCAGAAACTGCCTCTGCAATCTCATTTTTATCGGCGAAGAGCGCTTCTATTTCAGCTATAGCCTTTGCGGCTTCTTCATCGTTCGGCGCCTTGCCGTGCCAACCTGCCTGATCAGTCATAAAGGAAACGCCGCGGCCCTTGTGGGTACGTGCGATAATCACTGTCGGTTTACCCTTACATTCTTTAGCCTGTTTGTAGGCATCGAAGATTTGCTCGAAGTCATGTCCGTCGATCATAAGTACGTTCCACCCAAAGGCCTTAAACTTTTCGTCGATCGGTTTTACGCACATAACGTCGTCGTTCTTTCCGTCAATCTGCAGGCCGTTCCAGTCAACGATTGCCGTCAGGTTGTCCAGCTTATAATGGGAGGCCGCCATCACGGCCTCCCATACGATACCCTCCTGCAACTCTCCGTCTCCCAAGAGAGCATAGATTCTGCCGCTGTTATCATCGATTTTGTTTGCCAACGCCATTCCGATACTGACGGATATGCCCTGTCCCAAGGACCCTGTCGACATTTCCACTCCGGGAGTCCTGTGCATGTCCGGATGCCCCTGTAATTTTGCACCGAGCTTACGAAGCATCAACAGTTCCTCTTTTGGGAAAAATCCGCGTTCGGCCAGAGCAGCGTACTGCACGGGAGCGGCATGCCCCTTTGAAAGAATGAATTTATCCCTGTCCGGCTTTTTCGGATTTGCCGGATCGATGTTCATCTCATTAAAATAGAGTGCTGTCACAAGATCGGCTGCCGAAAGCGATCCGCCCGGGTGGCCCGAACCTGCTGAGTGTACGGCTTTAATGATGTCGACTCTTACAGCCGCCGCAATTTTTTCAAATAATTTAATATCCATTCTTATTTGTTCCTCCTGTTTTTCTGTGCGATTACCTTCAACATAAATACGGGTAATTTCATCATACGCGGCAGCCGTGAGGGCTGCTTGATAAATCTGTAGAGCCATTCCAATCCGTGTTTTTGGTAGAATTCCGGCGCGCGCTGCACCGTGCCCGCCCATACATCCAGACTGCCTCCTACGCCGATGCCGCAACGTGTCGACGTAAATGCGTCTCTGTATTTATCCATAAACTTCTCTTGTTTCGGTGAGCCGAGTGCGACACAAAGAAAATCGGCCCTTGAAGCGTTGATTTCTTCAACTATGGCCGCTTCGTCATCTTGTCCGAAATAGCCATGGTGTGTGCCTGCGACAATCAGCCCCGGGAATCTCTCGCGCATTGCGTTCGCCGCCAGTTCCGCCACACTGCCTCTTCCCTCGACATCGGGTTTGCTGCCGAGCAAATAGACGGATTTGCCGGTTCGCTCCAAATAGCCGAGAATCTCGGTCAGGAAGTCAATGCCCGTGATTCTCTCTGACAGGTCATGCCCCAAAATCTTCGAGGCGTAGACCAAGCCGATACCGTCAGGTATGATCAGGCCCGCTTTTTCAATCAGCGCGGCCAGCTGTGCGTCCTCGGTTGCGTTGACTACGATCTCCGAGTTCGGCGTGACAATCATATCGAAACCGGGTCTTTCCATGAGCCCTTCAAATACCGCAAAGGCGTCCTCTTTAGTGATCATATCGATGGGAATGCCTAAAATCGGTGTTCTGTTCAAATTCATCATCCTATCCCTTCATTAAATCTTTGATCATTTCTTCGTTTGTGGACAGGCTTTCAATCAATACCTGCACCTTTTGAGACACCATCTCATTGATTTGGTCTCTGTTGTTATATATCTCAGAAAATTCCTTGACGAAAAATTCGTTGTTCAAATCGTAGATCGTACAAGCAGCTTTCATGCCGATGGAATGCAAAAAAGAATTGATCTTCGGGTCGTATGCAATCCCAATCATGGGAACACCCATTATGGCCGCGTGTATCAGAGAATGAAGCCTGACACCCACGAGTATGTCCATATTTCCGATCAAACTCATCATGTCTTCTGTGAGATGCTTATGGCTTATCGTACAAACGCAGTCGCCGAGGCCGCTCTCCGTCAGCCTGCGTTCCAACTCGGCAGCGGGAGCCATGTCCTCGCTGTAATGGAACGGAATCAGTACTATCTGCACGTTCTGTTCTTTAATCAGTCGTTCCATCGATATCGCCATCTCGTCCATGAATCCGGAATCGATATGCCTCTCTTTGATGGCAAAGCCTGCCACAATGGAATCCTCTTGCTTGCAAAAGCCTTCTTGTAAGAGGATTTCCTTTCCTTTGGCAAGGTCCACCGGCTTTATTCCGAGCACCGGATCCGCCGTCACGACTATCCTGTCCTCCGCGATACCTATTTCACACAAGAATTGCTTGGAGGAAACATCGCGCACCACAATTCCCTTGGCGCGCTTGAGCACCAAAGCCGTCAATCGTCTGTTGAAGTTAGAGTTTATCGGGCCTATCCCCTGACTGTAGATAAAAAACGGTTTGCGCATTATCGCAGCGAGCGCCATGATGAAGAGATAATAAAGGATGCTTTTCTTACTCGTCACATCCTGCAACAGGCTGCCGCCGCCGCTGACCAAAAGATCACACTTGCGCAGTGCCGACAGGATAGCCGCCGGCGACTTCCTGTCACATGACTTGATGTTGTACTTTTCCGCAGTCGACACGGGGTCATGCGACAGCACCGTAATCTCGATATCATCAAGTTTTTCTTTCATGCTGCCGACAACAGCCGTCAAAATCGACTCGTCACCTATATTGTTAAACCCGTAATAGCCGGAAATCAGTATTCTGTACATGCATTCACCGCGTCAATATATTTCTTAAAATGCTTGCAATAAATTCTGTATATAAATTCGAAAATCACAATTGCGAAAATTCCTGCAATCAATCCGAACAACAACGAATATCCCGTTCTGATAAATCCGAGATACAGCGGCGTTCTGATATGCATAAAGGTATTGACGATCGATGTCATGCCGATGACACCGCATAACCCCGTCATCAGAGTCAGCAGCTTAAACCGCCGTATACTGCAATACACCATCAGCATGATTGCCGGGAAGGCAAACAGGAACTCCTTCGTTCTCGGCCTTGCAATCAAAAGTTCTTCCAGTTCGTTGCGGAAGAGCATCTCGAAACTCGTTACCTGTACGCCGGTATCGTGACCGGTTCTTGCGATATAGTAGAATCCGACTGCGCCGACCACGGCGAGGGCTATAATCATCCATACTTTTATCTGCATTTGCAGCAGATCTCGAATGTCGACAAGTTCCAGTCTGCCGATGTGCTCCTTGCGTTCGCCGTAACCG
>DCTM01000067.1 GCA_002329565.1 Firmicutes bacterium UBA1440
TTAGAGGAAAAAAAACACCCCAAAAGCCGGGTTTTTTCTTTTTTTGTTTTTCTCTTGATTTTCGTAGAAGAGAGTGGTACACTGTGTATTGCGTGGTGTCAAGACACGTAGATATTCACTTGATTTCTTATGTATAATGCCACACACAAAGGATAAACGTCCGGCGGCAGTACAAAGCTTGCCGGATACCAACCGGAAAAGAGGATAAAACATGTTAAATATTACACACAGAATCGACCGACTGCCGGCAACCCCATTGCTGCGAAAGGTCCTGTTTATCACAGGCATAGGTTGGTTGTTTGATGCCATGGATCAAGGTATGGTTTCGGGAGTTATGGCTGCAATCGGCGCGGATTGGGGTCTTACGACAGGGCAATTGGGTATTATCGGGAGCGCAGGTATGCTGGGCATGGCATTGGGGGCGGCTTTATCGGGTATGGCGGCCGACAAATGGGGTCGAAGAACCGTCATCATGTATACATTGGTTATTTTCGGCATAGGCAGCATCCTGGCCGGCTTTGCGGTTAACTATCCCATGCTTTTGATTTTACGCTTTATAACAGGATTCGGTCTCGGCGGAGAACTGCCGGCCGCATCAACTCTGGTCAGTGAATTTTCTCCGACACGGATCCGCGGACGCAATGTTATTATTTTGGAAAGCTTCTGGGCCTGGGGTTGGATTTTGGCAGCTTTGGTCGCCTACATGCTGATTCCGATTTACGGATGGCGCATCGCCTTTTGGGTAGGTGGCGTTCCGGCATTGTTTGCTGCATTTTTGAGAAGAGCAGTTCCGGAATCTCCGCGCTACTTGGCAGCTTCCGGAAAAATTCACGAAGCCGATGCCCTTGTAAAAGTTATGGAGAATCAGGCAAATATTTCCGGACGGGACGCGGAGAACATCCCCCTCAAAGACGATAAGGATGTTAAAATCAAAGTCTCCTTTGCTGAGCTTTGGTCAAAAAAATATATCAGAAGCACAATTGTGCTCTGGGTTATCTGGTTCGGAATCAATTTCGGTTATTACGGCTTCGTCCTTTGGACACCGACCCTGCTTATGGGCAAGGGCTTTGCGATGGTAAAGAGCTTTGAGTTTACGCTGATTATGTGCCTCGCTCAGCTGCCGGGCTATTTCAGCGCAGCTTATCTCGTCGAACGAATCGGCAGAAAACCTGTACTTACCGTTTATTTTGCAGGTACCGCCGTGGCAGCCTGGCTGTTCGGCCACGCCGGCGCTTCAAGCGAAGTATTGTTGTACGGCTGCCTTCTTTATTTCTTCAGCTTAGGTGCTTGGGGCTGTGTCTATGCCTATACTCCGGAAGTTTATCCGACGGTTGCAAGAGGCAGCGGGACAGGCTGGGCAGGAGCGTTTGGCAGACTCGGTGCCTTTACCGCACCTCTGATTGTACCTATTGTATATAACTTGTTCGGCGAACAAACCGGTTATACATATGTATTCGCGATGTTTACGGCAGTGTTTGCGATCGTCTCCTTCGTAGTGCTTGTTTGGGGTAAGGAAACTATGGGCAAGTCGCTCGAAGAAATAAGCTCATAAAATTTCCCGATTTTTTACACATAAAAACGCCCGTGGGTTTTGTAAAACAAAGCCTGCGGGCGTTTCTTTATTTTTCGCTTGTATTCAGTGCTTCCTTGAGCTTTTGGTATGTTTCCTCGCTCAAATCATGCTCAATCCTGCATGCATCATTTCGCGCATTTTCAGGACTCACTTTGAGAATTTCTTGGAAATAACGCGTAATCGTTCGATGCCGGTCGTAGATTTGTTCTGCCTTCTCACGGCCGGTTTCGGTAAGCAGAATATGTCCGGATTCGTTAATGGTGATATACCCCGAATTTCTAAGAATCCCCATCGCCCTACTGACGCTTGGTTTGGAATATCCCAAGTCTGTGGCAATATCTATGGAACGAACATTTCCTTTTTCTCGACCCAGCACCAGTATCGTTTCAAGATAGTCTTCACCCGATTCGTGTATAGCCATAAACTCCTCCTTTTCCTCATAAAAGCTTACCGTCTGAACTTCCGCTTACAGCAGGTGATTCTCTATCACTTGTCCGTCAAAGTTGAAGTTCTCTACCTGTAGATAGTATTCAGCCGAATCGATCAGCGCCTTCATTGGGCAAAGACCGATGATTTCAGTACCGATTACCGGCACGCCGTAACGTGCGGCCTCGGCCTTGACGAGCTCCGTTACCCTGTAAAGCGGAGTAACCGTGAAGTCAGTCATATTGATCGAAACCTGTGCGATGTTTCTCTCTTCCAGCATCACTCCGAGCGCCTTGACACATTCCAGCCCGCCGCCGGATTTTCTGATGATCTTGGCAATCTTATTGGCGATCTCAATGTCGCTCGTACCGAGATTGATGTTGTATGCAACAAGCGGCGGTCTCGAACCTACCGCAACCACTCCGCCCGTCGGGTGTATACGGCGTCCGCCGAAGTCCGGCGCCCACTGTTCTTCCTTGACCTTATCTGCCATACCTTCGAATTGGCCCTTTCTGATAGCAGCCAAATTCTGTCTGTGCGGCGCTGTAGCCGATTTTTCATAGAGGAACACAGGCAGCTCCGCCTCCTCTGCGATGCGGCGTCCTACTCTCTGTGCAAGCTCGTCGCATTCCTCCGCTGTCGTATCCTTAATCGGTACAAACGGAATCACGTCTACGCAACCCATTCTCGGGTGTTCACCCTCGTGCTTTGTGAGATCGATCAGCTCAACAGCCTTCTTCGCCAGCTTAACGCTCGCTTCTTCGCAGGCTTTGGGACTGCCCATATATGTTATAACCGTTCTGTTGTGGCTCGGGTCTGACGAATAATCCAGCAGTGAGCAGCCCGGAGTATTACGGATCTGGTCTACGCACGCTTCTATAATTTCCTTGTTTCTGCCTTCGGAAATATTGGGTATACTTTCAATAATCTTAGCCATGTTTTTGGTATCCTCTCTGTATTAGATCTGTTTCTTCTTGTTATTCGTACGATGCGAGTATCGTCTCGTAAATCTCATCGGCAATTGCGGTGCCGGCGGCAACTACGGCCACGCCTTCCTTTTCAAAATACGCCTTCTTCTCGGGGTCCTTGATCGACGACAAGTTGATCTTTACGTTCAGCCACGAGCCGAGCAGCGCGCTTCTTAAGTTCAAAGCCGCTACTCCGAGATCCGAAGAAACATTTGGGTTGGAATTCCCAATCAGCTTCTTCGTAACAGCCAGCGCTTCTGCACACAGCTTCATGGATTCGAACGGAACTTCGGTAGCGTGCAGTGTTGCCAAGCCGATGGCCGCGCTTCTGGCTTGTTTTTGCTCATCTGTGTCTTTCGGCATTTGGTAAGCCGCAGACACTTCATTGAACGCTTCAGTATCCTTATCTATGCTTTCGATCAAATCGGAGAGAAGCTTCGTGCCCTTTGTAACAGTCTCCTCACAAACGGGGAAAAAGTCTGCATAGCGCTCTCTGCCAAACGTCAGATTCGCCACCATCAGTGCAAGAGCGATACCCTGCGCGCCTGCGAGCGCACTCACACTGCCGCCGCCCGGCGCAGGTGCATCCGAGGACAGTAACTGCAGGAATTCGGTGATTTTCATATCCGCTAATTTCATAATCTCAGTCTCCTTTTATTGTTGTATTAAACAAGCACGCCTTTTTTAATGGTTTGCAATGCCATGTTCGAACCGAAACGGTAGCAAAGCATCTCCATATCGGGTGCATCCCAAATAACGAAGTCGGCCTGCTTGCCGGGCTCAGCAGTACCTACCTTGTCGCCCATACCGATTGCACATGCCGGGTTAATCGTAACCGCCGTGAGAATTTCCTCAGGAAGCATCCTGTATTTCAGATAACCCAGATTAATCGCAAACTGCAAGTTCAACGAAGGACACGAACCCGGATTAAAGTCAGATGCAATGGCGACCGGAATGCCGAGTTCAATCATTCTCTTTGCTGGCGCAAACGTCTTGCCCAGGTAAAACGAAGTGGCAGGCAACAACATTGCCGTCGTGCCGGCTTGCTGCAGCGCAGCCATACCCTTTTCACCTATGGCGATCAGGTGCTCGGCCGAAACGGCACCCATTCTGCCGGCGAGCTCCGATCCGCCGATTTCTTCAATTTCGTCGGCG
This sequence comes from Firmicutes bacterium UBA1440, assembly GCA_002329565.1. Classification (GTDB taxonomy): domain Bacteria; phylum Bacillota; class Clostridia; order Peptostreptococcales; family Anaerovoracaceae; genus UBA1440. Next base: position 4,123 of record DCTM01000067.1, read on the forward strand.
TGGAGTTTAAGCTTAAATCCCAGTTCCTTGGCAACCTTCATATATTTTTCCGTCTGCGGGACATCGAAGACGCCCTCTTCGCAGAAAGCATCGCAAAATTGCGCAAGATTTTCCTTCTTTACATACGGCAACAGCTCGTCGCACATTAAGTCGATGTAAGCATCAGCCTTACCCTTGTATTCGTCCGGAACCGCATGCGCACCCATAAAGGTGGACACTACATCCATCGGATGATCGGCATTCAGCTTTTCGACTACTTTGAGCATCTTGATCTCGTTTTCAAAGTCAAGACCGTAACCGCTCTTGGCCTCACAGGTCGTCACACCGAGGCCCATCATTTCATCGAGAAAGCCCTCGGCCTTGTCGTACAGTTCCTCAAACGATGCCTTGCGCGTATTGCGCACCGTATCGAGAATACCTCCGCCGGCCGCGAGGATATCGAGATATCCCGCTCCGGCAAGCTTGAGCGGAATTTCGTGCTGACGATATCCTCCGAACACGAGATGCGTGTGCCCCTCTACTAGACCCGGCGTCATAAGCCTGCCCTCAGCATCTATAATCGTGTCGGCATCGTCAGCGCCCTGCGGCAGCTTGCCTTCAAAAGTAACCTCTTTTATGATGCCGTTCTCGCACAAGACAGCGGCATTCTTCAACTTTATATTCTCTCCCTGCTCTGCACCTTTGTGCGGATGGCTTCCGACCGGCGACTGCAGGAGCCCTATATTCTTAATTAAAAGTGTGCTCATATTCATCACCTACTTAAAAAAGCGTGCTACCGTATCTGCAACGAGTGCCTCGTCCGCAACATACGGAATTGTGATATGGCCTGCGCCCTTAGCCATAGCGTTGTTTGTCATGCCGTAGTTCGCATTGTATGCGGCCGCCGTTTCGAGAGCGTTTTCATTTCTTGCCCAGCTTCTCCTGGCTACACCACTCATGACATCCCACATCATAGCCGACTTGATAATTTCATCAACCCGTTCGGAGCCGTCAAGCACGAGACCGAAGCCACCGTTGATGGACTTTCCTATGCCGACTCCGCCGCCGTTATGCAATGCACAAAGCGACATTCCTCTCGCTGCGTTACCCGCAAAGCACTGTACGGCCATATCCGCCATGACATTTGAACCATCCTTGATGTTGGCCGTCTCTCTGAAAGGAGAATCCGTACCCGAAACATCGTGGTGGTCTCTGCCAAGCATCACAGGTCCGATCTTTCCTTCTCTGACCAACTCGTTGAAGCGCAGCGCGATCCGCGTTCTGCCCTCGGCATCCTGATAAAGAATGCGCGCCTGTGTACCGACGACCAGCTTATTCTTCTTGGCATCACGAATCCATACCCAGTTGTCCCTGTCTTGGAATCTTCTGTTCGGATCGATACATTCCATAGCAGCGCGGTCGGTCGCGTCGAGGTCTTCGGGTTTGCCCGAAAGGCAGACCCAACGGAATGGTCCGTATCCATAGTCGAACAACATCGGTCCCATAATATCTTCCACGTAAGAAGGCCAAATGAAGCCATCCTTCTCGTCTACTCCGTTCTTGGAGATTTCCTTGACACCGGCATCGTACATGGCCTTTAAGAAGGAATTGCCGTAATCGAAGAAATACGTTCCGTTTTCTACCAACGCCTTGATGGCTTTGAAATGTCTGTGCAGGGTCTTATCGACTTCCTTGCAAAAACGCTCTCTGTCATTGTGGAGTAGCTGTGTACGTTCATCGAAGGTCATGCCTGCCGGGCAATAACCGCCGTTGTAAACGTTATGGCATGAGGTCTGATCGGATAACAGATCGATCTTAAACTTTCCGGCGACCGCCGCTTCAAGAAGATCGACGATATTACCGTGGTATGCGATTGAAATAGTTTCCTTCTTCTCTCTCTTTTCATTTGCCAAAGCAAACACCGCATCGATGTCATCCATAATCACATCTACCCAACCCTGCTTATGGCGGGTTTCGATTCTCGACAGGTCGACTTCGGCAAAGATACCGACTGCATTGGCGATGTTGGCCGCCTTAGGCTGCGCACCGCTCATACCGCCCAATCCCGACGATACGAATGTATATCCCTGTAAATCTCCGTTGGCCGGTACGCCGAGCGTCTTTCTGCCTGCGTTCAAAATCGTGTTGAACGTGCCGTGAACAATGCCTTGGGGTCCGATGTACATCCATCCGCCGGCCGTCATTTGACCGTAGTTTGCAACACCCATCTGTTCTGCGATTTCCCAGTCATCGAGATTGTCAAACATTCCGACCATCATCGAGTTTGTTATAATTACTCTCGGCGCAGTCGGCTTGGAAGGGAACAATCCCAACGGATGCCCGGATTCGACCACCAGCGTCTGCTCGTCCGTCAACTCTTCGAGATATTTCTTGATCAATCTGTATTGCAGCCAGTTCTGACACGGCTGACCTGTCTCTCCGTAAGTAACAAGCTCATACGGATAGAGCGCGATTTCAAAATCTAGGTTGTTGTCGATCATTACCTGAAACGCCTTACCCTCGATGCACTTGCCCTTGTACTCATCAATCGGCTTACCGTAGATTCTTCCTTGCGGCCTGTATCTGTAAGCATAGATTCTGCCGTAGTCCTTGAGTTCCTGCATAAATTCCGGCGCCAGTGTTTCGTGCAATTCCTGCGGTACATATCTGAGCGCATTTTTCAGAGCTATCTTTGTCTGTTCTTCTGTGAGTCGGAACCCTCTGTCGGGTGCTCTTCTGATCCCCTCGATAAATTCCGGATATTCCGGCAAGGTGGCGTCCAATTTGATCGTCATCGCCGCTGCGATTTCTTTGTTATCCAACATCGTCCTTCTCCTTTTATCTCATATATGTTTCTGTTACATCAATTTGCCAACCGCTTTTTCCACAGCCTCGACAAGAGAGTTGTCTTTAATCATCTCGTCAAACTTGACCAGCTCATCGTGCATTATAACATCGTCGTCGATAGGATCGGAAAGCGTTCTTATATAATCGTACGCCGCCTTCGTAGCGGGCGCGAGTTTTTCTTCGTAATCACCGCGCAGCCAGATAGCCTGTGCAGCCGAGGCCAGCTCGATGCCAATAACCTTTTGCGTGTTATCGAGCACCATCGCTGCCGTCCTTGCAGCAGTCGTTCCCATCGATACGTGGTCTTCCTGGTTACCCGAAGACGGTATTGAATCGACCGAGGCCGGATGGTCGTAAATCTTGTTTTCCGAGACCATCGATGCCGCCGCATACTGTGCAATCATAAATCCGGAACATACGCCGCCGTGCTTTGTCAGGAACGGAGGCAATCCTTCCGAAAGATGCGGGTTAATCAAGCGTTCCGCTCTGCGTTCGGAAATGTTGCCGAGCTCAGAGATAGCGATCTTGAGAAAGTCGAAAGTAAGCGCCATCGGTTGTCCGTGGAAATTTCCGCCCGAGATAACCTCATCCTCATCGGGAAAGATCAACGGGTTATCGGTAACTGCATTAATCTCGGCCGAGACCATCTTGTACGCATATTCTACCGCATCACGCGAAGCCCCGTGTACCTGCGGAACGCAACGCAATGAGTAAGGATCCTGTACCTTGTCCGGATTTACCGGACCGACATTGCGGCTGCCCTTTAAGATGTTGAGAATATTTTGCGCCGCCACTTTCTGCCCCTGTTGGCCTCTGAGATCATGCACCTTACTGTCATAAGCTTTCGTAATGCCGTTGAGTGCTTCCATCGTCATCGCCGCCGCGATGTCAGCGACCTTGAGGAGATTCATGGCATCATAGAGTACATTGACGCCTATGGCGGTCATGACCTGTGTTCCGTTATTGAGTGCAAGACCTTCCTTGGCAGCCAGTTCGATTACTTCGATGCCTGCAAGTTTCATAGCTTCTGCGCTGTCCATAACCTTGCCTTTGTATTCGGCCTTGCCTTCACCCATCATCGTCAGCACGATGTGAGAGAGCGGAGCCAAGTCTCCCGAGGATCCGAGAGATCCCTTTTCCGGAACTATAGGATGCACGCCCTTGTTCAGCATCTCTATCAATGTGTCGAGTGTCTGCAATCTGATACCCGAATTTCCGCGCGAAAGCGCATTGCAACGCAGGAGCATAGCCGCACGTACAACATGTGTAGGCAGCGGATCTCCCATGGCACAGGTATGACTGATAATCAAGTTCTTCTGTAACGCCGCCGTCTCTTCTTTAGAAATCAATACGTTTGCAAATTTTCCGAAGCCCGTCGTCAGTCCATAAATGATATCGCCGTTTTCAAGCTTTGCTTCTATATAGTCACGCGCTTTTTTAACGGCTTTACGCGCATCCTCTGTCAGCTCTACCTTTTCATAACCGCGACAAACTCGGATGACTTGATCCACCGTAAGATCGCGACCGTTGATTTTAATAGACATTCTGTTTTCTCCCATCTTGAATATAAATATAGAGTATGTGCATAATTATGCACATATTTGCAGTCTCTGTCATTCTTGTATTATACCAAAAAACAGAACACATTCCAATAAAAAAATGAGCGGAACATTTGAAAATTCCACTCATTTCAACGCTTTATTTCAATAACGTTTTACCATGTATAAATATTAAATCACTTTATTCTGCTCCACAGCATCCGTGCACCGCACACCTCTGTCATCGCTTTTCCCTCATCGTACAAGTATGACAGATACGAGCGCACTGTGCTGCCGATCAAGACATACTGGTTGAAGTCCATTGTCAAATCGAAGTGCAAAAATACCTTTTCCAGTATTTCTTCGAATATCAACGGAGTTTCGATAATACCGAGTAAGGTCTCACAGATCTCAAATATCTTCTTTCTGTTTGCAGCCGACAAATCCGCGATTCGCTCGGTCGGCTCAGCGTGCGCCGGAATGAACAGCTTACCCTCAAGCGAGTCCGCTAAGTCCAATGTTTTTAAATATGCGCGTACATCGTAAATAAACGATAAGTGGTATTTTTCAATGATGTTCTCTCCCGACATGCAGTCGGCAAGGAACCAGACATCGTCGGGAGTCTTAATGCCGATCATGTCGAAATAATGTCCCGGCAGCTCAATGTATTCCATGCCTTCGGGCAACGCCAAGTCGCGGATATCCTTAGCCTCGGACGCCTGTGCCATCAGAAACTTGTTCCGCAACGGAGCGCAGGGATAGCCTCCGTACAAAAACGACGGTTCCAAAATCGGCCTCTCGGTAAAATATCTCTCTGTACCAAGGGAATATGCCGAACAATTCCATCGGTCGAGCAAGAGCTTGTTTCCGCCGATATGGTCGGCATTTGAATGCGTATTGATTATCGCCGCAGCCTTCCAGCCCTTTTCTTTGAAAATCTTGTCTATCTTGCGGCCGGCATCCTTGTCGTTGCCGCTGTCTATCAGATAGACTTCATCGTCGCCGGCTCGATAAATGCCCATCTTCGCCGGACAATCGATATAAAACGTGTTTTCGCCCACCTGTATGAGTTCGTACAATTCTTGTCACTCCCTTCCTCTTCATCGGTTTTTTACAGTATACTCTCTGTAAATATCGGAGTGCAAGCGTAAATACATAAATATCAGATGGAACAGGTGCCGTTCTCGCAAAGGTAGCTTCTGCCCGAATACTGCATCATCACTCCAAGCATCGCAAAGGGACAAGCCTCGGGGAAACTGCGTGTGCTTGCGCAAATAAATGCGATTTGACGCTCCGCCGCTTCCAGTGCCTCCGGCATTTTCGTCTGCTGCGCCAATTTGGCAAAAAAGAGAGTCGCCGCAGAGTTGCCGGACGGCACCGCACCGTCGTAGATTTCTTTTGGTCTGCTGATCAGTTTCTCAGCGTCCTTATCCGTGAGGAAAAAGCCTCTGTTTCCGTCGGCAAAACGGGCTTGAATCTCTTTGCATACCGCGACGGCTTTATGCAAATATTCATCGTCGGCTGTCGCATCGTACAGTTCCGTCAACGCCCAACCGTAATAGGCATAATCGTCTAAGTTTCCGGTACCGGCCGCTTCGCCTTCAATCACCCTTACATGCATCGTGCCGTTCGCATCCTCGAGATATTTTTCTGTAAACGCCGCACCTTCCTTGGCACGCTGCGTATATTCCTCTATCCCCAGCAGGCGGCCGGCCTTTGCAAAGGCTGCAATCGCCATCGCATTCCAGGATGTAAGCTGCTTTTTGTCCTTATGAAGCAACATTCTGCCTGCTCTGTAACGCAGCAATTTTTCTCTGCATCGGGCAATGGTTTCGTCCGAAGGAACAACGAAATACTCATCGTTCTCCAGCAGATTCAGGATGTTCTTACCTTCAAAATTGCCCATTTCATCAATTCCGTAGACGCGGCAGAAATAATCGGCATCGTTCCCGAGCAGATCGCGAATTTCCTCTGCAGAAAACACGTAATATTTCCCTTCCTCCCCCTCGCTGTCAGCGTCCTGAGCCGAGTAAAAACCACCTTCTTGCGATGACATCTCCTGCATAAGATAGTTAAGTGTTTCTTTGCAAACATCACGATAAATCTCGGCATCCGTCAATGCAAACATCTCCGCATAGCAGATCGCAAGCAAGCTGTTGTCGTAAAGCATCTTTTCGAAATGCGGCACAAGCCATCGCGAATCTGTGGAATAACGGCTGAATCCTCCGCCGATGTGATCGAAAATACCGCCGCGGTACATCTGAGTAAGTGTCTTTTCCGCCGCGTTTAAATATTTTTCTTCTTTTGTCAGGTCATAATACCGCATCAACAGCATCAAATTCTGCGGGGAAGGAAACTTCGGCCTGCTTCCAAAACCACCGTTTTGTGCATCAAACAGTGTAAGCAATGCCTCGGCGGCTCTTTGAGGAAATGAGGCAAATTCGCCTTGAGCTCCGTCATTATACGGTCTGTATGTCGCATACGTTTCCTTTTCCAACGCGCCAAGCACGCGTCTGCCCGTTTCGAGCAGCGCTGCCCTTTGGTTTTTCCATGTGAAATCCACCGCTTCAAGGATGCTCAAAACCCCCCTGATACCGTATCTGTCGTGTTTCGGCAGATACGTCCCCGCGAAGAACGGCAGCCCATCCGACGACATCATGATTGTCAACGGCCACCCGCCGCTGCCCGTCATGCCCTGGCAAACGCGCATATATACAGAATCTATGTCAGGACGTTCTTCCTTGTCGACCTTAATACAAACAAAATCTCTGTTCAGGACCTGCGCCACCTCCTCATCTTCAAACGATTCGCGCTCCATCACGTGACACCAGTGACAAGTGCTGTATCCAATCGAAAGAAAAATCGGCTTGTCCTCCGCTTTTGCTTTTTCAAAGGCCTCTTGGCCCCAAGGGAACCAATCAACTGGATTGTGAGCGTGCTGTAAGAGATATGGAGATTTTTCGGAAATCAGTCGGTTTGGTACTTTTGAATTATTTGTCATATGGCAACACCACTTTCCTGCTTAATTTTTTAAATTTTACTTCTGCTTTAAAATCAGCGCTCCGTTAAACACCGGGACGCGTATGCATTATTTTGTCTACGATACCTTTCAATAATTCATCTTTTCTATCATTACTCATGTTTTTGATGTATTCCTCCAAAACCGTTTCATGCCGAGCTTTTCTGTTTTATAACAGTTACTTTACCCATAAACGATTCAGTTAAAATATTTTTCCGTCTCATTCGCAAAAGCTGAGTTCATTTTTTCGTGCAGCAAACGGCAATCTTGCTTTTATTGTTTTTGTTAGAATTGTCAAATAAATGGAAATATTAAGGAAAAAATTTTTTCTTTGATACAATCTCTGTAGTATACTTTTTGTTGCAGACTTATTAATGACAGTACATAAACGGAGGATTTGATAATTATGTTACATAATACGATGCATAAGATAAAGTCATCGCTATCGCTTACCCTTACTTTTTCTATGTTGGCCTTGCTGCTTGCTTCAGCCCTTATTACCGGCGCACTTGGCCTTTTCTTCTATGATAGAGATGTAGTCGCAGCCAATGCAAATTTATCGCAGAAGATTGCGTTAAGTGCGGCTGCCGGCATAGACGGAGACAGATACGATAAATTAGCGCAATCCTCCTCCGAAGACGAATATTACAACGAATTAAAGGAACTTTTCGACGAAATAAAAACGCAAACAGGCAGCATGTATTTGTACGGGCTTAACAATGATGTTGACGGAAAGATTCGCTATGTCGCAGAGGGGCAAACCCCATCAGACGATCCCGGAAACATCGGTAAGTTCGGAGAAGTCGAGCCGGCGGGAACATACAGCGAAGAAGCTTTCGTCACCTTAGAGACCGGCGAGCCGACCATCTCCGAAATATACCAAAGCGGTGAATACGGCAAGATGGTTTCGGGATTTGCGCCTGTTACTAATTCCAAAGGACAGGTTGTCGGTGTCGTCGGTGCCGATATTTCTCTCGGTACAGTAATGAACGCGGTATTGTTGTTCGGATTAAAGCTGCTTGGTGCAGCGCTTATTACATCTCTGTTATCGGGTTTTGTTATAGTCCGGTATATTAACAGAAGAATCGGCCGACCCATTGATGAATTGGCGGCGGCATCCAATCAAATTGCAGTTGGTGACATGGAAATCAACGTTAAGTCAACTTCTCACGATGAAATCGGGCAGTTGATACATGCTTTTAATAAAATGGCCGAAAGCACCAAATATCAGGTAAAAGTTCTTACTAAGATTGCCGACAGCGATTATACGGAAGACATCACTCCGAGAAGCCAAAAAGACGAGCTCAACCGGGCCATTAAGCGTATATTGGATAACAACATTAATTTGATTTCGGAAATTCGAAAATCTTCACAACAAGTAGCGGGCGGTGCATCTCAGGTGGCAAGCACTTCCCAATCATTGGCCACAGGTGCCTCAGAACAAGCCGCTACATTGGAACAATTCTCATCTTCGATATCGGACGTTCAAAATCAAGCGAAGGAAAATACGGAAGCGGCTGCAAAAGCTTTGGAACAGGCAGCAAAAGCCGGCGAATTGATCGAACAAAGCGTTGTGCAAATAAATCAGCTGAGCGAAGCTATTGCCTCCATCGAGAGAGACAGTCAAGAAATCACCAATGTTATAAAGGTAATAGACGATATCGCCTTCCATACAAATATTCTCGCACTGAATGCGTCTGTGGAAGCAGCCCACGCAGGGCAGCACGGCAAAGGCTTTGCGGTTGTGGCGGATGAAGTGCGGAACTTAGCGCAGAAGAGTGCGGAAGCCGCAAGAGAAACAGCTCTTATGATTGAAAACAGCGCGCGAAGTGTAAGATTGGGCAGTCAAACCATGCAGAAGGCAGAGGAAAAACTTAAGGAAATGTCTCTTATATCTGCCGAAAATGCGAGAAGCATGCAGCTTGTAAATGAAGCGTCTCAATTGCAAAGAAACTCAATTGACGAGATCAATATGAGAGTCGATCAGATTTCTTCCGTTATACAATCCAACAGCGCCCTTGCAGAAGAAAGCGCAGCTTCGGCGGAAGAAATGAGCGCGCAAGCTGCCATTTTGGAGGAGATGGTACAAAAGTTCAACCTTCCCGAATCGGAAAACAGCCGCATCTCTCTCCTTGCGTGAACAAATCGGCTAAATAATAACTCATAATACAGGAGGGAGGGCATCTCAATATTGAGATGCCCTCCCTCCTGTATTATGTAAGGTGTTTCGGAGACTCTTATTGCCAGTCTTGAATATTTATTCGAATTCCTTGAACAATGCTTCAAATGCTTCCGGAGCATCCGTGATGTGATATACGTGCTTGTCTTCAGGGAACTTCTCACCTTTTACGTCTGCAATGTATTCCTCGAATGCCTTTGTGATTATCTCGGCAACGTTCGCATACTTCTTAACAAACTTAGGTGTGAAGGCCTGGAACAATCCCAGCATATCGCCGCAGATAATAAGTTGACCGTCGCAAGGAAGTCCTGCGCCGATAGAATATACCGGAATCGTCAGTTTATTGGCGATGTATGCCGTCAATTCAGGCGGTACTGCCTCCAGCAATAATGCACCTGCTCCGGCTTCCTGAATCGCCAATGCGTCTTTAATCAACTCGCGCGCACTTTCGACCGTTCTGCCCTGTGCTTTGAATCCGCCGAGCTGTCCCGAGCTCTGAGGAGTAAGTCCGATATGTCCGAATACGAGAATACCTGCATCAGAGATAGCCTTGATTCTGCTCAACACTCTTCTGCCGCCTTCCAGCTTAATAGCATCAGTATCGGCTTCCTTTAAGAAGCGGCAAGCATTTCTGACGGCTTCTTCATCGGATACCTGATAGGATCCAAACGGCATGTCACCGATAATAAATGTATTAGGTGCCCCTCTTCTGACGGCCTGAGAATGCGCGATGCAGTCATCCATAGTGACCGGAACAGTGCCTTCGTATCCGAGCACTACCATGCCCAAGGAGTCGCCGACCAAGATCATGTCTATGCCCGCTTGCTCCGCAAACGACGCCATCGGAAAATCATAAGCGGTGACCCAAGAAGCTTTTTCGCCTCTCTGTTTCATTTGAACCAGATCTAAAATCGTCTTTTTCTTTCCCATAACATTTTTCCTCCTAAATATGTTCATGAAAAATATCAACGGCGACATAACAGCCGCAAAATCAAAACGTAATTTTGTTCTACATTGTCGTATAAAATTCTATAATATAGAACGTATACTTATTATATCATACCGCAATTCCCATTTTCAATATATTTTGAAAAATTTATCAATATATTATATCAATATATTTATCTACATTATATATACGCAAAACCGCCTGCATATCACAGATAAGTATGCAGGCGGCTTTTCTGTTGGTTTTATATTCAAAATTCGGTTCTGCTCCCGATGGCGACGGATGCTTCAAATACTATCTTTTAAATTTATACCCGGCTGCCGGTTATTTTTCGCCTCGGTATCCCATTTTATGCGAAATTTCCTTCGCGACTTCAATCAAAGCAGAGGCAATCTCTCTTCTCAGTGCCTCGTTCATCCGCGAAGTCGGCCCGGATACACTGACGGCCGCAAAAGCAGTTCCCAAGTAGTTGTAAATCGGAGCACTTACGCAGGTAAGCCCGGTCTGTAATTCCTCCAAGTCCTCCGCATATCCTCTGCCTGAGATTTCCTCAAGAGATTGAAGAAGCTCTTCTCTGTTGCTGACAGTCTGTTCCGTAAATTGAACGAATTCCATTTTATCTATCAGTTCGTTCTGCTTGTCCCGGGACAGATGTGCGAGGATTGCCTTCCCCGCCGCTGTGCAGTAAAGAGGCAAGTGTCCGCCGACTGTCGTACTGATACGCATGGAATGTGTACTCTCGACTTTCTCCAAGTAGACTATTGAGTCGCCGTCGCGCACAACCAGATTGACGGTTTCTTGGAACTGCTTTACGAGCCGCTCCAGACTCGGGACGGCCATGCGCCTTAAATTGAAGTTTACCTGACTGCCCATGCGAAACAACTCTATACCCAGCCTGTATTTGCCGGTGTCCTCATTCTTTTCCAGCAGGCCGTTAGCCTCCAGAGTATAAATCAAACCAAAGGCAGTACTCTTATGGAGGCCCGTCATTTTGCTGATTTCCGTGACTCCGAGTTCCTCCGTGCCTTCAAAGCATTTCAAAATTTGTACAGCCCTGTCGATCGATTGTATCGATTTCGCAACTTTAACTTCCATAATTAACCTCTCCCGGCCTCGCACTGCGTACGAATGCTGCAGATTCCCCTATAATAAAATATTTTTTAATTATATCACAATTTTATACTTTTGTTCAATACGTCGGGCCGTCAGAACTTTGACAAAGAGAATAAGGAGTTACTGAGTTTTTTATAAAAATCTATTTCTTGTGAATAATTATGTGATTTTTTGCATTATTATTTATTTTTTTCTTGACATTGCCGCAAATAAGCATATAATATTTTTATAGTTTGTAACTAATTATGCACTTGGAGGTATATTTATGAATAATAAAAATGATATTAAAAAGGTAGTTCTCGCATATTCCGGCGGTTTGGACACGTCAATCATCATTCCGTGGTTGAAGGAAAACTATAACAATTGCGAAGTTATCGCCGTGTCAGGCGACGTAGGGCAGGGAACGGAACTTGACGGTCTTGAAGAAAAAGCGCTTAAGACCGGAGCTTCCAAGCTTTATATAGAAAATCTGCAGCAGGAATTCATTGAAGATTTCATCTACCCGACGCTGAAAGCCGGCGCGGTGTACGAAGGGGAATATCTTCTCGGAACAGCGTTTGCGCGTCCGTGCATAGCAAAGAGAATAACTGAAATCGCGCTGGCCGAAGGCGCGGATGCAATCTGCCACGGCTGCACCGGAAAAGGAAACGATCAAGTTCGTTTCGAGCTTGCCATCAAAGCCTTCGCTCCGCAAATGAAAATCATTGCGCCATGGCGTGAATGGGATATTAAGTCCCGTGAAGAAGAAATCGATTATGCGGAGGCACACAATGTGCCGTTGAAGATAAACAGGGAGACAAACTACTCTAAAGACAAGAATCTCTGGCATCTGTCACATGAAGGGCTCGATCTCGAAGATCCTGCCAACGAACCGCAGTACGGCAAGCCGGGATTCCTCGAAATGTCGGTCGACCACGAGAGTGCTCCGGATAAGCCGACCTATGTGAAGATTGCTTTTGAGAAGGGTGTACCCGTCGCTGTCGACGGCGAAAAGCTCGGTCCGGTCGAACTGATCGCCAAACTGAATAAACTCGGCGGTGAAAATGCCATCGGTCTCTGCGACATCGTCGAAAACCGCCTGGTCGGCATGAAATGCCGCGGCGTATACGAAACTCCGGGAGGAACTATTCTCTATCGCGCACACCAAATTTTGGAGACAATTACCCTCGATCGCGACACTATGCACTATAAAGAATTAATCGCCGCCCGCTTTGCAGAGCTCGTTTACTACGGTCAATGGTTCACTCCGCTGCGCGAAGCGCTTTCCGCTTTCGTTGACAGCACGCAGCAGAACGTAACAGGTGAAGTCACATTGAAGCTTTACAAAGGAAACATGATCAATGCGGGTGTCACGTCTCCATATTCTCTGTACTCAGAAGAATTCGCAACCTTCAACGAAGACGAGGTCTTCGATCATACGGATTCGGCAGGATTTATCAACCTCTTCGGATTGCCGATCAAAGTACGGGCTCTGGCAGAGGCGGGTTGGAAAAAATAGAGACGAAAACACAAGAACAAAAACGGAAACAGAAAAGGAACACATCATGCTTTGGAAAGGTCGCTTTAAAAAAGAATTAGATAAAAAGGCCAACGCTTTCAACGCCTCCATAGGTGTCGACAAAGCGCTGGCCGAGCAGGACATCACCGGCTCCCTCGCGCACGCCGCCATGCTCGCGCAAACCGACATTATTTCGCAGGAGGATTGCAAGGCCATTACCGACGGGTTACAGCAGATCCTGGCGGAGCTGCAAGCCCATACACTCACGGTCGATGAATCCTGCGAGGATATCCACACCTTCGTCGAGAGCTTGCTTACGGAGCGCATCGGTGATGCCGGCAAACGCCTGCACACTGCGCGCAGCCGGAACGATCAAGTGGCTACCGACTTCAGACTCTATTTGAAAGAAGAAGCGGCGCACACAACGGAATTGCTGAAGGATCTTTGTGAAACATTGTGCGATCTCGCTTCAGAACACACCGAAACCATCATGCCGGGGTACACTCATCTGCAGCGTGCACAGCCGATCGTCTTCGGTCATCATCTGATGGCCTACACCTTCATGTTTCTGCGCGACATCGACAGGATCAAGGACGCGGCAAAGCGTATGAATGTATTGCCCCTGGGCGCAGGCGCGCTGGCCGGAACAACGTTCCCTATCGATCGTAACTTAACTGCACAACTTCTCGGTTTTGACAAGCCGTGCGAGAATTCTCTCGACGCCGTATCCGACCGCGATTTTGTTCTTGAGCTTTCCTTCTGCCTGTCGGTCGTTATGACGCATATTTCACGACTTTGCGAAGAAATCATTCTTTGGAACTCCTGGGAATTCAAATTCGTCGAGCTTGACGACAGTTACACCACCGGTTCAAGCATCATGCCGCAAAAGAAAAATCCGGACGTCGCCGAAACCGCTCGTGGTAAGGCTGGCCGTGTGGCAGGTGACTTAATTAGCCTCACGCTTTTGATGAAGGGCTTACCCTTGGCTTACGCCAAAGACACGCAAGAAGACAAAGAACCTGTCTTTGATGCCATCGATACGGTTAAAGACACGTTGCGTGCCTTCGTAGAAATGATGCCCGGCGTTGTGCCCAACCGCGAAGAAATGAAAAAGGCTGCTCAAGCCGGCTACCCCACCGCGACCGACTTGGCTGACTACCTCACGAAGAAGGGCTTACCCTTCCGTGAAGCGCATGACGTCGTGGGCTCAGTCGTTAGACTTGCATCTAACCTCGAGTGCGACTTGGCTGAATTGACGCTTGAACAATTAAAGGACTTCTGCCCGATGATTGAAGAAGACGTCTACGAAAAGGCCTTAAAGCTTGAATCGAGCATTGCTGCTCGTGACCATTTAGGTGGCACAGCTCCGGCTCAAGTGAAAAAACAAGTGGCTCGATGGCACGGTATCTTTGCCGAACGTCATGCCGCTCCCGCTCAAAAGCGTTTGGCAGACCTCTTAAAGTAATCGCCACTCGTCAAAACTTTTGAATCTGCCGGCTTTGCGCCGGCAGACTCATACAATACCTACTTCTCAAACTCATTCTGGACTTCCTCCCCTGACCATCTCTGACTCACCTGAAATGGCAGGGCAAGAAATGTCCATTTAAATTCGATTTTTAGTAATCCATTGCTTAAAGAACGGATCTTCGATCTCGTAGCTATCATCAGTTCTGATGAGGTAACCGGCTTTCATTAGACGTGTCGCAGCACTATACGTCGTACTGACCGGGAAACCGTCTTTCGAGGACAATTTGCCGGTATTAACGATGTCTTTCAAAATGCGGCGGTCAGTGAGACCAAAATTGGTCCAGAGACGCTCGTAATCAAGATCATGTACAGCTATCAACTGAGATACTGCTTTCTCGACCGGATCTTCACCCTCTTTAATCTTTTCGTAGCAAAGCAAATCCCACACAACGGCTGACAGCTGTTGCGTGTAATAAGGATGACAGTCTGTGATTGAAAGGATCTCCTCGGCCGCCTCGGCCGCATTTTTCTTTATTAGCGGGCTTAAACCGGCCACGATGTAGTCTTTAAAGTCCTTGAAGGGAATCTTCTTCAAATACATCAGTTGGCCAAAATGGTAGAAAGGCGACTTTACCTTCTCAAAAATCGCGGTCATCATGCTTTCCTGACTTCCCAGGAAAACATAATTGATGTTTTGCTGTTCCTGCATAATGGCGCGAAGTCTTTTATCAATCCCCTTCTCCAACTGAAGGATTTCCTGAAATTCGTCAAAAACAACAATCATCCGATTTTTATCGGTACTGAGCCGTTCCAATAATTCCAGAGCATCCTCCAGCAAGATCAGACTGTTGGCTGAAGGTATGAACGAAAAATCGATTGCATTGGTTGTCGGATTGATGGTTATCGTAGGGACAATCCGGAAGTGTTTTAAAAACGATTTCATTCTGGCCAAAGGATAATTTTGCAGAGCTTCTTTCACGATTAACGCTGCCAGATCGGCAGTGCTGACGGCCTTCTGAACGTTAACAAAAACAAAAGGCCGCTTGAGCTCTTTGATAGCCTTGAGAATTAGGCTAGTTTTCCCAAATCGACGTGGGCTAATGAGGATTAGGTGGTTTGCAGAGCTGAAAAAAATCTTGATATTTTTAAGCTCTTCAACTCGATCTGTGAAGTATGGTTCTTCAACGATTGTGCCGTATTTGAATGGATTTTCCATATCGAAAATTCTCGTAACGAAATTTATCGTAATGTATTTTACGATATTTTTCGTAATAAAGCTACGGAGAAATTTCTTAATTCCCTAAAAATCGTAAAACCAAAACAAATCCTTGTTATCAAACATAGTCGG
>DCTM01000059.1 GCA_002329565.1 Firmicutes bacterium UBA1440
AAGACCCATCATATCAGGTGTAGCTACTACAACGTCAAAATCAAACCAGTTTTCACCCTGGATTTTTGCAACCAGTTCTTCAGCACCTACATAGTCAGCTCCTGCTGCCTCTGCTTCCTTGGCCTTGTCGCCTTTTGCAAATACCAAAACCTTAAGGGTTTTGCCTGTACCATGGGGAAGCACAACAACTCCTCTGACCTGCTGGTCTGCATGTCTGCCGTCAACTCCGAGTTTAATGTGAGCTTCTATTGTCTCATCAAACTTAGCTGTTGCCGTTTTCAGTGTCAAATCAATCGCTTCGTTGATATCGTAGACCTGCTGCTTGTCAAAAAGCTTTACAGCTTCTACATACTTTTTACCTCTTTTAGGCATATAATTTACCTCCTTGTGGTGCAAACGACCGTTTCCGTTTCTTGCCGTGCCTGTACGGCTGTGGTTGAAACATCGGTCTCCCATCTTCCATTATTCTGTGATAACGATACCCATGCTTCTTGCTGTGCCTTTGATCATCTCTGTTGCGGACTCCAGGTTCGCAGCATTCAGATCCGGCATCTTAATCTTCGCAATCTCTTCTGCCTGAGCTCTTGTAAGCGTGGCGACCTTGTTCTTGTTCGGTTCGCCTGATGCGTGTTCGAGTCCTGCCGCTTTCTTTAAAAGTACTGCTGCAGGAGGAGTCTTGCAGATAAACGTGAACGATCTGTCCGAATATACCGTGATTACGACAGGGATGACCATTCCCGGCTGATCGGCAGTCTTTGCGTTGAACTGTTTACAGAAGTCCATAATGTTTACACCTTTCTGACCAAGGGCAGGGCCAACAGGTGGCGCAGGTGTTGCATTTCCGGCTGCGATTTGAAGCTTAATAAAACCTTCTACTTTCTTTGCCATTTTTTCCTCCTTTCCGCTGCTGTTGCAGCAAATTTCTTGACCTGTTTTAAGTGTTGCTAGACTTTATCTACCTGTCCGAACTCAAGTTCAACAGGCATATCTCTGCCGAACATAGAAACGATTACACGCAAGGTTTGCTTCTCGCGGTTTACCTCTTCGACGACGCCCATAAAGCTCTCGAACGGTCCGTTGATTACCTTGATCGTGTCACCTACGTCTACATTCAGGTCAATCCAAATTTTTTCAATGCCCATTCTTCTGACTTCCTCATCGGAGAGAGGAATAGGCTCAGAACCATGTCCTACAAATCCCGTTACACCTTGTGTGTTGCGTACAAGATACCATGATTCGTTCGTAACAACCATCTTAACGATTACATAACCGGGGAACATTTTTCTGGTCTTAACCTTGCGCTGTCCGTTTTTAATCTCTATTCTGTCCTCTGTAGGCACAATAATATCGAGAATCAGATCTTGCATTCCTCTGTTCTCTACGATCTTTTCAATATTCACTTTTACCTTGTTCTCGTGTCCGGAATACGTATGAACGACGTACCATTTGGCCTCCGTCTGTTCTTCCTGCTTGGCATCGAAATCAAGATTTTCACGATTGTTTTCCAATTCAGACATATTGTACCTTCTTTGCTCCGATCTCGCAGCTTGCGCTGCCCACATACGAGCATCCTCTTACAGAGTGATACCCAGAATTCCCTTCAGTCCCACTAAAACAGCACTGTCAATGGCCCAAAATGCCAATGCAAAAAATGCACATGTAACAAGAACTACAACTGTGTATGAGGAAAGTTCTTTCTTGGTCGGCCATACGACCTTTTTCATTTCGATCTTAATGCCGCGGAAAGTCTCTTTGAAACTTGGTCTCCGCTTTTTAGGAGTCGAAGGGGCTTTTTTGTTTCCATCCGCCATATTTCTTTCTCCTTAACTATTTTGTTTCTTTGTGAAGAGTATGATCCTTACAGAACTTGCAGTACTTCATCATTTCAATACGCTCGGGATCGTTCTTTTTATTCTTCATAGTATTGTAATTTCTCTGCTTGCAGTCTGTGCATGCAAGGGTTACTTTTACTCTTGAACCTGCTGCCACTTGTTCCACCTCCTCTGTAATTGCATAAAGTCGCTAGATTAGTTTATATCAAAAGTAGGGTTCTGTCAAGGTTTTTATCCGATAAAAATGCGGTTAAAATGTCACAGCTACCGCCGTTCCCTCGCCTTCACTGCTCTCGAGCGTTATCGCAGCCCCGTGATAAGCAGCGGAATGTTTGACGATCGAGAGGCCGAGCCCTGTACCGCCGACGCCCTTGGAATGGCTCTTGTCCACCCGGTAAAAGCGCTCGAAGATACGGCTGCGTTCGTAGGCGGGGATGCCGATACCGCTGTCGCGCACGACGACCTGTACGGGATCGGCCGAGACGATGATCGCAACGCTACCCCCGTCCTTGTTGTACTTGACGGCGTTTTCGATCAGGTTGAACAGCATCTCGTCCAGCATATAAGGGATGCCGCTGACGACGGCCCGTTCCCCTTCGACCCGTATGGAGATTGCCCGCTTGGCGGCCTCCTCCGTTAGCCGCCGCATGACACTCTCCGCCAGCGCATACAGATCAACATCGACCTTTTCTTCCTCGATCAGACCCTCATCAAAACGCGCGAGCTTGAGAATATCGTTGACAAGAGTCACCAACCGTGCTGCCTCGTCGTAGATCTTACCCGCAAACGGCTTGACGTCCTCGTCCTTGGCGATACCGTCGCGGATGATCTCCGCATAGCCGGAGATCGAGGTCAGCGGCGTCTTGAGCTCATGCGAGACGTTGGCGGTAAATTCCCTGCGGAAGTGGTCGCGCTGCTCCTTTTCGGTCACATCGAGGATGAAGAGCACGGCTCCCGCTACCTGCCCGTCACGCAGTACCGGATTGGCGATCAGCTGATAGATACGCCCCTGCAGGGAGAGTTCCTGCTCGTCACGGTGGCCTGCGAGTGCCGTCTCGGCCGCCGTACGAAACGCCTCCTTGCGATTGAGGGCGAAAACGCTCGTATACATGGCGGGTTTCTCCACCTCGAGAATATCGGCCGCGCTTTGATTGCAGGAGACGATGCCGGCCTTTTTGTCGATGACGATCAACCCCTCGTTCATGTTTTCGGTGATGACGGAGAACTCCTCCTGTTTCTCGGTCATCTGCTCGATCTGCCGGTGAATCTGCTTGTTCTGGGCGGAGATGCGCGCCAAAAGGGGCGTCAGCTCTTCGTATTCGTTTTGATCCCCCGGATGTTCGAGATCGATGTGATTGATCGGCAGCACGATCCGCCGCGAGAGTCGCGAGGCCAGCAACAAAGAAAGCAATATCGCAAACAGCACAACAAACAGGGTCGGCCAAAGGATATTTTTCAGCAACGCCGCTGTCGTAAACGAACTGTTGGAGACACGCAGGACAGATCCATCATCCAGCAACACCGCATAATAGAACGTCTTCACGGCCAAAGTGTCGGAATAGCGCTCGCTCGTGCCACTGCCCGCAGCCAAGGCCTCCTTCACTTCTTCACGATCGGCGTGGTTTGGCATGGCAGAGGGATTTGCCTCGTTATCGTAAAGTACCTTGCCGTCGTCTCCGACAATAGTGATTCGGTTGCCGTTGCGCTCAATGCGATCCAAATATGACTGTCCCTGAGTTTCTATGCCCCGAGATATATATACGGCATCGTTTTTGAGCTGTGCGGCATGCTCCTCGTAGTAGTAGTCCTGCAGCACTCCCATAATTAAGAAAAAAGAGGCAGCCATGACCGCGATAGCGACCGCAAATATTGAAGTAAATATCTTTCGCGTCATATAGCGTCCTCCGGTATTTTATAGCCGATGCCACGCACTGTTTCAATCAGATTGCCGCAATCCCCAAGCTTTCTGCGCAAGGTTCTGATATGAACATCTACAGTACGACTTTCACCGTCAAAATCATAACCCCAAATCTCGTTTAGGATACGATCGCGTGTCAACACCTTACCTTTGTGCTTCATCAGCATAACCAAAAGTTCGAACTCTTTCAGTGTGAGGATTACTGCTTCGCCGGCTGCCGTAACACTGTGCTTGGAGACAGAGACTCGCAAATCTCCGGCCTTATACTCGCAGTCTTCACACTCTGTGTTCTCCCGGGGTATGCGTCGAAGCAGCGCCTTCACACGCGCAATCAGTTCCATCATACCAAACGGCTTTGGAATATAATCGTCGGCTCCGTTGTCAAGTCCCAGTACCCTGTCGTATTCCGTGGACTTGGCAGTAAGCATGATGACCGGCAGGTTGCCGGTGTCGTTGCCGGAGCGCAGATAATGCAGCACCTGTAATCCATCCTCTTCGGGCAACATAATATCGAGCAGTACAAGGGAAGGCAATTTCTCCTTAACAGCCTTCTTGAATTCTGACGGTTTTTCAAAACCACGCGCAGGCATACCTGTATTGTTTAACGTATAGACAACCAGCTCTCTGATGCTGCGATCATCTTCCAGAACATAAATCATATGCTGTCTCCTCGAGAACTTAATGTTTCCCCGTGATCGAAAACACGACCCACTCCGCCAGATTGACGGCGTGATCGCCGATACGCTCCAGATACTTCGCCACCATCAGAAAATCAGCACACATCTCGCCGTCGGCTGTACCCTTGCCGATGGTGTCGATAACTTCCTTGCGCGTCTTGTCGAACAGGGCATCGACTTTATCGTCGTCGCGCATGACGCTGTAGGCCAGCTCGAGATCCTTTTTCACATAGGAGTCGATGCTCTTGGTGACCATCGAGGCAGCCTCCTCGCCCATCTCGCGGATGGTCCTCTCACAGACAGAATGCCCTCCTGTAATAAACCTACTGATTTCCCCGATATCATAGGCTTGGTCGCCTATGCGCTCCATGTCGGAAATCATCTTCAACGCCGACGAGATCATCCGCAGATCGCTCGCCACCGGCTGATGTTGCAGCAGCAGCTTCAAACATAGGCTTTCAATTTCCTTTTCCTTCTTGTCCAAGTCCTCTTCGGCATCGGACAGACGCTGTACAATGGTATCGTCCGGTTCAAACAGGGCCTTCATAGACATCTCGATGGCGTCTTCGCACATTGCACCCATTTTTATCAGTTCAACATTCAAAATTTCCATTTGTTCATCAAGACGACTTCTCATCACCCAAACCTCCCCGTAATGTAATCTTCCGTGCGTTTGTCGATCGGCATCGAAAACAGCTCTTCCGTCCTGCCGAATTCAATCACCTCTCCTAAAAGGAAAAACGCGGTTCTGTCCGATATCCTGACTGCCTGTTGCATGTTATGCGTTACCATAACAATAGTATAGTCTTTTTTTAATTGCACGGCAAGCTCTTCTATCTTCGAGGTCGAGATTGGGTCGAGCGCGCTGGTTGGTTCGTCCATCAACAGGACCTCCGGCTTGACCGCCAAGGCTCTGGCAATGCAGATTCTCTGCTGCTGTCCGCCCGAAATACCGAGGGCACTCTTGTTCAAGCGATCCTTGACCTCGTCCCAGATGGCTGCGTCGCGCAGGGATTGTTCGACAATCTCGTCAAGTCTGACCTTGGAACGAATGCCGTGTGTGCGCGGCCCAAAGGCGATGTTGTCATAGATGGTCATCGGAAACGGGTTCGGCTTTTGAAATACCATGCCGACCCGCTTGCGCAGCAGGTTGATGTCC
>DCTM01000004.1 GCA_002329565.1 Firmicutes bacterium UBA1440
CTCGGCGTAAGCTTCGGCTGGTGATCCTATATCGCCGCGTTTGGCATCAAGAATGACATATAAACCGGCGTCTTTTGCGTAACTTATCGTTTTTTCGAGCGCGCGGATCCCGTCTGTTCCGTATATTTCATAAAATGCCGACTGGGGCTTGACAGCCGCGATAAGATCGGCACAGCAGTCAATAAGCCCTCTGTTAAATTCGAACAAGGCATCGGATATCGCGTGTTTTTTTCGCAGAAATTCCGGAATATAGTCAGGTTTCGGATCAAGTCCGAGAACTGCCGGATTTCCTTTTTTCAGAACAGCTTCTATCAAACGGTCAAATGACATATAACCCTCTTTGTTCAATCATTTTTTATCATACCGAAAAGCTCATAACCTATATACGGAGAGTTTTTTGATTTGCTCAATATCATACCGGAATCAAAAATAAATTTCCGTTCGGGGTAAACGGTTATATACATATCCGGTATCTTTGCTCCGATTATTTTCGCCGGATTCTTCGACATCAGTTCACAGAGCCTGTCAAGCGTTATATAGCCCGGACGAACCAGATATGTAACCGCAGCCGCAAAAGCGGTCTGCAGCCCGATAATGCCGTTGGGAGCGGTGTCCGGTCTTCCGCTCTTATCTTCCGCGGTATGCGGCGCATGGTCTGTCGATATGCAGTCGATCGTCCCGTCGCATATAGCCTCGATCACGGCGTCAACGTCGGCACGGGAACGAAGCGGGGGATTCATTTTTGCATTGACGCCGATACGGGCGGCGTCTTCGTCGCACAGCGAAAAATAATGAGGACATGTTTCGGCGGTAACCTTTAAACCGCGCGCTTTTGCTTCGCGTATGAGCCGCAGGCTGCCTTTTGTGCTGACATGCGCTATATGCAGCCTGCATCCGGTAAGCTCCGACAGTATGATATCGCGGGCGGTCATAATATCTTCGGCTGCATTCGGTATGCCGCGCAGACCGAGACGCCGCGATGCCACTCCTTCGTTTATAACGCCGCCCGCCGAAAGTCTTGTCTCTTCGCAGTGCGAGATGATCAGAAGTCCGAGCCCGGCGCAGCGCCTCATTGCCTCAAGCATGACAGCCGGGTTTTCTACCGGCCTGCCGTCGTCGGTAAACGCAACGGCTCCGTTCGCGGCAAGAGCCGCGAAATCGCAAAGAGTTTCGCCTTTTTCCGCGACCGTGATCGCAGCCGCGGGATAAACGGCGCAGTGTCCCGCTTCCGCAGCTCTTTTTTTTATATATTGCAGCGTTGCGATATTATCGGCGACCGGCATGGTATTGGGCATTGCCACAACGGCGCGGTATCCGCCGGCTTTTGCCGCAGCGGTTCCGCTTTCGATATCTTCTTTATACTCAAAACCCGGCTCCCGCAGATGGCAATGCATATCGACAAAAGCGGGTATAATATAACCGCCGTCGGCTGTACGTGTCATTATTTTATCATGTATCCTTTGTTTCTTACTGTATAAATAAGCTTATTGCCGACAGCTTCATCAAGCTTTTCACGCAGATAACGGATGTAGACATCGACAACGTTTGTATTGCCCGTAAACTCATAATTCCAGACACCGGTTATCGCTTCGCTGCGCGATACGGCGCGTCCCCGGTTTTTATACAGATATTCGAGCAGTTCATATTCACGTTTTGTAAGTATTAAATTCTTTCCGCCGTAACTGACAATACAGTTCCCTTTGAGCAGGAGCTGTCTTTGCTCGGGCTGTACGGTCCGGTTGTCTTCCGGGACACTCTTCTCCCTCTTTTCACCGGACAGCATGTTTATAACAGCGGATATAAAATCAGTTATGAAAAACGGCCGTGTCAGCCATACAACGTTTTTTTTGTCGGCGTCTTTTTCCTGGCTCCTGTATGAATAGAAGATTATATTGTTTTCATCTGCCAGCAGTTCCGCTTGTTTTGCATCGATAAAATCGGCATCCGCGATATACAGCCCGTATTTATCGCGCGGAATATCAATCGATTGTAAGACCGAGGCCTGTAAATTTTTACGTGCAAGTTCCAGAACAAGCATCCGCGCAAAAATCATGTCATCGGATATTATTGCAATTAATGCGTCATCAGGCATAACCAAACCTGCTTTCTTCAGATCTGCGTCAGTTCCAGTATCGCATCAATTCCGATTGCTCCGTTTTGCTTCTCGGTCCTGAAATAATAAATGCTGCCCGATTTCGCAATATTTACTCTGACAGTTTCACCGATTGCCGCTTCCGACAGAAAATTAATCGTAATCGAAACCGGGCGCTTTCCCGACATGTCGTCTATATAATCGCACAGCATGTCGGGATAGTTCGTGTTGTTCATATGACGGTTGAGATCGACATCGCTGTAACTTATACGTCGTTCGCCGGCTGAAGCAAACTTTATATCGCGTGGCATCCGGATATGAAAGTCGGGTCTGAGCATTTCGTCTGTTTCAAAATTCGGTTTGATTTCCGATGCCCTTTTAAAACGCCTGGTTTTTATATCAAGCAAAGCCCAGACCGAAACGAGATCCGCTGCCGTCTCACCGTCTTTTAATACTCTGCCGCAGCGATAAAACGACGTAAGATTGCTGTCGCAGGCCCAGCTCTGCGCAATAATTTTATCATATGCATAAAGAGGTTTGTACAACCGCATATCGGCGCGGGCCAATATAAAAGCCATACCGTTTTCGCGCAGGTATTCGTTGGACGGGCCCAGGTTATGCAGCTGCAGATTAGCCGCTTCCTGCATATACCGCAATATCGGTGAAGGCCTGACTATACCGTTTATATCAGTATCATGACAACTGACACTGATTTCTTCCGACCATTTCATGACACAAAATTTTATGCTTTGCCGTTTGAACCGAGCACATTTGCGATTTTATGCGTCACCATTTTTTTAACTTCCTCGCGGGCAACTTTCAGATACCCGCGAGGGTCGAATACTTCGGGTTCTTTGGCGAATACGCGTCTGACGCCGGCAGTGAACGCGAGCCTTATATCCGAATCTATATTTATCTTGCAGACCGCCATTGAAGCGGCACGGCGCAGCATTACTTCGGGAACTCCCTGAGCGCCGTCCATTTTACCGCCGTAAGCGTTAATTTCGTCAACCAGTTCGGGTATGACCGAAGAGGCGCCGTGCAGAACGATCGGGAAACCCGGGAGCAGCTTCGCTATTTTTTCGAGTATGTCGAAACGCAGACGCGGCTCGCCTTTGAATTTAAAAGCACCATGGCTTGTCCCTATTGCTATTGCAAGCGAATCGACTCCGGTTTTTGTGACAAATTCTTCTACTTCCTCAGGATTTGTATACATGGCGTCGTCTTCACTGACATTCACATCGTCTTCAACTCCGGCCAGCTTGCCGAGCTCGCCTTCGACCACCACGCCGTGCGCATGAGCATAATCGACGACTTTTTTTGTTATCTCTATGTTATCCTTAAAATTATGCTTGGAACCGTCAATCATAACGGATGTAAAGCCACCGTCGATACATGCTTTGCAGATCTCAAAATCTTCTCCGTGATCGAGATGAAGCGCAAGATCGATTCCCGTGTCTTTTACAGCCGCTTCGACAAGAGCCATAAGATACGCGTGTTTTGCATATTTGCGCGCTCCGGCGGAAACCTGTAAAATAACGGGTGATTTGTTTTCTGAAGCGGCTTCGGTAATTGCCTGGATTATTTCCATGTTGTTGATATTGAATGCGCCTACAGCGTAACCGCCGTTGTAAGCTTTTTTGAACATTTCTTTTGTCGTAACCAATGCCATATAAATACACTCCCAAATCATTCTTTGTCGCTCTGACAGCGAAACATAATTCTTTATATATTTTACATCCGCTTAATAATTAAATCAAGTATAATTTAGCAAATATAAATTAAAAAACTATGTCATGTTATCCGAAGCATATTCTGCATCAGCCCGTGGCGCTTGTATCCGCTATACCAAGCCAGTTTTCATTGGTTTCTTCAGCAGTCTCATTGCCGGCAGGCGGATCAGCCAGACCGAAGCTTATAGTTATCGCATCATTTACCTTCCGCATAAGCTCATTATCGAGCCGTCCCATTTTTTCTTTCAGCCGGCGTTTGTCAATTGTCCGTATCTGCTCCAGCAATATTACGGAATCATGTGCCAGACCGAAGTCTGCCCGTTCCAGTTTGCATGAGGAACGGGGAACCTCGATATGCGTAGGCAGGCGACTTTTGCCGAGACGGCTGGTTATAGCGGCAGCTATAACTGTCGGGCTGTATTTGTTGCCCACATCATTTTGGACCACAAGCACGGGTCTCACTCCGCCTTGTTCAGAGCCGACGACAGGACTTAAATCAGCGAAATACAAATCGCCTTTTTTTATCATCTCACTCTGTCCCCTTTATCAAGTTCTCGTTTCAGTTATTCAATATTTCTCTGAAAGCGAGAGGCAACATGCTTGCGATATCGCCCGATATCATGCCGTATTCGGAAAGTCGATCGGCAGCGATGTCGCCCGCTCTTCCGTGAAGGAATACCCCCGCCTTCGCAGAATTTTCCGGTGAAAAGCCTTGCGCCGCAAGACTCGAAATCACGCCGGTCAGGACATCTCCCGATCCGCCGGTGGCCATACCGGGATTCCCTGTGGTATTAATATATGTGTCGCCGTTATCGCTTGCTACCAGCGTCTCATGCCCTTTAAGCACTGCGATGCCTCCCGTAGCTTCCGCTATAAGTTGCACAGTATCTGTGCGAGCTTGCTTGTACATTTCCTCTGTATTCATGCCCAAGAGTCGGGCCGCTTCCCCCATGTGCGGCGTCACTATGGTATGCGGTTTACTCGCCCTCATCAACGGCAACAAATTTTTGTGCGCAACGATATTGAGGCCATCCGCATCTACGACCAGAGTGCCTTTGTAGCATTCAAACAGAAATGTTAAAATTTGTTCATTTTCTTCTGCCTCCCTTATTCCCGGACCGATGGCAATCGCATCAAAACGATTGACATCACAAGCCGAAATTTCGGAAAGCGTCCGCGGCATACACATCGCTTCGGGCTGAGCCGCCTGTATGATAGTGAAAAGTTTCTCGGGAACAGCTGCGGTCACAAGACCCGCTCCGCTTCTTAAAGCACCGCGCGCGCAAAGAATCGCCGCTCCCATCATTCCTTCCGATCCTGCGATGATCAGAACTCTTCCGCAATCTCCTTTATGTATGTCCCTTCTGCGTTCCTTGATGACAGTATGAACATAATTTTTGTCTATTATACCTTGCATAAAGCAATTCCTTCCGCTGTAAAAAGAATTACAGCCCCAAAAGTAAGCCTGCCAGCAAAAAATAAGTTGCCACGGATGCCATATCGGTAATGGATGAAATCATCGGTGTTGCCATAAGTGCCGGGTCTATACCGACTCTTTTGGCTGCAATCGGCAGCATGCTGCCGACAACCTTGGCAAATGTTACGATAACCAATATGGCCACGCTGACGGTAAGAGCAATCATGACCGATTCTCCGTCAAGAAAGCATATCTTGGCGAAATTTAAAATCGATACGACCACGCCGATACCGATACCGACCCTCATCTCTTTCCACATTACTTTGGCCGCATCGGATGGTTCCAATTCACCGAGTGCTATTCCGCGGATTACGAGCGTCGACGCCTGCGAACCCGTATTTCCTCCCGTTCCCATCAAGAGAGGCAGATATGCGACCAGCACGATGACCTGTGACAATACAACCTCAAATTTGGTGATAATCAGTCCGGTAATCATAGAAGATATCATAAGCACCAAAATCCACGGTAAACGCGTCTTCACATTGTGCAATACACCTGTATCAAGATAGCTCTTGTCGGAAGCGTCAAGAATACCTGCCATTCTCTCAAAGTCCTCGGTGTTCTCTTCTTCGATAACATCGAGGATATCATCGATTGTGATGATACCTACGAGGCGGTTTTCATTGTCTACGACGGGGATCGCCAAAAAGTCGTATTTTTTAAATACCTCCGAAACCATCTCTTGGTCTTCATAGACATTGACGGCTACGTAGTCGTCGCGCATTATGTCGCGGACCAGAAGCGAGTCGTCCGATACAACGAGCGTCCTCAGCGAGACGATGCCGATGAGTCTGCGCCCCGGATCTTTGACATAGCACGTATAAATAGTCTCGGAATCCATGCCCACGCTCTTGATATATGTGAGGGCCTCTTTGACGCTGAAATCCGCTCCGAGACTGATGTAATTCGGGGTCATGATACTGCCCGCGCAGTCGCTCGGATAATTCAAAAATGTATTGATAAGCAACCGCTTTTCACGCGATGCTTTGCCTATAATCTTGTCAACCACGTTGGCCGGCAATTCTTCGAGGACGTCGATCATATCGTCGAAATCCATCTCAGTTAAAATGTAATCTATTTCCTTATCTGTGATACTGTTGATAATCTCTACTTGATCGTCAATCGGCAGATAGGCGAACACATCGACAGAGATATCCTTCGGCAGCATGCGGAACAGGATGACCGCTTTGTCAATCCCGACCGCATCAAGAATCTCCTCCAGATACTCGGCTATCTCAACCGCATTATACTCCAGAAGGATATCGCGTGCAGCCTTGAATTTTCGTTCTTCAAGAAGCGCTGCCAATTCAGCAAAAACCTCTTCAAATGTTTTTTCTTTCTCCATTGGTCAAATACCTCTCTTCCCGGTATTTTCCCGACACAGGCGCAAAAGTCCACGCGAAAGTCGGGAAATTTAAAATAAAGTCTTTGTTGTCTCGCGATCTACTCGGTAAGGGATCCACGACTTTCACCTCTCTTTTCTGAAAATTTTCTGAAAATTTTTTTGTACGTCAGATATTGCGCATACATATCTATTATATCCCTAAGAGCAAGTCTTTGGCAACAATTTTCACAGAAAAGGCAAAATTGCCGCGCCGTACAAAAGGCGGGTTTTGCAATGTGCTTTGCCTGCATTTTCCGCTTTTACCGCCCTTTTGCGCATTGCAATACCGATACTGCGATATTAATGCTCGTTTTGCCCCGAAGCCGATGAACAATGTTAATTGGGAAAATAAAGAGTTTTTTCCTACTTTCTGTTGACTAAAAAATTGTGAAGCAGTATAATTTATGTGTATGAGTTTTTAGTCACGGCAGAAAGCCGGGACATGAAAAATAAACAGAAAAGAGGAGATAATNNAACAGAACAACCCGGGCGAAGTAGAATTTCATCAGACTGTAGAAGAAGTTCTTCACTCTCTGGCACCTGTTATGGATGCTCATCCGGAGTACGAAGAAGCCGCTCTCCTGGAGAGATTGGTTGAGCCTGAAAGAGGTATTACTTTCAGAGTAGTATGGGTTGACGACCAGGGCAAGGTTCAGGTAAACAAGGGTTACAGATATCAGTTCAACAGTGCAATCGGACCTTACAAAGGCGGTCTCAGATTCGCTCCAAACGTATATCCGGGAATCATCAAGTTCCTCGGCTTTGAACAGATTTTCAAGAACAGCNNAATCATGCGTTTCTGCCAGGCATTCATGACTGAACTCTACAGACATATTGGTCCTACAACAGACGTTCCTGCAGGCGACCTCGGTGTTGGAGCAAGAGAAATCGGCTACCTGTTCGGACAGTACAAGAGAATCGTTGACAGATATGAAGGCGTTCTCACAGGTAAGGGCCTCTCTTACGGCGGCTGCCTGGGCAGAACAGAAGCTACAGGTTTCGGTATTGTTTGGTTTGCTGAAGAAATGCTCAAGGCTAACGGCGAAGAGCTCAAGGGTAAGACAGTTGCTATCTCCGGATTCGGTAACGTATCCTGGGGTACTGCATGGAAGCTCATGGACCTCGGCGCTAAGCTGATCACAATCTCCGGTCCGGACGGATACATCCTTGACGAAGCCGGTATCAACACCAGAGAAAAGGTTGATTATCTCCTCGAGCTCAGAGCTTCCGGCAAGAACATCTGCGCTCCTTATGCAGACAAGTTCCCGGGAGCTAAGTTCATCCCAGGAAAGAAACCTTGGGAAGTTGACGCAGATCTGTACATCCCATGCGCTACACAGAACGAAATCAGAGAAGAAGATGCGAAGTCGTTCGTTGCAAGAAAAGTTAAGTTCGTTTGCGAAGGTTCCAACATGTCCTCCACGAACGAAGCTCTCAAGATCATGCAGGACGGCGGCATCATCGTTGGTCCTTCCAAGGCTGCAAACGCAGGTGGCGTAGCTACATCCTGTATCGAAATGGGTCAGAACGCAGGTCACACTGTATTCTCCCACGAACAGGTTTATGAGCAGCTCCACAACATCATGGTTAACATCCACAAGAGCTGTGCAGAAGCTTCCAAGGAATATTATGGCAAGTACGATCTCGTAGCCGGCGCAAACATTGCAGGTTTCAAGAAGATCGCTGCAGCTATGATGGCTCAGGGCATTGTATAAAAACAAGTTTAAAACGCACCAAAATTAAGAGGGGCAATCGCCCCTCCTTTTTTATGTTTATGCAGTTTTTTTCTACAACTCTATCGCCTGTGAAAGGCCGATCGGATACAAGTATTTTTCTTTGACGCGAATACCTTTGATTTCTTCAATCGCACGACTGTAAAAATCGATTTGCCCTTTATACAATTCTCTCATTGCTTCCGCCGCATCATCTGCAATATCCGTAATTCGACTTGTCTTGTAATCTATCAGTACCGCTCCGTCCTCTTCCTCAAACCAACAGTCTATCACCCCCTGCACCAGTGTCTCGCAACCGTCACGTGTTACCTTGAGTACAAAAGGCACTTCTTTACGCAACTTCCCTCTGCGTTGCGCGCCGGCCGCACGCCGACCGAGGTCCGAAACGATGAATTCGGCAATCTTAGATGCATCGACCTGCTTTGCTTCATCTTCAATCAGGATTTCTTTAACTGACATTGATAGTATCAATTCTTTAATATATGCGATTAATTCTTCTTCACCGTCGCGTTCGAAGACGTCTCGCGCCTCTGCAAAGTCGAGCAGCTCAATGATTTTATGATAGATTACGCCTTTTTCAGCTGCGCTGAACCCCTTCTTTCCCGTCAAGAAGAGCGGAACATCCAGAGAGGCTGCTTTCAATCCGTCATCTCTGCCTCCTGTTACGAGCTCTGTGACGGAATACTTCGACTTCATCGCCAACTGCTTTTCGTAAGGGTAGATATAAGAAAGACGCCTGTCGATTTCCTTATACAACTCCGTATCCGTTATCTGAGCCTCCGAGATCACAATATCGCGCTGTGCATTCCGATTGCCGATATTAATCCCGGGGATGGTATCATGCGAATGAAACACCGTCTTCACCTTGCCGTACACAGCAGGAATGACAACATCCAAATAACAGCCGGCGCTGTTGATATCGGCTGCATTTCCGTATATTTTGCGCACGATATCCTCTTCATTCTTATTTAAAGAACCTAAGAGGATCAACTTGTCCATCGCCCGTGTACAGGCCACATACAAGATTCTCAGTTCCTCGTCTGCATCCTCTTGCTGCTGCTTGCGCTCAATCAGCTTTTGTGTAAGCGTCTTCTTTTTCCAATGCTGTGCGCGGTTTACGAGCGTCAAACCGACACCGATATCCTTGTGCAAGGTCAGACCTTCTTCCTTGCCGCGATAAAATCTCCTGCCCAATCCAGCAACGATAACAATAGGATATTCGAGGCCCTTGCTCTTATGTACCGTCATAATCCTTACCGCATCATCATTTTCTGAGATTAATCTGACCTGCGGCACCGCCACTTTACGGGAACGCATCCTTTCAATGTGTAAAAGAAATTCATATATTCCGCCGGTATGACTTTCTGTGAAAGCTTCCGCCTTGTCTATCATCGCACGCAGATTCGCCAGACGCTGCTCACCCGCAGGCATAGCGCCAATATAAAGGTACAGGCCCGTCTCCTGCATTAAGCGCCATAAAAGCTCAGGCAACGGCAGTGCGTTGGCAAGTGACTTCCACTTCGCAATTTGTTCCAAGGCCGCACGGCACTTCTGTGCCAAGCCGTTTTCCTCTTCGGCATATGCACAGAAGGCATCGAAGTACGAGCCGTCTTTTTTGAACAAACGCACCTCCGCAAGCTCATCGGCCGAGAAATCAAAGATAATCGAATGAAGCGTACCGATCAGAGGCACATCCTGCCGCTTGTTGTCGATTATCCTGAGCAAATTGAGAAAGAGTTCAATCTCTACTGTATCGAAGTAACCGTCGTTGTCGTCGACATGTGCGTCTATATCGAAGGTTTCCAAAGTCTTTCTGAAGACTTCGGCAGTGCCGCGAGTGGCGCGCATCAGGACTACTATATCTTTCTTTTGGAGCGGACGTTCCGCCTGAAGTTTTACATCGTAAATCAGCTTCCCCAGGTTATCGTTTATAAGAGCGGCGGCGATGATTGCCTCCTTCTCCGCACTCTTGAGCTCAGCCACCTCGTCGGACAGCACAATCTCCTCGTCAGCCTTACAGACGATGTGCAACTCCGTCTCATAGTCCAATTCCCCTGTGTAAGAGACGCCTTGATACAGTGCCGCATCGGCATCATAGCCCGCCATCGAGGCCGCAAACAGGTCGTTGATAAATGAAATAACGCCCCCCTTGCTTCTGAAATTCATATTGAGATCGATCTTGGTGTCGTTTCCGCCGACAGCAGCTTTAAAGGTTTCGTATTTCCGCATAAACAATTCCGGCTCGGCCAAGCGAAATTTGTAGATCGATTGTTTGACATCGCCGACCATAAACAGATTGTCATCACGCTTGATGCGCTCTACAAGGGTCTCTTGTATCAGATTGGAGTCCTGATATTCGTCAATAAAGATATATTCAAATTTCTGTCTGTATTCGGCAGCTACACTCTCGTCCTTTAAAATCTCCAATGCACAGTGCTCGATATCCGCGAAGTCTATGACGTTCTTCTCCTGCTTCTGCGCTTTATACAAATCGCGATAGCGCAGGATCAGCTCTCGGAACAGTAAAGCGGAGGGGTAAATCGCGTTCAGCTCGGAGACATATTCCTCAAGTGAATAGGCGAAAAATTCGCTTCGCAGTTGCTTGACTGTATTTGAAGCCTGTCCGTGAAGCTCTTTGACCGCATCCTTGATGGCATTGTAAGCCTCCTTTTCAACTTTTGTTGCCACGAGTCTGACCGNNAATGCTTCCACAGCAGCGCTCGCCGCCGCATATCCGCCCGTAAGCGCTGCCTCTGCCGCCTCACGGCAGGCGTCCTCTTCCGCAATCACCTTCGCTGCCAACAGATCGCAACCCTCCGCAGCCAGCAATTCCGCCGCTCCTCTATAGTATTCGGCTGCATTCTGCAAAGCCGTGACAGTCTCCTCCATCAGTATCTTATACAAATCGGATTTTACAAACTCTGTCACGTCACAGTTGAATGCCTCAATATGATCATCGAGCCAATCGTAAGGCTCGGGTATGCTCTGCAGCTTATCGTAGGCACTCATGACCATCCTCTTGACATTCTCGAAATTCTTGGCGCCGGCATAGCGGTCCAAAAAATCAAAAAAGCGATTGTCCTTCTTTTCAAAGTATTCATCAAAAAGAAGGTCAACTGCTTGTGTTTTTAAAATTTCTCCCTCAGCTTCATCGCATACGCGGAATGAGGGGTCGATATCGATTACGTGAAAATAGCGCCGGATTACCTCCAACGCAAAGNNATATTTGCTTTGTAGATTATGTCAAGCTGCTTTCGCAGAAGCCGCGCCTGTTCCGGTACTTGCGCGATCTGCTTAATGATTGCATCTACAATTTTCTCCTTCATCTCAGCGGCCGCCGCGTTTGTAAATGTTACAATCAGCATGCGGTCGATCGAAACACCGTCGTCAATTATCAATTTCTTGATTCGTTCGACAAGTACCGCCGTCTTTCCGGAACCCGCGGCGGCCGCAACGAGAATGTTCTTATTCCTCGTTTCTATCGCTTCTCTTTGTTTTTCCGTCCATTTCATAATACATCACCATCGTTACAACAGTTTTGTTTTCTTGAGCAGGCTGACGAGTTTGTTACCCTTAGGAAATGCCTTAATTTCCGATTCGGTCACTGCATTGAGTTTGATAAGGGCAACAGTGTATACGCAGGCCCCGACGCCGATTGAGAGGATGACAGACAGGGAATTGCCGAGCATGCCGAGACATACTTTGTACACGGCGATGACGGCAACGGACATCGCGAGACCCGCCGCAATCGGTTTCACCACGCTGAGATTGAAGTTAAACTTAATACCCGTATAGCGTTTCACGGCGCCAAAGTTAACGATTGCGATTGTCAGATAGGCTATCGATGTCGCTATGGCCGCACCTTTGACGTGCAGTGAAGGAATCCCTGTCAGGATGTATGTCAACAGGCACTTGACGACAAAGCCGGCCAAGATACCCCACACCGATGCGGACAACTTACCGAGTCCCTGCAGTATGCCTGCCATCGTCTGGGCGATACACAGAAAGACAGTACCTGCCGCAAGCAGTAAGAGACAGGTGGAAGAAATCGCAGAGGATTCAACCTGCAATGGGAACAAGAGCAACATAATCGGCTCCGCAATCACCATTAAGCCAAAACTGCACGGCACTCCGATAATCATCGATGTTCTCAGCCCTAAATTGATGTTGCTGTTCAGCGCCTCCGTATCGCCTGCGCTCTTGGCAGCAGCGACCGCCGGCACCATAGAGAGTGCCATCGAAAGCGCCATTGCCATCGGAATATTTATAATCGGAGCGGCAAAGCCTGTCAGCGCTCCGTAGAGATCTTTTGAAGCACTGTAACCGAAACCCGCTGCATCCTGCAATCTGTTCATAACGAAGATAGCGTCACCCAGATTCATGATCGGTTGTATCGAAACACCTATTGTAATAGGAATCGCGATAATCGCCAGCGTCTTGATGATGCTGCCTGCGCTTTCCTGTTCGTTCGATTTATCGCTTTCAATACGGAAGAAAATATTCTTTTTTCTGATTAGATAAATCACTGTAATCACGACGACACCGAAGACAGGCCCGATGCTTCCGCCGAGACTGCTGCCTGCCGCAGCTATCTCAACGCCCCGCGGCAGAAGGATTACGGCCAGCGAAAGTCCGGTCGCCACTCTGACGGATTGTTCAATGACCTGCGAAAGTGCAGTAGGTACCATCTCCTGCATTCCTTGAAAATATCCGCGAAATACAGACATAATAGGAACAAACAGCAGTGCAGG
Source organism: Firmicutes bacterium UBA1440 (assembly GCA_002329565.1). Lineage (GTDB taxonomy): Bacteria > Bacillota > Clostridia > Peptostreptococcales > Anaerovoracaceae > UBA1440. Next base: position 13,171 of record DCTM01000004.1, read on the forward strand.
CGCAATCGCGACCACAGAATAATACGCCCCTTCATTTCCCAGGGCGTTTACGATAACTTCTGCTCCGAAGAACAAAGCCGAAAAGCAGATGAGTCCGAACGCTGACATAAACACAAAGGAAAGACGAAACACCTTATGTGCTTCCGCATACCTGCCCAGTGCGATGCGCTCCGATGTCATCTTGGAAATCGCCGCAGGTGCACCGTTTGTCGAGAATACCAACAGAAATATGTAAACGGGATACGCTGTCTGATAATATGCCATGCCATCAGTGCCGATGATATTGGCAAGGGGAATGCGAAATACAGCCCCAAGTATCTGTGTGAGCAGTCCCGCCACCCCCAATACAGCGGCTCCCCTCAAAAAACTCTTTCTCCCCATCTTGTCCCTCCGTAAGTCAATTATCTTCTTATTATATCAAAAAAAAGCCGTGCCTGTATATGTTTTGTTTTAAAAAAATGCTATAATTGATATCAGTGCAGAAAATACTTCTGCAATATATTATTACAACAACAGAGAAGAGGTATGTATGCTATGAATATAAAAGACAGGCCAACGATGCTGATGATTTTGGACGGATTCGGGCTCAATGACAAGCGCACGCAGAGCGCTATTCTTCAGGCGGAGACACCGAATCTCGACCGCATATTCGCCACTTATCCACACACGCAGTTGGCAGCGAGCGGTCTCTCCGTCGGTCTTCCCGAAGGGCAGATGGGCAACTCAGAGGTCGGACATCTGAACATCGGTGCCGGACGCATTGTCTATCAGGAATTGACAAAGATATCCAAGGAAATTGAAGACGGTGAATTTTTCACGAATGAAACCCTCCTGCAAGCAATTGATCACGCGAAGAAACATCACTCCGCGCTTCACCTGATGGGTCTCGTCTCGGACGGCGGAGTACACAGCCATTTGACTCATCTGCTCGCCCTGCTTGATCTTGCCAAAGAACACGATCTTACGGAAGTATACGTCCACTGCTTTCTCGACGGAAGAGATGTGCCGCCTCGCTGCGCCATCGGCTACATAGAAAAATTGGAAGAACACATGCGGAATTCCTGCGGCGCTGTTGCCACCGTCTCAGGACGCTACTATGCGATGGACAGGGACAAGCGCTGGGAACGAATCGAGAAAGCCTATGACGCCATCACTTGCGGCAGCGGCTTGACATCCTATACCGCCGTTGCTGCCGTGGAGAACGCCTATGCGCGCGACGAGAACGATGAATTTGTCCTCCCGACTGTCGTGCAAAAGGATGGCAGCCCCGTTGCTCTGCTTGGCGACAATGACGCCGTCATCATGTTCAACTTCCGGCCCGACCGCGCCCGACAGATTACGCGTGCCTTGGTGGCGAATGATTTCGACGGATTCCAAAGGAAAAAGATATGTAAAAATCTCTTCTACGTCTGCATGACGCAATACGACGCACAGATGCCGAATGTCGCGGTCGCCTTCCCACCTCAGTCTCTGAAGAATACACTGGGCGAATACATCGCCGCTCTCGGCCTCACACAGCTGCGAATCGCGGAGACGGAAAAGTATGCCCATGTAACGTTTTTCTTTAACGGCGGCATCGAAGCTCCTAACAGGAACGAAGACAGACTTCTGATTCCATCACCTTCCGTTGCCACCTACGATCTCAAGCCGGAAATGAGCGCTTACGAAGTCACCGACGCGGTTTTGAAAAAGATTGACGAAAACAAGTACGATCTCATCATCCTCAACTTCGCAAATGCCGATATGGTCGGACACACCGGCATCATGGAAGCCGCCCGTAAAGCCGTGGAAGCGGTTGACAGCTGCGTAGCGAAGATTGTCGACAAGATGCTTGCCGTAGGCGGCCAAATTCTGCTCACGGCAGATCACGGCAATGCCGATGAGATGATCGACGACGAGGGCAACGTCGTCACGGCGCACTCTCTTAACCCGGTTCCTCTCGTTCATATCGCCAACCGGCCTCGCGAATTTGAGGACGGAGGTAAACTGGCAGATATCGCTCCTACGCTGCTGACGCTGATGGAACTGGAGGTCCCCGGCGAGATGAGCGGCAACAATCTTTTGAAATAGAACCCAAAAAATCAGATACGGACGACGTTGTAACGTCGTCCGTTTTTTTCTGTATAACTCTATGTGATTACTTCGCGTATTCCACTGCACGCGTTTCTCTTATGACATTGATCTTAATTTGTCCCGGATATTCGAGTTCAGATTCGATCTTCTTGGAAAGTTCTCTTGCGAGGAAGATAATCTCTTCGTCGTTGACGACCTCAGGCTTGGCAATGACTCTGATCTCTCTGCCGGCCTGAATTGCAAATGATTTGTCCACACCCGGTGTGGTGTTAGCCAATTCTTCAAGCTTTTGCAGTCTCTTGATATACGTTTCCAATGTTTCTCGTCTTGCGCCCGGTCTTGCTGCCGAAAGGGCATCCGCCGCCGCTACGAGAACTGCCTCCGCGTTCTTCGCTTCATAATCTCCGTGATGCGCTGCCATCGCATCGATGACCGCCTCGGATTCCTTATACTTTCTCAGGACATCTATACCGATATCCACATGCGTTCCTTCGACCTCGTGATCGAGTGCCTTGCCGATGTCATGCAACAAACCCGCACGCTTGGCCAGCTTTATATCCAGTCCCAGCTCTCCGGCCATTAGGCCTGCCAAATGAGCTACCTCCACGGAATGCTTGAGTACATTCTGTCCGTAGGATGTTCGGTATTTCAGCCTGCCGATCATCTTGATCAACTCAGGATGCAAGTTGTGAATGCCGACCTCGAATGTAGCCTGTTCGCCTTCTTCCTTGATGATAGTGTTGACTTCTTTCTCGGCCTTCTCGACCATTTCCTCGATTCTTGCCGGATGGATACGTCCATCTACAATCAGCTTCTCGAGTGCGACTCTGGCAATTTCTCTCCTGACCGGATCGAAACCCGACAGGATAACGGCTTCAGGCGTATCGTCGATGATGAGTTCCACACCCGTCATCGTCTCGATGGAGCGAATATTTCTGCCTTCTCTGCCGATGATTCTGCCCTTCATTTCATCGTTGGGCAGCGGCACAACCGATACGGTGCTCTCCGCCACGTGATCGGCGGCACAACGCTGAATGGCTCCTGTGATGATCTCCTTTGCCTTCTTGTCTGCCTCTTCCTTAGCCTTACTCTCGATTTCCTTGATCATCACTGATGCTTCGTGACGTACTTCCTTTTCGCAGTTAGACAAGAGCAGCGCCTTGGCTTCTTCGACGGAATATCCCGAGATACGCTCAAGTTCACGGATTTGTTTTTCGATAAAGCCGTCAATTTCCTTGTTTTTCTCGATGATCGCCTGTTCCTTCTTGGAAATGCTCTCTTCTTTTCTTTCAATATTTTCGAGCTTTCTGTCGATTGTTTCTTCCTTCTGAATCAATCGCTTTTCGGAACGCTGTATTTCCGCTCTGCGTTCACGCGCTTCCCGTTCAGCTTCGCTTCGCACTCGATGCGCTTCTTCTTTAGCTTCGAGTGTAATCTCTTTTTTAATCGTCTCGGATTTATTTTCAGCATCCAGGATCAGATTTTTGGCAAATTGTTCCGCACTTCCTATCGCTTTCTCTGCAACTGACTTTCGTATAATATATCCAATCAATAGCCCTATGGCCAATGCGACAATTCCTACAATGATCACAATTCCATTCATTGAAACACCTCCTTTTCTGTTTTTTTATATAAATCTTGCTATAATCATACGTTAATATTATAATGTTTTATGTATACTAATGTCAAGTGCAAAGGGGAAACTATGAAGTACTTTGGGAACCTTCTGAAGAATTTGGACAGGCAAATCCTCGCTTTGATCGGCATATTGGCTGTAATCAGTGTCGTGATGATCGCGAGTGTATCCTGGACAGGTGAATTTCAGATCAAAAGAGATATGGTGGTACAGACCGCAGCTTACATCCTCGGACTCGGAGCTGTGTTTTTTCTCGTTTTTATAGATTATAAGGCTTACTGCGCTTACGAAAAACAGCTTTACATCGGATCTCTGATTTTCCTGTTGCTCGTATATGTGCCCGGGCTCGGTCAAGAGCAGTATGGGGCGCTTTCCTGGATCAAGATTCCCGGAATTCCTACCACGATACAGCCTTCTGAATTTGTAAAGATCACATTTGTTCTGTTGATGGCGATGTTTCTTTCCCGCAATCGCAATAAACTTTCCGATTTCAAGGGCGTGGCGATGGCCTTTCTGTACGGTGCGCCGTTCATACTCATAACTCTGAAGGAAGATTTGGGCAGCGCCATCGTCTTCGGCGCCATCTGGGTCAGCATGATATTTTACGCCGGTATCGACTACAAGCTGTTTGCAAAATGTGCCGCCGGCGTCACACTGTTGATGCCTATCGTCTTCTTGTTCATGGCCGACCACCAAAAGATGCGTATCGTCGCATTCTTGCATCCCGACGATTTGACAATCGAAGCGACCCGCCAAGTCTTTTATTCCAAGGTTGCCATCGGCTCGGGAGGCTTTTTCGGCAAGGGCCTGTTCCAAGGCGTACAAAAGCAACTGGAATTCATCCCCGTTGCCAAGTCTGACTTTATCTTTGCCGTCGTCTGTGAAGAACTCGGAATGCTCGGAGCCTGTGTTTTGATTGTCCTATTATCTTTGTTGCTGTTGCGCTTTACCCGCGTTGCCAGAGATGCGATCGATCTCTACGGTGCCCTGATTGCCGTGGGCTTTGTGGGGATGTTCGGGTTTCAAATCTTTGAAAATATCGCCATGACGATGGGAATTATGCCGGTTACCGGCATCACTCTTCCATTCATATCGTACGGAGGATCCTCGACCCTCGCCTGTATGATGGCCACAGGCCTTGTTTTGTCCGTCGGCATGCGCAGCAAACAGATAAACTTCTGACAAATATATTCACATAAGGAACGCCCGCAATTTTGCGGGCGTTCCTTATGCGTTAATCCTTTTGTTGTGCGGTTTCTTTGATGATGCGATAGGCGATTTTCTTGAAATTTTTATGTATATATGTATCTCGTTTAAAGACAACCGGAAGTCCGCTGTTGGCAGCGATGTGGATGTTCTCGTCGGCTTGAATGATTCCCGCCGCCTTAAGCTTGAGCATCTCGTCGATCTCTGCGACACTCGGGAAGACACCGTTTCCCAATAAGTTCGCTTTGACATTGTTCAGCAGATACATCCTCTTGTCGATGCCGATGCGGGAAAGCACCGCCGATACGGTCTGCGCATCGCGTACGGCGGCAAACTCAGGTACCGTAACGATGACAGCTATATCGGCGCCTGCGGAAGCGAGCACAAGCCCGTCGTCAATACCGGCAGGCGCATCAATGATTATATATTCGAATCTCTCTCTTAATTTATCGCAGAGCACCTTCATATGCAATGGGGTAACATTTTCGCAAAGCTTTTCGGGAGACGCAGCCATCAGGTACAGACTGTCGAAGCGCTTGTCCTTGATCAATGCCTGCTTGATGCGGCACACGCCGTTCAGTACATCGCAAACGTTGTACACAGCTTTGTTCTCGAGTCCCATATACAAATCGAGATTGCGCATTCCCATGTCCATATCAATCAGGACCACGCTGTGGCCATCCATCGCCAAAACAGCGCCCAGATTGGAGGTCACAACAGACTTACCTGTCCCTCCTTTTCCCGAAGCAATTAAGATTATTTTCCCCATGGTGTACCCTTCCTATTGTATTACTGTGTTTATATCTATATCGTTGTATGTCTTGTCCGTTTTTAAATACGTACCGAGCACTTCCCTTGCCACCGGTGCAGCATATGCAGCCTTGCCGCCCTGCACAATCAACACCGCTACGGCGATTTTGGGATTTTCAGCCGGAGCCATCGCTACGACCCATGCGAAATTATCATATTCGCGCTTACCGGAGTTTATGCGCCTCATGATTTCATCTTCTTCGACATCTTCCTTTGATAAATTGATTACTGCCCTGTCGACTGCGGCATCGGCGGACGAATAGCCCTCCTCTGTAATCAATCTGTTGATTTCCTTCTCCACCTGAGCCCAAGTCAGCTTGCCGTTGATTCTGCCCAAACGGCTCTTGACATAAGTAACTTCGTCCGCAGGCTGTATTACCCCGCCCTTTTGTGCTGTACCGGATTTGGCCGCAACCGTCACAGGGAAATTGCCAAAGACACCTCGCAAGCTGCCCTTGCTTCCGTTGGCAACCAACGTCATGCCGTCAATAATGGCATCGAGATTTTTCTCTGTGATGTCGACCTTCTTCGGTTCTGCCTTTTTAGGAACCGCTGTGCCTTCTATGTTTCTTATGAGAGTCACTTGATTGTATATGCCTCTGTTGCCTATAGTAGCAATGTAGTTCGCCATCTGCAGCGGTGTATAGGCGTTCTCGCCTTGCCCGATCGAGATGTTGAGGTTATCGGCCAAGGTCAGGTTCGCTTGGTTGAAGTAGCTGTATTTGCAGAGATCGGCAAGTGCCTCCGCCTTGCCTTCCTTTGCGTACTTTTCCATACGTTCAATCAACTCACCGCGACCGGGATTTTCTTCCGTCCAGCTGACAATCTTATCAATGTATTTCTTGAGCAACGCTTCGTTTTCATATACATCCTTAGGAAAATATGTGCGCGCCGAAGAGTTCAACTTGCTTCTGAGGGCAGCCTTCGTCGCCTCGAGCTTTTGAGTCCCGGACATTACCGGCGCAACGACCTCCGAGATTTCGATTCCTGTCGGAAGGCCGAGTCCGTATTCCTTGGCGGTTTCCATTATCGTGTCGATATCCATCTTGTATCCCAGACTCCGGCCGGTAGCATAATCTTTACCTGTACCGATATCGTAGAAATAGTAGTTGCACGACACCTCGAGCGCATGCGCGAGGTCTACGTAACCGTGAGTCCTGTGTGAATCAGTCCATACGAGACAATTGAAGTTTCTGTTTCCAACGGTTATGTAACCGTTGTCCCTGAGCATCTTGTCGGGATCGAGGCCGGCCTTCATAGCCGCTGTCGCCACTACCATCTTGAAAATTGAGCCGGGCTGTACAGCAGTACGCGAAGCCACATTGAACAGTGGGCCCGGAGAAAGCGAGTCACGACTGTTTTTGCTCTGCAATTCCTGCCATCTCCGGCTAGTAATTCCTGTAGCAAAGTCGTTTGGGTCAAAATCCGGTGCGCTCGCCATCGCAAGCACCTCTCCGGTCTCGACCTCTATAGCTACGACGGCACCTGTGTTTGCATAGGGGTAAGCTCTATTGTATTTATAACTGCCGTATTTTCCGTTGAAGGTCCCCGCAGTCTGTATCTTTTTAAGTGCTTGCTCAAGCGCTTCCTCGGCCGCCCTTTGCAGGTCGAGATCAATCGTAAGATAAATATCCTTGCCTTTTTCGGGTGGCGTTTCACTCAAAACCGATACCAGCTTGCCTTTGTTGTTGACCCTTACTGTCTTCTCCCCTTCTTTCCCCCTGAGGACGGATTCATAGGTGCTTTCAATCCCGCTCTGTCCGATCATGTCACTCGGATTGTATCCCAGTTCCTTGACGTACTTTTCCTTATTGTTTTCGGAAATCTTACCGAGATATCCGACGACATGAGAGGCCAGTGCGCCGTTAGGATAATTGCGCACGGTTTCCGAGGCGATCTCCACCCCCTTGAAATCTGAGCTCTTCTCTTGGATTTCTACTATTGAGGCGTCGGAGATATTGCTCGCAATTGCGGCGGATTTATATTGATAGTAACCCAAGTCTTTGATCTCATTGCGCACAATGAGAATTTTGCGCTTATCTTCTATCGAATAACTGTCATCTATGCCGTACTTTTTGCAAAGCGCATAAAAGGCCTTCTCCGCCGAAAGATCTTCGTCAAGGTTAAACTTCTGCAAAAAGCTCGTTTTGTACAAATCTTGCAGATAGGTCATCTTCTTGACTGAGATAGGCGGATACATCTTATATACGTCCTGCATCTCTTTCTGCGCATCGTAGTTATCGGCATCTTCGTCAATCCCGAGGCGCTCGCGCAGATAATTGAACGCCTGCTCAGCGTTATAGTAGGTAGGAATACCTTCGCTCTGCAACCATTCAGCAGTGATCTTATCGTATGTGTATGCAAATTTGCCATTTTCGAAGACAATCGGAAATTCATCGTTGTACACATCCCCGTTTTTTTCGAGAATCCGTATCACGCTGATGGCCGTGTCATTGATCTCTTCGTCTTTCAGGTTTGAAGCATTGAAGTTGAGCGAAAATGTCGGTGAATTGCCCGCAATCACCCTGCCGTAACGGTCAAGAATCTCGCCGCGCGGAGCAGATGTCGAGATGATTTTCTGCGACAACATCGAGGCGTTCTCAGTCCATGTTCCGTGTTGTACGACCGACAGGATAAAAAGCCTAATGACGAGAATCGCCATCAGGACAATCAGGAGCGCCACTACCGGATAATATCTGAATTCAAAAAATTTGTTCATACGTAGTACCTATCATTTTTGTATCGTATTACCTTGCCGCTTACCGCTGCATAGAACAGCGCGATTACTCCGATGTTGAGCAGTATCTGCAACGGAAGGCGTCCCGGCACCGTAAGAAACGGGATTTCTGTGCCCATCATGAGCGAGAGTGCCCAAACCAAGAGCTGAAATGTCACAGTCGAGGCAGCCATCACCAACATCATCACTACGATGCTCTCTTTATTCAGCAGCATACGCAAGCAAATGATACCCAGAAATACCAAAAAATACGACATAGCCGTAATACCCACATACGGCATATAAAAGACATCTGTCAACAGCCCGGCCGCGATGGCGCAAACTCCTGTAAAATAGCTGTTTTCGTACAAAAATGCAAATCCCGTCACCAAGCACAGGATTAAGTTTGGCGTAATGCCGAAAACGGAGATTAAATTCAGGGCCGAGCCCTGCAGCCAAAATGCCACCGCAATGGCAATTATCGCATATCTATACTTCATCAACGAGTACCACTACCTTTTTCAAGCTTTTGAAGGACACTGCCGGCTTAACGGTGATAGTCTTGAGTTGAATATCGTTGTTGTATTCCACACCGGTAATCGTCCCTATCTTTATACCCTCGGGATAGATGCCGATATTTGTAGTCAGAATCTCATCACCTTCAAGCACACCTGCTTCGCCGTCAAATGTAAAACCCGTCAAACCCTTAGTGTTGCTGCCTGAGATCATTCCCATGATCGAAGTGTCTCGAGAGATCTGAAACGAAATGTTGACATCCTCATCTATAATGGATATGACCTTGGAAAAGCCTTCGCCGGTTTCGAGAACCCTCCCGACAAGGCCGCTGCCGGTCATCACAACGCAGTTCTTGCGGATACCGCTCTCGGTACCTCTGTCAATTGTAAATATGTTGAAAAAATCCGAACTGTCAAAGGCAACCACATTACCCGTGACCGGAATGTACTTGTCGGCCACGCTGTCGTAATTAAGTGCAGCGGAAAGCTGCCGTAACTCTTCAAGCTCGTCACGCTTGAGAGTCAGGTCGGTCACTTCCTTTTCAAGCTTGCCCACTTCTTCTTGCAATTTCTCGTTTTCACGCGCTGCGGAACGGAAGTGAATCAGGGCGTCAAACCCTGACTTAATACCGTTAACGGCGTTTGTCACAGGCGCGGATGCCACGGCGTTCACCTTGTTGAGTTTATCGCCTGCAAAAGTGTCGCCGTCCCCCGCATATGAAATTGACAAAATTATGCATAAAATTATAAATACAGCGCCGATGATGACCGCGATTTTATGCCTTCTGATCCACTTTGACATCTTATTGCAATTTTCCCTCTATTTGTATTTTTCGGAGATCTTACTGTTCGCATATCTCTTCAGTTTTTCAATATTTTCAAGGCTGTTTCCCGTCCCCAGAGCGACTGCTTCAAAAGCATTCTCGGAAACGGATACCGTCATATTCGTTTTCTGTTCGATGACCTTGTCCAAATTTTTCAGCAGGGCACCGCCGCCGGAGAGAACGAGACCGTTGATTGCAATATCGGCAGCGATTTCCGGGGAAGTCTTTTCCAAAGTCGATTTGATGGCGTCAATGACGAGATCGATTGACTCCTGCAATGCATACAGCATATCCTTGTTGGAAACGGATATTGTCTTAGGCAGACCGTTGATAATATCTCTTCCTCTTGCCTCCATGTACTCAATGATTTCGTTGCCGTCCTCGTCCAACTCTATCATAGCACAACCGATGTTTATCTTTAACTGCTCTGCGGTCTTTTCTCCGACCAGCAAGTTGTGGTTTTTTCTCATATAAGTAACGATAGCCTCGTTGAACTTGTCGCCTGCATATCGCAGTGATGTGCTTGCCACAATACCTCCGATGGCAATGACCGCGATATCCGAAGTGCCGCCTCCGATGTCTACTATCATACAGCCTGTCGGTTCGTCTACCGGCAGATTTGCTCCTATAGCAGCTGCCATAGGCTCGTCCAGAATATAGACATCCGTCGCACCCATCTGGCGCGCAACCTCATCGACAGCTCTTTTCTCAACCTCGGTGACACCGCTCGGTACGCCTATTACGATGCGCAGTTTGGTCTTCGTATCCGGCAAGGCTCTTCTGATGAAGGCTTTGAGCATAGCCGCCGTCATATCGAAATCAGAAATGACTCCATCCTGCAACGGTCTCACGACATCTATAGAACTGGGTGCTTTGCCCAACATCTGCTTTGCGCTCTCACCGACCGCCAAAATATCACCCGAGTAGTTATCCTTGGCGATGACGGACGGTTCATTCAACACAATCCCCTTATCTTTAATAAAAATCAGGGTGTTGGCTGTTCCCAAATCCACTCCCATATCTTTTGTTCTCAATCCGAAAAACATATCTATCCCCTCCACTATTGAGTTAAATTATTTTGTTTTCTTTAAAACTGTAATAGGTTCCGCCGCCTATAATAATATGGTCGGCGACAGAAATACCTATCATTTCCCCCGCTTTACACATACGTTCGGTCAAAGCAATATCGGCTTTGCTCGGCGAAGGATCGCCGCTCGGATGGTTGTGTCCCATAATGATGGCGAAAGCATTTCTTCTCACCGCCGTACGAAACAATTCACGCGGCAAGACATTGACGACATTGAGGCTGCCCTCTGCTATCCCTTCGACCGAAATAACTCTGCCCTTTGTATCCGTCAAAATCACCTTTAATGCCTCATGGGACAGGTGATTAAATTCACTGATAAATACAGCCGCCGCTTGGTCGGCGTACTCAATGACATATCTGTTGCTGCTTTTACGCATGGTGATGCGTTTTCCAAATTCGATGGCTGCGGCCACTTGACACGCTTTCGCCGGACCGATTCCGCAGATGCGGCTCAATTCCTCGGGAACGCAGTCCGACAACAATAATTTGCCGGCTTTATCCAGCGCAATGATCTCATCCGCAAGACGTATTGCCGACATATTTTTTGTGCCCGTTCTCAAAATAATCGAAAGAAGCTCTCTCTCCGGCAACGAAGCCGCACCTTTTCTCATCAGGCGTTCGCGAGGTCTTTCTTCTTTGGAAATTTCCTTTATATTCATACTCTGTCTCCTTTTTTGCAATGCAAAAGTGCAAAAGTGAAGACCTCTGTAAAATATTTTCCCCAAGCATGCACAGTATATTATATTGTAACACTTTTCTTCCGTCAAGACAAGCACACAAAGCTATTCCATTTTGTCGGAAGTGTGATTTCCAAGTGTGATTTACAACAAATTTCAATTATAAATTTTGCCGGAACGGAAAGACTAAGGGCGTAAGAAATGTTTAAGGAGGTAAAATATGAATTCTAAAGCAAATTCGAGTATCAGATGTCATGTCAGCGTATGCAAAAACCATTGTAAGTCACAGGATTATTGTGCTCTCGATTCCATTACCGTAGGCACGCACGAAACAAATCCGACCATGGATCAGTGCACAGATTGCCAATCTTTTGTAAAATAAGATACGCAAGCAAAACAAAAAGGGCAGCCCCCGGAATGGACTGCTCTTTTGCTTTGTTTCACATGAGTGATTACACA
>DCTM01000031.1 GCA_002329565.1 Firmicutes bacterium UBA1440
CTCAAGACAAGCACTTTTTCGATTCTTGAGAAATATGCTCTGGTTGACTCCTTCGATGCAATCATTACATGCGACGATACGGAAAAGCACAAGCCCGATCCCGAACCGGCGTTAATGGCGCTTGAAAAACTGGGAACTGAACCCGCTCGAGCCGTCATGGTCGGAGACAGTCGCTACGATATCGGATGCGGAAAAAATGCCGGCACCAAGACGGTTCTGATGAATTGGTCGGCGACGTTTGAGGGCGCAGTGCAATGCGGGCCTGATTACATTATCGGTAAAGCGGAGGAATTGGAAAATATTTTGGAGGATTTATGCTGAAAATTTTCTATGCCGGTGAGGATGTCGATAAAACAAAATATATATTCGAACAGATGAAAGGCAAGGCGCTTTTATTAACCCCGGAGCAATCGACATTTGCGGCCGAAAAGGATGTACTTCAGTACACAGGCAGCGCAGGGATGATGGATATCGAGGTAATGAGCCTGTCGCGGCTTGGCTTTCGCGTGCTCGAAGAACTCGGAGGCGGGCGCATACCCCGCATCGGCAAGTACGGCAGGCACATGCTCCTGACGAAACTGATTGCGGATGCGGAGAAAGGCGGCCGCCTTTCTTTATACAAAGATCGCTCGGGGCAGACGGCCTTTGTAGAGCTCCTCAGCGATATGATTTCGGAGTTGAAACAATACGGAATTTCGCCCGCCCATCTTGCTGCTGTAGCTGATGAGCAGAACGGACTGCTGCAGAAGAAGCTGTCAGATATCTGCGAGCTCTACAGCGCCTACGAAGAAAGTATCGCCGGGCGTTTTGCCGACAATGGCGATTATTTCGACCTGTTCCTGCCGAAGGTGCAGGATGCGAAGTTCATAAAGGACAAGGAAATTTGGCTGTACGGATTTGACTATTTGGTGCCGAAGAACATAGAGTTGATTTGTCGTCTTATGAGCATAACAGACGTCAATATTGTATTTACCTGTGATTATGACCGTCGCGATGAACACATATTCGCGGTTACGCAACGGATGATAAAAATCTTGCGGGCGCGCGCCGCTGAAAGCGGCGTGGGCTGCCGCGTACAGAATATAGCCGGCAGTCCGCGAGCGGTGCCGGCGGAGATAGCGGCCATAGAGAAAGGCCTCTTCTTCATGCCTGAGGCCGTGCAGGCCGCTTCCGACGTCGTCACGCTCGTGCGCGCCTCGAACTACTACACCGAAGCCGAAACGGCGGCTGCATACATCCTCTCATTGGTCAGGGACAAGGGCCTCAAACTCTCGGAAATCTTCGTGATTTGCAACGACACCGAGACGCGTGGTTCCGTCATCAAGCGCATTTTTGCGGAATACGGTCTCGAGCTGTTCATCGACAGGAAGAGGAATCTGCTCGGAAATCCTGTAGCTGCCTACGTGAATGCTCTCATTCGTTCGATGACGGGGATGCGTACCGAGGATGTTATTGCCTTACTCAAGACAGGTCTTTGTCGCGAAGTGACGCCCGACGAGACGGAAAAGCTCGAAAACTACATCATAAAATACAAAATTCGCGGCAATCGTTTGAACGAGCCGTTCCAATACGGGAAGGCCGAATACGGCGAAGAACGCTTTGCGGAACTCGAGAATATTCGAAAGAGGGTCTCCGGGCTCTTTACGCGATTTGCGAACGAATTTAAGAAGAGCAGGGTGACGGCGGACAGACTGTCGGCACTGTATTTCTTCTTGCGCGACGATGCGCGGCTGCCCGAAATGATTGAGGCCTACGCTAAGGAGAAGGAAGAAATCGGGCTGCTGGAAGCCGGACTTGAAACCATGCAGATATGGAACGAACTCGTGGCTGCCATTGAGGAAATGAACGCGCTGTTGGGTGAGGAAAAACTTTCATTGGAGATGATTGCCAAGATTATTGAGACCGGCCTTGCTGCAGTAGAAGTGAGTCTGATACCGCCTGCTGCCGACGGCTTGATGCTCGGCAACATGCAGCGCACTCCGGCGGGGAATCCTAAGGCTCTTGTTGTTTTGGGGGCCAACGATGGAGTGCTGCCTGCGAATCAAACGCAGGCGGGCTTGCTCAACGAGGATGAGCGTATGCTGCTGCTCGATGCAGGTGAGGAAATCTGCAAGTCTGACGTCTTCCGTATACAGACAGAGCAACTTAGGATCTATAAAAATTTCTCATCGCCGGAGCAATATCTTTATGTAAGCTGTACCGGTTCCGACCTTGAAGGCAAGCCGGAGAATCCCGCTCGCATATTCAAAGACCTCTGCATCTTGTTTCCGAACATTGCGGTGCGGAGTGACATCGTAACACGAGGGGATGCACGCGATCTCCTGCAGTCGCGTCAAAGCGGCCTGCGCCACCTGGCCGAACGCAGGATCGAGAATATCACTTTCTGGAAGAATGCGGCCGCTTGGTATATGAAAAACGATCCGGACAGTCTGAACATCGTCAGACGAGGACTCGCATATTCGGGTGCCGGAGCCTCTCTGAAACGCGAGACTACGGAAAAGATGTACGGCTCTGAGACAACAGTCAGCCCGACCGGGCTGGAGCGTTACGGCCGTTGCCCCTTTGCTCACTTCACCGCATACGGGCTCAAACCCGAAGAACGCAGGCTCTTTGAACTGGCGGGACGTGAGAGCGGAGAGCTTTATCACGAATGCCTGATGGAATTCTCAATTGTGCTGAACGATGAAAACTCTGCTGTTCGTTGGGACAACGTGACGCAGGAACAGATAGAAGAGATTATAGAGAACCTTCTCGTTGCACGTGCTAAGGAGTACCGTGAGGGTATACTTGAACGCAGCGAACAGGAGCGCTACAAAGCGCGCAGACTGAAGGATGCACTGATACTCTCGGCAGAGGCGCTCGTGCATCAGGTACGGCAAGGGAAGATCAAAAAAATGTACTTTGAGATTCCGTTCGGCCGGCGGGCACAGATCCCGCCGGTGCGGATCGAAACGGCTGCAGGCATCGTCTTCGTAGAGGGTAAGATCGACAGGATAGACATTCTTGAGGGCGATACGGTCAAGATTATCGATTACAAATCGGGAAGCGAGACCTTTAATGTCAAAGAGGTCGAAAGCGGCTACCGCATCCAGCTTTTGCTCTACCTTGAAGCTGCATTGGGCATGGACGCGCATTTAGAGCCTGCAGGCATATTTTATTTTCATATCAAGGATATAAATCTCCAATCCGACGGGATCTCTGAGAAAGCGATGGGCAAGTCGTTTGAGGACAGCCTGCGCAAGCAGTTCGCAATGAGCGGGATCATAACAGACAATCGAGATTCAGTCATCCGGACGGCCGGCGAGTTCAGCAGTTGGTCCAACATTGTTTCCGGATTGCGCAGAGTAAGCAATGAAGAGGGACCGGGCTATTCCGGCAGCGCCTTTATGGACACGGAAACCTTTGAAGCTTTCATTGAAACCTGTAACGCTAGCCTTACACAGCTTGCCGGCAATCTTCTCTCAGGTGTCATCGATGTTTCGCCGCAGCGCTTTGGCAATCGAACATCCTGTGACTACTGCGAATACCGCAGTATTTGTGGATTTGATGTCACCTTGCCGGGATGCTCATACAGAAATCGTACAAAGTAGTATTGTTATTTTCAGAAAAAATGATATAATTTAGGTGATTACATATCGTATTACGAAAGCAATTTTAAGGAGAAATAAGATGAAAAAGGAAGACAAAATTTATAAAGCTTATGTCGAAATCCTTGCGGCTGAGCTGAAACCT
>DCTM01000011.1:0-626 GCA_002329565.1 Firmicutes bacterium UBA1440
GAGGATGAAGTAGCGGAGGCGGTCTCCATGGCGAAGGTCATTATCGGTGACCCGATGTTCCGCCCGATCTGTCCGCAGGGCTGTGATTTCCGATCCTTGCCACACGAGGCATTTTCCGGACGCATTTATCGCAAGGATATTCCGCGCTCAGTGCTCGATGTTTAATATTTTTTATTGGTATAAGGAGGTTTCAAGATGAAGTACAGGAAATGGATTGCGTTGGTGTTGGCCGTGGCGATGCTGTTCGCCCTTGCCGCTTGCGGAAACACGGAAGAAAAGACCGATGAGGTGACGATCACGGATCACAACGGCAATGCAGTGACCCTGCCCGCCAATCCGGAGCGGATCGTCGTTTGCGATATTCTGCCGCTGCCATCGGTGCTGGCAGTCTTCTTCGACTCGGCCGACAAGATCGTCGGCATGGCCGACACGAGCATGAGCGCGGCACAGAACAGTCTGCTGAGCGAGCTGTATCCCGAGATTTTAAATGCCAAGACCGATTTTATGAGCGGGACAGAAGTCAACGTCGAAGAGTTGATGAAACTCGATCCGGATGTTGTATTCTACAACGCCTCGACCACAGAGCTCGGCAAGCAGCTGACCGATGCGGGCTTTAACGCTGTTGC
>DCTM01000011.1:664-9335 GCA_002329565.1 Firmicutes bacterium UBA1440
GACAACGACAAGGCAGCCGTCGTCGAGCAGTACAGCAACGACGTATACGACATGGTGCAGGAGAGAGTCGCTAAGATCGATCCTGCCGACAAGGAGAATGTCTTCTTCCTGTTTAAGTATAGCGACAATTCGATCATGACCTCGGGCGAGCACTTCTTTGGCCAGTGGTGGGCGGATGCCATCGGCGCGACAAACGTCGCCAAGGAATTGACCACCGACAATGCCGTCGCGGTCAACATGGAGCAGATCTACAAGTGGAATCCGCAGAATATATTCATCACCAATTTTACCGAATCGGGGCCGGATGACCTGTACAACAACACGGTCGGCAGCTACGATTGGAGCGGCATCGACGCCGTACAGAGCAAGCAGGTCTACAAGATGCCTCTCGGTATGTACAGGAGTTACACGCCGGGCGTGGATACGCCGATCACGTTGCTGTGGCTGGCGAAGACGGTCTATCCCGCTGCGTTCGCCGACATCGATATCACACAGGAGACGAAGGATTATTACAAGGAAGTGTTCGGTATCGAGCTGACGGATGCGCAGGCCGAATCGATCTTCACACCGGTCGCGGGAGCAGGAGCCGGATTTTAGATAATTATGTTTACAGTAAGTGGGGCGGTACTGAAGTGTCGTCCTTTCTTTATGTTTAACAGAATTTTTTTTGACTCATTGAAAATGAAAGCCGGATATGATAAAATGTGAACATTAAATTCAACAAGAAGAAAGACTTAAGAATGACTTTTGAAGAGCCAATGGAGGTAACCGTACATGGAGCAAGAAGCACAACAAAATATCTGGATTAAATTACTGTCGAAGATGCCGTCTTTGATGTTCGGACTTTTTTTATTCGGCCTGGCGATTGACCTGGGGCTGTACTCTACACTTGGAATGTCCCCATGGGATGTATTTCATATGGGTATTTCCAATCACTCCATGTTCACATTGGGGCAGGTGTCAATTATGACAGGGTTTGTCATCATTGCACTGTCTGTCTTTATTGGCGTGATTCCGGGGCTTGGCAGCGTGATGAATATGATCTTTATCGGTGTTTTTATCGATATGATCAACAGCTGGGGGATTCTCGGAACACCTCACAGTATGGCCGGTAAAATTGTAATGCTTCTTGTGGCTGTTATCATTATGGGATTCGCATCTTTCTTCTATATGCGTGTGGAGCTCGGCGCAGGACCAAGGGACGGTCTGATGGAGGGGCTGGTCATCAAACTGGACAAACCGGTGTGGATGATAAGAGGAGCGATAGAGGTAACGGTTTTGGCCATTGGATTCGTTATGGGAGGACCGGTAGGAATCGGCACAGTTCTGTTTGCATTTGCGATAGGACCTTCGGTTCAGTTCGCATTTAAGGTGGGCGGCTACGATTCAAAGGAAACTCATCATATGAATTTTATCGAACTGTATAAAAATATCAAAGACGTTGAGAGTGTGAAAACCGACAGCATCAAGTAGTGACAGAATGAAGTCGCGGTGCCGTTAAATATACTTAAATCAAAATATAACCCGAAAGGGTGAAAAAAGAGCCTCGGATTGGCGGTCAGCCTATCCGGGGCTCTGTCTTTTGCAAACAGCTTATTTAATTAGGTATTCTGTTATTTGCCGAAGACCTGTTTGTGCAATTTGATGCCCGTCGGGGTGGCGGCGAGGCCGCCGTCGGCGGTCTCGCGCAGTGCGGGCGACATGGTATCGCCGACCTTTTTCATCGCGAGAATGGCCTCGTCGGCGGGGATGGCGCTCGCAATGCCCGCCAACGCGAGCTCGGCTGCTGTAAGCGCGTTGGCGGCGCCCATCGCGTTGCGTTTGATGCAAGGTATTTCCACGAGACCGGCGACCGGGTCGCAGACGAGTCCGAGGATGTTTTTGATTGCGATTGCGCAGGCGTGCGCGGCCATCTGCGGCGTGCCGCCGCAGATTTCGGTAATGGCCGCAGCAGCCATTGCCGAGGCGGCGCCGCATTCGGCCTGGCAGCCGCCCTCCGCGCCCGCCAAAGTCGCCTTATTCGCTATTACCATACCGATACCGGAAGCCGTTATGAGCCCCATCGTGAGAGAATCGTCGTCGATATCCCGATCTTCGGCTATTGTAAGAAGGGTCGCCGGAATGATACCGCAGCTTCCTGCTGTCGGAGCAGCTACTATGCGTCCCATGCAGGCGTTAGTCTCTGAGACGGCGAGACCCTTGGCGAGAGCATTACCGAAGACTTTGCCGCAGATATTGCGCTTTGCGTCAACCGCCTGTTGCATTTTATAAGCATCACCGCCCGTAAGGCCGCTGACAGAGCGTGTGTCGGGGTTCATGCCCGCAGCAACCGACTCTTTCATTACCGTCAGAGAGGCTTTCATTTTTTCAAAAATTTCCTGTTCGGAGGTTTCCGTAGCTTCGGCCTGATCCGCCAGTNNATACGATTCGAGAAATCGTCGTTCCCTGCGCCTCAGCCAGTGCTACGATTTCCGATATTGAATCATATTTCATAATAAGCTCTCTCCCTTCTATATGGCATTCAATATGGTTGACGAGATGATATCCGGATTTTTCATAATAGCGTCGTTGATTGTTGCGTCAGTGTCACCGTCTAGCTCGATTGTCATAACCGCAGTGCCTCCTTTGCGGTCGCGGCTGAGAGAAAATCCGTGTATGTTAACGCCCTTGTCGGCGAGCACATTAGTCACGAAGGCGATCATGCCGGGCACATCGCGGTGCGGAATGATAAGTGTTGTGGATTTGCCGTTGATAGAAACCGTTGTTTCATTGATTTTTGTAATGATGATGTTGCCGCCGCCGATGGAGGAGCCACGTACAAGCACATTGTTGCCCGCATCTCCTTTTAAAACAATTTCCGCCGTATTCGGGTGGACATTGTCGATTTCGCAAGTGACAAAGGTATAGGACAGTCCTTCTTCCTTTGCAACTGTAAAACTGTTCTTAATGCGATTACCATCGGTATCCATTCCCAGAATACCGGCAATAATGGCCTTGTCCGTTCCGTGACCGCGATATGTCTTGGCGAATGAGCCGCAGAAACGTATCTCTGCCTCGATTGGTTTGGAGCCGAGAATTGAACGCGCATACTTACCGATGCGCACTGCACCCGCTGTATGCGAGCTGGAGGGGCCGATCATCACGGGCCCTATGATATCAAAAATTTCCAACACGGGATCACCTCCAAATGGTAAATGTATGGCCGTATATAAAAGAAACCGCTTGCAGAAAATAGTATCGTACGTATTTCACCGGGAAAGGAGGCAGTTTCTTTGAAAGATAAAGTGAACGACGAAGCAAGGAAAAATTTTCAAACATTCCCCTTGATGGATGCCGCTGAAAGACAGGAAAGCGATAAAGTCACAATCCCGCCGGTCGCCGGCGTCAAGGAAGCAAAGGATTGGGTGGATTTTAACGAAAAATAATTTAAGTGCAGTTTGACGGTATTCGGTGCAAATCAAAAGCGATCGCTGTTGTTGAGCAGATTGCGGAGATATCCACCGGTAACTTTTGGTTTGGCACCGTCCGGCAAAGGCACGGTTTGGATGTTGTCGTAAAAGACTATGCCGGCCGAAAATCCGGCTTCGTTTGCATGTATTACGGCGTATGAGCCGGAACCGCAGTCCGCGGGCAACGAGAGACTTCCGGGGTTGATCAGATAAGTACCGTTGATCTCTTCGATGCAGGGCTTGTGTGNNTCAACCGAGCTCCCGCGTGCGGTAAAGCAAATTTTGCAGTGTGGATTTAACGTTTAGCATATGTCCGTGTGTTAAAAGTATCTTGCCGGCGGGTGTTTCGAGGATCTCGAAGTCTTCATCACTGTAGCTGCCGTCGCAGTTGCCTTTTACGGCTATCACGTCGATTCCTTTAAGCCGTGCGATATCTTCTCCGTCGCTCTTGTGGTCGCCGAGATGGACGACCATATCTATATCCTTAACGATGTCACAGACCTTGAGTGCCTTGTCAAGTTTACCGNNCAGCGCAAGTATTTTCATAATATATTCTCCGTAAAATGTTAAAATAAAATCTTTTTATCAATAATAATTATTATATCATTATCATATCTGAGGCGCAAAGAAATTAAAACTTTGCCGTACTTAGTTTTATCCGGTTCCGATATCGCGTTCTCTCCGCATAGCAATTGACGATTGTATGATTCTGCGTTAAAATAAAATATTAATAATGTCAGTAAAAATTACCGCTTGGGCGAATCCGCGGGGCGATATCTTCGACGATGTAAGCAAAGTATGACTTTGCCGTGCATCTGCGGACGCCGGTTCACAAAAGAAAGGGAAGAGCGATGTACCGAGAAATCAAGAAGAAAAAGTTGATCTTGGACAACAGAAAGCCTTACACAAAAGAAGCAGAACGCTATCTCGCTGAACTGGATGATATCGACCTGGCCTACACGTCAATGCGTCTGGGGGGATCCGCCTTGACACGTGCGGAAATCTCTCAAATACATAAGGGCGAACTTCTCGTTTCCGTAGGACTCGAAGAACATGCGCGCGTGGCGGCTTACAGAGACGTACTCTCACAGATGGACGCCTTAGCCAAGCGGCGCAGCAAGATTTCTGAGGAATTGATCTTTACGCTGTATCAGACTCTGACGGAACGAAATCCTCACCCAAGGAAAAACAATCCCGTAATCTATGAATGGTCTTACAACCCGCCGCATTCCTCGGAGGTCGGCAAGCTCATGGACCTTTTTATGGATAAAGCAAACACCGAGCGGGCGGACATGACTAACTACGTACTGCGTGCGACGGAGATACATCACACCTTTCTTGCAATTTATCCGCTGGCGGAGTACAACGAAGAAATGGCTCGCTTGCTGTTCTATTATTATTTAATGACAAAGGGATACGGCGTATTTGCTCTCGACTACAGCGATCGTGAATATAATGCTGTGATGACCCAATATATGAAAGACGGAGATCTTTCTCCTTTCGCCGCAGTGGCGGAACGCTCGCTGTATAATAAAATGGAAATCATCATGCAGATGACTGCAAAACAGAGGACGGAGGTAAATTAACGAGTGGATATTGCCAAACTGAAAAGTTGCCTCGCCGATGTAATCGGTGAGGATCAAATAAAAGAGAATGTGAATATGGCGGAGTATTCCTCCTTTAAGGCAGGCGGGAAGGCAGACTTGCTTGTGCTCCCCGAAGATGTCGAACAACTGCGATATCTGCTGTACTTACTGGGCAGAGCAGGTGATTGTGCCGGTGGTTGCGGAGGTTGCGGTCAAGGGTGCTCATGTCCGGACGGCTGTCACGATACGTTACCGTATATGATTATCGGAAACGGCTCGAATGTACTTGTGCGCGATGCAGGTTACAGAGGTGTGCTGATAAAGCTAGGCGGTACGTTCGATCAAATCAAAGTGCTCGGTGAGTACATCATCGCAGGAGCGGCGGCGTTGCTCTCTCGTGTGGCAAAGGCAGCGCTCGAAGCAGAGCTCACCGGACTCGAATTTGCATCGGGCATACCGGGCAGTGTCGGTGGCGGTACATTTATGAATGCGGGTGCCTATGGCGGTGAGTTGAAGGATTGCATTCATTCTGTGAAGTTTCTCTCTCGCGACGGAATAACTGAGTCGCTTAAATACGGATATGAACTGGAATTCGGATACCGACACAGCACATTCGGAGATACCGGCGATATCATTACGGAAGTAACATTCAAGGCGGAAAAGGGCGAACGCGAGCAGATTGCTGCGTGCATGAAGGAACTCACGGCTAAGCGCAACGCTAAGCAACCGGTACATCTGCCGAGTGCAGGCAGCTTTTTTAAGCGGCCTCCGGGAAATTTTGCAGGCGCTCTGATCGAAGGCGCGGGCCTGAAAGGATTGTCCGTAGGTGACGCACAGGTATCACCGATGCATGCGGGCTTTATAGTCAACAACGGTGCAGCTACGGCGAGCGATATCATCTCTCTGATGAAGCTCGTACAGAATACGGTATATGATAAGTACGGCATAATGCTGGAACCTGAAGTGAGAATAATAGGAGAAATAGGATGACCGCGAAAATTGAAAACTATAGGATGATATACGATTATCATACACATACCATATATTCGGACGGTAAAAATACGCCCGAGGAAAACGTGCTGGCGGCAAGAAAGAAAGGCCTCAAGGGTATCGGCATCACAGAACACGGCCCGGGTCACCTGACATACGGTATTAAGCGCGAGAACATTCCCGTCTTGCGTGCGGAGATTGAGAGACTTCGTAAGGTATACGATGATATCGAAATCTATATGGGTGTCGAGGCCAATATTGTCAGCAAGGGAAACCACATCGACCTGAAACCCGAGGAATTCGCACTTTTTGACTATGTTATGGCGGGGNNTATTCACTACGGCGTACTGAATGGATTTTGCGTGAGCAACTTCGTCAATAATCACACATCAGAAAATTTGAGACGCAATGCATTGCTTGTTAAAAATACGGATATGACCGTAAAAGCCATTTACGAAAACAAGTTGAAGATATTGACACATCCCGGCGATAAGGGACCGTTTGACATTGACGAGATTGCAAAGGCATGTGAAGACAGAGGGACGCTCATGGAGATCAGTGCATGGCACAAACACCCCACAGTCGAAGAAATTCGCACCGCATCGAAATACGATGTCTCATTTGTACTGAACAGCGACGGGCACTCCGTCGACCGAATCGCCGATTTCGGCAAGGGTCTGATGCGCGCTCTCTCGGCGGGGCTCGATCCCGCACGCATCATCAACATGGAAAGGGAGTGAGAACTGTGAAGTTAATCATTGTGACGGGGCTGTCCGGTGCGGGAAAATCTCAGGCTATGAATTGTCTTGAAGATATGGGTTATTACTGTATTGACAATATGCCTCCGGCGCTGATTAAGAACTTCATTGATTTGGCCGCTACCGGGAAGGGGTCGTCGATTCAGAAAGCTGCGCTGGTAATAGATGTGCGCGGCGGCGAATTCTTTGCGGATGCGAAGGCCTCCCTCGAGGAGTTGGCATCCGGAAATCTCGATCATAAAATCATCTTTCTCGAGGCAAGCAAGGAGGTTCTGATCCGCAGGTACAACGAGACGAGGCGTTCGCATCCGCTGTCGGAAAGCGGGTCGGTGCCTGAGGGTATCGAAAAGGAAACGGAGCTGCTGTCGGAGATTCGCAAGATGGCCGATTTCGTTATCGATACTTCAAATATGAAAACCGCACGGCTGCGCCAGGAAATCAAGAGTATCATCAATAACGAGGGTGAGGACGAAAGCAGCTTTATCATCAACATTAAATCATTCGGGTACAAATACGGGCTTCCGCTCGATGCCGATTTGGTCTTCGATATGCGCTTTATCCCTAATCCGTTTTACATCGCCAGCCTGAAATCGCTCTCAGGAAACAACAAAAAGGTTCAAGAGTTCGTAATGAAGCACGAGGAAAGCCGCGCTTTTATGGAATCGGTGTATAGACTGGTGAACGATTTGATTCCATATTACGCCAAGGAGGGGAAATATCATCTGAACATCGCATTCGGCTGCACGGGCGGACATCACCGTTCGGTGACGATGGCCAATCGATTTGCGGAAAGATTTAAGGCTGACGGCAAGCGAATTACGATTGAACACAGAGACTTATAGTAGTATAATGTGGGTATGAAAATTATGACAGTTTGTTAAGGAGGGAAATAAATATGAGAAAAGTAGTTGTTACAGAAAAAGCGCCGGGTGCAATCGGTCCTTATTCACAGGGCAATATTGTAGGGGATTTTCTCTTTGCATCGGGGCAGCTTGGACTCGATCCTGCGACAGGTGAGCTCGCTGAAGGCATCGAAGCGCAAACCGAGCAGGCACTCAAGAATGTAAAGGCTATTGTAGAGGCTGCCGGTGCAACGATGGACAAGGTCATCAAAACGACCTGCTTCATGCAGGACATGAACGATTTTGCTGCTATGAACGCCGTATATGCAAAATTCTTTAAAGAAGGTTCGTATCCGTCGAGATCAGCAATCGAAGTCGCAAAGTTGCCTAAGGGCGGACTCGTCGAAATCGAAGTAATCGCTTATCTCGGATAATTTCATATATGTAAATCAAAGGGTCGGACAGTTATCCGACTCTTTTTTATTGCAAATAAATCAACATTTTAGGCCGATAATGTTTGTTGATTTAT
Organism: Firmicutes bacterium UBA1440; assembly: GCA_002329565.1. Lineage (GTDB taxonomy): Bacteria > Bacillota > Clostridia > Peptostreptococcales > Anaerovoracaceae > UBA1440. The sequence goes on from DCTM01000011.1 coordinate 8,819, forward strand.
TAACGGTTTAATAATAAAATATAGGAAAGAAACGGGAAGGAAGGTGCAGAGCTGTGTCGCATAATCTTCTGGTGCTAAAGAACGTATACAAGGACTTTGGAGAATATCATATTCTGAAAGGCATCAGCTTTTCCGTGAGAGCCGGAGAAATCTACGGCTTGCTCGGCCCTTCCGGTTGCGGTAAGACGACTTCGGTCAAGGTGGCGGCAGGCATTCTGGAGGCTACTTCGGGTGAAGCTGCGGCAGCGGGTGAGAGGATTCCGAATTTAGAGGTTCTGAATAAAATCGGATACATGGCGCAATCCGATGCTCTGTATGAAAATTTGTCGGGGCGTGAAAATCTGGCCTTTCTCGGCGAGCTGTACGGATTGAAAGGCGCGTATCTCGACGAACGAATCACCTACGCCGCCGATATCGTCGCTCTCGGCAAGGATCTCGACAAGCGGGTCGGCAGCTATTCGGGCGGCATGAAACGGCGGCTTTCGTTGGCGGCCGCGCTGTTGCACAATCCCGACAC
>DCTM01000034.1:0-13584 GCA_002329565.1 Firmicutes bacterium UBA1440
CATCCCCGCCGCACGAGCCATCTGAGCAAGACGGCAGATAGAGTCCTCAACCTCTTTTGGAGCGGCCATCATCAAATCGGCAAGCTCGTCGATAATGACAATAATCTGCGGCAGGAATCTGTCGTCTTCGTGTTTCTTTCGTATGCTTTCATTGAAAGACTCCAAATCGCGCACACCCTCTTCTGCGAACTTTCTGTATCTGTCCGTCATCTCTGCGACGGCCCAATTTAGGGCGGCGGCAGCTTTGGTCGGCTCGGTCACAACCGGGATCAACAGATGAGGTATCCCGTTGTAATTGCTGAGCTCTACGACCTTTGGGTCTATCAGAACAAGCTTGACTTCGTCCGGCTTTGCTTTATACAGGATGCTCATGATGATGCCGTTGATACAGACGGATTTTCCCGATCCTGTGGAGCCGGCAATCAACAGATGCGGCATGCTCTTCAAATCTCCCACGATGGACGCGCCGGTGATATCCCTTCCGACTGCAAAGCTTATTTTCGATTTTGCACGTTCAAACTCTTTCGAAGATATGATTTCATGTAATGTAACCATATTGATGTGTTCATTTTCTATCTCAATGCCGACAGCAGCCTTTCCCGGAATCGGCGCTTCAATACGGATACTCTTGGCTTCCATATTAAGCGCAATATCGTCGGCAAGACGAACGATGCTGGCCACCTTCACGCCTACAGCAGGCTGTATTTCATAGCGCGTCACGGCAGGGCCTTGAATTACCTGTACAACCCTGGCATCGACATTGAAGTTTTGTAATGTGCTCTCGAGCCTGGCCGCTTTTGCCTTAAGGTTTCCATCAAGGCCGGGTTTACCCGACTTGGCCTTTTGCAAAAGATCGATCGGCGGTATCTGATACGGAAATTTCAATTGTGCGGAGCTGTTAATCTCTTCGTTTGTAAGCATGGCCGCAGCCGCTTCTTTGTTCGTTATTACAGGCTTTACCGATTCTCTGCTGTTGCCTGCTTCGGATTCCGGAGCTGCGATTTCTTCCGGTGATGCTTTTTCTGTTCCGTCTTCAGTCGTCAATCCAAAACCCGCGGACTGCTCAGGTGTCGCCTCAAGTCCGTAGCTTTGAATGTGCGGTTCATTCTCATCCTCCGAGGAGTCAAACAATGTATCATCCTGCATATATGCGAGTATATTTTTCTGTCCTTCATTGATCCTGCCGGGGATGTAGGCCGTTTCCTCGAATTCATTTGAAGCGGCAGGTTGTGTTGCCTTTACCTCTTCTGCTGCCGGCGGCGTTGCAACTTTTTTGTGTTCAAGAGGTGCTTTCTTCTCCTCCTGTGCGGCTTTGGTCTTTTGATCAGCTTCAGCCAAAATCCGGGCTTCATAGGCGGCCTTTTGCCTTTGTTCGCGATGTATGCGCATATTATCGACGAATTGAGATACCGGAGTGTTTAAAACGAGCAGAAGAGCTATTGCTGTAAAAACCAGTGCAAAGATAATCAATCCCGGCTTACCGATTGCCATAGCTATGGCTGTGCCGATCACCATTCCGAACCAACCTCCGTTTTTAAGAAGGATGCCGTCTGAGAATATCGCGTTCCAAGATTTAACGCCAAAGTCAAACGTTGCGACATCTATGTAACGGACGGAGTTCAGCAGGGTAAACATTAAAAAGATAAGTAGCATCAGTACGACAGATCCGGTGGATATATGTGCCGCTCTGTCTATAAACAAGAGAATACCGTAAATCAATAAATAGTACGGAAATACATAGGCCATCAATCCAAAGCAACCGAGGAAAAAGTCGTGCAGAATATTGCCGAGTGCTCCTGCGGCATTTGTTTGGATTGCAACGATCAAAAAGGTTCCCAGCGCCATAACCAAAATGGCACAAATCTCATCCTTAACTCTGCTTCCTGTTGATATGGATTTCGGAGACTCTTTCTTATTTGCAGACGTACCGCTGCGCTTCGTCGTCTTCTTCTTGGAAGTTGTATTTTTTCCCGTATTCTTTGACGTCATTTGTATTTCCTTTCTGTCAAATTACACTGCCCAAAATACAGAATACAGCACAACGGCAGCGCCAAGTATCCATGTGTAAAACGAAAAATAATAGAGCTTTTTGTTGGATACAATCTTGATCATGCTCTTGATGGCAATAAGACCCGAGACTGCGGCTACGATGATACCCGCTAATACGGGAACAGCTATCGCCATATCAAATCCTTCTCGGAAAGCGGCCGGTGCTTCCAAAATAACCGATCCCATTATTGAAGGAATGGAAATCAAAAATGCAAACTTAACGGCAAATGAACGCTCCAAACCGCCAAGCATCCCGCCCACGAGTGTGGAGCCCGACCTGGAGATGCCCGGACAGATAGCGACGCCCTGCATGATACCCACTAAAAGTGCATGTTTATATTGCATTGTCCCGATATTGCGCTGCTTTGAAGCCATGCGTTCCGCAAACCAGAGAATAGTACCCGTAATCAGCAATCCGATTCCGATTGCAGGCAGTGAAAGGTACATCGCCGAAAAAAGGTCGTTGCCCAGAAGACCGATAATGGCAGTGGGAATCGTTGCCACGATAATCATGATTCCGAGCTTACGCGTCGGATTGCAAAATAAACGCGGTCCCTTGCCGGTGAAGATATCCTTGAATGTGGCACCCAACTCTTTGATGAGAGCCCAGATGTCGCTCCAATAGACGATAAACACAGAAATCAGTGTCCCTACGTGCATAAGCACTGCAAAGGCCAGAACGCTCTCCCCTTCTATATTAAAAAAGTACTGCAGCAATGCCAGATGTCCGGAGCTGGANNCAACTGCGTTTCCCCCTTGAAATTTATTTAATGTAAATAGCCGGAGCTATTATGCCATTGATTGTCGGAACTATTATACCATAAATACCCGATTTCACAAACATTTTATCCAAGCGGTGAATAAAATGTAAGTGATATGAATACAGCTTACAATATTCAGAAGGAGGTAACATTATGAGTTTGTTTAAGGGTTCCGGCGTAGCACTTGTCACTCCGTTTAAGGATAATAAAGTGGATTATGATGCCATTGAGCGCCTCATCGAACGACAGATAAAAAAGGGTACCGACGCTATAATCAGCTGCGGTACAACCGGAGAAGCTTCAACACTTACAGACGAGGAGCATATAAATGTAGTGAAATTTACAGTGGAAAAAGTTAACGGACGTCTTCCGGTAATCGGTGGTTCCGGCAGCAATGATACCCACCACGCACTTGAGATGGGCCGGGCTCTCGCCGATGTCGGGGCGGACGGCTTGCTGGTGGTCACACCGTACTACAACAAATGTTCGCAGGCGGGATTGATTAAGCACTATACCCTGCTTGCCGATAACACAGACATACCGCTGATCATGTATTCCGTACCCGGACGCACAGGCGTCAATATCCTGCCTTCCACAGTCAAGGAGCTTGCTCCGCATCCTATGATTTGCGGCATCAAGGAAGCGAGCGGCAATATCGCACAGTGCGTAGACATTGCAGCTTACATAGACGACAATTTTGCACTCTATTCAGGCAATGACGAAATGACGGTGCCTATGATGGTGCTTGGCGGCAGCGGTGTCATCTCAACGGCAGCAAACGTCATTCCATACGAGATGCATTTAATGACAAGATACTTCCTCGACGGNNAAATACAAACCCGTCATCGATGCGATGTTCTGCGAAGTCAACCCAATTCCAATCAAGGCTGCGCTCAACATCCTCGGCCTCATTGAGCGGGAATATCGCCTGCCCCTGTGCGATCCTTCCAACAAATCCCTTTATGATATCATGAAGACTTTGACGGATTTCGAAATTACGGCATAAAAAAAGGCTACTGTAATAGTAGCCATTTTTTATGTTTGAAATTAAGCCTCTGTTGCAACGATTTCCTTACCATCGTAATAATTGCAATTCGGACAAACTCTGTGCGGAAGCTTCGGCTCGTGGCACTGAGGGCAAACAGATACACCCGGAACAGTCATCTTCATGTTCGGCGATCTTCTCTTATCTCTTCTTGCTTTTGAAGTTTTCCTCTTTGGAACTGCCATTTTTACACCTCCTTACCGTCTTGTATATGAACATTTTTTATTTTTTTAATTTACAACATTCATATTATATCTTTACAGAGCTTTTCTGTCAACCTCTTTTTTCTAAAGTGCGCTGACAATTTCAAATGTATCCCTTGCTATCGTCAGCTCTTCGTTGGTTGGAATCAACAGAACATTGACCGCTGCACCGTCCGGGGAAATCACGGCTTCCTTGCCTCTGACAGCATTCTTGGCCGGATCGATCTTAATGCCGAGATAATCCATATCCGTACAAATCAGCTCTCTCATTTCCTTGCTGTTTTCTCCAAGGCCTGCAGTGAATACGACAGCATCTACACCGTTGAGTTCTGCAACGTAAGCACCGATATAATGTTTTACTCTGTGAACATATACATCAAGAGCAAGCTTTGCTCTCTTGTTGCCGCCGTTTGCCGCTTCCATAAGATCTCTGAAGTCGCTGGAAACGCCTGAAATGCCGAGTACTCCGGATTTCTTATTGAGGATATTGTTGGCGCCGCCCTGTGGCAGACCTTCTTTTTCTTCCAGGAAAGATACAATTGCAGGATCAAGGTCACCCGATCTCGTACCCATTACCAGACCTTCGAGCGGTGTAAATCCCATTGAAGTGTCGATCGACTTTCCGTTCTTAATGGCAGTTATCGATGCACCGTTGCCGAGGTGGCAAGTGATGATTTTTAACTCGTCATACTTCTTTCCAAGCATCTCTGCGGCTCTTTCCGAAACGTATCTGTGACTTGTTCCGTGGAAACCGTATCTTCTTACTCCGTATTTTTCATAATACTCATACGGAATTGCATAAATATATGATTCGGAAGGCATAGTTTGATGGAAAGCCGTATCGAAGACAGCGACCATCTTTGTATCCGGCATTAAAGCCTCGCATGCGTCGATACCCAAGAGATTTGGTGGGTTATGCAGCGGCGCAAGGTCGATACACTCTGTCAGAGCAGCCTTAACCTCATCTGTAATCAATACGGAGGAAGCGAATTTTTCACCTGCATGTACCACTCTGTGTCCCACAGCGCCGATTTCGTCCATGGAGGTGACAACACCGTGTCCCGCATCCGTAATCGCATTGAGAACGTGGCCGATAGCATCTTTGTGGTTGCTCATCGGTGTCTCAAGCTTGAATTTTCCTTCTGCTCCTACCTTTTCGTGAGTGATGACGGAACCGTCCATACCGATTCTTTCCACCAAACCTTTGCAGAGCAATTCTTCATTCGTCATATCGAGTACTTGATATTTCAGGGAAGAGCTTCCGCAATTAATAACTAAAACTTTCATATCTTACCTCCGTAATATTTAAAAATATTATTCCTACCTTAATCATTATATATGAAAAACAGGTATTTTCAAGAAAAATCTATAGTTTCAACCAAAAGATTATTTCTTTTTATAGTTTTTTCACAAAAATACGTCTTACAAAGTCGGAATTATCATACAAATCCTGTCCTGCGGCAAGATTGTAGAGATCGGAAGCAAGAATGTCCTGTCTCAACAGAAGATCCGCTCTGCCTAAACAGTCCCGTTCTTTGTTGATGTTTGTTATAATCGGATAATCGCAGCAATCGTTGTCTTTGATATACCGCAGAAGCATACCGCCGGCAGTCGACAGCGCGAGTACGCGTCCGTAAAGCAGATTGTCACGGATAATCTCTGCAAAGTCATCCTTTGTCAGACCGATGAGTTGCTGGAGCAGCAACCGCTTGATGCGCCCCGTCGTATAACGTTTCCCTTTCACGGAAGTTACCAACTCTTCAGGCCCGGCTGTGCCTCTCATCCGGTCGAGAATGCGATTTTCCAACCCTTCTCCGGCGGCAAAGATTTCTGCGAGTGCTTCCCTGCTTGTCCGAAAAAGAGATGTGTAAATCTGTTCTCGCATGTCGTTTATTTCTAAATTAACTTTGCAATTAAGCTTATGCAAAACTTCTGTTGTGTCGGCCGGCACCATGTCAAGCACGGAGTGACCCGCGCGCAGCTCCGCACGAACATGCGATGCACTGTTTATCCCGTCTCGCCTTACGGTGACGATCTGCATTGTGCTGCCGCGCTTAATCAGTTGCTTGATGTACTGGACCGATAAAAGATTGTTGGGACTCGAAAGTTCATCTTCGGAGAGACCTGAGAGCACGGCCAGTGTCTGAGTCCACGCTTTCGGATACGGCATCCCGTCATCTAACTTTTGGCGCATCATCTCTTTAAAGGCTGTGGGTTCTTCAGCAGCAATTCGCGCTGCATCGCGCAGCGGCTTCGTGTCCTCCGTTTCACTGCCGAACGCAATCGTGTCGATGCAGCCGAGTCGGTCGATCATAGAAACTCCGCCCAATGCAAAGAATTCCGCATTATTGCACGCAAAAGCAAATGGCAGCTCGAGTACGAGATCGGCTCCGTTTTTAACCGCAACCTCTGCCCTTGTCCACTTGTCAGCAAACGCAGGTTCTCCGCGCTGCACAAAGTTGCCGCTCATCACGACGACTACTGCATCGGCCTTTGCCCTTTGTTTTGCTGTTTTCAGATGATAAAGATGCCCATTGTGAAATGGGTTGTATTCCGCAATAATTCCCAAAATTTTCATAAGTTTTTCAAAAGGTATTGTGCTCTGAGGTAATCCTTCTCTTCAACGCTGATTTCATAATAGATATTTTCGCTTTCAAAAGGCAGCATAAGCTCCGCGTTGTTGTTAAATGTTTGAAAGCGATAAGAAATTTTGTTTGCCTCAAGAATCCTGCGTGCCTTGTTGAGCTTTTCTTGGTCGTAACATACATAGACAATCTTTAGTTTCGCAGTATTCATACAGATTTCCTCCTCGTATTATACACTGAATCACATAAAAATACAAACGGCGGCGAAGGCTAAAATCCCACTCCAAAAAGCATGCATTACCTTTGTAAGCAGAAAATAAGTTCCCGGTACACCTGAACCCGACAGCATGCTCAGTGACTGCCCTATGATGGAGATGCCGCCGAACGAGATCAGCATGGCACACATCACTGTCTTGGCTTCGAACGCAACAGCGGTGTAAGCGACGGATGAACATCCTACCGTCATCTCAAATATGCCTTTGACGGCTGCGCGAGAGTAAATACTTTCAAACAGGTTCAGCAGTCCCGAAAATTGTATCAAGTCGGTGGCGAACATGAACAATACAATGTATGCGAGGATAATACCCATCGATTTCAATGCTTCTAAGATTGCTTCCGTCAACATATCAGCGATATTTGCAAATTTGGCGGTATTTACGTTTTTTCTTCCTCCGATGGTACCTCCGCGCAAGGAAAATATTATTCCATTGAAAAGTGCTCCCAAATAGTGCGCTGCCGAAATTATGATACCAGCCTTAAGACTCCCCAGCATACCGATTCCGACGGCACCTAGCATAAATGTCGGCCCCGATGTACTGCAAAAAGCAATCAAGCGTTTGGCATCGCGGAGACTGATACAATTTCGTATGCGCAGATCCCGGATTATCTTTGCGCCGACCGGATAGCCCGACATCACGCTCATGGAAAATGTAAACGCAGCAGGATTAAGCTTGTCGATTACGCCGAGCCTACTCAGAAAGTTTGCACAGATAAAAAAAGGAAACAGCGCCGGCAGGACACTGCTTGCCCAAAGCGCTATCCCCTTTTGAGCTGACAAAATAGCCACCTGCGGCAACAGAACCATAGCAACGCACGACAAAAGTGCGATGACGGCAGCAATCGTTCTTGTTTTTAACCTCGAAAAAAAAATATCCATGATAAGATATATTCTCTTTTCATGGATATATGTTCGGATTCATTAATCTTCGTTTTGTGTTCTGAATGCCATTTCTTTCATTTCGTTACGGTTGTTCGTCAGGGTTGTATTAATCTGGTCAAAGGTTTTTTCAATACCCTCGAATATTTCATGGCAATAGACAGCGTTGAGCTGGTCCATTTTATTTTGGAAGTTGAACAGAATACTGTCCACATAATCGTATGTACTCATCTTGAGCTGCTTACAGTTCATCTCGGCGATGCGGATGATTTCTTCGGCACGCATCTTGGCTTTAACGGTAATATCGTCGTTTTCAATCAGCGCTTCAGCTTGCTTTTGAGCATCCGCAATTATGGAATCGTATTCCTTCTTGGCTTCATCGATAATACGTTGTCTCTCATCCTTGATCCAACGAGCTTGCTGGATCTCGTCAGGTAACTCCACTCTGATTTCTTTGACGATTTCGAGAATTTCGTCGGCGTCNNCCATAATCTTTCCCGTAAGCGGAAATCCTGACGCAGTGTCAACTATTTCCTCTATTTCATCGAGCAGTTCCAATACCTTCATCGATTATTCCTCCCCTATTTTTTTCTTTTCCATATGCTTTAAAACACCGTCCGGTACCAGTCCTTTGATATCGCCGCCCAGAGAATACACCTCTTTGATTAAGCTGGAGCTGATAAAGGAATATTTCGGATTTGTCATCAGAAAAACGGTCTCTACATCGTGTTTGTAAAGTCGTGCATTCATCTGTGCCATTTGAATCTCATATTCAAAGTCCATCGTTGCCCTCAGGCCGCGAATTACAAAGTCAAATTTATTTTCGTTTACATAGTCTGCCAACAGTCCGGTAAACATATCAACTTTCACATTTTCAAAATCCGCCAAGATCTCTTCCATGATTTCTTTTCTCTCTTCGAATGTGAAGAAATGATTTTTTTTAGAGTTCATGGCGATGCCGACGACCACTTCGTCATAGCACACGGAAGCCCGCTTTATAATGTCCAGATGTCCGTTTGTGATAGGGTCGAAAGAGCCAACATATAAAGCCGTTTTTTTCATTAAATAATCCTCCGTATATTCATAACAATTTTATCATTCTGTTTAGATAATTTCAACTTAAATATTGCTGCCGTATACGCTGACAGTAATCCTGCTGTAACGTTTTTCTTTTATTTTGTAAAATCCCGCGAGCAATTCGGGCAAGGTCTCGTTCCTGTCATGTTCAGCGATGATTAGACCGTCCTCCTTCAGGAGATCACCTTCTGCTATGTGTGAAAAGCAGTCTTCTATCAAATCTTTTCCGTAAGGCGGATCCAAAAATATGATATCGGCCTTTTCGCGAATACGAGAAAGTACATCGGCATAATTTCCGAACAGGATCACCGATTTGTCCTCCGCGCCGCAGAGAGCCACATTTTGTTTGACCAACGCGAGACTGCTGCGGGCATGATCTCCGAAATACACGCGTGCCGCTCCTCTTGAAAGCGCTTCCAATCCCAGATTGCCGGTTCCTGCAAACAGATCGATTACGACAGCGTCCTCTGTACGATATGAAAGCATTGAAAAAATAGCTTCCTTCACCTTGTCCGTCGTCGGCCTGACCTTGTTATCGTTCGGAGCAAGTAAATGTCTCCCCTTGTAATCCCCTGCGATGATCCGCATATATTAATTCCTCCAATTCGTGACACAAAATTATACCATAAAAGAAAAAAGCCGGCAATATATTACCGACTTTCCCCTTTTATCCAAATTTTTTGTTTTTGACTATTTGCCTGCCAACTGTTGTTCGGCCATTTCGACGAGTTTCTTTGTCATGTAGCCGCCTACATAACCGTTCTGGCGAGCTGTAAGGTTACCCTTATCCATCGAGTCATAGTTTGCAATACCCAGCTCTCCTGCTACTTCAGTTTTCATGTTCTTTAAAGCCGGTTTTACACTTGCACTGTTCATCTTATCTTGTAACGTCATTTTATTCACCTCCTGTTACGTTCTTATTGTTCTCGGAGATAAAATAAAGTATGTCATGTAATAATTAGAAAGTCTTTGCCTGTTTCCGGAAAGAAATTTTTTAATTTGTTTTTAAGCGGCTTATACTTTGGCGATGACAAGCTTGGGTCCTCAACGATTACTCTTTTGGCTTCTTCTTTTATCGGATCCAACAATTTAAGATGCTTGGATAAATCGGCAATGCGCAGTTGCGGTACGCCATGCTGGCGACTGCCGAAAATTTCTCCCGGCCCGCGCAATTCCAAGTCCTTTTCGGCAATTACAAAGCCGTCGGAAGTGGATGCCATGATTTCCGCTCTTTGCACTGCGGTATCGCTTTGGCCTTCGTTGATCAGAAAACAATATGATCGTTCGCTGCCGCGTCCGACTCGTCCGCGCAATTGATGCAGCTGCGCTAAGCCGAATCGCTCACAGTTCTCAATCAACATGACCGTAGCGTTCGGTACATTTATACCGACCTCAATTACCACTGTGGAGACAAGAGCCTGAGTTTCGCCCTCATAAAAACTCTTCATGATTTCATCCTTTTCGCTCTGCTTCATCGCTCCGTGCAACAGAGCTACCCGATAAGGGCTGAAACGCTCACAAAGATTTTGATACACGCTCTCCGCGGAGTGTATATCGAGCGTCTCGGAGTCTTCAATCAACGGCGTCACAACATAAGCCTGTCTGCCCTTCTCTAACTGTGAGAATATAAAATTGTAGGCTTCTTCACGCTGCGACGGTTTCAACACAATCGTTTTGATGGTCTGTCTGCCGGGCGGCAATTCGTCAAGCACGGAAATGTCCAGGTCACCGTAGAGTATTACAGCCAGAGATCTCGGAATAGGTGTGGCTGTCATGACGAGAATATGTGGATTTTTGCCTTTCTGTGCCAACGTCATTCTCTGTTTAACTCCGAATCTGTGCTGTTCGTCTGTGATTACCAGAGCCAGATTGCGAAAAATCACATCGGGTTGAATGACGGCGTGCGTGCCGATCACAATATCAACAGCACCGGTCTCGATCTCCGTCAGCACCCGTTTCCGTTCCGCAACGGTCAGACTTCCCGAAAGGAAAGCAGTTTTGATGCCGAAAGGTTTGTAACTCCTTGTAAGATTTTCGTAGTGTTGTTTGGCGAGGATTTCTGTGGGAGCCATTAAAACGCCTTGAAATCCGCTCTTGGCTGTCCTGTATAGAGCAACCTGGGCGACGACCGTCTTTCCCGAGCCCACATCACCCTGCATCAGCCTATTCATTGGCCGTGCGGATGCCATATCTGCGGTTATGCGTTTAATCGTCCGTTGTTGTGCGCCGGTCAGTGTGTACGGAAAAGAAGTGATATATTCTGCAGCATCAATATCTTTCGAAATCGGAATTCCGTTCTGTTGTGTCGCAATCCCTTCCTTAATATAAAACAGCCCCAATTGGAGCAGGAACAGTTCATCGAATACGAGGCGATAACGCGCCTCCGCCAGCTTTTGTCTGTCTTGCGGAAAGTGAATGTTTTGGAAAGCATACGTTTCTCCGCATAAGTTATGAGAAGCTATCAGATCAGATGGCAAATATTCCGCATCGGTATCGCACAACTGCATCAGAGCCTCTTGTTGCCATTTCCGAATATCCTTTTGCGATAAGCCGCTTACAAGCGGATAAATCGGCATGATTGCGGCTTGAGGTTCTGCTTGTGCAGATGTAAAATCCGGATGTGTCATGCTTACCTTGCCGTTTATAACATCGACTTTTCCGTAAAAATCATAACTGTCACCGACGACAAATATATTGGCAAGATATGCGGCATTGAAAAATATGATTTCCATTTTGCCCGTCCCATCATCTACCAGCAGTCGCATCCGTTGTTTTCTGCGCGTATAGCGGCCCTTAACGATCAAAAGTACCGTCGCATGTACGGTAACGCTGTCCCCGTCAACGAGCTCAGCGATATGTTTACGTTTACTCCGGTCTTGATAGGTACGCGGGAAGAGATAGCAGAGATCTTCGATTGTCTCCACATTTAATTTTTTTAAGAGAGCCGCCTTTTTAGGTCCGACACCCTTTAACATGTTTATGCTTTGCTTATCCATCATTTGGAGACCTCAATGTTGCGCTTGGCAACCTGCTTTGAGACTATGCCCAAAACAACGGCGGTCACCTTTTGCGGGCGCATGCCGAGTGTAGAGTTAATATCTTCGTAGATGGTGTCGATTATTTTATTGGTCACTGCATTGATGCTGGTACCGAAACGAATCAAGATATAAAATTTTACTGTAAATTCCTCTTCTTCAAAGACGATATCCATCATCGAAGAGTTTCTGGGATCCTCCGGCATGATTTTTCCCTTTTGATTGCAAAGAAAAATCCTGTCTTGAAACTCCGATATCGCCTGCACGACGATATTGCCGATGATATTTTTGTTCAGTGAAATTGTGCCCTTTTCGTTTTTTATTTGATACATGATTTCACTCCATCGTTATGTATGTTTCCCAATTGCTCGGGTGCTTATCATTTATATTCATCTTATCACAGAATTTTACGCTTTGAAATATTTTTGCACAAAAGACTGAATGCGGCGCATAGAATATGTAAGGTGAAAAATATGAAGAGACGAAGAAGAAGTTGTCATACAAGGAGATACAAACAGCTTGGCTTTATCATGCTTGTATTCGGAATCATCACGCTGTGCGCGTTCTTTTTCCCGATGCAGATTTGGCTTGTGCTTTTGAGTGTACTGTTAATCTATTGCGGCTATCTGTTATGGAAATAAAACAACCTGCCGAAACGGCAGGCTGTCGATGTTTGAGTTAGATGGCACGGTGTACTTTTCCGGATTTGATGCATCTTGTGCATACTTTTGCTTTTCTGACTGTTCCGTTTTCTTCCTGGATTCTTACAGTCTGAATATTTGCATCCCATTTTCTTCTTGAGTGTCTGTTGGAATGGGAAACTGTATTTCCCGAAACCTGCCCCTTATCGCAAATCTCACACTTTCTTGACATTTACCGCACCTCCTTTAACTATGTTAAGCATTCTGCATTTTTTCTTTATTTTTGCATATAGGCATTCGAACAAAAGCTATTATACCACACGTATATCCTGAATTACAAGCATTTTTTTAATTTTGATACAGAACTATTTCTCCTTGCGCGCGAGTAGCGTTCAAGTCGATGAATCTTTGATTTTTACTGCCTCGAAATGCAAGTGTCAAATCGCGCTCTTCATTGACAAATCTTCCGTCAATCAGATAATCAACATTGTCGAGCAAGAGGCCCACAAACGGCTGTTCTTTAGCCAATTCGAGCAATTCTTCATAGGTGAATCCGGTATAGAGCAGTACGTTGAGGCCCTTTTCCTTGATGCGCAAGGCCAAGTGATAAAAGCCCTCTGCCTGGTATACGGGATCTCCGCCCGAAAAAGTCACACCATCGAGCATGGGGTTTTTTTCAATTTCTTCCATGATACAATCGATGCTGCAATCGTAGCCACCCGCAAAGTCATGCGTTTCAGGATTGTGGCAACCCGGACAGTTGTGCGAGCACCCTTGGCAAAAGATTGAAAAACGAATCCCGGGACCGTCGACGATCGACTGCTTGTACACCCCTGCAATTCTTACGGTTGTAGTTGTTTCACACATAGCTTTATATTTCCTCAAGTTTTAATCCGTGCGTCACCCTGTCTGACTCCTCTTTCGCCTTGGCGTTATTCCATTGATCCATAGTACCGACAAGATAGCCCGTTATCCTTCTTATACGTTCAAAACCTTCATCGTTATCATACTCTTTCCTGCCGCAGTTCGGGC
>DCTM01000034.1:13590-13732 GCA_002329565.1 Firmicutes bacterium UBA1440
ATCTCTGTCCACCGGATGATTGATGGAGCCGTAACCGATTCCTGCTTCCTTCATGCATCTGATGATTTTTTCAAAGGCATCCAAATTTTTGAGCGGATCGCCGTCGAGTTCGACGTATGAAATGTGTCCCGCATTCGTCAAA
>DCTM01000034.1:13744-88833 GCA_002329565.1 Firmicutes bacterium UBA1440
GTTCGTGTAGTAATCTTTGTCGGTTACTCCCGGCAATATTCCGAACTTATTGCGGTCGATTCTAACAAATCTTCCCGAGAGCCCTTCTGCCGGTGTGGCAAGCAGGGTCCAGTTCATTTTTGTCTTTCTGCTCTGCTCGTCCATACGCTTTCTCATATAGCCAACGATTTCGAGTCCCAGCGTCTGTGCTTCTTTGGACTCTCCGTGATGCTTTCCTACGAGAGCTGTCAGGCATTCCGCAAGACCGATGAATCCCATCGAGAGCGTTCCGTGCTTGATTATCTCACCGATAGTGTCGTCAGGCTTGAGCTTATTGGAATCGAGCCAGACACCCTGCCCCATTAAGAACGGGAAGTTGCGCGCTTTCTTGGATGCCTGAATCACGTAGCGCTCATAAAGCTGGTCAATACAGAGGTTGATGACTCTGTCGAGTTCTTCAAAAAAGAGGTCGATATTGCCGTTTGCCTTGATGGCGATGCGCGGCAGATTCAGCGAAGAAAAGCTCAGATTACCTCTGCCTGTTACGATTTCTCTCGTTGGGTCGTAAACATTGCCGATGACTCGCGTTCTGCAACCCATATAAGCGATTTCTGTGCGGTAATCTCCTTCTTTGTAGTATTGCAAGTTATACGGCGCATCCAGGAAGGAAAAATTCGGGAACAATCTCTTGGCGGAAACTCTGCAAGCCAATTTGAAAAGGTCGTAGTTCGGGTCTCCCGGATTATAACTGATGCCTTCTTTTACTTTAAAAATCTGAATCGGAAAAATCGGTGTCTCTCCGTGTCCGAGACCGGCTTCGGTAGCCAGCATAACGCTTTCCATGACGAGTCTGCCTTCCGGAGAAGTATCCGTGCCGTAGTTGATTGAGGAAAAAGGCACCTGTGCACCTGCCCTTGAATGCATGGTGTTCAAATTGTGCACCAAAGCTTCCATAGCTTGGTAGGTTTTTCTTCGAATCTCCCGATCGGAAAACTTTGCAGACATTTCCTGTATATGCAAAGCATCTTCTTCTGATACGAGCTTCTTCAATTCGATAAGCTCCAATTCCTTATAATTATTGTCCCATGCCATGCACGGACAAACATTGTGTTCGTCTTCAATTTCTTGACAGATTCTTTTGGCAGTTTCTGCCCCATCCTCACTGCCTGTGATAAAGTCGAGCATCTTACCGACATTGATCCGGTAAAGCTTCTTGTATGATTTTCTTACGCCCGGGGCCATACTGTAATCGAAATTCGGTACGGATTGACCTCCGTGCTGATCGTTTTGATTTGATTGGATTGCTATGCAGGCAAGAGCAGAATAGCTTTCTATGTCGTTCGGCTCTCTCAGATGGCCGTGACCGGTCGAAAAACCGCCCTTAAGCAGTTCAAGCAGGTCAATCTGACAACAAGTCAAAGTCAGCGTCAGAAAGTCGAGATCGTGGATATGAATCTCACCTTCTTCGTGCGCCTTGACGTGTGCCGGATTGAGCACATACATTTTATAGAACTCCTTCGCACCCTCTGAACCGTATTTCAGCATCGTGCCCATGGCAGTGTTGCCGTCTATGTTGGCATTTTCACGCTTGATTTCGTTGTCCTTTGCTTCTTTAAATGTAAGATCTTCATATATCTTCATCAGACGAGTGTTCATCTCTCTGACGCGCGTACGCTCCGCTCTGTAAAGAATGTATTCCTTCGCGGTTCTTGCGTGGCCGTTTTCGATGAGGACTTTTTCCACTGCATCTTGAATCTGTTCAACCGTCGGTATTTCGTTATGGCACACCTCGATAAGATACGACTCCACCTGTCTTGCGAGGTACATCGACATGTCTCTGTCGTTGCCGCCAAGTACTTTAGCTGCTTTGAAAATCGCATCCGCAATTTTATCTATATTAAACTCAACTTCTCGTCCATCGCGTTTTATAATGCTTTTGATACATTTTTCCATCGAATTCATTCCCTTCTTTTCCACATTGACTTTGTGCTGCCAGTCCGCAGCGTGCACAACATATTGTGCATTTGCCTGTATTTCGTATCGAAATTATACTACTTTTGTGTCATTTTTTCAATAGCGTATTTACGAGAAGTTTTCACGCATACACCCCACAAAATAAAATATATTTTTTTATTTGAGGCTGCAGTAGTGCAAACAAATGTATTAAATCCTTATTTAATATTTTGTGATGCGAAAAACATATGATTTTTGTCTGCAATATTTTTTTGATCTGTGATTTTTATTTGTGAGATTTGCGTGAAGAATATACAGATTTGCTGTTTTTATGATATAATTATTCGATAACAGTCTTAGATACAGAATGAGGTGCAAAATGAAAAGAGCTATATCCTGCGCGCTGGTTTTGATTCTCGTCCTACAAGCCCTTCTTTTTACAGGTTGCAACGACGATAAAAGCAACGGTACAGAAACCATTTTAAATGAAAATTATACTTCCGTGCTGGGAGTTCTTCAAAATTCAACGGATTTATCCGTCGTTCAAACATATCTTATCAAGTGGGCCACCGTTAATGATATCAAAGTTTCTCACGATAGATACAATAATGTTATTATGTCAATAAAGGCTGCGCCCGGTTATGAGGATGTCGATTCGACCATTTTACAATGTACACTGTCCTTGGATGAACCTGAACAAACCGCAAATGCCATTTCAGTGATGCAATATATTGTCAAGCACTCCAAAGATCACGGCTTCATTCGTTTGATTTTTACAGGTAACACAAACAATGCACATGAAGGTATTCAAAATATTAAAAGTACTTATTTAGATGGCAAAAATCTGATTAGCCTTGACGGTGCGGATAACAATTCTCTCATTGTCGCTTCAGCCGGCTCCCAATTGTACAATATGACGCGCAACATCAAACGTCAACCTCCCACCTATCCTATCACATATGAGATTTCAATCAAGAATCTGGTAGGTGCGCCGCTGTCTGATGAAGAAGCACATCCGAACCCGATTACCGTCATCGGTGACCTGTTGGCCTCTGCCAAGAGCAGCGGTATACTGATGGAAATTGCCTCATTTTCGGGAGGAACAGATCCGAGCCACTATCCTGAATCTGCATCGGCGGTGATTTTAATCAATCAGAACGATGTAAAAAAACTTACGCGTTTAGTAGAAAAAAATCAAGAAAAGCTCTACAGTAAGTATGCCGAACAGGAACCCGATGCGGTCTATGACTTTATCGAGGCGGAACGACCGGATTCAGTGCTTTCGTTCGATGACTCCAGTAATCTGATCAGTTTCCTTTATGCTTGTATCAACGGCACCTATTTGAAAAATGATGACGGCGAAGTAATAGCCAAATCCAATATAGGCAAGATTACCATCGACGATAAAAAACTGGAAATCTTAATCGATGCCAGAAGTAAGAGCAACACTATACTCGACGAAATGGATACGCTCTTTGCCACGGTCTGCGGATTGTGTAATATCGATTACAATAAGACGCTAATATACCCTATTTGGGAGAAAAATGCCGAATTCTTATATGACGAAAGCAGCGATATCGAAGAAGATGTCGCATTGTCGGCAAACCCGCTTGTAACTAACCTCTCGCAGATAATGAAATCGTATTCCGGCAAGGAACCGGAATATAAGCGAATCTTGGATTATACCGCTTGTGCCGTCGCCGAAGCTCGCAATCCTTCTCTTAATGCAGTTTCTTTGGGAATCACGAAGGATACACCGGTCGATCAAACGCAAATCCTGCTTAATTACCTGCAACAAAAGTAATTCCGGTGACACAAAAAGTGGCCAAATCAGGCCACTTTTTTATTTCTTTTCTTTTAATTTACTTCCCGATGCGAAGAGCCTCCGAGTTGAATGTCGACGAAAAATTTGACGGCATTGCGGACTCCGTTTCACCGACAGATTTTGCCTTGTACTGCAGAATCTGTTTCATAATTTTTTTTAAGGTTATAAAGTCTTTACCTTCCTTATCCTTTGNNTGGCGGAGCGTATTCAACAAATTCCTGGATTACGGGTGTTGCGACGGAATAGAGATCTTTTGCAATTCGGAATGCATCTTCCAATATAAATCCTTCTTCGATATTGTATCCCGTTGCATAAAATACGCTCGGATCGAAGAAATCTACGTCGAGGCTGACGTGCAACATCTTTCCTTTAATCTTGGTCTTGACTTCTTCCATAACGGCATCCATGCCGCGCTCTTTGATTTCATCCGCAGTATAGAGGTTAACGTTGTTTTCTTTTATTACATCGTATTCCGCATCATCAATGCTGCGCGCGCCTATTAAAAAGATATTCTCACCCTTTACTCTGCACTTTTCCTTACCGGCTGTCAGTTCATCGCAACACAGACCCATAGACGCTGCCAGCATCATTCCGTGGATGTATCCGCTCTCCGAACATTGGTCTGTATTGATGTCAGTATGAGCATCTATCCAAACGATGCAGAGGTCGTCTCCAAAGGCTTCATACCCTGCGGCAATCGATCCGATCGACAACGCATGATCTCCTCCAATAACGACGGGGAACTTTTTGTTTTCGTAAGCTTCATCCACCTGAGCATACAATGCTTTGCAACATGCCATAACGCTCGGCAGACATTTCAAATTATCGGCATAAGCTCCCGCAACTTCATTGCATGGCACTTCTTTATATTCAAAATTTTTACTCGGTGCGATTTCTGCCAGATCACGTTCGGAAAATACTTTGCAAGCGAGCTCGGTTCCGGGATACGGACAACCGTAGCTCATAGGCACACCTATAAATTTATACATCATTCTCTTCTACCTTATCTTTCTGCATAGTTTGAAGTCTTCAGACAACAATGTATATTATAGCACAAACGAATATGTCATAACAATGCATTTTCGGTAATCACTGCATCTGCTTTTTTGTCGAATATTTCAATCGGAATTTCTTCGGACATCAACTTGCCGCGGCATATAACGACATTCGGACAATCCATTCTTTCCAAATAGCGGTCATAAAATCCCCCACCGTATCCAAGCCTGTACCCTTCTTTATTGCAAGAAAGACAAGGAAGAACGGCAAATTCTATCTCCTGCGGCTCAAAGAGCGGCAGGCCTTCCTTAGGTTCCAAGATGCCATGAAATCCGGGTTCCAAATCCGAGTGTTTATCGATACGGTAGACCTCCATATGCCCCATTGAAAGACACTTGGGTACACCTACAAGTTTACCCTGCTGCCACGCGGCTTCGATAATAGGCCATGTGTCAATCTCGCGTTCGGTACCCACAAAACAAAACACGATGTTCGCATTTTTAAAGGTTTCAGAGTTTACAACACGTTTTGCGATTTCTCTGTCTGCCAGGCAGCAATATTCCGGAGAAAGCGTTGCTGCAAGCTGCTTGATGTGACGACGCAATTCCTTTTTTTCTTCTCTTAATGACATATCCACTTCTCCCGGTCACGTTACTTTATCTTTAAGGTCTTCAGATAGGCCTTTGTTTCAGCGTCAATGCGATAGCTCTCTACACTCTTTTGGATAGCCTTGTTGTGCACCCACTTCTCCATTTTCTGCTCACGGATATAGGGTAAAGCCGCATCGTACTGCTTGACGAGTGCCATGCTGAAATACCAAGCAATGGCCATATTTATGTAATATTCGTCCGAGCGCACCGAGGCAACCAAATCGAGCATTTCCTCTTTAAACTCTGAATCGAGATAGTTTGCCAGCAAGGTCACGATTGCATATCGAACAGTATAGGTTTGCGGGCTCACAATCCAGAGCTTGCACTTTTCATACACCTCTTGCGGGTTTTTCTTGAATACCTTTGGTGAGAAACAATCACAGGTTGCCCAGTTGTCCACATAAGGCAGAAAATTTTCCGTAAGCTGCATTGCAGTCCGGTAATCTTTAACTTGTTCGATCAGAAATGCATGCAGGTTATTTTCTTCGTAATATTTATGCGGCAAAAGTTCAAGGAACTCTGCTGCATCGCGATCTTTGAAAAATTCCTTGGCAAATTTCCGCAATTGAGGCGTTCGAACTCCGATGACGCGCTCTTTATCGACAGTCGGTATCAGCTTAGCATGAAAATCACGATAAGCAATATCCTGCATGGAAAAGAGTTTTTCGGTTATTCGCTTTTCTGTTCGATTCATAAAATGTATTCCTCATATCAATATATGTTCGCCAAACGGATAATCCGGAAGAGCAGGTCCGGACAGACGATTTCAGGTTCAATACGTTTCTTTGATATAATCGATGAAAGTAGCGGCTATCTGTGGGTCGAATTGGGTACCCGCGTTCCGCTCGATTTCAGCAATCGCTTCTTCCGTGCACATCGCCTTTCTGTATGAACGTTCGCTCGTCATTGCATCGAAAGCATCTGCTACAGCGATGATTCGAGAAACGAGCGGAATATTCTCTCCCTGCAATCCGCGAGGATATCCCAACCCGTCCCAACGCTCATGGTGTGTAAGAATCAGATCGGCCACAGCGGCGAGTTCCGGAGTTGCTTGCGCGATGCGGTAACCTATTTCCGGATGCAGTTTCATTGTCTTCCATTCTTCCTCCGACAAAGCCCCCGGTTTTGTCAGCAGATTATGATTAATGCCGACTTTGCCGATATCGTGGAGTAAGGCAAGCAGAGAAAGGTCATCCATTTCCCTTGGTGAAAGCTGCAATCTGAGGCCGATAGCATGCGTATGCTTTTCCAACCTTTGAGAGTGTTCTTCGGTCATATTGCTCTTTTCGTAAAGAGTGGCAAGCAAGGTGCTGATGATGGCGTTGCGATAACTCTTTCCTTGCAAGAGTTTTTTGTGATACATATATTCTTCGGCTTCACTCAAGACGGCCTGTAAACTTTTGTTCTCCTTCGTCTTCACAGAGCAACCGAGGGAGATGCTAAGGCGCAATCCACCGTCGGTTACAATTTCAGTATCCTGTATTTTTTGAATAACTTCTTCCGCTCTTTTTAATGTCGTTCGCGGCATAAATACCACAAACTCATCTCCTCCCCAGCGCGTGATTACATCAAAAGGACCGCAATTATCCCGTAGAAGATCTGCTACATTTTGGAGCAAGCGATCGCCGGCCTTGTGGCCAAAGACATCGTTTGTAATCTTCAGTCCGTTGACGTCTCCCATGATGACGACAATAGGCAGATTATCCGGCGTGTCAATCTCGCCCATGTGTTTATCGATATAATGCCTATTATATAAATGCGTCAGCGGATCATGATAGCTCAGAAATTCGATCTGTCTTTTGTGCTCTTTTTCATGGCTCACATCTCTGAATACCATGACAACACCGCGGGTCTTTCCGTCAGTCGTCCGGATCGGCGATGCACTGTCATCAATGGAGATGCTGTTTCCATGAAAATCAATCAACTCGGTATAATCATCCAGGGTGACTCTCTCGTCGGTTTCGAGCACCTGTGCGATCGGATCTGTGGCAGGATCTCCTGTAAGCTCGTTTCTGAGTTTAAATACCTCTGAAAACGGTTTCCCGATTGCCGCCTCCTCACGCCAAGCTGTAAGAGTTTCCGCCATTAGATTCATCCCGGTAATGCGACCGTCATTGTCGGTTGTCACTACCCCGTCTCCGATTGAACGCAATGTAACACGCAGCAGTTCTTTTTCATTTATCAGCTCGTTGCGGAGAGATTCGCGCTCTGTCACATCGAAACTTATGTCATATATAAGCGCATTATTTCCGTCTCTCAATGGGCACGAATATACGTCAAGTAATCTTATTTCTCCGCTTTTTAATCGATACGGTACTGCACAGAAATAGTTGCCCTCGTTCAATTCTTCGTTAAAGGTGTCCTCGAGTCGCTCACGCGGGAGCATGATAAGTTCTCCGATCCGCATTTCAAGCAGTTCTTCTCGCGTATATCCGAAAAATTCACAGGCTGCAGGATTTGCATTAATTATTTGACTTGTGTTCGAATCAAAGATAAGTTTGAGAGCGGTATGTTGGTCGAACATTGCTTGCAATCGATCAGTCAACTCTCTGTTTTCCTTCTCAGCTTTCTCCAAATCGGTGATATCCTGGCTGAAGCACAACAAATACTGTATCTCATTTCTTACGAAGATTGGAGTGATTTCCGTGTGCCATGTCCTGNNAGAGGAAAATTATAATTTTGCTTGCAGACAAGCGGATAACCGGTATTCCTGCAAGCATCATAATAGACGCGTAACCATTGCTCTCTCTCCTTGCCCACAATCTCGTAAACTCGCATTCCTTTTATCCTAGTCGTTCCCGCAAGACTTCTGTGTATCGCATTGTTTCGCACATAGATGTATTCGCCGTCACGGTACTCCAACAGGCTGACAGCATCGTGGCTGCTGTTAAACACGGCATCCAGTGCATCCATACGACTTGCTTTCCCGCCTCTTGTAAAGGAAATATACTTTTCTTCGGGTTCGGGAAGCAAAAGCATCAAAGAATCTTTTCCCGTGGGGATTATCAAAACAGTCAGATATTTTTCCATACGGGCTACCCACTGCATCGACTCACACATTTTGCTGGATTCAAGAGCATCCGCAAAGAGTGCAAGGATATTATCCTTGTATTGCTTGCAAATCCCCGATAACTCCGAGACGGTATTGTTGATCAATTCCTCTTTTGTATATCCCGTCAACGACTCAAACGTCGAATTCACATTCAAAAACCTATAATCCGCAGTCCCCGTGCGGTCGTTATGTACGCGTTTTAAATTCCCAACTCCCGGAGAATNNATTGTAAAGGCTCTGCATATAATTTTCCTGCACCGTAATCACTGCCTTTCCGTACGATATTTCCGTATGATAAAAAATTAATATTATACATAATCTACCATAAAATTTCTTGCATTACAATGAATTGTGTTATAATTCTGTTCCTTAATAATGATGCTGCAAATTTATAAAGCACTGCTCCCGTCTGCCGGACAGAGTGAGCAGTGCTTCCCTTTATAATTGTTTCATCAAGCGTTTAATTTCAGCGATGCAAATATCGATATCTTCGTATGTGGTTTTGTATGAGCAGACACTGACTCGCATAACCGCATATCCGTGCCAAGATGATGGACCGAGCCACAGAACGCCCGATTTCCGGATAGCATCTATGAGTTGTTTTGTCTTTTCATCGCTCTGCCACCTTGCAACCACTTGGTTGAAGACAACTTCATTTTCAACTGAAAGCCCTATCGATTTAAGACCTTCTGCAAAGTACGCAGCCTTTGTGTGCAGCTCGTACACCAGCTCCGAGAGACCTCGCTTACCGAGTCCCATTAAGGTTGCCCAAACATCAAGCGCCCGCGCACGGCGTGACATCTCCATCGTATACATCATACTGTCGCGATTGCCCTCTGTAATCTGAATGTATCCGCCTGTCATATGCATTGCATTTATGAGCCCCTGTGTCTGCAGAGCACGATACCATTATCATACGGTGCATTCAGTGTCTTGTGCGCGTCCATAGACCAAGAGTCGGCATACTCCATACCCTCTGTAAGATAAGCCAGCTCATCGCAGGCCGCCGCCCAAAGGCCGAAAGCCCCGTCTACATGCACCCAAGCCCCGGCCTCTGATGCCTTTCGGCAAATGCTCTTGAAATCATCAAAAGCACCGCTGTTGACATTGCCGGCCTGTAAAATCAGTAATGTCCCGTTGTCGAGCGGCGGAATCATATCCGAACGGATGCGACCCTGCTCATCCATCGGTACTTTGATCAGATTATCCTGCCCGAGCCCTATAATGGAGAGTGCTTTGAATACCGTTGAGTGAGCACCTTCGCTGACGGCGACTTTTAGTTTAGGTGCATTGTTGAGCCCCGATGCACTTACATTATATCCAAGATTTTTCAGCAGATAATTACGCCCTGCCAGTAACGCGCAGTTGATGGCTGTTGAACTGCCGCTGACAAAACCGGCTGCGGTTCCCTGCGGCAAGTGCAAAAGTTCGGCCAGCCATTTCTCGCATACCTCTTCCATCTTGGCCCCAATCGGCGACATAACGAACATCGCCGGGTTTTGATCCCAAGCGTCTGCCAGCCACTTTGCGCACAGGGACGACGGCAAGATGCCTCCGCAAACAAAGCCAAAATATCGCCTGCCTGTCTGTGCTACGGTTGCTTTCGACCCGAAGCGATGCAGTAATTCCAATACATCTGCATTGGAGGTTGGGCCTTCGCTGAGAGGCATGTCAAAAGCGGAGAGCGCCTCAATGTCTTATTGCGCCGGATATACACGCATATCATCGACGGCATGCACGTATTCCAGCGCATATTTGCTTGCGAGCTGCAAATCTTCATCAAAATTTTTCCTACGGATTTCTTCCAAAATCGGGCTGACATACTTCTGCTCCATAAATCATTTCCTCCATTCGATATGTTCAAGAACATGAATTCCGATAAGATATTTCTCATTATCTTGATTATACTCTATTTACAAGAACTTTTCGACTGAAAATACAGTCAAATCACTTTTTTACATTTCTCCTGTTCTCTGTATTGCTGATCTTATGAGGTGGACAATCCATTATTGATTGTGCTACACTGAAGATACGGAACTGCAATTATCGGAGGCCATGCAATGACAAAGAAGACACCGGAACAGATCAGCTACAATATGAAGCAAATCAAAAGCAAGGATTCCGCAATAGAGTTATTGCTCAGGAAAGAATTATGGCGGCGCGGTCTGCGTTACCGTAAGAATGTTAAGGGCATAATAGGCAAACCCGATATAGCCTTTATCGGAAAAAAGGTCGCAGTTTTTTGCGACAGTGAATTCTGGCATGGATACGATTGGGAAAACCGCCGCAACGATTTCAAGTCAAACCGTGACTTTTGGATACCTAAGATCGAACGCAATATTCAGCGCGATTTCGAAGTGACACAGTCACTGCAATCGGAAGGATGGACTGTCCTTCGCTTTTGGGGTATGGATATCAAGACAAATTTCGTACACTGCGCCGACATCATCGAAGCCGCCGTGCGTGGAGAAAAAGAATAAAAATATATAACATATGAACAAATTCAGCCAATGTATTCTTTTGCAAAGGAAGGAACAAGAAATCATGACATTTTTCAAGAAAAACACTCTCGGTATATTACTATGCATTATCATAGCAAGCATATCGACATGTCTTTCTGCCGTACAGATTGGTGCTGTCTCCCTTGAAGTGGTCGGAGCGCCGGTTTTTGCAATATTGATAGGAATGTTGCTCACTCTCTTCTTTCCCACACTCGCAACAAGGGAAAATACAAAGCCGGGCATTTCCTTTACTTCAAAAAAAATATTGCAAGCAGCAGTCGTCATACTGGGATTTTCTCTTAACATCGGTATTATAGTACAAGTTGGTGCGGTGAGCCTTCCTGTAATTGTTTCGACGATTTTGACATCTCTGATAGTTGCATTGCTTTTAATGAAACTCTTGCGAACAGATAGAAATGTGGCCTGTCTAATCGGCGTAGGTTCTTCGATTTGCGGCGGTTCGGCTATAGCCGCCACAGCACCGATAATTGGCGCGAGTGATGAAGACGTTGCCCAATCGATTTCGGTCATCTTCCTGTTCAATGTGCTCGCAGCCTTGATTTTCCCCACACTCGGTTATCACTTGGGACTGGGAACCGAAGGCTTCGCCATTTTCGCAGGCACAGCGGTCAACGATACCTCCTCAGTGACTGCTGCCGCCGCGACAGCAGAGAGCATATACGGCACCCACGGAATCCTTTCCGCCGCTGTCACTGTCAAACTTACCAGAACCTTGGCTATCATTCCGATTACATTAATCTTGGCATCGATTCGCATTCGTAAGGAAAATTTAGGCGACGAGACGGGAACCAAGGTGTCCATGCGCAAGATATTCCCTACCTTTATCCTCTTCTTCCTTGCTGCATCTGTTATCACAACAATCGTAGGGTTGCTCCCCGCAAGCGGTTTCAATGCATTTTACAACAATACGTTTGTGACAACCGCCAAGTGGCTGGCAAAATTTTTTATCGCTATGGCGATGTGTGCAATCGGATTAAATACTAATATCGTCAATCTTATTCGCAAAGGCGGAACACCGATCATCTTGGGATTTAGCTGTTGGGTATCGATTATTGTCGTTTCACTGCTGGTGCAGCACCTTACGGGAATCTTTTATTCAAACCTTTAAAATTTGAATACGCTATCTTTTCAATATAAAAAACCTCACTGCCATATACAGTTGTATATTGCAGCGAGGTTTTTCATACTGCAGTATAATTACCTGTGTTGTTTTTTTGCAAATTCACCAATCTTCTTGTCCATATTGGAAATGTGCTGTGTCAGCCAATCCAATACCATTCGGTTCGCATTGAGAATCACCATCAAATTTCCACCGGATTTATCGTACTCCTTGCGCAGGTCATCCAATTTTGCGATAAAAGCCGTGTGAGCAGCTTTTTGTTCGTTGTATCCGGGATAATTAATGCTGAGCATATATCTTTCCTCATCGCCAAAGTGCTTCCTTGTATACTCATCTAAAAAGCGTAACAGTTCTCCGACATACTCC
This sequence comes from Firmicutes bacterium UBA1440, assembly GCA_002329565.1. GTDB lineage: Bacteria > Bacillota > Clostridia > Peptostreptococcales > Anaerovoracaceae > UBA1440. The sequence continues at coordinate 26,208 of DCTM01000034.1, forward strand.
TTTGCCTGATTATTCTTTCCCGCCTCAAATAGCTTCTCGGCTTTTTCAAACCACATTTTGTGTTGTTCATCGATCAATTCTACTCCAACGGCTAAATCCGGTGTCCAAAGCATATAAATTCCCTCCTTAAAAAGTTTTCTCTTCTGTGATTTCAAGGGATGCCTCGACAGGCCTTGAAAAAATTAATTTTTACTGTCAAATTTATTATACCATCTTTTTCTAACCGGAAAAAGACATTTTATAACTTAAAATTCGGGATGACTGTAACTGATACTGCGCCCCTGTAATAACGGGAAATCTCTCTTATATATGCTCTTGTCCTCATACATCAAATCATCAAGATGTTTAAGAAATTCCTCAGCACTCATGCGTGAGCTGTAGTCATATTTTGCATACCCCATGCTGAAACTGAGTTTATATGCATCGGAATTGCTCTCATTAAATATTCTTACGCGTTTACGAATTCTATTAACGATGGCGTCCAAATCTGTTTCATTTGAGATATCCGTGATAATGCAAAACTCATCCCCTCCGAATCTGGCGATAAAATCTCTTGCTCTGACGGATTTCCGCAACAATTTTGCAGTGTTTTCCAGAGCCTTGTCTCCTACGTTATGTCCAAATGTGTCATTTATATGTTTAAAATCGTTTATGTCCAACAAAATAGCGGCAAAAGTATCCTTTGCACTGCTCGAGTTGATTTTTTCTTTTAAATATGTATCCAGCATCATGCGGTTGTTGACTCCTGTCAAATAGTCCGTATACATGCTATTCATTTGTATATTAAAGAATACTATTAACAACGAGAACACAAAACAGTTTAGTATAAATGACGTGCCGTAGAACATGGATTGAATGACAATGCCGATAAGCGGCGGAATCGGGAAGAAAAGAATGGCAATGAAATTCTTTTTTTCTATCCTTTTTCGATATTTAACAGCCATTTCGACAGCCAGAAGCAATAATAAAGCCATTAAAAGCACCGGAACCAAAATTAACGGACCGCGTCGGTAGATATTATCCGAATCAATCGAATAAAACCATCCGAAGTGTTGCGCAATTAGAAAGACCGCAATATAAAGAAGATTAATTGCACCGAGAAAACGAAGAAAATATTTTGTTTTTCTTTCTTTGCGAAATATCAGAAAATGTATGTATGCCAACCACAAGCAAGGTATTACCGGCACAAGCATGAAGAGAAGAAAATTTCCGATCTCGTTAATCGCCGGAAAAACAGCTAACGTCATTCCGTCAAATCTGCCAAGTGTATCAATGCACAGCATAAATACAGCAAAAAACAAAATTGCCATAAACAAGTTGTCCTGCAATGTTCTGCTTTCGCTGTTTTTTCGCACATGAAAGCCAAGGATTAAAAGAATGATTACAGAATATAGGTTTAACATAAAAATACTCACATTATTCATTAGTATCTACTCCGCCCACTTTGTCAGAAATCGGTTTTTCTTAGATTGCTTGAAGTTTCATGTATTCTTTTATGCCTTTACTTAACCTGTTGTTAATTTTATCACAGTTTTCTTATAATTTCCATCTGAAGACAAAAAATCCTCCAAATCTTACGGGATTTATATGAATAAACGAAAATCATTCCTGTTGAAATTTTACTTATTATGTCTGCCTTAAAATTTCTTTGAAAACAGCTTGCGTTTCTTCCGCATCATTAAGATTAAATATAATAATGCCGTCATCTGTTTTTAGATAAATGAAAGGCGGCTTCTCAGCATCAACAAATAACTTTACCGACCCCAGCTCTTTTGTTTTGAAGTGTCCCTTCAGCTTTGAGCCCAGCGCCGCGCCGTTGGTGCGCATTTTTATATCAGGCAATTCTTCATTAAGTTCTACAGACTCAATTGACTCCCAGTTATATACATCTCCGTATATGCCTTGAATTTCTATGCCGTATTCATGAAAAGTAACCTCGGTTGGTTGCAATGAAAAGAACAGCAAAACAACAACAAAGATTAATGAGACAGCCGTTATAATTATAGGTACGGCGAATTTCTTTCCCGCCCCTTTGCGTATTTTTCCGTTTTCATCATAAATATTGCCATCATACTTTTGCGCTCTAATCAGAAAATAGAATGTTGAAGCAATAAAAAATATTATAGCCGGGATAAACACAGACTTAAATCCCAAAGCCTGCAATACACCCATAATGATGAAAGCTCCCCCGGTAACATAAGAATATATTCCTATCAGACGGCCGAGACCTTCCGTGCCGACGTTCTTCTGTTTCTCTTTTGACATGGTGTTATAGCCTGAGATCAGGAAATAACATTTAAATATATGAACTGCCACCCCTATGGCAATAAGAAGTATGCCGAGACCTATAAATAACCACATTTACCCTTCCCTCGTCTCTTTCATTAATCAGATGACTGTCGCGAAGCAGCCATTCATACATTTCAATTATAGCGGATTAAAGCAAAAAAAGCGACAACATATTGCTTTGGTTTTAATCTTGCTATACTTGCGTTCTCAAGCTTCCGCCCGAAAATTCTTTTCTTGCGACTACCTTTCTTCCATGTAAACAGTAATATAAAAAGATACATGCAAACACAACAACAGCCATACTTATGTATAAAAATCGGTATCCGGTCACCGGAATCAAAAATCCCAATATAAATGGACCAATTCCCACCCCACCGTCTATGAAGCTAAAGAATGTCGACGTCGCCATACCCATTCGATGCGGAGGGGATGATTTAATAGCAATGGTCTGAGCACTCGATACGAACGTTCCGTATCCAAAACCAATTAAGACTCCGCTTAATAACAGAACAAAGCCGTTATGAGCCCGGCCGATCATAAGCAAACCTATCGCCATTAATACGAAAGAAGGGTACATTATAAAGTTTTCACCCTTTTGATCGAACAAGCGACCTGTAAACGGTCTTGAAATTAAAATGGATGAGGCATAGACAATAAAGAAAAAGCTGCCTGCGTAGACCAAGTTGATTTCTCGCGAATAGACATTGATAAAACTCAGTATACTTGAAAAGCCGAAACCAATGAATATGCTTACAATTGAAATCGGAACTGCCTTAGTTTCAAAGAAATTATTCAGTGCAAATCCTTTTGTCTCGTCCAATTGTTCTTGGGTTAATGTCACCTCAGGCACTTTTAAGAAAAATACTATGCCTAAACTGATAGCTATAAGAATAACGGCTAAAATCAAAATCATGCTGAAATTTCCTTGTTGATTTAGAAACATGCCCAAAAAAGGTCCGACAGCTGAAGCCAAAGTAGCGCTCATCGAGTAATAACTGATGCCTTCACCGCGCCGTTCATCAGGAATTATACCTGCAACAATTGTACCCGTTGCCGTTGAACATATTCCGAATGTTGCTCCGTGTAAAAAACGAATAATTATCAAAAGTTCCAGATTTACTATTCCAAAGTACAGCAGCGTGGTAGCAAGGAAAGAAATCAACCCCAAATAAAGCATCTTTTTGCGTCCGATGCGTTCTATCGATCTGCCAACCAAGATACGAGCCAGAAGTGTCCCTATTATAAAAATACCGGATGCCAGTCCGGCTTCACTTGGGGAAGCGTGTAAATCATCCATTGCATATACGGTTATCGTCACCATAAGCAAATAGTAAGCTAAATAGATAAGCACATTTGTTATTGCATCAATCAGAAAATTTTTAGTCCATAATTTTGACTTATTCATTGCAAGAAGCATCTCCTGTATCCGGAATATTTTCAGTATTGCATGTGAAAAATCAAATAATGATTTTTCAAAGTGTTTTACCCTCCAAAAATATAGAGACCGGGCTGTTTTGCCCAGTCAACCGTTATTTTATTATATTTAATATAAAATGTCAATCCGCGCTTTAAATGCCGGCAATTACATACAAAAATTCAGCGGTCAAATTTCACAACATATGCTCCTACAATCTGTTCGCATTCGATAGTTGCCGCTGTCTCAGCCGAAAATTCCTGCCTGTTGTAAACTTTTGCCGGTTCCGTTGGTTCAACCGCGACCGACTTGCCTCCTACGCTGATTCCCTTTGCATTTCCTTCTGCAAACTTCCATTCGAACTCACAATCACAAAACTCTTTATTTGCATCAATAATTTCTTTTTCCCTGAATTCCGTCTTTCGTCCGACAAAAAAGCACCCGTCGTTATCTTTCTCAGCAGTGCAACCGCCTTCAATGCCAACACCGGTATATGTAATTTCGAGAAACGGACTGATAAATGTTACTGACTTTCCTTCTCTTTTATAAAAAATATCCGTTGTGTGGCTTTCCCAATTGGCAATATTCAGCCATCCACGCTTCCCAAAAGCAGCAACCGGAGTATTGAACTCAACATATACAGATTCCTCTTTATCGCTGCGAATTTCTGCATTTATTCTAAGAATAGGTCTGAGCGACTCATATCCATCAGGCAGAAATGCACGAAGTCGGTCTTGTTCAACGCGATATGCCATTACAAACTGTTCTGTTCTCATTTTACTTCCTCACGAATTTAGAGTATTTTAAAGATATTTCTGCGATTATTTAAGACGAGAACGTCTCTTGAAGGCGCATTTGTCTTCGTACATCAAAGTATCGAGCCGTTTGAGAAAGTCTTCCGGACTCATCCCGGAGCCATATTCGTACACGGCATATCCCATGCTGAAACTGAGTTTATAGGCATGAGAACTTTCGCGATTGAATGTGCTTAAGCATTTATAAATTCTGCGGACGATGATATCCAGATCGGTTTCACTTGAGATATCCGCAATAATGCAAAATTCATCTCCTCCGAATCTGGCGATAAAATCACCGGTACGAAGCGATTGCCGCAACAACTTCGCAGCATTCTCCAAAGCATTGTCGCCTACGTTGTGTCCATGTAAATCATTGATATGTTTAAAATCGTTTATGTCCACCAGAATAGCCGCAAATAGTTTTTTCTCATTGCTTGCGTTGATTTTTTCCCTCAAATGTGTATCAAGCATCTTGCGGTTGCTTACTCCTGTGAGATAATCCGTATGTAAGCTGTGCGTCTGAATGTTTAGAAATACAACCAACAGAGAGATTACCACACTGTTGAGTATAAGCGAAGTTCCGTAGAATGCAACTTGCAAAATCACACCGATGAACGGCGGACATGCAAAAAAGAGGATAGAAAGGAAATCCCTTTTTTCCATTATTTCTCGACTTCTGACAGCCATTCCCACTGCCCAAAGCATCAACAAAATTGTGAGTATGGTAGGAATCCAAAAGTACGGGCCACGTCGATAAATGTTATCCGCATCGATAGAGTAAAAACATTCGAAGTGCTGAAAAATGATAAAAACAACTTCATACACAAGGTTGACTAAGCCGAGCAGACAAAGAAAACGCTTTGTTTCTCTTTCTCTTTGAAATATCTGAAGATGAACGTATGCCAACCACAGACAAGGCATAACCGGCGACAGGAGAAAGACGACGAAATTTCCGAATGCGTTCACCGTGTGAGAAAATGTGAACACCATACCGTCAAATCTGCTGAGAGTATCCATGCACAGCACAAATACAGTAAAGCATAAAACCAAGTAAAACAGTTTGTCCCGCAATGATTCTTTCTCACTGTTTTTTCGTGCGTGAAAACCAAGAATCAGAAGAATGATTACAGAATATAGATTTAAGATTAAAATATTTCCCTGAACCATTCGTACCTACTCCGCCTCTTTACGATAAATCAACTTGCCGATATTATTTTGAGATTCTGTATTCAGGTACACCGGTATACAGATATATGGGTATACCGGTGCTCAATCAAAGTTTATTTTATCATAATTTCCACATACTTTCTATAAAAAAGAAGGCACTTTTGTGGATCAAAGACAGATAAAAATTGCCATCCTAATATCTCCATTGATCTTTTATTTCATCATAATATGCTTCAACACCGATCTTTTTCATGTGCTTGTTGATTGCGTCATATTTTGAAATACAAGCGATGTATAATCAAGCCTTTCAGTCAGTCAAAACTTTATTAACAAATAATTCGGCTATTTCAGGATCAAATTGAGTGCCGGCATTTTTTAATATTTCTGCTTTTGCTTTTTCTTTTGAAATGGCTTTTCTGTACACTCTGTCATTTAATTGTGCAACCTTCTCAGCAAAAAATCTTCTGTTATACACTCCTGTCAAGTTATCATGATATGTGAGATATGTTATTTCCTCTTCTTTGTTCTTACGTTCGGTAATATCCCTGCTAATGCCTATAAGGCCCAACAGATTGCCTTGATTATCAAAATAAGGTGTCTTCAGCGTTTCGAAATAAACCTTTGTTCCGTCAGGATATAAAACCATTTCCTCGCTTTTTTTTGAATTTCCGTGCTTAATCATTTCCTTATCCGATGCTCTGAATGATATTGCTTGTTCTTCGGAGAAAATATCAATAGAAATATACACGGCCGTCGTTGAGATATTAAGAGCCGTCAAGTATCCGGTCGGATTTGATTTATATGCTTCGGAAGACGGCATTCACTTCTATCCGATATTCTTAAACGGGCTTAATAATCGGCATAATTACGGCGGAAGGATACTCCTGCCCGACTGCTGCAGAGACCTATATCTGGGGACGGCAAATCCCTTTCAAGGCTGCGAAGTATGGAGAATAAAGCATATTGATATTGATTATTGCAGCAAAGGTTCGCGCGACAATAACTATCTCGAAAGTATGCAAAAGATCAGAGAAATATTAAGCGAGAACTACGATATACTGCGTCAAAACATTCCGACAGTACTTCAATTTATACCAAAAGGCTAACATGTATTTTTAGCGTAAGTTTATCCGTAAATTATCGTAAAACCCCCGATTTATTTGAATATAAATCGGGGGAACTTGTGCTCACTCCGGAAGTTTTACGCCTTCGTGAGCAGTGTTACCGCTTCCACGTGCTTTGTCATCGGGAAGTTGTCATACGCTTTGAATTGCACAGGTTTATAGCCGTAGTAGGCCATGTAGCGCAGGTTGTCGGCTAAGGTTTTCGGGTTGCAGGAAACGTAGAGAATCTGCTTTGTCTTATATGCGAGGATTTTATCGAGAGCCTTCGGAAGGATGCCTACGCGCGGTGGGTCGACAATGATGACGTCCGGTTTTTCCTGTACTGTATCGAGAATTTTGAAGACATCTCCCGCGATGAATTCGCAATTCGTAAGATTGTTGCGTGCAGCGTTAATCTTAGCGGCTTCGACCGCCTCCTCGACAAGTTCGATACCGATGGCTTTCTTTGCTCCCATCGCGGCTACAGACTGTGTAATCGTGCCCGTCCCACAGAACAGATCGAATACGACCTTGTCCTTGACGTCATCTATCATCGAGATGGCATCTTTGTAAAGACGCTCTGCCGCCGGCACGTTTGTCTGGAAAAACGAAAAGGCGCTTACCTGAAACTCAAGCCCCATGATGTATTCGGTATAATAGTCTTTACCGTAGAGGATACGCATTTCATCGCAGTAAACCGCATCGGCAATGCGGTCGTTGATCGTTCGCAGGATGCCGACGATTGTATTTGCGGTGTTTAACTGCATAAGCATAGCGCAGTAAGCGCTCTCGTCGAATTCGCCCTGTGAGGATGTAACGAGATTGATCAAAAGCTCACCTGTACGTTCTCCTTTACGGATGATAAGGTTGCGCAGCAGTCCTTTGTGCGCTTTTTTGTTGTAAAAATCATAGCCGCGCTCTCTGCAAAACTCGAGCGTAGCTTTTAGCACCGTATTGAAGTCCTCGTCAACCAGTTGGCAGTTGTCAACGGTCACTATCGACATGAACCTACCCTTTTGATGCATGCCGAGTGTCATCTCGCCGCCTTTAACTTGATCGCCGAACGTATATTCCATCTTGTTTCTGTATCTGTAAATGCAAGGAGCCGGAGTTATAATTTCCTCCGGCGCTATTGTCGTATCGTCTTCAGCGCCTAACAGTCGGCAGACATCAATTCCCTTTTCTTTCATCAGATGCAGCACATTACTCCCCTTCTGTGCCAGTTGTGCGCTGTATGGCAGTTCCTGATAAATGCAACCTCCGCAATGTTCGTTATGCGTGCAAATTTCCATGTTTCCTCCCATCAATTTTGCCGCCGGCTACCGTATTTATTTGCCTGCGGCTGTTTTTTGACAAACTTGAGTCTTGCCGTTTTCTTAAAACCTTCCGTACTTTTCGTAAAATTCCTTCTTATACTCAAGAAATCTGTCTTCTTCTATAGAAGTTCTTATCTGCTCCATCATCTTGATAAGGAAATGCAGGTTATGCGTTGACATCAATGTCGATGAGAGCATTTCACCGGCCTTGAACAGATGGCGCAAATATGCTTTGGAGTAATTCCGACATGTATAGCAATCACACTCGGGATCGAGCGGTGACCAATCTTTCTCATATTGTTGGTTTTTAATGTTGACTCTGCCTTGCGATGTCATAGCAAGACCGTGGCGTCCTATTCTCGTAGGCAATACGCAGTCGAACATGTCGACACCGCGTTCCACACCCTCGAAGATGTAATCGGGCGATCCGACGCCCATCAGATAGCGCGCTTTGTCGGCAGGTAAATAATCGACGCAGTCGCTGAGCACATCAATCATTATTTCCTTAGGCTCTCCGACAGAGAGGCCGCCGATCGCATATCCCGGCAAATCCAGTTCGACAATCTGTTCTGCACTGAGCTTTCTGAGGTCCTTATACATGCCACCCTGCATAATGCCGAACAGCGATTGGTTTTCGATGTTTTTGTGATATTCCTTGCAACGCTTGAGCCAGCGCGTTGTCCGCTCCAATGACTTCTTGGCGTATTCACGATCCGCCGGATACGGCGTACATTCGTCAAAGGCCATAATGATGTCGGATCCCAAAGCGTTTTGGATTTCAATCGATTTTTCGGGGGTAATCATGTGAGGCGATCCGTCGATATGTGATTGAAATTTCACCCCTTCTTCAGTAATCTTGCGCAGTTTGCCCAATGAAAAAACCTGGAACCCGCCGCTGTCCGTAAGAATTGCACCGTTCCAGTTCATGAATTTATGCAGGCCACCGGCCTCGCGCACGAGTTCGTGACCGGGGCGCAAGTAAAGATGATAGGTGTTCGCGAGGATAATCCCCGCTCCCATTTCGGAAATGTCCTCGGGTTTCATAGCCTTGACGGTGCCCTGTGTACCGACCGGCATAAATACCGGAGTCTCTATGGTACCGTGCGGCGTATGCACTCTGCCCCTTCTGGCCCCTGTTCGGGCATCTTTTTTTATCAGTTCATATGTCACAGCATGATTTAAAGTCATGTTCGGCAGTTCTCCTTATTCTATAAACATAGCATCGCCATAGCTGAAGAAGCGATACTTCTCTTTGATTGCAATTTCATAGGCCTTTAAAATATCTTCTTTGTTGTAAAGCGCGGAAATCAGCATTAAAAGCGTCGACTTCGGCAGATGGAAGTTCGTGATTAGACTGTCCAAGATCTTGAATTCGTAACCCGGATAAATGAAAATATCTGTACCGCCGGCGCCGGCTTTTACTTCAAAGCCGTTCCCATCTTCACACGGCATTGCAGCCGATTCGATTGTTCTGCACGATGTAGTGCCGACACAAATTACCCTGCCACCCTTTTTCTTGGTGTCGTTAATAATTTGCGCGGACTCACTGCTGATCTCATATTCCTCGAAATGCATCTTGTGCTCCTCGATGATGTCACAGCTTACCGGCCTAAATGTACCTATACCGACGTGCAATGTCACGTATGCGAGTTTAACGCCCTTTTGTTTGATCTGTTCCAACAGTTCCTCAGTAAAATGAAGTCCCGCCGTCGGTGCTGCAACGGAGCCGTCGATGCGCGAATAAACCGTCTGATATCTTTCCCTGTCGACATCCGTGCTTTCGCGCCGGATATACGGAGGAAGCGGCATTTTTCCGAGCTCCTCCAGTCGCTCGAAAAAGATTCCTTCGTAATCGAAGCGCACTATGCGCGTTCCTTCGCTCCCGTACCCTTCTACCTTGGCCTCAAAGCGCTTATCTTCCGAAAAAGAGATTATATCGCCTTCCTTCACACGTTTCCCCGGGCGAACCAAGGTTTCCCAGCACCCGTCGGGAAGCGACTTGATAAGGAGAAATTCTATCTTGGCTCCCGTTTCCTTCTTAACGCCGAAAAGCCTTGCCGGAATAACTTTGGAATTATTCAGGACAAGGCAATCACCTTCTCGCAGATATTCAATAATATCGCAAAAGTGTCTATGTTCAATTTTGCCCGATGAACGGTGCAGCACCATCAGCCTTGACATGTCTCGCTTGTCGCTCGGCTTTTGGGCGATCAGTTCTTCGGGCAAATGATAATCAAATTCTGTAATGTGCATATTGCAAATACCTCGTATAAAAAATTTATCTACCTAATATCTATTCCCGTATAATAATACTTCAGTATCTCATCAAATGTAAAGCCTTGTTTCGCCATTTGTATCGCGCTGTCCTGCGGCATGCCCACACCGTGACCGTATCCGAAACCGTTTATGACGAGCGGTCCTTCAGTAGCGGTTTCAACTGTCGAAGATGAAGAAGCAGGCTTTGTGCCGGTTGAAGCGGCAGCCTCTGAAAGCTTTACAGTTGACGCGGCATTACGGGCGTAAGCACCGCTCCGAGTAATCTGCACAGCTTTTCCGTCGCTGCCGATTGCATATACCTTCTTGGAAATTACTGTCTTTACACTGCCGTTATACAGGAAAATATCACCCGCATCGGCATCGCTGCCGGTATCATCGTCGGAGAACTCGGCATCACCAAAGGAAAACATCGTCGATTTTACCAGACCCGCACCAAAGAATGTGCGCACGCTTTCCTTTGTAATTTTCACCGTGTCTGCACTGCCCGTAAAAGTAAGCTCGGCTACGGCCCCTGCTGAGTTTCGCTCACTGATAGCGACCTTTTGCAATGTGCCGACGGATTTCTTTGCCGCTGTCAGCTTCTCTTCAAGTTCTTTAAAGGTAAATGAAACGCTCCACGGATAGGACGGAGAATATTCATCGACCACACCCTGTAAATATGAGACTTTACCACCCCAAACATCAGCGGCATCCTGCGTATGTCCGCCGCTATTTTTGAAATAATATCCCGGCACTGCTTTGCCGTCCGAATAGATAGCCAGACCTGCCGTCTCATCAACCGCCTTACATGTCTCTTTGTATTCATCGCTGTATCCCTTATAAACCTGACAGTGTGTTCCGCAGCAAACGTCGAAACCGTATTGAGAATGTCTGTTTAAATTTGTAAGGGCAAAGCTCCGGGCCGTCACTGCCTGCGCTTTGAGAGCTTCGAGCGGACTCAAGTGACCCATCTCACCGTTTAGAACACCGTAAACATAATATTCGATATCGAGTATATTGATTGAATTCAGAGTACCGTCTTTATTCTCGGTAAAACAAAGGCCGCCCCTGTATGAATTGCCATCGACGCTAATCGTAGCTCCTTCTTCATATGACTCAGGCAGTACGACTTGTCCGGTCAAATCGTCGAAGATCGTAGTACCGTCAGTTGTTTGGAGTACGATCGCCCCATCGGCTGAGGTCACGACCAGCGTATCGTATTCAGTCAGATCTTCTGTCTCAGCGAAGTCGCCCCCGGTTGACTCTCCTACGTAAAATCCGTCACCGCAGGTTAAAGTATAGCTGTTCTTTGCTGTGCTTCCGTATTTAAGACCCACTTTGATCAGCTCACTTTCGTTCGCAAAGACCGGAACGGCGGTGAGTGTCAAAAGTACAATTGTTAACATAATTGTAGTTATTGTTTTCTTCATTGTTTCCCCTTTTGCATTGTCGCTTTGCTTATTCCAATGTCATCTGCTCTTCCCGTAAATCCAAAAGACCGAGGTGTTTATATGCCAGATCTGATGCCATTCTACCCTTCTGCGTACGGTGCAACAGCCCTGCCTGAATCAGATACGGTTCATAGGCATCCTCTATGGTCACGCGTTCCTCTCCGAGTGCAGCGGCAATAGTATCGATACCCACAGGTCCCCCGTTAAATCGTTCGATAATCATGCGCAAAATCTCGCGATCAAGATTTTCCAAACCCAAATCATCAACGCCCATTGCATCGAAGGCCATCTGCGCCAATTCCGGTGTAATCTTGCCGTTTCCTTTGACTTGGCTGAAATCCCTCACTCGTTTCAAAATTCGGTTGGCAACGCGCGGCGTTCCCCGCGAGCGCATCGCCATCGCTCGAAGTGATTCTTCGTCTGCCTCGACACCGAGAATGTTTGTCGAACGGCGAATAATCTGCATCAGCTCATCGGGATTATACAGCTCAAATTTGCTTATGACTCCAAAACGATCGCGCAGCGGAGCCGAAAGACTGCCTGCACGCGTAGTCGCGCCGATTAAGGTAAACTTAGCTAAATCAAGGCGAATAGAGCGCGCCGACGGGCCTTTGCCGATGATAATGTCAAGCGCGTAATCCTCCATAGCCGAATAGAGCACTTCTTCGACAGATCGGTGCAATCTGTGTATCTCATCGATGAAAAGCACATCGTTGTCGTTGAGATTTGTGAGGATGGCGGCCAAATCGCCTGACCGTTCGATCGCAGGCCCGGATGTGATGCGTATATCTACGCCGAGCTCGCTTGCGATAATGCCTGCCAGAGTAGTCTTGCCGAGACCCGGAGGACCGTAAAACAACACGTGATCAAGCGGCTCATTCCGAAGCTTGGCAGCCTCAATAAATATTTTTAAATTGTCAGTAACCATCTTTTGCCCGATGTAATCGGACAGTGTATGCGGACGCAATGACATATCTGCCATGTCTTCGCCCGTCTTGACGGTAGGGGCGGTAATCTTTTCTTCGTAATCCATGTAAACCTCTCTGTTGATGTCGATGTATAGATTCGTCTGATCAGAACAGCTTTTTCAGTGCTGCTTTGATGTATTGCTCGGCCGTGAGATCGGCGTCAACAATCGTTCCAAGCGCGTCGACAGCCTCGAGTCTGCTGTATCCGAGCGCTATCAGGCCGTTAAGGGCATCGTTTCTCGCATCCTGCGACAGCATTTCTGCAACAGAACCGCCATCAAGCACTTCGCTGCCGAAGCTCACAGAATCGGAACCTACCTTTTCCTTGAGTTCGAGCACGATTCTTTGCGCCGTCTTCTTACCGATACCGTTAGCCTTTGTGAGCATGTTCGCATCCTCAAAGGCAATCGCTTTCTTTAACTCCGCAAGCGGCATCGACGACAGCACGGCCATTGCAGCCTTAGCTCCGACACCGTTGACCGTAATCAGAAGACGAAAGAGCCGCAGTCCCTCCTTCTCCGTAAATCCGTACAGACTGACGGCATCTTCTCTGACAGCCATGTGGGTGTAGAGCTTCACGCTCTCGTTTTCGCTTACCATATATACGGAAGAGTTATCGGGAACGAAGATTTCGTATCCGATACCGCCGGTCTCCACAACGATCTTATTTTCCGACTTTTCGACCAGTGTACCTTTTATAAAATGAATCATAGGTTTATCCCTTCAATAAATTGCGCAGTCTGTTGGCGCTTCCGGCTGAGTGTCCGTGACAGATGGCTGCAGCGAGCGCGTCTGCCGTATCATCAGGTTTGGGCACCGCTGACAGTCCGAGAATCGTCTTGACCATCATCTGGACTTGGGTTTTCTCGGCTCGTCCGTACCCCACAAGAGCTTGCTTGATTTGCAGTGGTGTATATTCGTAGACAGGCAGTCCTGAATTGGTGCAAGCCAAAATGGCCACCCCGCGCGCTTGGCCGACCAAAATAGCCGTTTTGGCATTCGTATTGAAAAAGAGCTCTTCAATCGCGGCCGCATCCGGCTCATACTTTTCGATTGTCTGCATCAGGAATTCATACAACATCTTCAATCGTTCAGGCATCTCCGTGTCCGGATACGTGAATATCGAATCGTAGGAAATAGGTGTAAATGAGTTGCCTTTCATATCGACTATACCCCATCCCATGCGTGCATATCCCGGGTCAATACCAAGAATTTTCATCAAAACCACCTTAGCCGGCACAGTCGTCTGCGCACCGCAGGGCGCCATCCGCAAACTGCACCGATATAATCATAATGCATAAAATTATTGTATCATATGAACATATGTTTGTCCATATTAAATTGCCTGCCCGGCACATGAAACCGTTTTACTATTTAATGATTTATGGTATAATCATACCAAAATCATTCAACTTTTTATGTTGTAGGAGGTAATTTCATGAGATATTCCAGGCAAAATGCCATTCTTGATCTTATAAACGAATATGAAATCGAAACCCAAGAAAAGCTTGCGGCTGCGCTTCGGGAGCGCGGCTATATGGTGACGCAAGCCACCGTCTCCCGGGATATCAAGGAATTACAGCTAATCAAAATACTGTCTTCTACAGGCAAGTATAAATATGCAACCGGGATATCTCGAGAGAAACCGATTTCAGACAGATTTACGAAGATTTTTCGAGACACCGTAAAGACGGTCGCCAGCGCCGGCAATATTGTTGTAGTCAAGACGCTTTCCGGCTGTGCCAATGCAGCTGCAGAGGCCGTCGATACCACGACATTTCCTCATATCGTCGGCACACTTGCGGGTGACAACACTCTTTTTATCGTTGTCGACGAGGCAGAAAACGGCCCAAAACTCGTCGAGCTGTTCAATGAAATGCTGTCTAAGAAATAAACAAATGCAGATGTTTTTTAATAAATAAACATTTACCCGTGTATTTAAGGAGGTTGTTAAATGATCTCGCATATCTCGATAAAAAACTTTGCTATCATTGAAAATACTGAATTCTCGCTCCATCCGGGTTTCAACGTCCTAACCGGAGAAACAGGTGCAGGTAAATCGATCGTAATCGAAGCCATCAGCCTCGCACTCGGAGCCAGAGCCGATTCCGGCATGGTACGCACGGGCGCGGAAAAAGCGATTATCCAGCTTGTCGGCGAGATTGACGGAGAGGAAACCGTTATTAAACGCGAAATCTCCGCTGCAGGTAAAAACCTCTGTAAGATGAACGGAGAGATAGTAACCCTCGGAGAACTCGCGGCACATTGCAAACGTCTGGCGGATATACACGGACAATACGATCACCAGTCCTTGATAAACAATGATTATCACCTTTCACTCATCGATCTTTACGGCAACAAGCATATAGATCCTTTAAAGAAAAAAGTTGCCGACGCCTACAGTCGTTATACAGCCTGTAAAAAAGAACTGGACGAATTGCGCTCCGCCGATGCGGAGCGATTGCGCAAACGTGATTTCATGAGATTTGAATGCGAAGAAATCGAGAAGGCTGCCCCACGTCTCGGCGAAGACGAAGAGCTAAAAGAACATATCACTCTGATGCAAAACAGTGAAAAGATCTATGCAGTCTTTTCCGAGGCCTGCGAAATTGCCTCTGAAAGCGACAATTCCGCAATGTCGGCCCTCAGCTATATTATGCGACAATGCGAAAGCTTGGCGGATATAAACGCAGACTTCCGCGCGCTCAGCGAAGAACTTTCCGATATATATTATCGCTTTGAGGATGTTGCCCATACCATTCGGGCACACAGAGATGCGACTGCATTTTCACCCGAAGAGCTCGATGCCGCCCTTGCCCGCCTCGATTTGCTCGATACATTAAAGCGCAAGTACGGAGGATCGATCCCTGCCGTACTGGAATACAGTGAAAACGCTTCACGTGAGCTTACCGCCATGGATAACATCGATGCACGAACCGACGAATTGGAATCGGAGTTGGAAACCGTTACGCGTGAGCTGACCGTCCTTTCAGATGAATTGAGTGCTCTCAGAAAAAACATCGCCAACGATTTGTGCACGAAAATTGCCCGTGAATTGCAAGAGCTCAGTTTCAACAATGCGGAATTGGAAGTTGCGTTCGGTCGAATCAGCGAACCGTTTTCGTCGACAGGCACAGATACGGCACATTTTCTCATCAGCACAAACGTCGGTGAGCCTTTAAAACCGCTTGCAAAAATTGCCTCCGGCGGTGAGATGTCCCGCATAATGCTGGCCTTTAAGAAAATAACTGCCGACTTTGAAGATATTCCGACAATGATCTTCGACGAAATCGATTCAGGCATCTCCGGAATTGCCGCCGGCATCGTCGGTCAAAAGTTGCGTGAAATCTCCGAGCAGCACCAGATTGTCTGCATCACCCATCTGCCGCAAATTGCGGCCTGCGGCGATTACAACTACAAAATCGACAAGGAGAGCGACGGCAAGACCACCAGAACAACAATCATCCCGCTGACGCAGGAAGAAAAGATCGACGAAGTCGCCAGACTGCTCGGCGGCACTGTGATCACAGAAACGACCCGCAAGAGCGCTGCCGAGTTGATTGCCGCTTCAGTCCGATAATATATACATAATACAAAAAAGGAAGAGAATACGCGTGCCGCCCTACTGCGGCCAATCGCATATTCTCTTTTATTGCCTTTTCTTTTAAGATTTCATCTTCTAAGCCTGCGCTCTGTTGTTTCCTTTTGCGTAGTATTTTTTAACCGATATATAGACCGGAAGCCCGATGAGAGTGATTACGATACCGATAATGGCAAGCATTCTCGCCGATGAACCCGCCATGAACAACTGGTTTACCATTACGTATACGCCGCCGAGGATTGCCACGATCGGAGTAAACGGATAGAGCGGTACTTTGTACTTGCGTTCCCATTCCGGATGCGTTTTTCTCAGCTTCATCACGCAAAGGAATGTTAACGTGTAAAAAATCCAGCATGAGAATACTGCCAGGTCGGTCAGCATGTTGAATTGTCCGCTCAAGGAATAGATGCATGCGAGGAATCCGATAAGAATTATCGCATTGCTCGGAACCTGATTCTTGTTCAGCTTTTTCAACGCTCCACTGCCCGGAAGTGTGTCCTGCACACCAAGCAGATATGCTACGCGGGATCCTGACATCAAGAAGCCGTTTGCAGCACCGAATACGGAAATAATAATACCGATTGTTACGAGAAGTCCGCCGACAGGTCCGAAGATTTCCATTGCAACTGCGGAGCCCGGAGCGACCATGTCTTTGAGCTGATCGGCCGGAAGTACCCACAGGTACGCCATGTTGATTATAAAATAAACAGCCATAATGACCGATACACCGCCCACAACAGCAAGCGGAAGATCTCTTCCCGGATTCTTCATTTCACCGGCAATCGTACCTACGTTTGTCCAACCTTCAAAACNNCCGCCAAGAGTGCGGAACCGAGAACAGCACCGCCGTTCAATCCTTCGGCTACCAACGGCGTAAAGATTGGGTTACCTCCCGATCCGAGGATAAATCCGAAAATCATCAACAAGAAAAGGGGAATTAACTTGCAAATCGTAAAGATTACTTGAACACCTCCACCGACATTGGAACCGAGAGTATTCATTGCAACGATAATGACGATGACCCCGATTGCAATCGGCAATTGAAATTGTTCACCGATGAAAAGTGCCATCTGTTGCCCCACTACAACACCGTACCCTGCGATAAACGCGGGGTAGAAAATTACAGTCTGCATCCAACCCGCCAAGAAACCAACTTTTTCATTGTAGACTTCACCCAAATAGGCTACCATACCGCCAGTTTTCGGGATAAGTATAGCAACCTCGGCAAATGTGAGAGCAGCCGCAATACTTGCGATGCCGCCGACGATCCATGCCATCATGCCCATACCCGGTGCACCGCCGGTCAACGTATAAATAGCCTGTGGCTTAAAAAATACGCCTGCACCGATAACACAGCCGACTACCATTGCAGTCGCCGTAGCAGCACCGAGATTCTTTTTCAGTTCTTGATCGTTTCCCATGTCAATTCCCTCCGTTTTTGAATTTCAAATACATGAAGTTTTGTATTTCCAATCATTATATTATGCGAATATGCATTTGTCAATTATTTATCAAGGTTTGTTTATCCTTTAAATTTAAACGTCCTATTCATTCATTAAATGATGGAATTATTCAATATTTGATAATATTTTGAATATTTATTCATTGTTCTTCGGCATAACTATTTTCGGTTTTTTATTGCGAAATTATACAATAAAAGGACACGCCATACTCTGACAGCGTGTCCTTTATTGATTTATTTATTATTGTTCGACGCGATGATTAGTCGTTGAGCTCTGCTTCATCGACAGATTCTTCTTCGTCTTGTACTGTTCCCGGTTTGTCAAGGCAAGCCTTAAGACTCAGGCTGATTCTCTTTCTCTCTGTATCGATTTCGAGGATCTGAGCTTTAACTTCTTGGTTCAGAGAAATCTCGTCTGCAATGTTCGCCACTCTCTTGTGAGCGACCTCCGAGATATGTACCAAACCGTCAAGGCCCGGCTCAATCTCCACAAATGCACCGTACTCTTTAATCTGAACAACTTTACCGTGTACAACCTGTCCGACTTCGTATTTTTCATTGATTACCGACCAAGGTTCAGGCTGTGTCTGCTTCAATCCGAGAGAAATCTTGCCTTTCTCAGCGTTCATCTGCAGAATCTTGACCTTAACTTTGTCACCGATTGAGAGTACTTCCTGTGGGTGTTTCAGTTTTCCCCAAGAAATTTCGGAAATGTGAAGCAATCCATCAATGCCACCGATATCCACAAAAGCACCATAGTCAGTGAAACGCATTACTGTACCTTCGACGATATCGCCAACTGACAGCTTATCCCAAATTTCCGCGATCTTTCTCGCCTTTTCTTCTGCAAGGATTACCTTATGTGAAAATACCGCTTTACCTTTTGCTCTGTCCACACGACTTACTTGGACATCGATAGTCTTGCCGATAAACTCATCCGCATTTTCTACATATCTGTCGGAAAGCTGTGACATCGGGATAAAACCGGAAACTTCTTTATAAACAGCAATCACACCGCCGTTTACCTGCTTTACGACTTTAACGTTCAGTACCGATTTATTTTCAAAAGCATCCGCAACTTCGTTCCAATGTTCGTTTACTTCAAGTCTCTTCTTTGAGAGTAAAATCTCGCCATCGTCTGTTCTGACTACTTTTGCCTGAATTTCGTCGCCTTCTTTGAATAAATCCGTTAATTTTTGACCTTCTTCCAAAGATACTTCATCCTTGGAAATAATTCCGTCTTTTTTACAGCCAAGGTTAACGATGATTTCTTTTTCAGTGACCTGAAGTACTTTACCATTAACAATCTCTCCGCTGCGTGGTAACCTTAAGGACTTTTCGATTTCATCCATTAAGTCATGCATTAAATTCTTTTCGTTGTTTTCAGTGATATTTTCACTCATGTTGGCAATAACCTCCTCAATTACAGTTTCGGGTGTCGAAGCACCTGCTGCAATACCTATTTTATTACATTTTTCAACTTCTTTCAATGGCAAATCTTTTAAATTCTCAACAAAAAAGGCTTTTGGAGAAAATTCCTTGGCAATTTCATATAATTTTTTTGAATTCGAACTTTTTTTGCCACCGATGACAATCATCGCGTCCACTTTCTTTGCTGTCTCCATGCAACTTCTTTGCCTTTCTTCCGTGGCCAAGCAAATAGTATTGCAAACACTGTATGTTTTTCCCATCTCTTTTATATGAGAAATTATCTCCTCAAACAGTTCGTTGCGGCTGGTCGTCTGCGCAACGATATAGAGGTTATCTTCCTTAATCTTATCAGCCTCTTCACAGGATGAAACGACGATTGCTTTGCCGGAGCACCAACCGTTGATGCCGATTACCTCCGGATGACTCGCATTACCGACGATGACCGGTTGTTTTCCTTCTTCATAGGCTGCATGAACCAGATTGTGAATCTTCTTCACGAACGGGCAGGTGGCATCGACGATTTTTATGCCGCGTTCCTGCGCCTCTTTGTAAAACTCCGTACCTTCTCCGTGGGAGCGAATCAAAACCGTATCCCCGGGGCAGGCTTCCTTCAAGGAAGAAATCATACCCAGTCCTCTGTTCTGTAAATCGTCTGTGACGATATCATTGTGAATCAGCGGACCGCAGCTGTATATTCGTCCCGTACCTTCGTACTCTTCTATTAATTTGTTTGCCTGTTCTATTGCACTTTTGACACCAAAACAAAAGCCGGCATTTTCAGCCCTTATGATTTCCCTCATCGCGGTTTCTCAATCCTTCCAAAAATTTCTTGAATGCCGCTTCGCTGCCGTTTTCAGTAGGCAGATAATAGCGCACATTTTCCTTGTATAAATTGTCCGGTAAATATTGCTGTTTTACATAGCCACCGAACTCGTGCGGATATTTATATCCTATACCGATTCCGCGTTTCTCCGCACCGCTGTAATGAGAGCATTTCAAATGCAGAGGCACATCGCCGGTTTCCTTGTGTTTTATATCATGCAATGCCCGCTCGAAGGCGGAAATGCAGGAATTCGACTTCGGGCAAGATGCCAACAGAATCACAGCTTGTGAGAGGTTGATACGCGCCTCCGGATATCCTACCATAGTCGCAGCTTGGACGCAGGCGGTGACAATAGACACAGCGCTTGGATAAGCCATTCCGATATCTTCCGAAGCAATCACCAGGAGACGCCTGCCTATCATCATGATGTCGGCTCCGCCCTCAATCAGTCTGACCAAGTAATGAACTGCAGCGTCCGGATCCGAACCGCGGATCGACTTCTGCAGCGCCGATAACAGGTTGTACTTGTCCTCACCCTTGTCGTAAAAGAATGTCTTGCGTTGCATGGCTTCCTGTACAATCTGCAAATTTATCGTCTGTGACTCCGAGACATTGTCGGCGATAAAGGAGAGCGCATCGAGCGCAACCCTTGCATCGCCGCTCGCCATATCGGCAAGTGCATCGAGCGCCTTTTCATCATATTTTAAATGCAAGCTGCCGAGACCGCGTTCGCTGTCTTCCAGAGCGCGCCGAAGGATAATCTTGATTTCATCCTGAGACAACCTGAAAAATTCATACACGTGCCCCACTCTGCTGAGTATAGCGTTGTTAATTGCGAAGTACGGGTTCTCCGTCGTACTGCCTATAAACCGCACACTGCCTTCCTCCAAGGCTTTTAAAAGGGAATCCTGTTGCAGCTTGTTCCAGCGATGAAACTCGTCCACATACAGATACGTACGCTCCTTTTGCAGCCCGAAAAATTTCAGCTTGGCCTTGTCCAAAATTTCCTTTAACTCTTTTGTGCCCGAAACGGAAGCGTTGAGTTCATGAAAATCCGCGTCCATCTCACGCGCCACTATACGCGCAAGCGTGGTCTTTCCCGTTCCGGAGGGACCAAAAAACACGGCAGAGCCGAAAGTCTTGTTCTTTATGGAATTATAAAACAGTGACCCCTCGTACATAAAATGCGTTTGCCCAACGAAATCGTCGAGCTTGTCCGGTCTCATTTTTACAGATAAAGGTATCATTGCCGGTCCTTTCTGTTTTTATATGTTTGTAACGAAAATATCGCTGTATATCGCCCGATCGACGCCGGCCATCGCGGCTGAAGCTGCCGCCTTATCGCTGAAAATCTCACCGACGACCTTAAAAGTTCCGTCCTTTTCCACTACAGAAGCCTTGATTCCGCCCGCAGCCAGCTGTGCCAACAGCGTATCGGCGGCTTCTTTGGTAGCAAAACTGCCAAACTGAATGCAATACCCGCTCTGCTGTGTCTTCAGTTTGTCGGGTGTTGTCTGTGTTTGCCCTGAAGTGCTCTGTTGAGTCTGTTCACCGTTGCCGGCAGCAGTCTTCTGCGGTGCGATCTGAGTTGTTGGGTCAGTGCCTGTATCCGCGGCCTCGTTGTTCTTTCCCTCTTGATGCGAAATGGGGCTCGATGTGCCCAGCATCACGGGGTAGACGATAAATTCGGTCAGCAGAAATCCCGCAACGATTGCCGCCAGAACAATAGCGACAATACCCAATAGATTTACTCCTGTATTGCTGTAGTTGCTTTTCTTAAATCTCCTTCTTCTCATGTGCCCTCCCAACCCTTTCACAATTGCTATTGCTATATAGTATTAGAAGGGCAGAAAATTTAGTACAGTTTCCTGCCGGACAAAAACGGCTGCCGCGTTTAGTATACGAAGCAACCGTCATGGTATAACCATTACTTAAAATCGAAAAAATAAGACGTCGACAATATAATCATGATCCCTGCTAAGATCAGGTAAGCTCCCGCCAACATTATGATAGCTGAGAACATCGAAATCGATGAATATATGAGCAATATACCGAATCCGGCATGCACAATTGCGGAGATCAGCGTAGGTGCAAAGCGCAGTTTTTGTCTGATGCGATCCAAAGCGACGGCAAGCCTGTCGGCTGCCGAGAAAAAGGCAAATATACCGATAGTGACACCTATGGCGGAAATTGTTATGTGACTGTTAAAAAGCAAGTACACGCCAAGCGCAACAAAGACTACAGCCACAATCACATTGAATATCTGTGCACTTTTTCGGTCTTCGAACCTGCGTGTCATAAGCACAGAGACTAAATTGAGCACCCCTGCCATCAGAATTCCCGCACCGATGATAACGGCGATGACCTCTACCACCTTTTCCGAATATGCGAAGAACACCACACCTATCACAATCAATAGGATGCCCAAAAATACACCTAAAGATTTCACTCTGCCAAAACCGTTCATATCAGCTATTTCACCGCCTTCTTATTCCTCAATGTTTCCCCGTTGAAGACTTTCTTGGCGAGTACATATCCCAATGTCATATCCGCAAGATAGGCAATCGCATAGATGGCAGTAACAGTCTTCGCATGTTTCTTGTAATTCCAATCCTTGAAATAATCCCTCTTCATCTTGCACCTCCCCCAAAGTCTACAGTGAAAATATTTAATTATACTATAAACATTTCGGGGACAAATGTCAAACGCTACATTGCTTCGAGAAGTACAGTTATTGCATGCCGCAAAGAAAGGCTTCCCGTCGCATGGCGCTGATTTTGTTGGCTAACGCAACCAGTGAGATATTGTTGGACATGAAACCCTTGAGGGCGGACAGATACTCTGCCGCTATTCCCGAAACGTATTCTGCAGACAGCTCGCCCGCAAACGCAGACAGCCCGGCCAGAACGCCGCCCGCTCGGTCTTTGATCGGTAAATACAGCAGGCGAATCTGTCGAGTAGAGGGATTTATGTAGACCGTACTGCAGGAGAGCGCAATATTTTTTACTTCCAGCAGGTAATCCTCCGCCACAATCATGCAGAGGATAGTCCGTTCCAAGATATCGAGTACACTCTTGACCCCAAGCGGTCCGTCGAGTCCCGTCAGCGGCACAAGTCCCGTATAATCGTATACTATCCTGTCTGTGTCTTCCTTCTCAACAATGCCCATAGGAACAAAAAATTTAATTTCTTTCGATAAGAGGATTTCTTTCTCGTATTCCTTCAGAAGTCCCTTTTTTAATTCGATTGCAAATGTATAATCCATCTTCATCCTCCTCCGCATTTCAAGCATGGAGTATAGCCGCGGCTCTCTGCGTCCCGTTTCTCCATGCGCACCACATACTTGTCAACAGTCGGACAACTTCCGTAATGATATGCACCGCCCGCCTTAAAACAATACACTGAATGACCGTTTTCAATTCCGCCGGAGTCACACATCTTACAGCTGTCATAGTTTCTCCTTACACCGGCGTTCAGAATCATCTTGCGCGGATAGACAGAGATGAAACTGCACGTCTCGCTGTGGTATCTCTCTCCGTAGCGCGGGAACACCCACACTTCTTCGCTCTCCTGCTCCTTTTCCAATTCCTCATACGAGGCTGCACCTCTGTTATCGCACCCCCTGAATGCGCGCAGCGTGAACTGCAGCTTGGGAGACAGAACAGTGTCAAAAAACGGCAACCCGCCATCCGTCTCGTAGGATACCGAAAAGTGAATCAAGTTATCCAGCTCACCGTCCCTGTACAAGTACTTATAATCTCTTATCTTTACATCCCTTACTCCTTCTTTGCATTTCGCAATCTTTGCCGACGTCGTAACGGGAAACAGCGGATTGTAATCGATATTGTAAGCCGTCATCGCCAATTGCCGACCTTCATTCATTGCGGCAAAACCCATGTCTTCCTCGATGGCAGCAGCTTTCATCAGCCATCCGACAGCTATGACAGCCACCAAGAACAGCGGTAAGACGATAGCCGCCTCAACTGTTACAGAACCTTGTTTAGTATTGCTGAGCATACTCATACCGCTTCCCCATGCATTCGGCCTGTAAGCGTACTCCCGCAAAATGCTCCGAGAGCAGAAAGCCGTCGTAATAACTGCCTTTGAGGTTGATTTGAATGAGATCGGCTATGCGCAGCAATACGGTCTCCCTGTCGGACAAGCAAAGAAAGATCAATAGGTATTTTTCGTAGTCAAGACCGTCCACGGTACCGCCGCCGATCAATACATCTGCTTCTTTCTTTGAATCGGCGACTGCCCAAGTTAAGACAATCGCAAATATTGCGGCGGCCGTTGCTGTTCCTCCTGTCGCGGCGGCAGCCGCCGTTGCTGTTGCCGTTGCCTGTGCCAGCCGTTCAGGATCCGCGTAAATCTTGGCAATGTTAATCGGCGTCCGTATATTCACTATGTATTCCTTGACTTTCTCGGCATTGCCGGCATCAGACAACTGCCCGCTGATAACATATTCCGTTTCGTTTTGAAAAAATCCGTCCCGTTGCAGCGGTTGTTTCAGTCGGTTGCCGAAACGTTCAATGACATATTCACCTCGAAGTAGTGTATGACCCGTCTGTGGAATCAGCGCTCGTAAATCCGTATCGCCCTTTACAAATGAGAAATTCGGCTGAAACCCGCTGCCGGAGATTTGGACCGACGGCAGAGATCCGATGATACTTTCATTGCGCAAAATCCTATCCGTTGCAGAAGCCGTGCCCGTTTGCCGAGCTTTCATAAGCCGCTGCGGTAAAGCATAGACAGAGGCTGTTACAATTTGCTCTTCCAATGCATCCGGGTCGCAGATACAATAATCGTCCAAATCTACGCTCAACTCGACACTTTCCGCTTCGTAAGATACCAATCCCTCCCCTTGATTTTCCGAGAGATAAAAACCCAGCTTTTCCCTTGTCGTTTCCTCTGTCGCACGAAAGGCGAATATGCCGTAATCCTCCTTCAATTTGATATCGTATTCCGAGAGTATGCTCCGACCTGCGAGGGTGAGAATACCGTCCAGATAACTCGCACTGCATCTCCTGTCGGCCAGTTGTACAACGAGAATGACAGCCGCCATCATTGATACGATAATCATGCAGAAGAATACCGTTATACTGCCTCGCTTATTATTTTTGCCGTCGCATCCAAACATCTGATATACTTCTCCTCGTCCATCAACAAAATTTTATCGCGATAATTCCGTTGCAGAGAAATGCGAAACAGGCCTTCTGCCCAAGCTGTGTCACTGCACTCACCTTGAACAGTGTCGTAAAGAATGCCGCCCTCTCTGTGCAAGCTCACCGTCTGTTCCGAGAAATTTTCCGCGAGCACAGTCTCGCTTTCGTTCCCTGCTTTCTGCCGCAGTGCCGTATGCAGTTCCGCGGTCGAAGCCGCCGTGCTGTATAATGCCATCAACAGATACAGCACGGTCATCATCGCTATGATGACGATCGGGTAAACGATCGCGGCTTCGACCATGGCTGCGCCGCGTTTATTCCACCTGCCCTTTTCGTGCACTGCGCATTCATCCTTTTTCATCTCACTCCAAAGCTCTCTTTATTTAAAACCTTGAATGTGTTCTCCACAAAGTCAACCAATTGTTCCTTGAAAATCAGTCCGAGTACAATCGCGATCATAATTAAAATCCCAACCTGAACCATTTCCATGCCGCGCTTGCTGTTCACAATCACGGGCTGTTTACTTTTGCTTCTCATTGTTTCTCCCTCCCCTATTGATACGTTGCCCCTTTACATCGCCAAAAAAGCGGGCATGGTCGTAACGGCTATCAGAACACACATGAGGATACCCATCGGAAAGGAGAGCTTGCTTTCCGCCAATCTGCCCTTTTCTTCCGCACTCTTCTTAACCGTATTCCACATAAGCTCTGCTTCTCTCTCAAGCTTATAAGTCAGCTCGCTTCCCTTATCAATATTGTCATTGATAATATTTGAAAGTCGCAGCATCTCCCTTTCTCCGGTCTCAACCGCGTATTTGCGGAATTCGAGTACGAACGATGCGTTTGACGCCTTCAAATTGTTGTTGATTTCTTCAAGCCTCCCATAAAATCCATCCCCGGAACGACCTCGCTCGCATACGATAACATCAAAGGCCGCCGTAAGCACGAGCCCCGCGTTCATCAGCAATACCGTCTTGTTTATAAAGTCCGGCAGCTCATCCTTGATGCTGCCGGAATGTACAGAAATACTCATAATTTTTTCTGTCATCCGCAGCGCAAAGAACATCGCCAACAAGCAGCAGCTCATCGCAATCCTCCCTCCCCATGAGGAATACATTGGGGTAAGGTAGCCGGGCGATACGATATTGAGGAAGAAGATAATAGCAATCGGCATCACCATAATCAGCCTTCCTTCAAAACGCTTTTGTGCCGTATAACTCTCGATATCGCGCTCAATCGTCATCTTATCTATAAGAATATCTCCCGCTTTGCGGATGACTGCCGTCAGATTACCGCCGGTACCCAAGCAGATGTAATAGACGTCGAAAAACGATCGGATGTCCTCTATCCCGCTGCGGGCGGCAAAGTCAAGCAACAGTTCCTTCTCAGGTTCATGTGAACATTCAATCCTGCCGATAATCGCCGACATTTCCGCCGCCAAATAGTCTTCCTTAGGATAGAGAATGTGCAGATTTGTTATCCCTTCCTCCAAGGCAGCCTTCATATGGTGCCCTGCACCGATCGACGCCGACATCGAGTACAGCAGGTCGCGAAATTGCAATTTCAATATCTTGCGACGCTTACCGGCCAAATGCGCAGCGTAAGGTCTCCAAGCTGCAAATCCCAGCCCGATACCGATTAGGCAGAATACTCCCTTTCCGTAAAAAAGCAACATCAGAGCGATTCCCACAGCCCCTGCGACCGCCGTACAAATGAACTTTTCCCGTTTGCTGAGCGCATACTCCCTATAATCCGCAATCACTGTCCATCCCCCGCAGCAACAACTTCTGCACATTCTGCAATTTATTGCCCGTCGGCAAAAGCCCGTGATTTATATCGTACTGAAATAACAGGTTAATTAAAAATTTACCGTTACTGTATCCCGCGATTTCAGCGATTTCCAGTACCTTACGCCCTCTCTGAGGCAATCGCCCGAGATGGACAATAATATCGATGCCCTCGGCAATTTGAGCACGTATTGCATCCGACGGGAATTCAACAGCCTGCAGAAACATCGACTCCATCCTTTTCAACATCCCTTCTATCGAGTTGGCATGTCCCGTTGACATACTGCCGTCATGACCCGTGTTCAAAGCCTGTAACATAGCAAAACATTCACGTCCCCTGACCTCCCCGACGATGATTCTATCCGGTCGCATGCGCAAACTCGTCTTTATCAGCGTCTCCATACCGATTTCACCCTTACCTTCCGCGTTTGCGTTTCTGCATTCCAAGCGCACGTGGTTCGGCAGCGCCGACACCTGCAGTTCCGCCGAGTCTTCAATCACCACTATGCGCTCCTCCTTCGGGATGTACTCCGCGAGCGCATTGAGAAAGGTTGTCTTTCCTGATGATGTTCCCCCGCTTATGAATATATTGTAGCCTCCTTTTGTCACCTGTTGCAGGAATGCCGCCGCAGCGGGAGTGATGCTTCCCTTCTCAAGTAGATCTCGCATCGACATGCTTACCTGCGGAAATTTCCTGATGCTCAATGTCGGATTCCCAAGCGTAAT
The DNA here is from genome assembly GCA_002329565.1 of Firmicutes bacterium UBA1440. GTDB lineage: Bacteria > Bacillota > Clostridia > Peptostreptococcales > Anaerovoracaceae > UBA1440. The sequence goes on from DCTM01000034.1 coordinate 53,963, forward strand.
GTTTTTATAGACCGCATTGACACGGGCGCCGTTTTGCAGGCGTGCATCGAGAATGGGATTCTTCTCGTTGATCTCTCGCCTGACACCCGCGGCAATGCGCCGGATCACCTCCTCCAGTTCTTCGTTGCTTTCAAAACGGCAGGCAGCGGAAACGATTCTGCCGTCGCGCTCCAGAAACACGTGCTCCGGTCCGTTGACCATAATCTCCTGCACGCTTTCATCTTTGAGATACGGCGTTAGAATTCCCAGTTCACATCTCAGAATGCAAAACACCTCGTCGACAAGACCGCACTTCTCGCTTCCGCTCAAGGCAGCCGCCTCCTGCATTGCGAACAATCTATCTTCTATAAGTTCGAGTGCCGCATCATCGGAAACAACCGCACCCTGTGCATGTATGGCGGCCCTTGCCTCTGCAATTAATTTTTCTTTCACTGCCCCGCGTTTNNTTTGTAATTCATTTTCTTTTTTTACCTTTATTTTCCATTTGATAAAATAATAAACCGGCTGCACGAAAAATGCAACCGGTTTCTGTAAAAAATTGTAAATTTATTTTTTTATCAGTTTGTCTTGAATTAAACTGTCGACCATAATCTCGGTACCGATTACCCAGAGGATATCGTTTTCTTGAATAATGAAGTCCTTCGGCGGACTGACAATAGGAAGAAGATTTCGTTCCACACCCACTATCAGGCCATTGTAGCGACTGATGAAGTCACAGTCTGCAATGGATTGTCTCGCAAAGAAACTGTTTCTTCCGATAGGAAGGGCAACACTGTAGATGCGCTCCTCCGGTCCGGCTCTGTCGAACATCTGATGATATGAAAATTCCTTCAAAGTCATCTCGGGCTTTTCGACCAGCTCGAGGTAATCCTGCTTTTCACAGAACAGGGCGTATGCATCCAAATGCTGCTTGGATCCGATGGCTGTAATTATGTCGTTTTCACGCACCGGGCTGTCGGCATTCGGCAGATTGATACATTTTCCGTCTTCGCTCTCAATCTTAATGAACATCGCATGAAAAACCCGGCTTGCGATAAAATCTTTCACGTACTTGCGCTTGTATGTCTTTAAAAGCTTAAACTTCATCAGATATACCTCGTCCTCCACCCAGATGGAGTTCTTGGCACCGCGTTCGGTCTGTGCTTTTTTTAGTATGTTTTGGTTGAAGTTAGCGATAAACCGTGTTTCGAGCCCCATTACTCTGCCCTTAACAAGACCGGACTTTACGGAAGTGAAAATTACAGCAATAACAACGATGCAATCAACGATGAAGTGTGGCTGCGTAAATATACTTTGCATCATTATCAATACGAAAATAGCTGCAATGGTTATGGCTATCGAGCGCAGCGCAATCAGCGGCAGCCTGTTTGTAACGCTTTTTATCCAAAGCTTATTATAAAGGATGCTCTTCCTCGTGCACATGAGGTTTATAACCGGCATCATCGCTGAGATCATTACCATAATCGACACAGCCATTGCAAGGTATCTGCTGTCTAATGCATTGAGCAAAAACGGGGTTAATACATTGATGCCGAACATATACAAAACGAACAGTGTCGAGGTTCCCACTAAAATTTTTATGAAATAAATTTTCAGATACTTTCCCCAATCGGCGTCTCTGTCGTTTTCGCTTTCTTTTTCGGACGTGTACGATTTGAGAAAATCGGTTATCTTCTTAGGCATAACATTGGAAATAAAGCTGTAAGCCTTGCCGCTGCTCTTGATAAATATCGGTGTGGTAAATGTGGTGATGACCGATACGCAGACGATAATCGGATAAAGGAAGTCGCTCGTAACGCCGAGCGTGGTTCCCAAAGAGGCTATGATGAATGAGAACTCACCTACCTGCACCATAGAGAATCCGACACGCGTCGCAACAGAGAGCGGCTGCCCCGAAATGAGAGCCCCCGTCATAGAGAACATCATCTGCCCCAGTATAGTAACAACAGTCAAGAGCAGAATAGGTCCGATATATTCGATGAGAGTTTCGGGAACGATCATCATACCTACGGAAATAAAAAATATGGCGCCAAACATATTTTTTATCGGAACTACCAACTCCTCGATTCGATGGCCCTTAACGGTACCCGCAAGAATCGATCCGGCGAGGAAAGCTCCCAAAGCCTCCGAAAAACCGGTCATAACGCTGATAACCACCATCAGAAAACAGAAACCGAGAGAAAAGATCAACAACGTCTCGTCGTTCATAAACTTATCGACGCGTTTGAGAAAGGACGGAACGATGAAGATACCTACACTGAGAATCACTACAAGGATCAACAGCAGCATGCCGAGATTTCCAATCAAAGCGAATCCTGAAACCTCCTGGCTCACCGAAATAGATGTTAGAATAATCATCATAAAGATGCCTGCAATATCTTCAATGACCAGTGTTCCCAGCACAATGGAAGCGAATTTTTCTCTTTTTAGGTTCATCTCCTCGTATGCTTTAAGAATAATCATTGTAGAGGACATTGAGATCATTCCTCCCAAAAATAAGCTGTCCATTGATGACCAGCCCATTGCCTGCCCGACGCCGTATCCTATAAGCACCATAGCCGATATAACTATGGAAGCCGTGATAATCGCAGTCTTTCCGACGCTGGCTATCTTGTGGAAACTGAACTCANNTCAAGTCCGAGAGCAAACATCAGGAATATAATACCGATCTCACTCCATATTTCAACGCTGGGCTTGTCAAGCACTTCGGGCCATAAATCAAAAAGCGGGGTCATAAGAAAACCCGCGACAATATAGCCGAGTACAACCGGCTGATGAATTTTTTTAAATAAAATAGTAACGATAGCGGCAGCTGTCAAAATCAGTGCCAAATCTATAATAATGCCGTGCAGTTCTGCCATAAACATCCTCCTTGCTTACTTAATTTATTTTACCATAAAAAAGGATTCGTTTACAACAGAATTGTTATGTAGCTCCAACAAACTTGCTATTTCCTTTATCCCCAACCCGAAAGCGCCGTCTATATCTATGTCTCCTTCAGCAATGCAGGGATCGTATTCCAAAAGAACGCGGTCTTTACATTGCATATCGCAGTCTTCCTGCTCCTCCTCTCTGTGTACAAAATTCCGGATTGCGATCGTTCGTCGCTCGATATCATCAGATAAACCTTCAAGAAGAGTATGAAGTTTGTTTTCTTTTCCGCTCGCAAACTCCCTCTCCACAATACAGATATTGTCAACGCTCTGCATCAAGGCAAGTGTGTTTTTATTTACAGAAGTACCGGCATCGAAGATTACGAAATCAAAACCCGTGCCGCAGATCAAATCAACGATCCGCGTAAAATCATCATGCTCCCCAAACAGCAACTCATTGCCGGCGTTACCCGTCGGCACGGCTTTGATGCCGAACTCGTCACAGAGAAAAAAAGGCAGAGGAATGGGCTGCATGCCTCCCGTTCTCGCTATGAAATAGAAAAAACGAGTGCCGTCTCCCGAAAAGTACCTTTCCTCTCCTCCGAAAGGTTCAAGGCTCACATAGCAAACGTCGTGACCGCGGTAGCGCCGCAATTCTCTGCAAAGTCCGATCGCCGCCGCCGTGCAGCCGCATCCGCCTTGGGCTGCACAGAACAGGAGCGTCCTGCTCCTGTTCCGCCCCGGCCGCAACAATAACGGCACCCGTCCCGCGACCTCCGTATACACATCGCATATCCGCGCAAGCAGCTCCGAAACGCGGAACGGGGCGGAAACCGTAACTGCGGCCGGGGCATAGGCGGCGGCAACTTCGTCGCTGTCCGTGACAGCGACATCAAAAGACATCTCTTCCCCGATTACAGGTACTATCTCCGTATGCATCGTCGCTATAGCATCGGAAACCTTTCCTTCGAATTCTTTGTCTTGAAAGAAGAGTGCAACTTTTATCATGTCATTTTTTCCTTTTTATTACAATTATATATTATTTTTACATATTGTCAACTGCTTTTCTTCTTCTAATCTCCGTTTTAGTTGTTTGTCTGCTCTGCTCCATCGGATGCGGCGTCATCTTCATTGCTGCCCTCACCGGCGTCCGTATCCCGAATCAGAGTGCGAAGCTTTGTCAATGCCTGTGTCAAGCCGCCAACCTCATCTATTAGACCGATTTTAACTGCCTCTTCGCCCGCAAGCAACGTACCGACATCGTTGGCCATATTATCGGTGCAGTTCATCAAACGCAAAATAGTATCTTCGTTGGCACGTGAATTTTTGACGATAAATTCGACTATCCGCTCCTGTGTTTTTAATAACTGTTCGAAGGTCGATTCCGCCGTTATCACAAGACCGCTCGTGCGTACCGGGTGTAAAGTCATCGTCGCTGTCCCGCAGATGAACGAATAGTCCGCAGAAACTGCAAGCGGGATTCCTATGCTGTGCCCTCCGCCAAGGACGAGAGAGACTGTCGGTTTGGATATGGATGAAATCAGCTCAGCCAGTGCAAGTCCCGCCTCCACATCGCCGCCTACAGTGTTCAGTACGACCAGCAGACCTTTTATATTTGGATTTTCTTCCACAGCGATAATCTGCGGAATCAAGTGCTCATACTTTGTAGTCTTGTTATCCGGCGGAAGCACCATATGTCCCTCAATATTGCCGATAATGCTGATATAATGCACCTCACTCCTGAAATTCGCGGCCATGTCGAGCGTGCCGAGTTCGCGTATCACCTTCTGCGTTGTTTCGTTTCCCTCTTTGTTTTTCTCTTCACCGTTTTTCTCTTCATCGCTCGCTGCATTGTATAAGTTATTTATCATAATCGTTCCCCTTCCAAATATTATTAAATGAAACATCTATCATAGTATTGTTCATTTGGAGGGTACTTATGCGATTAAGTGAAATAGGAGACAAAGAAATAATCGATTTGAAGGATGGCAGAAGACACGGTCAATTGTGGGATGCGGAGATACTCTTCGACGAAAAGACCGGCTGTATATCGGCACTGATCGTCCCCGATCCCGACTGCAACTCTTTTTTTCACGCACATAAAGAAATGATACAGCTCCCATGGAACTGTATCATCAAAATAGGAGAGGATATCATCATCCTGCAATCTCCCATATAATTCTGTTGTTTTATGCGCCGAAAAATTCTCGGCGTATCAATTTAATACAAGCCTTTGTATGGGCGTCGAACGCCATCTTGATCGTACCTACGCTGAGCGGCCAAAAGAAAGCTTCATAATCTTTAAAAATCTCCTCGTCGCTCTTTCCCTCTCGAATCGAATCGCAAATAAGGTCCTTGGCCTTATCCACATACATCTCGGCGACATCGAAATAACATCCTACTTGATCTGCCGGCACAACGCCGTAATGCGGAGAAATGATAACCTCCGGATTCGCTTCCTTGCATTTGCGCAGCGATTCCTTCGTCTGCGCATAGGATTTCAGCATCGCCGGATTGATGTTGCCTATTCCCACATAGACGCTTGTGCTCTCACTTGCAAACAATATATTGCCCGGTTTGAGCATATATGTAAGGCAACAGTCCGTATGTCCACGCGTCTCCAAAACCTCAAGATACTTGTCGCCCAAATCTATACGATCTCCATCTTTGACGATGACATCTACACGCATCCCGTCCATACACAAATCTTCGTTCGGATCTCCGAACAAATTGCGCGCATTCTCGGACATCATCTTCATGAAATCGATAGCATTCTTGCTCTCAAAGACGGACTTTGCTTTCTCGGCCCCGTACACCGTGGCCTGCGGCCAACGCTGCAGAACATAACCCAGAGCGCCGACATGATCGTAATGTGTGTGTGAAATCAATACAGCGTCGAGCGTATCCCTGCCGAGTTTGGCGAGTTCACGCTCTATATTGGCTACCAGTTGTCTGCCGGAATAGGCCATACCTGTATCGTAAAGAGCTACCCTTTCCGTGCCGCAGATGAGATATTCCCCTCCGCCTTCGCCCGCCGTCACCCTTATGATGCCTTCGGGAAAATCAAATTTGTCGTGCATTGTGTTCTTCTCCTTTTATTTCTCATATGTACAATGAAAACGGCTTAATCCGCAGTTCTTATCTTAATCAAAACAAGCCGCCGAACAAACCGCCTTTTCCGTTATTGCTGCAGAAACAAAGAATCAGTATGATAAGCAGAATCCATATAAAGCCGCTGTTTCCGCTGTCCTCGTTGCATACACACTCGCGAAAACAACGCTCCTGACATTCCTTCATACATTCCTTTTCGCTGCAATCGAATCTATCGTCTCCCATAATCGCTAACCTCCCATAATATAGTAGTTGTTATTATATTATGCGTAAGAGGTGTCTTTTGCTATTACTCGTATTTTTCGCTGTCATAATCGGGGTCTTCTTCATGCATGAAGTCATCTTCGTCAAACTCGTATTCCGCTCCCAACAGTTCGGAAAAACCGACAATATATTCGTCGAGCGGGTAATCGAGCACATCGTTAAAGTCGTACTCGTACTCCTTTTCGCCAATCTTTTCCAAACGATAAAGCGCCACAGCTTCCGCAACAGTAACATTTCTCTGCAAACGCTCATCCTTTTCTGTGCAGCGAACGTCCTTCTCTCCTGAATACCATTTTCGAAAACGCAGAAGCTCATCCGCCAACACGGCAACAGCGCCTTCGTCACGCACACATTGCCCCGCTGTGCCCGAGAGACTTCGTTTAATTGTATCCAAGAGAGTGTACAAATCCGCCTCTTCCGAAGGCAAGTTCTCGATAACATCGTCGATGTAATCTTCGATAAGCTCTGAGATTACGTCCTTGTCCACTCCCCTTATCAGCTTGCAAAGCGCCTCTTTGTCGATTTGTTCCTCACTCTCCAGCAAATCGGCCATATTTTCAAAATATAAAAAATGCTCCGGTTCCTCAATATCGAGCATCCTCATCAGTTCATCGTAATTCAAGCTCATCCTCCTACTGTTTCAATATCGAGATTTTTAAATTTAATATTCACATCGGTAGCGTGAAATATACGCTCAATCATATTGACAAAATTCTCAGAAAGGTCACTCGCATAGAACGTATTCTCGTAGTGCGACCCTTTTGCAAACATATCACGCTCGGCCAGGGTTTCCTTAATCTTGTGTACAATCTCCTCCGAAGGGTTGATGATGCGTAAATTCTGATAGATCCGCTCGATATTGTCGCGTATCAGCGGATAGTGCGTGCAGCCCAGCACCAAAGTGTCGATGCGGTTTTCGAGGATAAAATCGTCCAAATAATAGCGAATGGTCATATCCATGATATCGCTCTTGATAATGCCCTCCTCTATCAACGGCACAAAGGCCGGACAAGGTGTTGAAAAAACATTTAAATCCTTATTCAATTGTTTTATTAAATACTCATAGGCCTTTGATTGAATGGTGACCTTGGTTCCGATAATGCCTATTTTGTTGTCCGGTGAGCTCCAACGGACAACTCGCTCCGCCGCCGGTCGGATCACGCCGATCACGGGGATCTGTGGGTATTTGAACTGGATGTCTTCCAAACAAGTCGCGCTGACNNTTACGATCATCTTTACATTATTTTGCACAAGAAAATCCGCGATCTGCATCGAAAAGCTGCGGATCGTTGAAGTGGCCTTGGAGCCGTAAGGAGTGCGCGCAGTATCCCCAAAATATACAATCCGTTCCCCCGGCATTTCCCGCATAAGGGTCGGGATACATGTAAGCCCCCCCAAACCGCTGTCAAAAAATCCGATCGGTCTGTTATCCATAGTTGCTCCGTTTCTGTGATAAAATTTTTCAAACCAACTGATATTGATTGAATTGTTATGGTATAATAATACATTATATATCTAACCATACTATGCATTTGTATCAAATGACATTATACATTATACAGATTCTCACGTAAACAATCAAATACAATCTTTATATAAGGAGGCTGAAATGTGCCAAAAAGCAAAGAATAAAGGACTCAGAAAGCGTAACGAAANNTGAATACAAATGGAATATAGAAGCAATGTACGCCGCCAACGAAGAATGGGAGGCGGATTTTAAAGATGTATCCGCGCAGGCCGAAGCCTTCGGAGCTTTTGCAGGCAAGCTCGGCGAGAGTTCGGACACACTGCTTGCCGCATTGCGCCAAAAGGATGCCATCTGGCAAAAGCTTGAGAGAGTCTACGTATACGCGCGCATGAAAAAGGACGAGGACAACAGAGTTGCACTGTATCAAGCGATGAACGATCGCTGCAACGGATTGATCGCCAAGGCTGCATCTTCAATGAGTTTTTTTGCACCCGAGCTGCTCGAGATTCCGGAAGACGTACTCATGCGCTATATCGATGAGAACGAAGGACTGGCCCTGTATCGCTTTGCCTTGCTCGACACACTCCGCGGCAAGGACCACATCTTATCCAAAGCGGAAGAAAATGTACTCGCCGTTCTCAGTGAAGTGACATCCTCGACAAACGACATCTTCTCAATGCTCAATAATGCCGACATGAAATTCGGTGAGATTACTGACTNNAATTACATCACTTTCATGGAGAGTCACGACCGCAATGTCAGAAAGGAAGCGTTCGAGCATAAATATAAGTCCTATATCGACCTGATCAACACCATAGCCACAACTTACAATTACAACACCAAGACCGATGCGGTGACAGCCAAATTGAGAAAATATCCATCCTCTCTCGAGGCAGCGCTGTTCGGCGACAATATCGAGAAACAAGTATATACAAACCTCATCGATACCGTTCATGAGGCCCTTCCCGCACTCTATAAATATATGAAAATACGCAAGAAGATGCTCGGTGTCGATGAACTGCACATGTACGATATGTACGTACCGCTCGTGGAAATGCCGGACAAAGAGATACCTTACCAAGATGCCGTGGAGATGGCAAGAGCCGGCTTGGCTCCTCTTGGGGACGAATATATCGCAAGAATGAACAAAGGTTTTGCTCAAGGTTGGGTCGATGTCTATGAGAACGAAGGCAAGACAAGCGGCGCATACAGTTTCGGAAGCTACGACAGTTACCCGTACGTGCTGCTGAACTACAATAACAGACTCAAGGATGTCTTTACCTTGGTTCACGAGATGGGACATTCAATGCACTCGAGCTATACCCGGGAAACACAGCCTTTCGTATACGGCGACCACTCCATCTTTACGGCTGAAGTGGCTTCGACCGTCAACGAAGCTCTGCTGATGAAACATTTGATCAATAATGCCGAAGATATACAGATGAAGAAATACCTCATCAATCTGCATCTGGAAGAGTTCCGCACTACTCTCTTCAGACAGACGATGTTTGCTGAATTTGAACTTATGACACATGAGGCCGTCGAAGCCGGAGAAGTGCTGACTGCCGAATGGCTCTGCGAAAAATACGGAGACCTTAACGCCCTCTACTTCGGCCCCGATGTCGTCAACGACGAACAGATTAAATATGAATGGGCAAGAATTCCGCATTTTTATCGCGCTTTCTACGTATATAAATATGCAACCGGATATTCGGCTGCGACAGCAATTTCCGAGTTGATTCTCAACGGAGAGAAAGAAAACGGCGAAAACGAAGCTCGCGACAACTATAAACGCTTCCTTTCTTCAGGGTCTTCGGATTACCCGGTTGAACTCTTGAAGATTGCAGGTGTCGATATGGCATCAAAAGAACCCATAGCAAAAGCAATGGAGACCTTTACCGAATTGGTAAACGAATTGGAAAAACTCACAGAATAGTATGAGAAAGGCAAAATGTATGGAGAAAAAACAGACGATTCCTTCTTATAATGGGCAACTCCGCTCCCATCGCATTGAAATGCCGCAGTGTATTTACGAATGCAGCGGAATACGCATATTCGGTCGCTGCATCAAAGCAATCGCCTTTACCACCGATGTAGCGATCATCCGGAATATCAACGCGGATGCTATCATGGCCGTTTATCCTTTTACACCGCAACCCGCGATTACCGAAGCTATCATGGCCGCTTCCGACATGCCTGTATTGGCGGGCGTCGGCGGCGGCGTAACCAAAGGTGCGCGCGTGCTGAATATGGCCAACGACGCCGAGCTCAGAGGTGCATTCGGCGTCATCGTCAACGCGCCGACCGACAACAGTATCGTGGCTATTCTCAAACGCTATCTCGAATTGCCGATCATCGTGACCGTAGCCTCTGCCAGAACGGATATCAAAGGACGCATCAAATCGGGCGCTGACATCCTCAATGTGGCTGCAGGTGCAGAAACGCCTGAACTCGTTGCAAATATCCGTAAGGACTTCCCCGATGTCGCTATCATCGCTACCGGCGGCAAAACCGACGACAGCATTGATCGTACGATCAAAGCGGGTGCAAACGCCATTTCTTGGACGCCTCCGTCCTGCGCGGAACTGTTCACCAAAACGATGAACAAATATCGCAACGGCTAAATCATATCTTTGAAACCCGGACAGAGCACCGCCAGATCTTCGGGAACGGGAGCACGCAGCTCCAGATGTTCTCCGCTGACAGGATGCAGAAAGCTCAACGCATAAGCATGTAACAACTGCCGCGCAGCGATGGGCCTGTACATACCGCTTTCGTCGGGAGCGCACAGAACACCTCCGTACAAGGTGTCTCCTACTACAAAATGACCCAAAGAACCCATGTGGACTCTTATTTGATGGGTCCTGCCGGTTTCAAGAATCAGCTCGCAGAGGGTATATCCGTCGCATTCGTATGCCGATTTATCTTCAGTGAGCTTTTTTGATTCCTGCACGTCAAACGGCTGCGGCACACCTTCCACAAGACCGCTCGCAACGGTCATAGAGCTGTCCAGGCGAAGCAACTTGNNGATAATGTGTTACGGAAGCATAACCTCCCTCCTCCTCAGAAAGGAGGCCTCTCTCGATTCGATCGGGATTAGGTCTTCCAATCGGCCTGTCTACCGTGCCGCAATCCTCTTTCACAAGGCCGCACAGCAGTGCCACATAGCGCTTCTCCACTGTGTTTTCCTTCATCTGCCGCGCCAAGGCCTCCTGCGAATAGGCATTTTTTACCACAATCAAAAGGCCGGATGTATCTCTGTCCAGCCTGTTTGCAAAGCGTATTTTAAAAGACTGACCCGTGTCGTTGACATACTGCATAAGCCCATTGGCAAGCGTATGAAACGGCTGACCCTTCGTCGGGTGCACGACTATACCGGGCTGCTTGTTTATGATTAAGAGGTCATCATCCTCGTATACCGGCGAGATAGGAATCGGCTCCGGATCGAAGGCTGACGTTTCTTCCGGCAGCCTAACGCTGATCACATCGCCTTCCTTGGGAATAATCCAACCTTCCGTCGGCTTTCCGTTCAGGTAAATGGCGTTATGTTTCTTTAGCTTTGTGCGTAAACGAGATGAAAATTTAAAGTTGTGACGCACAATATCCTTAATCTTATATTCGCAGTCTTCTTTTTTAACTGTATATTTGAATTTGTCCACTTCAGCTTCCTATCTTTCGTACAAGAATCTCTCCACAAAATCGACGTCGGACGGTACATCTATATATTCCTTGCCGCGCTTTTGGCGAGTCTCCCTACCCTTTCCGGTGATGAGTACAATGCCGTCACACGGGGCTTCTTGGATTGCTGTGCGAATGGCCTCACCTCTGTCGTCGATTATGATGTACTTGCCGCCCTGCTCTGCGATGTGCGATGCGATTTCCCGAGAAATATCCGACACTGCTTCTTGCCCGGCATCCTCTTCTGTGAGGTAACTCACAGAAGCATATTTTCCGGAAATTTCACCCAGCTCCCGCCTTCTTCCGAAAGCCTTCCCTCCCGGGCAACCGTAGACTATAGAAATCGGTCTGCCCGGATATTGCTTGAGTGTAGATTCGAAAAGAGCTTCAAAACTCATCTTGTTGTGAGCGTAGTCAACTATTACAAGCAGAGGGCACTGCTTGGCCCTGAATATTTCCATTCTTCCGCTCACTCTCGCCTTTTTCAAGCCTGACTTGATGTATTCGAGAGGAATGTGGATTGCGTGCGCAATGGCGATAGCGGCAAGCGCGTTTTCCACATTGAACAATCCGTGTAAGCCAATGCTGAACGTTTCATCAAAGTCTGCGCAGCGGGCTCGGAACGTCAATTCATCGGCTGTGATGCTAACATCGTAACCGTAAAGATCTGCTTCCGTGCGCGTGCTGAAGGTAACAATCTTCCCCGCATGCTTGCGTGCAACGGCCAACACACTGTCCGCGTGGTCGTCATCGAGATTGATAACGGCTGTATCGCACTGCTCGAACAGTCTCATCTTTGCCGAAAAATAGTCATCAAAATCGCTGTGCTCAATATCGCTGATGTGATCGATACCGACATTCAGATAACAGCCTACATCGTATTGAATGCCTGCAGTGCGATCGTACTTCAGTGCTTGGCTGGAAACCTCCATAGTCAGGTGTGAGATTCCGCTCGCAACCGCATTGTCGAAATGCTTATACAGTGCGAACGTCTCGGGGGTCGTGATATGTGACTCGAACGATTGCACGCCGTCATAAGTATCTATGCTTGAGATTACAGCACTGACAGGCTTTTCTTGTGCTTTCAGAAAGTCGTCGAGGATATACTTTTCAAAATAAGTGGTCGTCGATTTTCCCTTTGTGCCGGTAATACCGATGAGAGTAAGCTTACTCTGTACGTCGTTGTAGTACAGCGGCGCGATATGCGCCATAGCCTTACGAATATCGTTTACGAGGATGCAAGGAGCATTAAAGCTGTCATATGGGCGTTCGGATACATAAGCACAGGTCCCTGCTTCAATGGCCGCGCCGAGAAATTCTTCTTTGAAGGCCGCCCCTTTGCAGATAAACAGAGTGCCGATCCCGACCTCTCTCGAGTCATGGGAGATGCTTGACACTTCGATGCCGAGATCCTCCTCGCTGAGATTGTCTCCCTGAAACAGACCGGCTGCCGTAAGCGCATCCCGATACTGCCTCAGTATATGAAAATGTTCAGTCATGTTTCAATTCCTTTCCGCAGAGAACGATGGCTCTTTCCGCCAGCGCATCCATCGCATCGATATAAAAATCCGTCAGTCCGGCCATTCGTTTCAAGCACGAAAGCTCTGTGCACGCCAAGACGACACAGTCTGCTCCCGCCTGCAAGAGCTCACGCTCAACAGTTTGAAAGGCCGTCATGTTTGGCTCTCCGCCGGCTTTGATGTCGTCGTAAATAATCGACATGATCATACGCCGACTCTCATCCGAAACGGTAATCGGAGTCAAGCCCTTCGCCGTCAAGGCGTCGTGATACAGACCCATACGGATCGTGCCGTCCGTGCCGAGTATCCCAACGCGTGCACCGGGATGCAGACCGCTTATCTTCTCCGCAGCCACCTCGGGCATGCTGATATATGGCAACGGCAGCTCGTCTTTCAACAGATTAAGAAAATAGTGCGAGGTGTTGCAGGGCACAGCTATGTAAGATGCTCCTGCGTGTGCGAGAATGTTTGCGTCGTGAATCAGATTGGCACAGATTTCTTCCGTGTCACCCGAGAGAATCGCTGCCGTTCTGTCGGGCATCGATGCGTGGTTGAGGATCACCATGTCGAGATGATCTCGATCACAGTGTGCCTCCGTTTTCTCAATAATCATACCGTAGAACAGATTTGTGGCCAGCGGCCCCATACCTCCGATCACGCCGAGAATTTTGCTGTTTTCACTCATGCTTATTTCCCCAAATATTTTCTGAATTTATAATGATGTCCAAGTAATGATTTTAAGAGCCGCAGCCGTCTGCCAAACGAGTTGTCCTCACTGTAAATAAGCGGATTGGCCATCTTGCCGTCTGCGATCAGTTTTTTCATTCTTTCCTTGTATTCTTTCGGTCTGATGTAGCGGAAGGCCACAGACTTCGGCACCACCATCCACAGAGACTCGTTTCGAATTGCGTTGAACTCGAGTTCCTTTCCCTCGATGTATTCTTCCACAAGCAGCTTGGCCGTGTTCGCCCCCGCATGGGTGACGTAGTAGTTCGATCTGCCTTGACGGGTGTTGATTTCAAAGACCTTGTATTTCCCGTCTCTCTCGTCATACTTCAGGTCAAAATTGGAGAAACCGATGTAATTCATCTCCTCAAGGAGTGCACGGAACTGCTTTTCAACCTCTTGTTTTTCCTCCGTGATAATGACAGCGTGGTTGCCGATACCGTGTGGCGTATGCTCCTCCAGCAATACGTGTCCGAAGCACATCATCTTAACCTTGCCGTGCTTGTCCGAATAATTCGTCAAAACTGCCATGTAGGTGTCGTCGCCGGGAATAAAATTCTGTATGATAATCGAATCACTGTAGCCCGAACTGTATATATCGGACAGAACAGCATCGACTGCATCGCGCGTATTGACCTTGTATACCTTCTTCTGCGTAGCAAACGGGTTGCGCCAGTACTCAATCCCGTTCGACGGCTTGATGATGAACGGTCCGTCAAACGGCAGCTCAAAATCCGTTCCCATCTCCTTCTTGTGAACGAAGGTGTCGGGATATTCCGCTCCCACCTTCTCACATAGCGCATAGAACTTTTCCTTGTGGATCAGATCGTTCATCAGATCCGCAGTGATATACGGTGCAATTACATTGTCCGGATATTTCTCGAGATTCTCGGAAATCAGTTGCACATAGCTGTCTCCGCAACCGATCAAGAGAACCTTCTCATCGGCGTGAGCTTTCGCAAAATCGAGAACCAACTGCAAAAAAGTATCCTGCATATCGGCTCTCGGATTTGCATTGTAATGTATAATTTTACTGTATGCACAGGGCATCGTCATATATTTTCCGTATACGTGGCTCTTTATCCCGTATTGCTCGTGAAAGGCTCTCGCCATGCTGTAGACGTTGATATCACCCGCAAACAACAGCGGTACAAATTTCTGCTCCATCGTTTGTCTCCTTTGTGTTCATAGATATCTATATTATAAACCCTGCTCCTTAATTTTACCAACGATTTCATCTCTGAGCAGATCTATTTTTTTGAAGTCCATATTCGGGATATAACAGCGTTCGAGCAGATCGTGCTCAGCCTTGGCTCTTTTGAGGCATTCCACCGCATGCGTGAGCATGTTGTCGAAGGCTATTAAGTTTTCTTCAAGAAAGGCATACTGCTGCTTAGTCTCACTTTCGTCGCTCATCTCATTCATATCGATGAGAACGATTTCAGGATACTCCTCGCCGACTGCTGCACTCTCGGCTATCTCCCACGCCTCAATGTCATGATACGAACAGGCTGAAAGAAGGGCAACAGACAGCTCCGGAATGATCAGATGCTCGGGATCCTCTGCAGGCCGTAACGGGCAATAATAAGCTTCGACGGAAAACCCTCTGTAAATGGCGCTTTCCATGACAGTTGAGAGGATCCTGCCTCCCGAAAAGCCAACCGGCCCCGAGATTATATAAATGCACTTGCATCCGCTTACAAGAGAATGGATGTGATTCATTATTCCCACAGGTGTTATGGCGCTCGCAAACGCTTTTTTTATTTCGCCCGTCGTCAGTGAGATGTCGTAGCTGCCCAGCTCTCGATTGACGATATGAGCCGCCATCTTGTAAATTTCAGCCTTCTCTGCGGCATCCTCGTAGATCTGTGCCATATTCTTATAAAGACAACCCGCGGCAGCCAGGTAATTGTAACACTGCGAAAAGTACCGATGTATCTTGCGGCCGCCGGCCAGAACGGCATTTTTATTCTGCCGGATGCCTTCCTCGTTCCAGTAGTCCCCGAGATGGATAATCGTATCGACAGCGCCCGGGTTGATGGGGTCGACCGTGTGCGGACTCGTGGCATCAATCAGCGCAATCCTGTGTTCCTTGAGAATGATCCCATCCAGCGAATCCGGATCGGAGGAACAGTGCAGATAGTCTATGCTCTCTTCCAACATCGAAAACTCTTCAGCAATCTTTCTCATAAAAGTCGACTTGCCTGTTCCCGGACCGCCCTTGATACAATAAATTTTGCGCGCGGCCTCCTGAGAAAGTATGTAATCGTAATAAGAATAAAAACCCAACGGCGTATTGTTCCCCGGATAGATATGTCTCGAAACTGCCAAAACGCTTCCCCCTTCATTTCAAATGATCCTTTCATCATATGCGTGAAAAAGTTCATTAGTGCTCCGAATCACGCTTTTTCTTTGAAATGCAAGCGAGAAAAAATCGGTGCAAATTTCTCGCACCGATTTGGCTTTTGCATCAGTCTCTGATGTTGATTATCGTTTCATTTTCTTGCTCTTGTGATTTTTCCGGATTTGAAGATTCTTCGTNNGTCTGCAGGCTCGTCTTCGTCATCATAGTCAGGATCTTCTTCCATGCGTTCGTAATATTCTCTCGATCCGACCGGTACGGCATCAAAATAATCGTCCGTTCTGTCGAATCCATCCTTCGCATCTGAAACGACGGTGATATCAGGATTCATGAATCTCGGTCTCAGATTTCCGTTCAAAATATCATATAGCACAGCACCTGTAGATGACATATACGGCAGCAGCACAAAGTATCCCGCATAACCCAAGAAAGCGCTGAGGCAATACAGCATTGCTTCTTTGCTGAAAGTCGGAATCTGCGCCAGTGCAGCAAAGCCGGATTCAATCATATTCGTGCTGTACTGCGGAAGAAATGCCCTCGTAAATGCGGATGACAATAAACCGCCGACCGCCGCCGCCAAGGCCACCCAGCCGATAAATGACAGCTGCAGGAAGAAATATTTGGCGTAATTACCCTTCATCAGGCGCGCGCTCTCCTGCAAAATCTCTACGAGGCCCCAATCCGGATGATCGGCAAATATATAGAATACCTGGCTGTAACGAATGGAGATGATGATACCGGGAACAATAAGCAGTAAGCATCCCAGGGAAACCATTGCCATTATCACTATAAATAATCCTATGGATTTAAACGTCCTTTCCCAACCGTAAAACACCCAACTCGGCGATACTTCGGGATCTTTTCTGAATATGCCGAGAACGATCATCATATATCCGAGCGTAAACGGCCCTGACATAAACAGCGTATAGAACAACGCCTCCGCTGAGTTGCCGTCCTCAGGAGCCAACGTTCCCAAAATCAGAACCGGCAGCACTATTACACCGAGGTATACAATTGCTCCCGCTATGGCTTTCCCCCATTGTCCGTGCAAAGATTCTCTTCCAAGCCTTCTCAACGCGGAACTCGGCATAGTTACTGTAATATTATTCAGCATTCACTAATTTCCCCTCTCTGTGCATTATAAGTAAAGTTTAGAATTTTAACGCTAGTGAATATTATACATTAAAAAACAGATTGTTGTAAAGAAATAATCGAAACACGTTTCAATTTATACTGCATTTATGATATGATAACTTCAACAAATTGATTCTTTGGAGAACAGACTATGAAAAAATGTGCAATAATCACGGCATACGTGGAAGGTGACCCGCGCGAGCTGCTGAGCAAATGCGAAGATACCTTTATCATCGCAGCCGACGGAGGCGTCAAGCACGCGCTTAAACATGACATTCCGATCGATTTGATTATAGGTGATTTTGACTCCTACGAAGGAGAGCTCCCAAGCAACGTACCAATAATTCGGTTCAAGCCCGAAAAGGACGACACCGATACAGGTCTTTCCGTTACCTATGCCATAGATCGCGGTTTTGACGACATAACGATTATCGGGGGCATAGGCGGCCGACTCGACCACACGATTGCCAACATTCAAGTGTTGGCAGGCGCGGCGCTGCGCGGTGTGCAGATCGAGATACGCGATAAAGGTAATACGGCCTCGGTCATAAAAGACGGTTCTGTCACTCTGCAGGCCCGGCCGAATACGGCATTTTCGCTCTTTTCACTAAGTGAGCGATGCTTGGGAGTCAATATTTGCAATGCAAAATATCCCTTGCACGACCACGAACTCGTCTATTCCTTCCCGCTCGGATGCAGCAATGAATTTGCGGGCGGACCCGCCGAAATTTCTGTTGCCGAAGGTACGCTTCTGATTGTGGTTTCACAAAAAAAATAAAAACAAAGCCGAGATGAAGATTAAAACTGTCTTCCCGGCTTTTCTGATTTCTTTTACAATTCCGCCACCAAGAGCTCTATGGCAGTGCGGGGATCCAAAAGTCCCGACTTAATCTTGATATCCGTCTCGTAAGCATCAGTCAGGATTTTTTTAAGACGTTTCTCAGTATACCGCTCGGCAAACCCGAGCGCCTTTTTGACTCTGAATACATGCACTCCAAGAGTCTGCGCCATATCCTCCGCCCGGCTTTCCTTGTTTTTCAATTCCTTGACCCACAGTATGATTTCGAACTGCGAAATAAGCAGTGCGAGAAGCTTATGCACGCTCTCTCCGGTGCCCAAGATGTTGAACAGCAGACGGAAGGACTCATCGGTCCGCCCTCTGCCGGCGGCATCCGTCATCGCGAACACCTCCGTTTCCAAGCCGCCCGATATCGCTGCCACCACATCCGATACTATGATCTCCTCTCCGGTACTGTGAGCAATCATTTTTCTGAGGTCATTTTCCAAATTGTACAGATTGTACCGCGTTTCCTTGTGATAATAACCCGAGAGGTCGATTATTTCGTTTAGTACATAGGCTTTGCAGACCTTGCCTGAGTTTTTTAAGCGCTTGATGATAAAATTTTTCAGATCGTCCTCAGGCAACCTGTCGAACTCGTATACCTTGCCGTGCTTTTCTGTATCTTTGTAGAATTTCTTGCGTTTGTCCGCTTTTTCGCAAGTAAAAATCAACATCGTTCCGTCCGGGACATTGCCGATATAACGCAGCAGCGCAGTCTCGTCAGCCTCTGACATACTCTTACTCTTTTCACTGCCGATATAGGAAAAGTCCTCCACTGCAACTACTCTGAAAGTTGAAAACATGCTCAGGGTTTCGCAGGCTTCAATCATCGCGTCAACGCTGAATTGCTCCGGACCGAGTTTGATAAAATCAATATCTTTGACGCTCTCATTCACATATTTTTTAACGATGGTATCGATCGCCCAATGCACAAGGTACTGTTCCTGACCGTGTAAGAGCATGACATTTGCAAGCCCATTCGTCTTTATATCTCTGTTGATTGTTTTAAAAGAGTGTTCCTCTTTGCGTGATTTGCCGACAGCCATGTTCATTCCTCTCGCAGTACCGTAATTATCTTGCCGCGGCCGTTTCGGATTTCCTTAACTCCGATAGCGCCGTCCTCGTCATTTCTATAAACTATTATACCTTTTTTGATGCAATTTTCAATTACCGTTTTGTGCGGATGTCCGTAATTGTTCTTTCCGACTTGGATGACAAGACAGGCAGGATCTGCTGCGGTAAGCATCTCATCGCAATTACTGTAGCGGCTGCCGTGATGGGCTGCCTTCAGAATGTTTGTTTTCACCTTGTCCGGAGCAGCGTCAATCAAGGCTTTCTCACCCTCTGCGTCTATGTCTCCGGTCATCATCACTCTCAATCCGTTCTTCGTCACCCGCAATGCCAGAGAGATTGCATTTTCGTCTTCTGACGACAGCATATCGCGATACGAAATCTCCGAAGCGCGCTCAGGTGACAACACTTCGATTTCGGTGTCCGTGCCGATCCGAACTTTCATCCCCGCACTGAGATAAAATAAATTTTCCTTTTTCAGGCCGGTCTCTGCCAATATCTTCTCTTCGTTTAATCGGTTGGCCTCATACAGAAAGAGTTTTTTAACGATCCCTCTGCATGCCAACGTCTTCAGCCCCTCGTAGTGATCCGTATGCAGGTGTGTGACAAAAGCGTAATCGATTTGCCTGACTCCGTTTTTCAACAGATACGGCAACAAGACCTTTTCACCTACATCGTAGTTGACACTGCCTCCGCCGTCTATGAGGATGTTCTTGCCGTTTTCACTCTTTATATGAAGGCAGTCTCCCTGCCCCACGTCGACAAATACGAGCTCAGCCCTCTCAAATCCGCTCGCGCAAGCTGCATGCCCGATAGCTGCGCACAGCACAATGACTGCCGCCGCCGCTGCAATCTCTTTGAAACGCCTGCGCTTGTATGCGATCAGTGCACTCTCGCTGAGACCGAGAAAGACGGCGGCGTAGTATAGGATCAGCAGAAAAATCGGAGGGCTGACGGCATTGCAGACATACAAGCCGTCATTATAAAAGATTTCGTTTGAAAATACCATCGCATCGTTCATCAGTTTGATGAGGATTCCTCCGATTTCAAAGAGGTGTTCGTTGCCGAGTGCAAACAATCCCATTTCGATAAGCCCTGCCGGAATAATCCAGCCCGATATGAAGATAACGGGCAGATTTGCAAGTAAAGACACGGGCGAAAAATAATTGAAAAGATAAACGGTTGCAGGAAGCATACCTATCTGTACAGCAATACCCGAGAGAAATATGCCGTTGTAGCGCCTCCCGAGTGCGTTGGCGATGACTGCCAGCGAGAAAATCGCCAAATACGAAAGTTGAAAGCCTGTATTAAACAGCATATAAGGGCGGTACAGTAATGCTGCGAGAGCGGTGGCCGCGGCTGAGCAGAGCATATCGTAGTTCAAATGCAGACGTGTTGCTGCGATGTGCATAGCGATCATAAGTACCGCGCGCACCACCGATGGACTGAACTGCGAAGCTGCGGCATAGAGAAGCAAGAGTACCACAGTGGCTATACTTGTGCCCGTACTGCGTCTGCCCCTCAACATCCGTTGTACGCAACCATAAACGAGAGCCACGTGCAGGCCGCTGACAGAAAGAATGTGCGAGGTTCCGTTTTTACGAAATGCTTCCTCCGTGTCCTCGTTGATATTGGCAGTGTCACCGAACAACATTCCCATCGTCAGATATGCAGTTTCCTCTCCGACTGCGTTCGCAAACGCGCACAGAAAGTCGGCCTTGAAAACCGCAATGATATTAAGCGCATGCAGTGCGGGACTCACAAAGCCGTCTCCTCGCAGTGAGATTTCAGAGGGCGAGATTGAAATCACCGTCTCAATCCCCCGCGTCCTCAGATAGAGACTGTAATCAAAGGTACGCGGGTTGCGCTGCTTTTGCGGCAACTCCGTTGTTCCGCATACCCAAACACCTCGACCCGTCAAGTCCTCGGTGCAAGACAATTCTTCCTCAAAGCGCCCGTTCATGTCACCGTAGACATTGACAAGCACTCTTTCGCCTTTCTCGGACCGTGCAATCAAGGCAGTGCGCTCCTTGGCAACGGATTGAGAGACGCTTTCTACAGTAAGCGGCAATTGCGCGTATTGCCCCGCCGTATCGGCTATTTCGCCGATGTCTGCCCTCTCCCAACTCAACAGACTGCCGCCCAATGCTGTAAGAAAACAAAAAAGACTTACAAAAAATATAATTTCGGTAAAGTCTTTCCTTTTATTTTTTTCACGCCAAAACCGGCCCGACAGCAGAGCAAACACGAGTGCCACCGCTATCCATGCCGAAAAGGCTATATTTTCAATTGTATATGCCAGCCAAATTCCAAGCGCAAACGCGCAGGCTGCCGGCACGATTGGTCTTCGCATGATCTGCCTCCCGGCAGCACCATAACAGACCGATATTACTTATCCCCGTGAAATGTTGAATCTCTACAGCTCTCCCATCACTCTGTGACCGAGACCAATCGCCACTTCGTTCAAATACATCATGCCCACACTCATGAAAATACTTACACAAAGGTTATTTTCTTCACGACAGACTGCGATTTTACCGCCTCCGTTGAGACCGATGGCCTTTCGAATAATCTGAAACTGTGCCTCACGGGCAGCTCCCGCTACAGCACCTTCCTGGAGGCTTTCCTCTTTGATCATGCCGTTCTTTCTCGCGATAATCACGGCTCTCTCGATCACGACATGCGTCTTATCTATGATATCCCCGCCGATGTCAACTGCAGCGGCCATGATTCCCTTCTCTTTGAGGTTTGCAATCAATTCTTCTTCTTCTTCTCTCGAGGCAGTGATTGACAAACTCACCGCAGCCCTCGCCACATCTACGCTGTCCAACATTCCTTCTTCCTCCATAACTACTGTTTGTTTCGACAAACCAATATGATAATTATAGTGTACTCATGCAAACATTTCAATAATTTCCTTTAATTTTCTCTGTATTTCTTTGATTATATAGCGGATAGTATGGCGTATTTTTTTTTCATATGATATAATAAAATGTATTTCTGTTTGCAGAAAGGAAAGCAGGTGATAAACTTGAGCGATGATTTTAAGAAGAATAATCAAAGCAATAACAAGCAAAGCGATATAGATGCATTTTTTGCTGAATTTGATAAAATCAGCAACGAATTCAGCAAGAATACTCCGGGCGATACCACACCTTTGACTCCTTCGAACAAACCGACCGAGCACCTGATCAAAGAAGCCGAAGCATGGTACAAAGACCCCTCCGCTCCGACTCCCGGGCGAAAGATGCGCAGCCAACGCTTGGCAGAAGAAAAACAAAAGCGTTACTCCAACGGTTTTGGCAGCGCGGCGGCCAAGATAACGGAAAAAACCGGCAACACCGCAAGTAAGGTCATCGATACCGTCAAAACACAATTTTTTACAGAAGAAAACTCATATGAAAGCACTCATACGGGAACAGGTACAGCTATGAATGGCAGCAACAAGAGACGCAAGAAAAAATACACACTTAACAAGAAAAAGTTTGCAAGATTTATCCTTGCCATCGGCGGAGCATTGTGTCTCCTCGTGGGATTTTATACGGTATTCGTCATTGCAACAGCTCCCGAGATCAATCCCGACACAATCTATTCTCTGCTCTCGGAGAGCTCAATCATCTACGATGACAAGGGGGAGATGGTCGACACGGTCGGCGGTACCGAAACGCGTACCAACGTTGAGTACGGCGATATCCCGCAAAATCTTATTGATGCAGTCATCTCCATTGAGGACAAGACATTTGAGACGCACAACGGTTTCAACGTCATCCGTATATTCGGCGCAATCAAGGATTCGATCGTTACCGGCGACCAGATCGGCGGTACGAGTACGATTACGCAACAGCTGGCGAGAAACGTATACTTAAAAGAAGATGCTACCAAGCGCTCCCTCAAGAGAAAAATCGCGGAGGCTTACTATACAGTCCTCATCGAGCGAGCGCTGACAAAAGATCAGATCATGGAGGCCTACCTCAACACCATCTATCTTGGCTTTAATTCATACGGCGTACAAATGGCATCGCAGGCATACTTTTCAAAGGATGTTGACGAGCTTGATCTTGTGGAATGCGCAGCTATAGCATCCTTGCCAAAGGCGCCGCACTCTTGGGCACTTGTGAAAAAGTTAGAGCCTCAGGATGTAGATCCGGATACTGACACCATCCTCTACACAGGCAGCGACTACACCTATATATACAATGGAGACAAATCCGAGAACAGACGTATTCTCACCTTGGAGAATATGTATAAATTCGGCTATATCACCGAGGAGGAAAAGAACGAGGCTCTCCAAGAAGACCTGCTCGACCACATCAATATCAACACGGGTGCAGTCACGCAGATGTCCTCTTACTTCACCGACTACACCGTATCTCAGGTAATCGACGACCTGATGAAGTACAACAAGCTGGATGAACAAGAAGCCCAAGATACGGTCTACAGCGGCGGTCTGAAGATTTACAGCACCATGAATGCCAAAGCGCAGAAGATTGTTGATGCCGAATTTGCAAAAAATGCAAACTTCCCTACAGTGGCCAAAATCTCCAAAGATTCAAACGGCAACGTGCTCGGCAAAAACGGCAGTATCTTGCTTTGGGATTATCATGACTGTTTTGACAACAACGGCAACTTCGTTTTTAAAGACGGTGAATACAAGTGGATGTCAAACGGCGATTTGAAACTGTATAAGGGCCATCGCCTCAACTTCTATAATGTCAAGGGATCGAGCGGCGGCACTACCACACAGCTGAACTTTAAAAACATGTATATCGTTGAAAACGGTGTCTTTTACAGCATAGCCGGCGGTGCTGTCCTGCTTCCTGAAGGATATACCTCAAAGGACGACGACGGTAACGCCATCGTTGATGCGGACTTCTTTAAAAACAACGAATTTGAAACCGGTCCGCAGCAGTTCTTTAAGAAAACAGACGGCACTCTTTACATCGACAGAGAACATTATTCACTGGAACAAAAGGTCGTTCAGCCGCAGAGCGCCATGGTCATCACCGACTATAAGAAAGGCCACATCAAAGCGATGGCCGGCGGCAGAAACACAGTCGGAGAACGCCTTTTCAACAGAGCGATATCCACACGCCAGCCGGGTTCTTCGATCAAGCCGATAACTGTCTACGGTGCGGCGCTGCAGCAAAGTGCAGAACTGCTCGAAGGCGGCAGCAGCCCGAACTTCTCTTCCGGAAACATGTACGGAGAGTTCTTCACAGCCGCCTCCGTAATTGAGGACGCACCGCTCGTCATTAACGGCAAGGTATGGCCGAAAAACTGGTACAGCGGCTACAGAGGATTCCAAACGCTGCGTCAATCCGTCGAACAATCGATCAACGTCAACGCGGTCAAGGTCTTCATGGAAGTCGGCCCTTCATATGCGTCTAAGTACGCAGAAAAACTCGGCATCACAAGCATCGTCAAGAGCGGCTCAAGCAATGATATGAACGCTGCCGCACTGGCACTCGGCGGTATGACGAAGGGTATCTCCCCTCTCGAACTGGCAAGCGCTTACGGTACCTATCCGAACGGAGGTACCTATGTAGAGCCGATAGTCTACACAAAGGTTACTAACCAAAGAGGCGATGTTATCCTCGAAAAGACAGCCTCTTCCTACGATGCCGTCGACCCCGGTGTCGCCTTCATCATGACTGATATACTCAGAACAACAGTCACAGAAGGCATCGCGGGCAAAGCCGCCATAGGCAATCAACCAGTTGCAGGTAAGACCGGTACCACGACCGACAACTACGACGCTTGGTTCGTAGGTGTTACTCCGCAATATGCGGCAGCACTTTGGATCGGAAACGATGTCAATCTCGAACTTTCCACCGGTTCGGCTGCAGCCGCGGGCCTCTGGAGCAAAATCATGAGACAAGTGACAGCCGGCATGTCGGGATCGTTCCCGTCCAAGCCAAGCAACGTTGTCACCGTAACGATTGATACAAAAACAGGCATGCTGCCATCCGATACCTCGACATCGACACGTGCGGAATACTTTATCGACGGCACGCAGCCAACGAGTGTCAGCAACATACGCTACGCATCGATCTGCGACGAATCCGGATATCTCGCCACTCCGAACTGCCCGATGACAACGACACGCTTCTCCCACAAATTGGGATCGGGTGCATCATTACCTACCTACTACTGCCCAATACACAATTCGGATAAATCCCTTTACCCCGTGGCTCCCGAATACGGCGGTGATTCCGACGGTACCGACAACGAATCCGACAATCCCGGCGACAACGGGAATTCGGGAAATAACGGAAATTCCGGCAACAACGGTAACGGAGGAAATTCCTCTCCCGGCGATACACCGGCAAAACCGGACTGGTTATAATCCAACAAACACAGAAGAATAAAACTGCAGACAAAGCGGGCCGGTCACACGAAGACTTTCTTCGGATGACCGGCCCGCTTTACATCATTCATTATTTCATTATTTACTGTTTCATCAGATAAACCAGATTGTTATCGTCCGACAGCGTCTGTATATTGTACAAGAATACGACATCGGTTATCCCGTAGCGCTCAATCAACATCTGCGGCGAATTCCTGTAGTAACGCATATCAACGACCACGATTTCATCGAACTGTTCCGTTAAAAACGGTACAAAACAATTTCCGTATGAATCCTTTATCATAAGAAGTCTGCGTCCGCTGTCCGTGCCGCTNNGTTACCGGGTTGTTGCCGGAGAGGAAATATGAGTATTTATCCTTTTTTGTGAGATACGAGATATCATAGAGAGATTCCCTCTCGGAAAGCACATTCAGTTCGGCGTCCATGACAATCATTTTGATATCGCGTGCATCCACCGGATTGTAGCGATATACAGTGTCCGCCTTCTGCAACGGCAACGGTGCCCGCGAATAGGACGTTCCCAGAAAATCATCGGTTACCTCCGTCACTGTGAAATCATCATCAGGCACAGCTATTATTCCCGCACATTCCTCGATCCACTGTGCATATGCATAATATGCGCCGCGCGTCGTCCAGTGGTGATCCGTGCGATAATAGATGTATTCTCCCGAATGCTCGGAAAGGGTCTCTGAAACGTTACAGAACGCGATTTGAGAGTTTTGAGCCAAATCTGCGAGTATTGTGTTTTCGTCGGGCAAAACGGCTCTCACGTCGATTGGAAGGTAGCGCGACTGCACAGAGCGTGCCGTCGGTGCGACGAGCAACGACAAACGCATACCCTTATCCTTATACCGCGCGGAAAATGTATTGATATATTTGAGATTTTTAGCGAGTTGATCCCGGTCCAAGCTTTCTTTGGCAAACAATTTGCCCTCGCGTCCGAAATAAACGTTGCCGTTATCATACCTGCCGGTGTATTTGTCTATCGCCGTCTTCCCTTTCATCCACAGATCTCTGCCGGGAAACTGATCCTGCGCATACTTTTCAAAGTTCTCTCCGAAGCTGCCGTCTGTTAGAGAGTCGATACGCAGCGTTGGCATAAGCTGCAGTGCTCGGTTCTCTGCCTGAGAAAATGTCTTGTCGGGCAGAAAGAGCGACGCAATGAAGATGCCGCCTATGATACAGCAAAAGATTACGGTGAAAACGATATGTTTTNNAAATCTGAAATACAAAAACGGATTGTACGTCGATGACAGGATGAAACAGATGCAGACAATCAGCAGCGCTGTCAATACGATGGTTCCGCGCGGTCTGATTCTCTCCGATTTTTCGCTTGCAAAGATGCAGGCTGCAAGGAACAGCACCGCATTACCGCCCAAGAGATACAAGCTGTCGCTTCCCAAAAGTCCTCCGTTCCCAAAGCCAAACATCGCACCTATGTATCCGAGAATTCCCGTTACACTTCCTACACTGAATATGACCCAACTGATGATAACCAGAAGCATCGTATACATGTGGCGGAGCAGGCTTCCGCAACGTTCGAGCCGACGCAGCAGAAACAGCTTTTCCGCCGTTAAAATAACAGCAAAGTATAACCCCCAAAATACAAAATTCCAGCTTGCTCCGTGCCACAGCCCCGTTAACAGCCAAACGATGAGGATATTTCGAATCTGCACAGCGAGACCCCTGCGGTTGCCTCCGAGCGGGATATAAACATAATCGCGAAACCAGCTGCTGAGCGACATGTGCCAGCGACGCCAGAATTCCGTGATTGATTGCGCCGAATACGGAAATCTGAAGTTTTCATTGTAGCGAAATCCAAAGATGCGACCGAGCCCAATCGCCATATCTGAATAGCCGGAAAAATCGAAGTAGATTTGAAAGGTAAATGCGATAATTCCGATCCAGGCGGTCGCCACAGAAAGCGACGCCGGATCCCCGGCACTGACTTGATCCCAAATCTGTCCCATCTGATTTGCAATCAAAACCTTCTTTGCCAAACCGATGATGAAACGTGAGCTGCCTGCCGCAAAATCCGCAAATGTATGCTCCCTATGAACAAAACTCTGCTCCACCGTCTGCAATCTCACGATAGGCCCTGCTACCAGCTGAGGAAACATCGCAATATAGGCAGCAAAGTTGATAAAATTTTTCTGTATGCGAACCTCACCCCTGTAAAGATCGATAAGATATGAAATGGCTTGAAATGTGTAGAACGAAATCCCTATCGGCAAGGGCAAATCGACTGTTGTGAGAGCCGTGCCCGCCAAGGTATTGACCGTATCAATCGCAAAGTTCGCGTATTTGAAAAAGCCCAGGATTGCAAGGTTGAGTATTATCGCAGCCACCAGGATGAGCTTTTTCCGGACCGGTGTACGATCCAAGGCCAAGCCGAGCAAGTAGTTTGCGATTACAGAAAATATCATCAAAAAGATGTAGATCGGCTCACCCCAGGCATAGAAAAAGAGGCTCGCAATCAGGAGAATGCCATTCTTCATCCTAAAAGGAGCCATAAAGTACAGTGCCAATGTGATCGGCAAAAAGTAAAACAAAAATGTAACGCTGCTGAATACCATCGATTGCCTCTCCTTATCGCAGTCCGGCCTTACATATCATAATTGTTCAGTGCATTTTCGGCTTCTGAACTGTCATCACAAACAACAAGCACCACGCAATTCCCTATCTGAGTTATGACGGGGTCTGCCAGCTTTGTCAATTCGCCGGGAACGTAATTCTCAAACCCTTTCTTTTGATCCTCTATCCTGTCCAAGATCTCTTCCTTGACCTCCGCCGCCTGCGTATCGTCCTTGACGGCAATGACTGCGACTTCCTCAGCTGTTGCTCCCGTACCGGCGTAGACAGTCATATTCTCGAACGTATCGGCATCCAAATCGTACAACTCCATAGCCAAATCATCGTCAATCACATCCAGAGTATCCCGGAATGTGACGTTATCGATAAGATATGCGGCCAGCTGCGCATCGTCTATCTTCGTATCATAATCGCCTTGATTTTTGCCGCTGTCACTTCCGCAAGCGGCCACAGCCAGCATCGTACATACTGCTATAACACATAAAAATAATCTCTTTTTCATCGATTCCCTCCATTATGATATTTCGGCAAGATAGGTCGCCCAAATCCTGCAATATGTACTGTTGAGATGCACTCCGTCCGTAGTCGCATCCGCTTTGAGTGCGAAGGTATCATCCACAAGCGGTGCTGACGCATTGATGTATGTTACGCCATTGTCTTTCGCAAACTGTACCAAATTAGTGTTGTACCAATAAATCTGCGCGTTGTTGTTCGTCGCGTCTTTGGCCGATTTTTCGGCGGTCACAGGCAGGAGAGCCTGTACATATACCGTCGCATCCGGCTGTGCCGCTTTGACAGCACCTATCAGCGCCTTGTATTCGGACAGGAATGTTTCGATGTGCACCCAGCCGAGCTCGTTCATGCCAAGTCCGATGTATACTTTCTTAAAGTTGTCCGAAGCGAGTACATCATAAATGGATTGCTCCGAACCGTGCACCTTGACCTTTTCACCGTCTACAATTCTGTCAACAGTCATCGCCTTTGCGCAAAAGAATGTCGCATTGTCGACGCCGGAGTATAGCTTAAAGCCTTCCGTGCGTGAATCGCCGATAAAGAGGCTGTCGTCAAAGACCTCGTAAGATCCCGGCGAATCTGTGCTTTCCTTCTGCTGCTCTTTGACTGTCTGCATTGCCGAAACAGGCTCGGCCTCGGGTTCCGCCGAAGTGCAGGATATACAAATGAGAATGACCGCAACTGACAACAGCGCGGCCATAATGCATATAAGTGCTTTTTTTCCGTCGTTTCTCATTTTGTTATGCCTTTTTTCACATATTTTATTAACTGTTTTGTCGTATATTTTCTGAGTCGGTTCCGTTTTCAATATATAAAAATAAGACGTTTGAGCATAAAATTTTGTTCCGACCTCTTAGTACCTTTTCGGGATTTTTGTAAGCAGTACTGCTCCGACTCCCGCGATTAGACCAAGAATCGCAATCCTGCCGATCTTCTTGCCGGGCCTGTGTTTCGGAGAGGCTGTGAGCTCGTCGGAGAATTTGTTCTTTTTCTTCGGTACTGCAGCTCCAATTTTTTCTTTCTTCATTCCGTTACCCTTTCTTGTTGACCCACTCCGGCGCGGGCGGATCGTTTCATTGATTAATCACCGACACAAAAGCTTAATGAAGGCGCATGCGATATGCTTCTTCTGTGTTCCCGATGATAGCCTGTTTTCTGTCTTTTAATTATACTACGATACATACTTTTTTCCAACCGGATTTTGATTGAACGGAGTATTTATTTTTGTGCGTGTCTCTGACTGATACTGTATCTGAAAAACAAACACAGTGCAATCGGTTACACTGTGCTTGCAATCTGTATTTTCCCTGTCGCTTTTCTCACTATCGCAGCGACTTCGGATTAAACAAAATCGCGACCAAATAACCGAAAACTATAGCTGCAGTGACACCCGCAGCTGTCGATTCGACCGCTCCTGTTACCGCATCCAAGAGACCTTTTTCCGCCCCTTCCATCGCACCCTTTGCCAGCGAATATCCAAACCCCGGTAACGGCAGCGTCGCACCGTTACCCGCCAAATCCACGAGAGGTTGGTACAAATGAAAGGCTTGAAGGATGACTCCCGCGACGACAAAGATTACAAGAATGCGCGGTGCCGTCAATTTCGTGGTATCAAGTAAGATCTGACCGATCGTGCAAATGAGACCTCCTATCACAAATGCGTATGCATAATCCATACTTTTTCCCCCTTCCTACGATGTCTCAAGCGTTACAGCATGAGCTATGCCGGGAATGCTCTCACCTTGGAAGGGGCTGATTGTTGAGAGCATAGCTCCCGTGGAGACTATCAACGCGCGCTTAAACTCTCCCGCACGCATCTTTCGGAACAGATATCCCGTGTAGATGCTCGCCGAGCAACCGCAACCCGAACCGCCTCCGTGCACGTCCTCCTTCTCGCGATAATACAGCATTGTGCCGCAGTCATCGTAGCGTACTCCCAGCTTAGCGGAATCTATGCCTGCGTCAGCAAACAGATCCAAAGCGATTTCTTTGCCGATATAACCGAGATCCCCTGTAAGTATCACGTCGTAATCTGCAGGCGTCATTCCCGTATCCTCAAAGTGATTCAAAATCGTATCGACTGCAGCGGGCGCCATAGCCGCACCCATTTGGTTGGCATCCTTCATGCCCGTATCTATGATTTTTCCTATCGTTGCATAGGTGACAAAGATCTCTTTCGGTGCGGGTATCAGAATATTATTGGCCGTGCATGGCTGCCGTGAGATAACTGCTGCACCGGAGGCCGTAGCTGTCCACTGTGCCGACGGAGGTCGCTGATTGCCATGCTCCAACGGCATGCGAAACTGGCGTTCGGCTGTACAGTAATGGCTGGATGCCCCGCAGACGGCGTGTTCTGCAAAGCCGCCGTCGACGAAAACCGAAGCCATCAACATACTCTGTGTCATCGTCGAGCATGCGCCGTACAGCCCTATAAACGGAATGCTGACATCACGAGCGGTAAAGGAACTTGACATCAGTTGATTCAAAAGATCTCCCGTCAGCATCACATCAATATTGCTTTTTTCAAGTCCTGCCTTGCGTATAGCTGTGAGAATGGCGTTTTTTAGCATCATGCTCTCCGCCTTTTCCCACGTCTTTTCCCCGTACGTATCGTCATCAAGAATGACGTCGAAATATTCCTTCATCGGCCCGCTTCCCTCGCGCGTACCCACGACAGCACATTCTCCCGTAATCACAGGCTTGTTGCGAAACACAAGTGTCTGCTTCCCCAATTTGTTTTTCACTTCGCACCTCCGATAAGCCAATACAAAATGCCGACTGCGACGGCCGACGATATCCCATACACCAGAACGGGACCTGCCAGACTGAAGAGTTTACCGCCGACACCGAGCACGAGTCCTTCTTTTTTATATTCCAATGCCGGCGCCACCATCGAGTTGGCGAAACCGGTTATAGGCACAATTACGCCGGCTCCCGCCATCTTGGTAAGGCTGTCGAACAAGCCGATTCCTGTAAGCAGTTGGGCCGCACAGATCATCGCGATTGTTACAATCGCAGCCGCATCCTTTTCGTTCTGACCCATTGCCATCAATTTGTTTTGTAAAAACATTGCCAATATACAGAGCAGCCCACCCGCAATAAAAGCACGCACGCAATTTGCCACATACGTGGGCTTGGGCGTGAACGATTTTGCGTATTTCTCATACGCCTTGGCCATTTCCTTTTTCGGCACACCAGTCGTATTATCCGCCATACTTACCTCCGTCAACATCAAAATTACGATACATCTATTTTTGCGCAATTGACCTTTAAAAATACATCAAAATATGCAATAATAGTATCGACAAAAAAGAATAGGAAAATGTGACATGAATGAAAGCATAAATAAAAAATTTAACACAATTATTCTCGCATCGGCCTCTCCGCGAAGAAAGGAAATACTCCGCGAAGCCGGATTTGAACCCCTGATTGTTAGGCCGAAATGTGACGAAACACTGCCCGAAAACATTGAAATGTGCGATGCCGTAATGTTTCTGGCTTTAAAAAAAGCTCTTTGGGTCGAACAACTGCTCCGATCAGAGGACAAATGCTATGACTCCCCGCTTATATTGGCCGCCGATACTATTGTTTACTGTAACGGTATTATCGGTAAACCTATTGACAAGGCGGATGCCTATCGCATTCTCAGCTTGCTGCGCGCACGCGAGCATTTTGTCGCTACCGGTGTGGCTCTCATAGACCCGCAGAGCGGCTTAAAACGCTCGTTTTGCGAGGTTACAAAGGTCTTTTTTAAGGATTACACCGACGATGAATTGCGCGCTTATATCGACACAGATGAGCCTTACGACAAGGCCGGTGCTTATGCGATCCAAGGCACTTTTTCCAAATATACAGACCACATCGAAGGTGACCTGCAGAACGTCATCGGACTGCCGCTCAGCAGATTACTTGCAGAAATGAATATGCTTTGAAAGAAGGAATGAAAGATGGAATATTGGGACGTATATGATAAGAGCGGTAACTTTTTGCGTAAGCGTCTTCCTAAAGGCAGCCGGTTCGGCGAGAACGAATATCATTTTGCAGTTGAGGCATGGCTGATCAACGACAAACACGAGCTTTTGATTCAAAAGCGCAGCGAACAATGTGAAATCTTGCC
Organism: Firmicutes bacterium UBA1440; assembly: GCA_002329565.1. Lineage (GTDB taxonomy): Bacteria > Bacillota > Clostridia > Peptostreptococcales > Anaerovoracaceae > UBA1440. Next base: position 86,600 of record DCTM01000034.1, read on the forward strand.
GGGACATTGGGCATTGACCACAGGTCGTATTATGTCCGGTGAGGATACTGTCAAGGGATGTATCCGTGAAATCAAAGAAGAACTCGGGATCAATATTACCGCAGCCGACATCCGCCGCCTGGCGCGCTTCTCAAAAGAAGAGAACCACATCATCTGGGATGTATTTCTGGTAAAGAACAACACGCCCGCTGAGGAGTTTTCTCTGCAAAAGGAGGAAGTTGCTTCGGTTGCCTGGGTTTCCATCCCCTTGTTCAGGCAACTGATTAGAGAGAAAAAAATTTTCGTATATGCACAGATTGAGGAAATCGTCGCCTCTATCGAAAAAATAATCGCCGAGTAGTCACTCGGCGATTTCGTTGCGAAATTTTTCCAAAACTTTTTTTTCTATGCGTGAGACCTGTACCTGAGAAATGCCTATCGAGGCAGCGATCTGCTGCTGCGTCATATCGTAAAAATAGCGCATCACGATTACGGCACGTTCCCGTTCGGGCAATTCGCCGATTTTTCCTTTTAAATAGATGGAATTCAGACGTTTGTTCTCTTCTTCGATATAATCGTTTCCCGAAAAACTGCTCTCGGGCAGCGGTTTTTCGTCATTGTCGAGACTGTCGGGCATGACAGCCTCCGTTGCTTCCATGATTTCCAACAGCCGTTCTGAGGAAATTCCTGTGATTTTCTCCAGCTCAGACAGCTTCGGATGGCAGCCGTTCTCATTGTAATATTCATCACTCGCCCGCCTCACGACGGCTATCTCCTGCTTCAGTTGCCTGCTCATCTTGATTCGGCCGTCGTCCCTGATGTAACGCTTGATTTCGCCCATGATCATCGGGACCGCATAGGTCGAAAACATCACATCAAACGAGATGTCAAATTTATCGATCGCCTTCAGCAGCCCTATGAAGCCGATCTGCATCAAGTCGTCGAGCTCATAACCCCTGCTTATAAATCTTACCGCTATGCTTTTCACAAGCCCCGTATTATCCTCTATGAGCTTTTCCTTGGCCCACATATGCCCTTCCGCGGCCTGTCTGATTAATTCGTATGTATCTTCTTTTGGGGGAGCCTTGTAGCTACAAGCCACAGCTCAGATCCAGCGTCTTAATAAGGGTTACCCGAGTTCCCTTGTCCTTTTCCGATTCCACGACGACCTTATCCATGAAGCTCTCCATAATAGCAAAACCCATTCCGGATCGTTCTTCAACCGCTGCCGTCGTGAACAACGGTGCACGTGCCGCAGTAATGTCTTCTATACCGATTCCGTAGTCCTCTACGACGATGGTGACGGTGCCTTTTTCGCTTGACCACAGTTCCATTCGGATCAGTCCTTTCCCCGAGGCTCCGTACGCGTGTATGACCGCATTGCTGACTGCTTCCGAAACGGCGGTTTTTATTTCCGTAACTTCTTCTACAGTCGGATCGAACGGAGCCGTAAAAGCGGCTGCAACCATTCTGGCAAATTTCTCGTTTTCCGGAATAGCGATAAACTCCACGGTAACCGCATTATCTTTCATCCTCTTCACCTCGCTCCTTTATGAGTCGCATCGCGCTTTCCCTGTCATCCGCTTCTGCGATAATCGTAAAAATACCTGCCATTTCGAGAATCTTTCTCATATATGGAGAACAGCCGCACAGCACTATGCGGCCGCCTTTTTCTTTTACCTTATTGTATCTGCCCATTATCATACCTATGCCGGAGCTGTCCGCAAAGTCCACTCCGGAGAAGTCGAGTACCAGATGCTTGGCTCTATATACTTCCATAGCGTGATCGATATCGGTGCGCGCGCACACGGCCGAATGGTGATCCAGTTCACCATTGAGAATCGCGGCGATGATATCATCAGACAATTCAAATTCTATCTGCATAAAAATACCCCCTTTTTTCCATTATACAGCGCCTTGCGGGGCTTGTCCTTAAGAAAAAAAGGGGAAACGATTCTATTTTTGTCGATTTCTATTCGGGATTGATGACTATGGTCTCCTTATCGACCATAACGCCCGCAATCAAGGCTTCAACGTCCAGCCGGCTCTCCGACTCCAGAATCCGCTGCAGACGCGGTTTTGTCAACGGATGCTTCGGGAGGAAGACCGTGCAGCAATCCTCATACGGCAGAATAGACGTTTCATAGGTGCCGATTTCCTTGGCTTTTTCCATGATGTCGACCTTGTCCATTGCGATCAGCGGACGCATGACCGGCAGTTGCACCGCTTGGTCGGTCACCACAAGCGCCTCGGCC
>DCTM01000046.1 GCA_002329565.1 Firmicutes bacterium UBA1440
TAATTTTTCTTCATCGCCGCTATATAGGCTTTCTTTCGTACGATTATACCGGCCTGAGGCCCCCCAAGCAGCTTGTCTCCGCTGAAGCATACGAGATCCGCACCCTGTCTGATGCATTGCTCTGCAGTCGCCTCATCTGTGATGCCGTAAGATGAGAGATCTGCCATCAAGCCGCTTCCCAAATCGTAAATGCAAGGAATTTCATGCTTGTGCGCAATTTCCGCCAGCTCTTTCATGCCCACAGATTCCGTGAAGCCGATAATTTTGTAATTGCTGGTATGCACCTTTAGCAGAGCACCTGTATTCTCCGTAATCGCTTTTTCGTAATCCGAGGTGTGAGTCTTGTTTGTCGTTCCCACCTCAATGAGCCGGCACCCGCCGGCAGCCATAATCTCGGGAACACGGAACGCCCCCCCGATTTCCACCAATTCACCTCGAGAAACTATAACCTCGCTGCCCTTTGCGATCGTATCCAATACGAGGTATACCGCCGCCGCGTTGTTGTTCACAACCAAAGCGGCTTCCGCTCCTGTCAGCTTTATCAGCAAATCCTCCACATGTTGATAACGTGAGCCTCGACTGCCGTCTTCCAAATCGTATTCCAAATTCGAGTAACGACAGCCCACAGCCGTGAGCAATTCCACGCATTCTTTTGCCAATCGTGCTCTCCCCAAATTGGTATGGAGTATTACCCCGGTCGCATTGACAACGCCGCGCAGATGCGTTCGCGCTTTGCGTGCGAGCTGCATGCGAATGCTCTTAAGCAATTCTTCACGGTCGCAGCCGTCGGCTTCTCCCGCCAGCAGGCTTGCCCTGAAGCGGTCCAATTCCTCTTGTATCACCGATTTTACAAGGTTGTGCGGTTGATCGTTCCCTTCGCTCTCAATGATGCGCAGGAGGTCATCCGTCTTTGGCAATGTGCGTAAACGCTCTTGAATGGTCATAGAGATCTCCTTTTTACTTTAAGAAAAGAGGCCCGAAGGCCCCTCCCGATACCTGTACGGCTTAGTGTTCCAGATATTTTTCCGCCATCAGCGCAGCAATTGCGCCGTCTGCGGCAGCTGTTACAACCTGACGCACATCCTTTACACGAATATCCCCTACAGCAAATACGCCGGGTACATTTGTCTCCATCTTTTCATTTGTCGGGATGTATCCGTTTTCGAGTTCAACCGCACCCTCGAACATGCCGGACTGCGGCAGGAAACCGATGAATCCGAAGATTCCGAATGTGCCGTCTTCTTCCGGAGCGTCAATTCTCGTCTCTTCACCCGTCTTAACGTTCTTGACGACCATGTACTCAACCATGCCGTCACCGCCGATTTCTGTGACAACGCTGTCCCACATGAAATTCATCTTCGGGTTTTTGAACGCCTTTTCCCGGATGGATTTCGCCGCTCTCAATTCGTCACGACGATGGATTACCGTTACCTTGCGGCCGAACTTTGTCAGATACATAGCTTCCTCAACGGCTGTATCGCCGCCGCCGACAACATAGATGTCCATATCTTCAAAGAAGTTTCCGTCACAAGTAGCGCAGTAGGAAACACCCTTACCGATGAGTTCTTTTTCGCCGGGGCAGCCGATCGGACGCGGAAATGCACCCGTAGCTATGATGACTGCACGCGCATGATATTCACCGTTCTTCCCATAAAGAACCTTCGTATCTCCGGTGAAATCAACCTTTTCAATGTTGTCTTTAACACGTTCCACGCCGAATTTTTCGACCTGCTTTGTCATTCTTGCAATCAGGGAGCTTCCGGACTCCTCATCGAGACAACCCGGATAGTTCTCGATTTCCGAAGTGATAACGATCTGCCCGCCGTCCTTCTCCTTCTCGATCAACAGAGTGTTCAAGCGCGAGCGACCTGCGTAGAGACCTGCAGCGAGCCCTCCCGGGCCGGCACCGATAATAATCACATCATATACTTGCATATCCTTTACCTCTACTTTCCTTTTTTACCATATTTTAATTTTCATTAAAATCCTGTTAAAATCCGCTCTTCCCCTTGACGGCTTGTAAATCCGTCGCTGTCCATTTTTTCCAAAAGCAAGAGCGCATACTTTCTGCTGGTTTCCAGACTGTCGCGGAAGTCGGAGAGCCGAATGGCTCCTTCCGTATGCGCCAATCGTACGGCAGTTTCCTTGGCCTGTTCGTACAGTGCCTTAGGCAGGATAATTTGTCCTTCCAGGAGTATAAATTCGGTCTGCAGCAAAGCTTCCAGTACCATCCGGCGGTCTTTGTCTTTCTCGTTGATCATCAAGTCTCCGGCAGTCAGCAACGAGTAGCCCGATTTTTGTACCGAATCCAGCATTTCTTCTTTGATTTTGCCCAATTTTGCGGAAAATACAGGTGCAAATCCGGCTTTGTATATCACAGATCCGCTCTGAGAAATTTCATGTGTATTCTGCATCCACTCCTGCAGCCATTCAAACTCACGCGTCCGCCCCGTAAAATCGAGTTTTCCCTGCAGTTCGGCTTTGGGAATGCCCACCCTTAGAGGATATTCCGCGTGATAAGAATCCAGAATTCTTAAAGTGCGCTCAAGCAAACCGCGCAGTGTATCGATATGTGCAATCCTATTTTGGAAAAGTAATACTCTCCCTCTCTCAGAGAGAGATGTGTATAATGCTTCTGCATCCTCGACGTTGGCTGCCATTGCAACAGCATCTTTTTCACCGAACAGATGCTCCTTTGCAAAGGCTTCCAATATCTGTTCCTGAGTCCCCTTATCTTTGATTTTCAAAATTTCAAGTACTTGCTCGGTCGTATATTTAAAGCGATTCCCGGTCGAATCCACAATCCGGCCGCCGCCTACGGTCTGTACAGGCGTTAAGCTGCGCAGAACAAAACGGTCTCCTTTGCGCGCAATTACAGGCACATCGGCCAGCAGTCGCACATAACATTTTTCTCCGGGACAGATCGCCTTGCGATCGAGAGGCACCACCTTAACGACAACTTCAGCCGAACCCAGATACAGCTTCAACTTGTCCATCTTTTTGATGACTTGCTCTGTATCGTCTGCTGCGGAAAAAAAGGCTTCCGGCGAATGAGTGGCGTGCAAGGAACCGCGCGTGGCAACGACACTGCCGCGATGAATCTGAGACACCGATACGCCGGACAAATTCAGCGCTGTACGCTGTCCCGCTCCCGCGACGGGCACCTCTTCCTCGTGTATCTGGATTCCTCTGACTTTGACCGGAATTTCCTGAGGGTAGATCTCCAGCTCGTCGTTCAATCTGACAGAGCCTTCAATCAGAGTACCTGTCACGACTGTTCCAAATCCTTTGACGGTAAACACTCTGTCAATAGGTAACCGCGCCGGCCGCGCAGCCGTTGTCTTGTGTACTTGCTGCGCCATACTGTCCAATACTTCCAGCAGCTCGGGAATACCCCGTCCGGTAATCGCGTCGGTCTCAACAATAGGCGCATCCTTCAAAAACGTGGTCGCCAGATAGTCTTTCGTGTCCTCCAGGACCAGCTCGCGAAACTCATCGTCAATCGTATCGACCTTGGTCATTACCACGATAGCTTTTTCGATCCCCAGATAACCCAATATATTGATATGCTCGCGTGTCTGCGGCATAACTCCCTCGCTTGCGGCGATGACAATCATCGCGATATCGATACCGCTCGCACCTGCTAACATATTCTTAACGAAACGCTCATGTCCCGGCACATCGACAAAGCCTGCGGTCTTGCCGCAGGCGAGTTTGCAGTATGCGAAACCCAGGTTGATGGTAATACCGCGCCGTTTTTCTTCTTCGAGCGTGTCCGTATCAAATCCCGTCAACGCTTTAACCAGCGTCGTCTTGCCGTGATCGATGTGTCCTGCCGTTCCTATTACAATACTGTCCATACACACCTCAACCGTATACGATAATATTATGTTTTTCTCTCTCTGTGACTTCGCCCACCGTGCAGCAGGGGATGTCCGGGGTGCCCAGTTTAGCCATCAGCGCATCCGCATCATCCGGATGTACGCTTAACAACAAGCCCCCTGAGGTTTGCGGGTCAAAAAGGATTTCTTGCATAGGCAACGGAACATTGCGAAATTCCACCTTGTTGTGCAGGAATGTGCGGTTGTTCTGTCCGCCGCCGGTAAGCAGGAATTCCGATGCCAATCTCCATGCCTCAGGTATATATAAGACGTTCGCGCTGTCCACTCGAATCGAATAGCTGTCGTTGACCATTTCGTTCAGGTGTCCCAGGAAACCGAACCCTGTCACATCCGTACAGCTGTGAATACGATATTGTGCAGCGATTTCAAATGCATATTTGTTCAAGGTCTGCATTCCTTTGATGGCTTGTTCGTAGCTCTCTTGAGATGCTTCCCCGGCCTTGTAGGATGCCGTCACCATGCCCACGCCAAGCGGCTTTGTAAGGATGATACGATCACCGATTTGACAATCATTGTTGCGCATGATGCGATCCGGATGCACCGTCCCCGTAACCGAGAGCCCGTATTTCGGCTCCTTATCGTTGATAGAGTGGCCGCCGCAGAGGACACCGCCCGCCTCTTTGACTTTCTCTGCTCCGCCGCGGAGAATTTCGGCAAGGACAGCCGGATCTTCATCCTGCGGGAAGCAAACTATGTTCAGCGCTGTCTTGACCTCTCCTCCCATCGCATAGATATCGCTCAAAGCATTGGTGGCTGCAATCTTTCCGAAAAGATACGGATCGTTTACCATCGGCGGAAAAAAATCCAGTGTCTGAATGATGGCGATGTCGTCGCTGAGGCGATAGACCGCTCCGTCATCCGACGTATCAAAACCAACGAGCAGATTGGGATCGTTGAATTTCGGAATATTTGAAACAGCGTCTTTGAGAAGTCCGGGAGGCAACTTTGCGATGCAGCCCCCGCATGACGTAAACTTGTTCAACTTCCTAATATCCATATACAACCCCCTTCTGCTCGTTGCAAGGTTATTCTTATGGCGGAAGTATATGGGAATCGAACCCACCCACGACGATTTGCCGCAACACGGTTTTGAAGACCGGTAGGCACACCAGCGCCTCTCTACTTCCATTTTTTTAATCTTTTCGCACGACAATCATTTTGTCTTGTTTGCCGATTGTCGACAATTTTTACTATTGCCAGTATATTGCTCCGTTTCGTTATTGTCAAGTACTTTTCTGACAATATAATGCTCATTTTTTTGTTAGATAAACACATAAAAATATGCCTTGCCTTTTGTAAGCTCTCAGCAAAGAATTATAAATTTTGTTGTTTCGGCAGATATGCCGTTTACTTGTCTGTCAATACAACATAACATTCTTTTTCTCTTGGTAAACGATTTTATTTTCTGTCATCACCTTCAGCACTGCAGCCTCATCATTGGGATCCGCGCCCCACGCAAGTCCGCAACCCGCGCTGATTTCTCGCGGAACCGGAATCAGCCGTCCCAACGCGGGGTCGCAGACGGCTTCCATATGCATTGCCTCTGTGGTTGTATGAAATGTAATCACTAATTTTGCTTGCTTCTTTCTTTCCATACCCTCTTCTCCGCACGCATCCGTTTACATGCAGTGCGCACACCTTTCCGCCTCCGTTAATGCAATTCGGCAGCAATCTCGGCAATGGCCCGCAAAGCGATACGTACTTCCTCCTGAGTGTTAAACGAAGAAAAACTAAAACGCACCGAGCCTTGTTCCTTAGTTCCCAGACCTATATGTGCCAGCGGAACGCAATGTGCACCGGTACGTACACAGATGCCGTAATCATCAGCCAAGTGCGCGCCGACTTCTGCTGAATCCACGGTTCCGATATTCAGCGTGACGATAGGCGCATGAGAAACGTTAGGATCGCCGTATATGCGTACTCCCGGAATCTCCGCAATACCGCTGCGGAACAGCTCCGCCAACGCGCATTCTTTTTCACGAATAGTATCCACGCCCTGCTCCAATATATATTCTACACCGGCCAACAGGCCTGCAATGCCGTGAGCATTCGCTGTACCGGCTTCGAGCCTGTCCGGAATTTCGCTCGGATGAGTTTCGGAAAAGCTGTGAATACCGCTGCCGCCAACCTTCAGAGGCTTGATTGACAATCCTTCGCGCACACAAAATCCTCCTGTGCCCTGCGGTCCCATCAACCCCTTGTGTCCGGTAAAACAGAGTACATCTATTCCCAAAGCGTCAGCATCGATCGGGAAAACTCCTGCCGTCTGCGAGGCATCCGTGATCATAAGCAATCCGTTTTTTTTGCAAAAATCCGAAACAAATGAAAGATCTATGACCGTACCGATGAGGTTGGACGCATGAGTGCAGACGACCGCCTTTGTGTTCGGTTGCAGCACTCCGGCAAAATCATCGTAATTTAAGTTGCCGTTTGCATCGATTCCGATAATCGATAAGCCCATTCCCCTGTCACGCAAACGATAAAGCGGACGCAACACAGAATTGTGGTCCAAAGCCGTCGTAATGACGTGATCCGCAGGCGTCAGCAGTCCCGATATGGCTATATTGAGACTTTCCGTCGCGTTGGAAGTGAACACCGTTCGCTCCGGTGCGGAGCCAAGCAGTTTTGCGACAGCCATTCGCGCTTTGAAGATTGTCCGTCCGGCTGCAAGAGCAGCCGGGTGTCCCCCTCTGCCCGGACCGCCGAATGTATTTAAAGCTTGCAGGATAGCTTCTCCCACCGCGGGCGGTTTTGGCAAGCTCGTGGCCGCATTGTCAAAATAAATCATATTTTTCTCCTGTTACGGACGCAGAATACGTCCCGCATTGCACATCTCTTCCACAATGCTGTACATATTTGTAACCTGCCCTACAGACAATTTGTCTTCGATACCGAAATATTTCATGCAAGCACCGCATGTCATGATTGTAACTCCGGCCTGCTCCAGCTTCTGTAAATCAGCGAGCGTTTCAGCGCCGGCTGTGGACAACTTCGCTCCTGTATTGTAGAGCATGATGAGATCGGGCAGCTCGTCAAGCTGTGTCAATGCAAAGACAAAGTTCTTCATCAAAGTACGTCCGAGCGCATCCTCTCCTGAGCCCATCATGTCGGATGACAAGATTACAACAGTCTTTCCGGCATTTGTCATGCGCATTTCAGCGGCAGCAGCCATTCTGTCGGCTTCTCCCGCATTCGGTTCCGAGACCGGAGCGGAGACATCCTTCTGCTCTTCACCGCCTTCCTTGCGCAATACAATATGAAAAACGCCTTCTTCTTTGGAAACATCGACTCCATAACCGAGAGAGACGGCAAAGCGACTGACGTTTTGGACCGCTCCGTCATTATCCACCAATACCTCAAGCGGCTCGTCGCCGTTTTCGGCCAGGGCTCGTTTTGTCATGATTACAGGGACCGGACATGCCTCCCCGACTCCGTTGACTTGTCTCATAAATTGCCTCCTTCTATTTATCCTACGGATTACATCCCGCCGCTTTTGCGTACGCAATGCCCGCATATAATAGTACTCTCATCTGTATCCTACTCCTCGGGGTAACTTTCCGCCAATTTGTTTTTTCTATGCAATTCGGTGCTTTTCATAGATTTTTTCTATTTCGCAAGCGCAAAAAAGAGGCGAAATTCGTATCCCGCCTCCCAATTGTCATATTGCTTATCTGCGTATTATAAAGGCAATCTCGTTGTTCCCACGTCTACGGCGTAGTTAAAGCTGTAGATTCCAAGGTCGTAGGCTACGATAGCCGCCGACAGTCCCAAGCCCGCTTTGTGATAGGTTGCCTGGATATCCTGCACATTTGCGAGCGTCGTCATACCCGCCTCATATGACAGTTTCGTCAGGCGATAGCCTTCTTTTGCATAATCGTATGTTTTCTGCGCATTCTCAACCGCCGCGCTCAGCGCGTTAATATTGGCATACTTCGTGCGTACATCTATCTCGATTTGCGACGGTGCCGTCGAATTTGTATAAACGGCACTGTCGTACGCCGTCTTTGCATTCATGTAAGTCGCCGAGCTACGCGGATAGCCGTTCACTCCGTCAAGCAATTTCTTATAGACCTTCACAGCTAAATCCGCACCCGCCAGTTCAGGCCGATTGGCAAGCGCCTGTGCCACATATTCATCCTCGGTACCCGCCGGCAGAGGCAACTTTTTCAAACTGTCCGACAGCACAACCTCAGCCGTGACGTCTCGGCCGAGCAGATAGTTGAACTTCATCTCAGTATCTTTCAATGTCACTTTGGCCGCTTCAAGCTCGCTCTTTGCAGTCTCAAGATCGGCTTTGGCGGAGTAAACCTCTTTGTCCGAGCACATGCCCGCAGTCCGCATGTTCTGCGTATTCTTTAGTATGTCGCTCTTGGCCTTGACATTCTCTGTGCAGGTATTGACGTTCTCACGAGCGAGCAGCACACCGTAGTAAAGCTGCACAGTGTTGTATTCGATTTGATTCATATCAGCCTTATAATTACTTTCAATGTGTGCCTTTGCGAAGTCACGGCGAAGTTGCGTGATAGCAAGGTTATTATTGTTGGCACCCGCATCCCGCGCCGCTTTAATCGTGCCAGCAATCTGCTCGTTCATTCCCGAAGTTACATAAGCGACCATCGGAGCCAATGTCGGATTGCTATTAACCAAATCGTTAAAAGACATATGATAAAGAGAATAAGATACCTGATCCTGTGTCACAGTGCTCGTTCCTTTAATTTGGTCCAGCGCATCGTTGATGTTGCTGTAAGTCTCGGAGTAGCCCTTCGCCACCGCCTGATCTGCCTCTTTATTTAACTGTGCGCTCTTAGCCGCGTTGCTGTCAGTCTGCATCAGAGTGATTGCCTGTGCCAAAGATAACGGTGTCTGCACCGCATTTTCATTCTCAGCCGCATAGACCCGGCCTCCCATCGGCACCGACGCAGCGCAAATCAAGGCTGCCGACAGTAAAACGCTCATCAGTTTTCTGTACATTTCAAACACTCCCCTTTTTTCTTATGATTATATAGAAAATACCCCATCGTTCCCCATGCCAACGCAAAGACAATGAGCTGCAACAGGTTCGGGAAAATATCCCACAGCCCCAGACCTTTCTGGAGAACTCCTTTCACGACCGGTGCAAAATTGCACAGCGGCCACATGATTTTGATAAAAGCCATCATTCCTTTTGGCATCATATACGGCGGCCACATGAACGTGCTTGTGATAAAGGTAGGCACGGCAAGCAGCAACGAAAACTGCGCAAAGCGCTCCTTGCTGTTGAACAGCGACGAGAACACCAGCGCGCTGCCCGTAATGCCGAGCAGAAACCCGACTTGCAGCAAAAGTGCCACAAGGATGTTGCCTATCATGCGGAACCCTACCGCCATGCGCAGGACAATCATCGCAATCACAAAACCGCACAGAGAAAGCAATATATATACACAAATATTAGGCACAATCTTCCTCAGCTGCCGTTGTTGCAAGCGATTATCCATGAAAAAGACGCCCGAGAACATGAAGAAAATCTGCTGAGTTACTACAGTCATTATACCTACCATCAAATATTGCATATAACTCATCTCGGGATTGTACAGCATCTTTTCATTAAAGAGCAATGCTGTGCCATAGTGCTCGGCATCTACCGGCACAACACCTCCCGCTTCCAGTGTCTGCATGCGCAGACCGATGTTCAGCGTGGTAAATACAGTCGATGCCGAGAGCATGCAGTTATTGCCGAGAAATAAATTCGTACCGTTAATAAGCATCCGCGCTCCCGGATTTTTACCCATGCGAACCTCTGCACCAAAATTCTCAGGCAATATCAGAGCACCGATTGCTTCTTCGGAAAGTATCTTTTCTTTTACCTCCTGCATCGAAGCGACATAGCCACTGATGGCAATTCCCTGCGATGAGTCGAGCTGCTCAACGATTTGCCGCGAGGTTTCCGAATTGTCTCTGTCGTAAACGATGACAGGAATCTCCTTAATGTACGGCTCCCCAAACGTAAATGAAAACAGCAGCGCAAACAGCGCCGGGAGCAGGAGGATTACGACAATCGGTTTTATTTTATTCAGCTTCTCTAAGAGTTCTTCTTTGTTTTGCATATTCCCTCCGTGTCACCAATCCGACGCCGGCAACGGCCGCAATTGCAAACAACAACATCACGGTAATATCTTTATCGAGATATTGCATACCGATATCCGTCAGGGAAAGGCGTCTGATGATGTTACTGTAGTATGAAAACGGCATGAAAGCCGCGACTGTCTGCATCGTCTTCGGCATCGATATCAGCGGAAAGGTAAATCCTCCGAGCAATGCCGTCGGCAGCAATAAAAATCCCAATACCTGCATTACAAAGACGCGATCCGCCAAAAGCGAAGCCACGATAAAGCCGAAGCCTGCCAGAGCTACCGCAAACAGGATTGTGATAATCCAAAAGCCTGCTAGCGATCCGTGAAACGGCATGCCGAAAAACAGCATCTGCACTCCATAGGCCGCAGACAGACACAAACTTGCTCCTACTCCCACTGCCAATATTCCTTTCAAGCGTTCTTTAATGCCTGTCAGGTTCCAATGCATAGCCAACTCTGCGCCCGCAAATGAAATCGTAAGCTGCCATACGGTAGCTATCATTCCTGCAATCAGATATTCCCGCATGCTTCGCAACGGATTGAACAGCGTTTCATAATTAACATTGATCGGCATCAGATAATTATATGCGTCATCGGCCGTCATCGAAAGCTTTCCTTGATAAACCTCTTGGATATAACCTGCTTGTGCCGTTATGAGAATCTCGCTGATCTTTGTTTTGGCGAATAGCAGCAGATGGAGCTGCGAGCCATCGGAAAAAACTTGAATATAAGGAGATTTCCCAGACTTCATGTCTGCCGCCATCCCATCGGGGAAAACAATGGCGACGATGTATTCCCCGCTCTTGATCCCAGGCTCGACAATGCTCGCATCATTGCTTACCGTTTTTACATCAAGCTCGGTTACATCTTTCAAATAAGTTGTCAAAGACTGCGAAAAATCGCTGCCGTCCAAATCGACGACAGCGGTCGGCACGTGATCTATAGTCTGCCCCGACATCTCAGCACCCAAAAGCACACCGAGCAGAATCGGCACCACTGCAAGCAGCAGAATGATTGCTTTGAGCGATTGCTTTTTCTCCATGGCACTATTCTCCGAACATTACATCTACAGTCATACCTGAATATAATTTTTTATCTTTTGCTTGATCCGCTCTTATCTTCACTGTATATGACAGCAGATCGAAATTGTTTGTATCCTTGGTGGCCTTTTGGGTAGCAAAGGCCGGCTTCTCGTTCACGGAATATATTTCGCCCTTAAATTTTTCATCCGGATAGGCCGCGAACACATATGTAACTTCGCTCCCCTTTTGGACCTTATCGAGCTTGCTCTCGTCAACATTTACTTCCACCCAATAATTGCTGTCGTCAATCACGGCGACCAGCAAAGTTCCCGTGGAGACGAGTTCACCCGGTTTGACATTGACAGATGTGACTACACCGTCCATAGGTGCTTTGATTTGACAATCCTCTATGTAACTGTTTACCTCGGCCAGAGCACCTGATGCTTGCTCGACAAGTGCGGCTGCCGCCGAAATATCTTCGCTTCGAGCACCCTCCCGCGCCATGCTGTAAGTCTCCTGCGCGGCTATGTACTGCGCATAGACTTGATTGTATTCGTTCTCGGAAACGGCGCCCTGTTCATACAGTGACTTTACTTTGTTATATGTTTTCGTGTAGAGATCAGCCGCAGCTTTAGCCTGCGAAATCTCTTGACTGCGTGCACCGTTAAGCGCCTTTTGGTATGTGGCGTTGGCAGCGGAAAGCGCACCCTCGGCTTGAATTTTTTTTGCCTGAAGGTTAGAGCTGTCTATTACAATCAAAACATCGCCCGCCTTGACTCGGTCGCCCTCCCGTACTCGAACTTCCTCAATATTCCCCGCGATTTTGGAATTCATGTTTACTTCATCAGCCTTGAGGCTTCCTTGCACCGTGTAGGATGCTGCTCTGTCCTTGATACCCATTCCCATAAATACCGAAATGCAAATCAAAAGCAATATGATTGCCCCGAGCGACAGAATGCTCAATTTTTTCTTTTCGTCCGAAGAATCGATGCCAAACTTTTTAATCCCTTCCTTAAGATCCATTCGTCATTCACCTTTCTTTCTTGAAACATTCTTCTGTTGCTTACATAATACATCTTCAGGCCAAAAAATAAATATACACTTGTCGTAATTTTGTATAAAATCCGGACAAATTTGCGACAAGTGTATAAACAAACATCTAAACGTTTGTAGTATAATTCAAGAAAATCATACAGAAAGAAGGTTTCACATGGGCAGTTATGTTTCTTCTTCATACAACACAAAAAGTAGGCTTTCGATGGCATTTCTCTGCATACTTGAAAAAAAGCCCATTCAGAAGATTTCCATTAAAGAAATTACGGACGCTTGCGGTTTCAACAGACAGACTTTCTATTACCACTTTGAGGACATCTACTCTCTCGCTACCTGGACAACAAAGGAATTTACGCAGCTTATCTTACAAGATGTCAATCCCCGGGGCGACTGGAAGGCCTTTATTCTGGCCGTTTTGCAGAAATTACATGAGAACGACAAGATTCGAAACCTGCTGCTGCACACATTTGACAACAAAAGAATGCATGAGCTGATATTTGACAATGTATACGCTCTCGTCGAAAAATACTGCAAAACACTGCCTTCACTTGAAAAGAGATACAAGGATGCCGACGAAAAGACACAGAAGTTTGTATTCTATTTTTATTCGACGGCGATATTGGCAGTAGTGGACGACTGGATGGAGGAAGGAATGAAGCAATCTCCGGAAGAACTTGTCTTCTTGCTGGAGCATGTTATTCCGCAATAAAACAAACATAAAACGGCATCGCGTTCCGGAATATATTCCGTCGTAATGCCGTTATCAGTCTGAGATTCTTTATCTCTGGTATTCCTTTAAAAACTTGTCTTTTATGCCCTTTTCGGTACGCGAAACAGTCATCTGAGAAACACCGAGTTCTTCGGCGATTTGGACCTGCGTCATATTATCGAGAAAACGTCTGCGAAAAACGAGCTTCTCCTTGTCCGAAAGTTTTGCAAGCGCGCCGTTGATAACTTCTGCCATTTCCAGGCGGTCGTAACCTTTCTCTTCAGTAGCGGTAAACTTTTCGAAAATCGGAGAATCTCCTTCATCGCCCGAGTTTTCAAAAGTTTGATGAATGGAATATGTACCGTACGCCTTGCGGCTCTCCATCGCCTGAATGACTTCCTCTTCGCTTGTCCCCAAAAAGGCCGCCAACTCTTTGGTGGTCGGATTTCTGTCGAGGCTGTTGCGCATCTCTTCCATCGCAGCGGTGAGCTTAAAGGACAGCTCTTTCAAATGTCGCGGAACTTTTATTACCCATTCCTTGTCACGAAAATACTTCTTGATCTCTCCCAAGATCGTAGGTGTGGCAAAGCTTGAGAACTCAAAGCCCTTGTCCGGATCGAAACGTTCGACCGCAGAGACGAGGGCCATCGCACCGACCTGATACAGATCGTCGTACTCCACACCCTTGTTTAAGTATTTCCTTATCAATATATCAACCATATAAAGATACTTCTCTACTAGCTCGTTCCGTAAATTGATATCTCGGGTCTCTTTATATCGGTAAAACAATTCTCGGTTCATCATTTGACTTTCACCATCTTAATGCTTTTGTTGCCCTTTTCGTTTTCTGTTGTTTCCACGCTATCCATCAAAGACTCTATTACAAAACGTGCAAGATTTCCTTCTTCGGGGCACTTCATGCACTGTCTGAATTCTTTTTCGATGTTGTGACCGCTCGAAAAATCACTCACTGTAATGGAGATACTTTCACCGTCAATCTCCACAATGACATCATAATTTTCACTGAACTTTTCCTGCCCGTGACATGTGACGAGTTTGCAGGCTTCCGAAACAGCCACTGTCATATCTTCCACTTTTTCAACGTCGAAGCCGACTTGGCCGGCGATGGAAGCAATCGCCAATCTTACCATCTGCACATATTTGGGTTTGCCCGGTATCGAGAATTTTAACAAATCGTTCATTTCGTTCTCCTTTATTCCTTGACCTCTATTTCCACCTGCAATTTTTCTTCGTCCATGCCTACTGTGTCGCCATCAGCATCTTCAGACGTTTTTCCTTCGTTCTCAACTTCATCCTCTTTAATGACCTTCGCGAGAGAAACCAAGTTCGCCTGATCGTCGACACGCATGATTTTTACGCCCTGTGTCGCTCTGCCGAGTCTTGAAACGTCGCTCGCCTTGATGCGTATGATGATACCGTCGGAATTGATCAGCAGAATCTCATCATCTTCGCTGACGACCATCGCTCCGATCAATTCTCCGGTCTTCTTGAACTTCGTTTTGTCATACGTCAACAGACCTTTTCCACCGCGCGTCTGCTGTTTGTATTCCTTGACCGACGTTCTCTTGCCGTAACCGTTCTTTGTGACAACAAGCAGTTCCTGCCCCGGCTGCACAAGCTCCATGGCCACGACTTCATCATCGTCGTCGAGATTAATTGCACGCACTCCGCCCGCAACACGTCCCATCGGTCTCACATCGTGCTCCGAGAAACAAATGCATTTGCCGTTCTTGGTGATTATCAAAACATTATCACTGCCTGAAGATTCACTTATAGCAACGAGATCATCGCCATCCTTGAGTTTTATGGCAATTAATCCGTTGCGTCTTATGGTGTTAAAATTAGCCAGCGCTGTCTTTTTGATTGTGCCGTGCTTCGTCACCGCTATCAGATATTTATCTTCCGAAAATTCTTTGATCGGCATCACCGCTGTAATGCGTTCGCGTTGCATCAAGTTCAGGAAGTTGACCACAGGCGTTCCCTTGGCGGTTCTGGTAGCCTCGGGAATTTCATATGCTTTTATCTTATGGGCTTTTCCTGTATTTGTAAAGAACATCAAATCATCGTGCGTCGATGTCATAATCAAATTCTTCACGAAATCGTTTTCTCGAGTCGTCAGTCCGGTAATTCCCTTACCGCCTCTCTTCTGTGTTTTATAGGTATCGGTCGATACACGTTTTACATAGCCGAGGTGCGTCAGCGTAATGCAGACGTTTTCTTCGGCTATCATATCTTCTTCTTCCAATTCCGTCATATCTGCCAATATCTTGGTTCTTCTCTTATCACCGTACTTTTCTTTAATCTCGAGAAGCTCATCTTTGATGACATTCATCATCAAGTGTTCGTTTGCCAAAAGGCTGTTGTAGTATTCTATTTTCTTGATTAAATCTTCATACTCTTTATCGATTTTTTCTTTTTCCAAACCCTGCAGACGTCTGAGCTGCATATCGAGAATGGCCTGCGCCTGAATTTCGGAAAGAGCAAATGCCTCCATCAAACGTTCCTTGGCGTTGTTGTAACTTTGACGAATCAGCTTGATAATTGCATCTATGTTGTCGAGCGCAATGCGCAAGCCTTCGAGAATGTGTGCACGAGCTTCGGCTTTTTTNNATAAAGTTCTTCTCGTTACTACATCCTTTTGATGCTTCAGATATTCGTTAAGAATTTCATACAGATTAAGAACCTTAGGCTCACCGTTGACGAGTGCGAGCATTATCATGGATATGCTCTCCTGCATCTGCGTATGTTTGAATAATCTGTTGAGAACAATCTGTGCATTGGCATCTCGTTTCAGTTCTATGACTATACGTATGCCTTGGCGGTTCGATTCGTCACGGATATCTGAAATACCGTCTATTTTTTTATCGCGGATCATCTCCACGATTCTCTCTATCATCCGCGCCTTATTTACCTGATACGGGATTTCTTTGACGATGATTTGCTGTCTGCCTTTCGCCGTCTCCTCTATCTCTGTGACCGCGCGTACCACCGCCTTGCCGATGCCAGTCTTGTAAGCTTCGCGCAACTTTGCCCTGCCCATAATGGTTGCACCTGTCGGAAAGTCAGGCCCCTTGACAATTTTCATCAGATCGTCGACAGAACATTCCGGATCATCGATAATCTTTACAGTAGCGTCAATGACCTCGCAGAGATTATGCGGGGGAATCGATGTTGCCATACCGACAGCGATACCGTTACTGCCGTTTACGAGAAGATTTGGAAATCTTGACGGCAGAACGACCGGCTCCTTTTCTTCACCGTCAAAGTTCGGCATGAAATCAACGGTTTCCTTGTCTATATCGCGCAGCATCTGCAAAGCAAACGGCGTCATTCTTGCTTCGGTGTAACGCATAGCCGCCGCTCCGTCGCCGTCAACGGAACCGAAGTTACCGTGTCCGTCAACAAGCATATAGCGGATTGAGAACGGCTGCGCCAATCTTACCATCGCATCATAAATGGAGCTGTCACCGTGAGGGTGATATTTACCCATTACTTCACCGACGATACGAGCCGATTTTTTGTGCGGCTTGTCCGGTGTAACTCCGAGCTCACTCATACCGTAGAGGATTCTCCTGTGTACCGGCTTCATTCCGTCTCTGACATCAGGAAGTGCTCTTCCAACAATAACGCTCATCGCGTAATCGATATAGGAGTTCTTCATCTCGTCATGAATTTCGTGCTGCTTCATTCTTTGGTCTTCAAACAATGTTGTCGTCATAACTTAATTTTTCCTCCCCCTTATATATCGAGCGTCGCATATTGCGCGTTTTCTTCAATGAATTTCTTACGAGGCGGTACTCTGTCCCCCATAAGTGTAGTAAATATTTCATCTGCCGCGGCAAAATCGTCTATTGTTATCTGTATAAGCGTTCTCTTGCTGTAATCCATCGTCGTCTCCCAGAGCTGCTCGTCGTTCATCTCTCCGAGACCCTTGTATCTCTTGATATCGAGCTTGCCGCCCTTGTCTCCGATTTCCGCCAGCAATTTCTTCTGTTCTGCCTCGCTGTACGTGTAGAATACTTCTTTTCCCTTCGTCACTTGATAAAGCGGAGGCTGGGCTGCGTAAACGTAGCCGCCTTCTATCAGCGGTCGCATGTAACGATAAAAGAACGTCAAAAGCAAAGTCCTGATGTGAGCACCGTCGACGTCGGCATCGGTCATGATGATAATCTTGTTGTATCTAAGCTTTTGAATGTCGAAATCGTCTCCGATACCGCAACCAAAGGCAGTAATCATATTTTTAATTTCTTCTGAATTCAAAATTCTGTCGAGTCTTGCTTTCTCAACGTTAAGTATCTTACCTCTCAAAGGAAGAATTGCCTGGCGCTTTCTGTCACGTCCGCTCTTGGCACTGCCTCCCGCGGAATCTCCCTCTACAAGGAAAATTTCGGAAAGTGCAGGGTCTTTTTCGGAGCAATCGGCCAGTTTTCCCGGCAGCGAAAAGCTCTCGAGTGCGCCTTTTCTGCGAGTAAGATCGCGAGCCTTGCGTGCCGCTTCTCTCGCTCTGGCCGCACGCAGACATTTTTCCATAATAATTTTGGCCTGTGCGGGATTCTCTTCAAGGAAAGCGAGCAAATTCTCTGCCGTCGAAGTCTCCACAAATCCTCTCATCTCGCTGTTACCGAGCTTGGCCTTTGTCTGCCCCTCAAACTGCGCATCGGTGAGTTTTACCGAAATGACGGCCGTCAGACCCTCGCGGCAGTCTNNTTGTTTGACCTTCAAACTGAGGATCCTGCAACTTAACCGAGATTACGGCTGTCAATCCCTCTCTTACATCTTCGCCGGAGAGAGAATCCTCATTCTCTTTGAGATATTTATTCTTGCGCGCGTAATCATTGAATACTCGGGTGAGAGCAGATTTAAATCCGGCCATGTGAGTACCGCCGTCTGTGGTATTTATATTGTTCGCATAGGAAAGCACGAGTTCGCTGTAGTGATCGGTATACTGCATCGCCACTTCGACCTCGAGATTTGATTTTATAGTTTCAAAGTATATAATATCCGGATGAATCGGTTCTTTGTTTCTGTTCTGATGCTTGACAAACTCCTTAAGCCCGCCCTCATAATGGAAGACTTCCGTTCTCTTTTGCCCCTCGCGATCGTCCTTAAGGGTGATTTTAATTCCTTTGCTCAGGAAAGCCATTTCGCGTAAANNAAACGGTGTTCCAAAACAGAAAAATCGTATACAATATCCTCAAATATATCCGGATCCGGCCAGAATGTAGTCTTTGTACCGGTTTTACGAGCATTTCCTATTACCGTCAGCGGTGAAGTGGTCTTCCCCTTTGCATATGTCTGCTTGTATATGTTTC
>DCTM01000027.1:0-201 GCA_002329565.1 Firmicutes bacterium UBA1440
CATCTCCGATATTGAGATGGGTATTGCGAGCGGTGTTGATTATATCGCGGCTTCATTCATCCGCAGTGCGCAGGATGTTCTGGATATCCGCAGAATTCTTGGCGCTGCGGGCTCGGATATTCACATTATTTCCAAAATAGAAAATAGGGAAGGCATCGAAAACATAGATGATATCATTGCCGTTTCCGACGGCATCATGGT
>DCTM01000027.1:300-12829 GCA_002329565.1 Firmicutes bacterium UBA1440
CGCCAACGCGATCTTCGATGGCACGGACGTTATCATGCTCTCGGGTGAGACGGCCGCGGGCAAGTATCCGATCGAGGCGTTGGAGATGATGGACAGCATCGCGCGGGCGACCGAGCGGGAGTTCGATTACAACCACGTGCATATCAGGATGCAGAACGCACCGCTGCGGTCAGCGGCCGATGCAATCGGCCGGGCGACGTGTACGGCCGCTCGCGAGATGGACGCCAAAGCGATCATCACGCCGACGAGCAGCGGCGATACGGCTTTTACGGTATCGAAATTCAGGCCGCGCGTTCCGATCATCGCGCCGTGCTACGAGCACAGCGTCGCCTGCAGGCTGGCACTCTGTTTCGGTGCCGAACCGATCCTTATCGATAAGGCAGGCAGCCCCGACGCCGTCTATGAGAGCGCGGTCGATGCGATCAAAGCAAGGGGTTATGTGCATAACGGGGATTGCATCCTCATCACGGCGGGCGTCCCGATCATGGAACGCGGTAACACAAATACTATGCGAATACACACTGTAGGAGATAAATTAATTTAAGGAGCAGGAGGTTCTCGATGAGCAACAAAGTAAAAGAAAAAATGATCAACGGAGAAAAGACCTTGGGTACATTTCTCGCCTTTGAAAGCGCGGCCGTTGCGGAATGCGTCGGCAATACGGGCGTGGACTATGTGATTATCGACATGGAGCACAGCGCCCTCGACAAATCGATTTGTACAGACTTGGTGCGCGCGGCGGAATTGGCGGGAACAGTCCCGTTTGTGCGCATCTCCGATGTTGCGCACGGTGATATCCAAAAGGCCGTCGACGCAGGTGCGCTGGGGATCATTGCCCCGTGCCTGCGCACCGCCGATGAAGTCAAACGCCTCGTCGACTATGCGAAGTTTACGCCGATCGGGCAGCGTGGTTTTGGTCCGGTCAGAAGCGATCTGTGGACCAAGGGTATGTCGGAAAAACTCGGCGTTGCCGGATACATGGAATACTGCAACCAAAGACTTCTCGTTTTGCCGCAGTGCGAGACCAAAGAATTTCTCGAGAACATAGAGGACATTTTATGCCTGGAAGGTGTTGACGGAGTCTTTGTAGGGCCGTTCGATTTGTCGATTTCGCTCGGCGTGCCGGCACAGTTCGATGCGCCGGTGTTCACTGCGGCAATTGAAAGGATATTAAAGGCTTGTAAGGCTGCAGGCAAGTTCGCGTTTGCCTTCGGAGGAAACACGGAGGTATGTAAGCAGCGGCTGGCGCAGGGCTTTGACTCTGTAGCATGCGGTGTGGATGCGATTTTGTTGACTCATGCTTATAGGCAGATGGTAGCGGAGATGAAAGGGGGAGACCTTATATGAAGATAAAATTTTGCGGAGCAGCGGAAAATGTCACAGGCTCTTGTCACCTAATCACGACGGAAAACTATCAATTTTTATTGGATTGCGGACAGTTTCAAGGAAACAAGACGGCTGAAGCAAAGAATGCGGAGCCATTCCCGTTCAATCCTGCGGAGATTGATTTCATGATTTTGAGCCATGCCCATGTCGACCACTGCGGTCGCATCCCGTTGCTTGTCAAGCGCGGGTTCAAAGGCAAGATCTACTGCACCGATGCCACGGCGGACCTCGTCGAGATCATGCTCAAGGACAGCGGGTACATACACGAAAAGGAAGCCGAATGGCAGAACAGAAAGAACAGCAGGGCGGGCAGGCCATTGGTCGAACCGCTGTATACGGTCAACGATGCCGTCGATTGCCTGCAATACATAACGCCGGTGCTCTACAATCAGCTCGTGGACGTCAACGAGGATATCAAGATCGTCTTCAACGACGCGGGCCATATCCTCGGCTCCGCAATAACGGAGATTTTCGTATCCGAACACGACAATGTATCAAAGATTGTCTTCTCCGGCGACCTCGGAGTAAAGAACAGACCAATCCTGCGCAATCCGGTAATCATCAAGAAGGCCGATTATCTGATTATGGAGACTACGTACGGCAATCGTCTGCATCAGGAAAATTCAACAAGCGTCCATGATCTGGTTGACATAATCTTGAAGACCGTAAAGAGAGGCGGCAACGTCGTCATTCCATCGTTTGCGGTAGGAAGGACACAGGAATTACTCTACCAACTGAATAAGATTTCTCAAGAAGATAAGGAGCATTGCGGAAAACTCAAGGATATCGAAGTAATAGTAGACAGTCCGATGGCGGCAGCGGCAACAGAGGTATTTAAGAGAAATGCCCAAGTGTTCGACACGGAGACGCGGGACTACCTGCTGCGCGGTGACAACCCGCTCGACTTCCCTAATCTGCGGTTCACAAAGACGAGTGCAGAATCTGTGGCTATCAATATGGACCCCAAACCGAAAATCATCATTTCGGCCAGCGGGATGTGCGAGGCAGGCAGAATACGCCACCACCTGAAACACAACCTATGGAATAAATTTTGCAGCATCGTCTTCGTCGGCTATCAAGCCGAAGGAACGCTGGGGAGATACTTGATCGAGGGCGTCAAGGAAGTAAAACTGTTCGGTGAGGATATCGCGGTCAACGCGGAAATCTGCAACCTTGAAGGGTTTT
This sequence comes from Firmicutes bacterium UBA1440, assembly GCA_002329565.1. GTDB lineage: Bacteria > Bacillota > Clostridia > Peptostreptococcales > Anaerovoracaceae > UBA1440. The sequence goes on from DCTM01000027.1 coordinate 2,872, forward strand.
CCGGACATGCCGACAGAGACGGCTTGTTGGATTGGTTGTCCGGGTTTCAAAAGCGGCCTAAACAGGTATTTCTGGTCCACGGCGAGAACGAAGCCAAGCACGATTTTGCCGCGCTCATCAAGAAGGAGTTGGGATATGAGAGTACAGTCGTAGAGGCTGTTTCGGAATACGAGCTGGAGAAAGCGGAACTGATAAGCAGAGAAGAAGCTATATCTGAGCGTATCGATGAAGCCACCTTGGCTGACATCAAGCGCAGGATCGCCAACATCAATACAGGCCTGCAGAGTGTACTTTACAACACACAGCTGGCATTCGGCTCCGGTATATCGGCAAGAAAAATAGCAGATATCAACAATCTGCTTTTGGAAATTGAAAAGTATTCACTGAATTTAGGCTCAACCGTGACAGAACAGGAGCGCATAAGTTAATGACAAAAGAATCGTTTTGGGATAAAAAACCGGTCATATACTCAGCCGCCGTTTTGATGGCCGTTATCTGGGGCTTATCATTCATAGTACTGCAGGTCGCGCTTACGGAGCTGACGGTAATCCGGACTATGGCGATGCGCTGGATGATGGCTGCGTTTGTTTGCCTTATTTTAATCGCTGCAAAGGTATTGAAGGTAAACTATAAAGGAAAGCCGTTGAAACTCCTGTTGCTGGCCGTACTCCTACAGCCTTGCCTGTACGGTATGATGGAGGCAATGGGCGTCGCGCTCACGACAAGTACGGAATCGGCTATATTAATCGCTATAGTGCCTGTTGTAGTAACGTTACTTTCGGTATTGTTTTTGCGGCAGCATATCGCACTGGCGGGGNNGGGAAGTGGTTCGGCTACCTGTCACTGATTGGGGCTGTGCTTGCAGGAGCACTGTTCACTCTGGCTTCCAAGAAATTGTCCGAAAGCGGGCATTTCTCCGCTATCGAGATTACTGTCGCGATGTCTTTCGGCGGTGCAATCTTCTATAATTTGATATCGCTGTGCTTGGGCAACGGTATAACACCGTATATCATCACAATAACAAATCTCGATGTGGCACTGGCAGTGCTTTTCCTGGGAGCGGGTTGTTCTGTTCTGTGTTACATATTGTTTAACTACATAGTCGATAAGCTTCCGGCCTATCAGGCCTCGGCTCTGCAGGTAAATTTAATTACCGTTACGGCTGTGATTGCGGGCGTTCTCGTTCGTGGAGATGACTTCGGATGGTACACGGTCGTCGGTCTGGTGCTGATGCTCGGCGGCATAATGTTGCTGTCGCGGCAGGAAGAAAAGGGTAAAGCCGCTACAGGAACGGATATTGTAACAGACATTGTAGAGTAAAAGAACCGGATATTGCCGTCAAAATGCAATATCCGGTTGTTGTTTTTTGCCGCAGCAAACGCGCAAGACGATTTTGCGTGCAACGTTATTTACTTGTCAAATCGACGGTAAGCTGCTTTAATGAAACCGCCGAACACATCATGACTGAGTATATAGCCGTGATCGAGGTAAAACTTCAACGCCGCATCGTTGCCGTTTGAAATATAGACGAATGCCAAACTTAAATCCGGAAAACTTTCGAGCCATTCCATTGCCATGTCAAACAGCTTTGTTCCCAAGCCTTTGCCGCGATATGCCTCGCGTAAGTATAAGTTGCTAAGACAGCCTATATTTTGCGGAAGTGTGACCCAATCCGGATAAAATCCCATGCTGTTTTCTTCTACGGGAGCCCAAGCGGGGTATGAATTTTTATCAGCGGCAGTAACGGCATCTATCGTTGAAAAAATATAGCCCACCGGTATGTCGTCATTCTTGACGATGATGGTCTGACTGCGAAGCGCGTTTTCGTAGCTCTTCTTCATGCGCGTATCGAAATCCATCAGATCAAACAATTCCGGATGAATATATGCTTTTGATTTCTGAAAAGCCATGAGCTCATCACAAAGTACTCGGCATTGTTCGATATTTCCGCCTTCAATTATTTCAAAGGTGATGTTTTGCATCTGTATATCCTCCTTTTTTTATTGTTAAAGTCGGTTTGCATTATAAGTGATCTTTTGCATTGTTGTATTAAAGAACTCTTGATGATATAATAATCCTGTAATGGAGGAAGAGCAAGTAGGCACTTTATTGTAATATAACTTACCAAAAGGAAAGAAATGGACTTTGGAGGAACTGTCATGGAAAAAAATGTCCGATAGAATACACCCTTTCTCTCATCAGCGGAAAATGGAAAATACTTATCATAAAGGAATTGTCACAGGGCCCGCTTCGTTACGGAGAGCTGGGTAAGTGTATACCCGGAATCAGTGCAAAGGTGTTGATCCATCAATTAAGGGAAATGGAAGATGACGGATTGATTGTCAGAGAAGTTTTTCCTGAAGTACCGCCGCGCGTGGAATACTCTTTGAGCGAGATGGGGAGAAGCATGGCAACCATTCTTATTGAACTCAGACGGTGGGGGCTTGAATCCGACAATCAAGGAATCGCGGAATGTAAGTTTTGTGAAAAGTGCCGATTGTATATCGACGCTTAACGATGGTCGGGAACGCGAGGCCTTGGTGCAGTATTACATGTTGATTTTTTTGAAATTTCCTATAAAAAACGGCTGTATATCGTACAAATGCGATATACAGCCGTAACTTGTTTTATGAGTATTTCTATTCGTAACGAAGAGCTTCAATCGGGTCAAGTCGCGCGGCTTTGCGGGCGGGGAAGTAGCCGAAGGCCAGACCGACAGCAGCTGAGAATCCGACTGCGAGCAGGACCGCCGAAGGACGAATGACGACATCAACACCGACGACCAGTGCTCCGAGCGCAGCAATGCCGATACCGAGGGTCGTGCCGAGCACTCCGCCGATGACTGAAAGGATGATGGCTTCAATCAGAAATTGCGTGAGAATATCTTTTGTGCGTGCGCCGAGAGACTTGCGTATGCCAATCTCTCGCGTTCTCTCGGTGACAGACACCAACATGATGTTCATGATACCAATCCCTCCGACGAGCAGTGAGATGGCTGCTATTGCACCGATTGCGACGGAAAGATAGCCAAGGACGGTATTGATCATGCCGACCTCTTGCTCCAAGGATTCGTACGAATAGGTGTCCTTGGCTACACCCTTATATTTTTCCAGGTAGCTGACAAAAGAGGTCGCCAGCTTGTCGATATCCTTATCTTCGGTGGCGAAAATTTCGATATAACGGACGCTGTCATAACCGCCCTGCATAACGGTCGAGTCCGCTGCGTAGCAGGTATAGGAAGTCGATGTGTCCATTCGACTGAATATGCTCGGCGGTATCTCGTAGACACCTACTATGGTGAGATCTACAGAATTGCCCCGGATTTCAGCAGGCAATATCTCGCCGACAACATCTTCTTTCCCGAAAAATTTCTTGGCAGCATCCACAGGTATCACGATGTTGTTACGGGCACCGTCGACATCGTTTTGGTTAATCATTCTTCCGTGAATGATGTGAATGCTCTTGGAGAAACGGGTGTAATCCGCGGCTACGCCGTTGATAGAGAGGGTCCCTTCGACTCTGCCCACCTTTGTGACGCTATCGATACCTACCGATGGCGCTGCATATAAGATATCGTCCGGAAAGCGGTGACGCAACGCTTCGATGTCGTCGGGCGTAAGCATCATGTCTTCGGTGACTTCGTCAACTGTCTGCCAGTTGATACCGATATACATATAGCCACTGCTGTAACCCTCGAATTCCTTGGAAATCGCGCCCTGTGCGCTCGCACCGATCGAGGAAATCGCAATTACGGAGCTGATGCCGATGATGATGCCCAGCATCGTGAGGAATGAGCGCATCTTGTTGCTCTTGATGGCGCTGATAGCCAGCTTAATATTTTCAATCAGCAGTTGCATGGCAAACCCTCCTTTCCGGAGACTTTACCGCGCTCGGCCGGTCGATCTTCGATAATCCTGCCGTCTTTAAAGGAGATGATCCGGTCGGTAAATTCTGCAATATCGGGCTCGTGGGTAACAACGATAATCGTGTTACCGTTCTCACGGTTAAGTTTTGTGAAAATCTCCATGATTTCGATTGACGATTTGGAGTCAAGGTTACCTGTCGGCTCGTCTGCCAGGATTATAGGCGGATTGTTGGCCAGCGCTCGGGCTATGGCGACTCGCTGCTTTTGACCGCCGGAAAGCTCGTTCGGCATATGCATGTATCTCTCGCCGAGGCCGACACTTTCAAGCAGTGAAAGTGCTCTGCGGCGACGTTCTTCGGCTGATACTCTGCCATAGACCATCGGAAGTTCCACATTGTGCAACGCGCTCGTTCTTGGAACGAGGTTGAAGGATTGGAAGATAAAGCCGATCTTTTGGTTGCGGATATATGAGAGTTCATCGTCGGATTGCTCTCGAGTATCGATACCGTCAAGGAGATATCTTCCTCCGCTTGGCCTGTCAAGGCATCCCAGAATATTCATCAAGGTAGATTTGCCGGAACCTGAGGTACCCATAATGGCGACAAACTCACCTTCGCTGATGGAGAGATCTATTGACTTGAGCGCGTGTACTTCTATTTTACCGTTGACATAAATCTTGTCGAGGTTTTGTATTTGAATCAATTCTCTCATTTCGCAGCGTCCCCCCGGTCTTCCGGACTCAGGGTTACCTGCATGCTGTCGTAGTTGTCATATGTAGGAGACAAAAGAACGCGTTGGCCTTTGGAAATGCCTTTGCCGGAAACTTCAACGGTGAGGTCACCCTCAATACCGACGGTGACGGGAGTCTTTTTTAATATGCCTTCATCCGAAACGATGAACAGATAGCTTTTATCTGTCTCGGGGTCAAGAAGTATGGCATCAATCGGAACCGTGAGGACATCTTGCTTTTCGGCAACCAGGATGACGGCCTTGGCGGTCACTCCGGCAATCAGATTTGATTCTCCTTTGTCCACGTCGATGATGACGGGGATAACCATAGTCTTGCTCGTACTGTCCTGTTGTTCTCCTGTGGGTGCAATGTGTGACACTGTACCTTTGACACTTTTCTTGCCGAGCATTTCCGACGTAATGGTAACGCTCTGCCCGACACGGATATCACTGATGTCGTACTCACCTATCTGCACCTTCATCTGCAACTTGTCGAGATTTTCTATTACAAACAGCGGCTCGCTGTCGTTTCCTGATGTGCTTGCCGATTTGCCGACTGTAGCATTGACGCGAGTAACGATACCGGAAATCGGGCTGAGAATATTCGAGTTTTCTTTGATGTTGAGCGCGTTTTGCGCGAGAACGGCCGTGTCGTAGCTTGCCTTGGCATCCAGATAGTCCGATCGCGACAGCGCACCTGCGTTGTAGAGAGCCTTTGAAGATTCGTACTTACGCTTCGCCTCTGAGACAGTAATTGCCGCTTTTGCGTACTCGCTTGCGAGCTCGTCGGCATCGAGTGAGGCTAGGACCTGTCCCACGGACACTCTGTCACCCGTCTTCACATTTACACTCTTAATGGTGTAGTCGGCGATGGAGTAAACGTTAGCCGAATCAGATCCTTCTATCGTCCCCTTGACCGATATTGTCTTTGAGATGGTGCCTTTTTCGATGAAAGCTGTATTCACATAGTCATCAGCGGGTTCACCTCCGCCGACAATAAGGCTCAAAACAATCAGAATCGCAACGATAGAGACTGATGCGATAACGACTGCCTTTTTCTTCCCCTTCAGATTGCCCTTTACTTTCGGAAACTTTGACTTTGCATCTGATTCAATTTTCTGCAGGCCGGAAGTGTTCCGGGCCGTTTCATTTGTGTTTTCATTTTCTCTTTCCCTTTTTTTGAACATGATAATATCCCTTTCTTCATTGAATTGCAGCGTATCGGTTACAATTCGTTCGGCGTATGACCCCTCTATCGCCTGATATAGATCGGCACATCTCGGGATGAGGACGTTGATTTATCAGGAAAGCGCAATCCCCTTTTGCGCTAAAACTTCCCTGATCAGATCGAATGTCTCTTTGTCGCGCGTCCCAATCGTATGAATATGGATGCCGTCCGTAAGACGGGACAGCAACGACGAGTTATCGAATGCCTCGCATTTTTTGATAAATCGATCAGCTTCGTAGCGTGAGGTGACATCCATGCGTCCGACCATCATCCCATACAAGGGATGATCTATGGTGACGTTTATAATAGTCCCTCCGAAATCGACGATTGTATAGAGCTCTTCAGCGAGTTTGTCGGCGGTGTGGCGTACTGCAATGACGCCTTCGTAAGGGTGTTGCTCGTCGTTTCCTTTATCTTCGACAAGGTATCCCCTCGGGGTAGAGACAATCGGCTCACCTGATGCACGCAGGATGGCGATATCACCGACGATGATTTGCCTGCTGACACCGAATTGCTCTGCGAGAGAGCTCGCGCTGACAGGCCGATCGGCATCCTTGAGAACTTCAGATATCTTTTTCCTTCTGTCAGATGTGTTAAGAATCATACTTTTTCTCCGATCAAAATATATAAACCCATATGCAAACAAGTTAATTTTATCACAAAAATTGGTATTTTACAACGAAATCGACAATAAGAAAGGGCGTAAAAGTACAAATTTACAGCTTTCACGACGCCTGCTGAGACATTGTACGAAATGGCAGTATTTTCGATCTACGCAATCATGTGGTCTTTATGTAAGGGTTTAACTACTTTTGAGAATTTATGTTTCCGGCTGTGTCCGTGTCTTTTCCGTACGGCGCAATGTCAAAAACGAAAATTTGAACCAAAAATGAGCAAATTTTCAACTTATGCACGGTAATTTTACAAAATATGTAATTCGAAAGGCAAAGCGAACATTTTATTGCTCAATTGAGACATGAATTAAAAAAACGAGTAATAAAAAGCGCCAAAAGCTTGCATAACTTGAAAATTTGCTCACTTTTGGCTCAGATATTTGGTCAAGTCCATTTTGTGTGTAAATTCATACTGTCACTGTAGAACCTCAAACAATTGTATTTGCAGTGTAGCACCTCATGCAGACACTTTAGGATGCCTTTAAAAGATATTTGCTTTTGACGCTGATTTGGCTTGGCAACATAAATTTGAACCGACCTATGCTTGCTCTTAAAGAAGGCTTAATAATTATGATAATTATTAAGCTACTTGATAAGCGGTTTAATACCTATGATTATTAAACTTCTTGCTATTTACGATTCAAACCACTTTTTGAGTGGCTTTATAACCACACTGTACTTTTCTATGATAATTAAAAAACTGTTTAATAAGAAGCTTTCTAACGGCACTGTGGCTTAATAACTAAAAGCTGTTTGGGAAACGGGCTTAGTAGTTAAACTGAAGCTTTATCGTTGAAATTTGAAAAATCAGGGCTATTCGATACAGCCGCAACCGACGAGCAGGTCATCTTTATAGATGACGAGTGATTGGCCCGGTGTGGCCGCCCTTTGTTTTTCTTTAAATTGGGCGACGATCTTGCCATCGTCGTTCTGCGTGACGGTGGCGGCGGCCGGATTTGCCGTGTAGCGCAGCTTGACGGACAGGCAAATCCCCCGGAGTTCCTCCGGGAGCGTAGTTCCCCCCGCGGGGAAATACGCGGCCGCCGCCGTCACACGATCCGTGAAGAGATCCTCGTTGCTCCCGAGAGTAACGGTATTGTTTTCGGCATCGATGGCCGTCACAAACACGGGCTTTCCAAAGGTAATCCCAAGACCCTTTCTCTGCCCGATCGTATAATTGATAATACCGTTATGCCGGCCTATCACATTGCCCTCTGTGTCGATGAAATCGCCGGGTTGTGAAGTGACCCTTGCTTTCAAAAAATTTATATAATTTTCATTATCGTCGATAAAACACAACTCCTGGCTGTCCTTGAGATTGGCGTTCGATAAGCCGGCAGTGTTTGCAATCTCTCGCGTTGCCGACTTATTTTCCATATGTTCGAGCGGAAAAATTACTCGCGCAATCTGCTCTTGAGTCAACCTGCAGAGCATATATGACTGGTCCTTTTTACTGAGAGATTTCCGGACATAGTGAACGTCGGAACTGCGATCGTAATAAGTCGACGCATAATGTCCGGTCGCTATATGATAGGCACCGATGCGGTTGGCCTCTTCAATCAGATACCGGAATTTTACGGTCGGATTGCAGAGAACGCAGGGATTCGGTGTCCGTCCCGCTTGATAAGCCTCACAGAAATCAGCGATTACCGTACTTTCAAAATCATCCCCGGCGTCTATGTAAATAAACTTTTCTTCCGGAAGTGCACCCTTGCCTGCNNCTTCGGTATGCCTCGCGCAGACGGTTTGCTGCCTCCTCCTTCATCCTGCCATTACCTGAGATATCGAAGTGCAGTCCGTAGACATCATAGCCTTTTTCAAGCAACAATAAAGCAGCGACGGTACTGTCGACCCCGCCGCTGACTCCAAGCAATACCTTATTTTTACTTAAGTTATTTGTGTTCATAATATTATTTCTTTTCACATTCGCCGCCGCAGGCTTCCCCGTGGCAACCTTCAACATCGTGATCGTCATCATCCGCATTCGGATCGAAACCCTCAAGGCCCGCATATGTCTTGCCTGTCTTCTGCGCATAATCGTAAATCGAAGATTTAATAGCATGATCGGCAAGCACGGAGCAGTGAATCTTTACATCCGGGAGTCCGCCAAGTTCTTCAATAATCTGTTTGTTTGTCAATGCCAAAGCTTCGTCTATAGTCTTTCCTATAATCATCGCCGCCGCGATGCTTGAGGAAGCAATAGCACTTCCGCAGCCGAAGGTCTTGAATTTTGCATCGGTGATGACATCATCTTTTACTCTGATAGTAATTTGCATCATGTCGCCGCACACAGGGCTGCCGTAAACACCTTTACCGTCAGGGTTTTCAATTTCGCCCATGTTTCTTGGGTTCATGAAGTGATCCATTACTTTTTCGTTATACATTGCCATATATTTATTACCAACCTTTCTGTTCAGACACAGATGAAATTTTTCTGAGTTTGTCCACTACTTCAATCAATGCTTTTACTGTATAATCAATATCTTCTTTTGTTGTGAAATCCCCTACTGTCAGACGCAACGTGCCGTGGATCTTTTCGACCGGGACACCCAGTGCTGTTAAGACATGGGACGGAACGAGCGAAGCCGAAGAGCAAGCAGATCCTGTAGACACTGAGATGCCATGGCTGTCAAGGTAGAGCAACATCGCTTCACCTTCAATAAATTCAAAGGTGATGTTGGCGTTGCCCGGAAGTCTGTCTTCAAGAGGAGCATTTAAATAAGTATTAGGTATCTTGTTCAATATTTCTTCAACAAGGTAATTTCTCAATTCGCTGCAGTGCTTTACGTGCCAGTCGAAGTTATGCATGGACACTTCGGCTGCTTTACCGAAACCGACTATTCCCGCCAGGTTTTCAGTACCGGCTCTGCGTTTCATTTCCTGCGCTCCGCCGTGAATATAATTTGAGATTCTTAGGCCTTTTCTGATATACAACGCGCCAACGCCCTTTGGCCCGTAAATCTTATGACTTGAAACGGACAACATGTCAATGTTCATTTCCTTGACATCTATACGGAAGTTGCCGAGAGCCTGAACTCCGTCAGTATGGAAGAGAACACCGTGTTTTTTCGCGATCTTACCGATTTCTTCAATCGGCTGGCGTGTGCCTATCTCGTTGTTGACAAACATCACGCTGATCAACCCGGTCTTGTCCGTAATGGCAGCTTCAAGTTCCTCGAGATTGATTTTGCCGTCACATCCGATACCGAGGTATGTGACATCGTAACCGTGCTTTTCCATAAATTCACATGTGTGCAAGATGGCATGGTGTTCGATCTTTGTGGTTATGATGTGGTTTTTGCNNCTTTCAGAGAATCCATGGTTCCGAGCAGCGCCCAGTTATCACTCTCCGAACCGCCTGCTGTAAAAAAGACTTCCGACGGATCGGCATTGATGTACGCAGCTACTTGACCTCTGGCCTTTGTAATTGCTTCTTTGGCTTCTTGACCAATCGAATAGAGG
>DCTM01000063.1:0-2242 GCA_002329565.1 Firmicutes bacterium UBA1440
CCTGCGGTGCTGCAACCGGCTTAGGAGTCTTTCTTACTCTCGGATTTACAGCCTTCGGCAGTTCATCTCTGCCGTCACGTCCGCCTGTGCGTCTGTTGTCGCGCGGGCCGGCGTCTCTGTCTCTTCTCGGCTTTCTCTCACCGTCGCGACGGGAACCGCCTCTGTGAGGCTTTTCTTCCGGAGCAGCTGATTTGAGGCCCTTGTCGAGAATCTCACCGTGGTTGATCCATACCTTTACGCCGATCTTTCCATAAGTGGTATCCGCTTCCGCAAAACCGTAATCGATGTCAGCTCTGAGGGTGTGGAGAGGTACATTGCCTTCGCTGTACTTCTCGGATCTGGCAATTTCTGCACCGCCGAGTCTTCCCGATACGAGAACCTTGATGCCCTTGGCATTGGCTTTCATCGTTCTGCCGATAGCCTGCTTCATGGCTCTTCTGAAGGATACTCTTCTTTCGAGCGCCTGTGCAATGCTCTCAGCTGTGAGGCGAGCGTCAAGCTCTGCTCTTCTGATTTCTTTTACATCTATGGCAACCGTCTTGCCTGTCATCTTTTCGAGCTCAGCCTTGATTTCATCGATGCCGTTGCCCGATCTGCCGATGACCATACCCGGTTTATTTACCAAAATGATTAATTTCATCCGGTTGTTTGCGGCTCTTTCAATCAAAATTTTCGAAACGCCTGCTGCATATAATTTTTTCTTGACCAGTGTTCTTACCTGATTGTCTTCGATCAGGTAATCGGCGAAGTTACCTTTGTCTGCATACCATTTGGAGTCCCAGTCTTTGATGATGCCGACTCTAAGACCGTGCGGACTTACTTTCTGACCCATTTAATGAACCTCCTATCCTTAGTCTCTCTCCTTAAGAGTGACGCCAACGTGGCTCGATCTCTTAAGGATCATTGATGCTCTGCCCTGTGCTCCGGCTCTCCATCTTTTCATAGTAGGCCCTTGGTGAGCGTAAACTTCGGCTACGTATAAATTATCCGGATTCATATCAAAGTTGTTTTCAGCGTTTGCGGCTGCCGAGTTTACAACCTTCTCAATGATCTGCGAACCCTTACCGGGTGTGAATTTCAATATTGTCAGTGCCTCGTTTAAGTCCTTGCCTCTTACCAAATCCGCAACAGGTTTAAGCTTGATAGGAGACATTCTTACATATTTTGCAACTGCTTTTGCTTCCATTTTCATGTTCTCCCTTCTTACTTCTTCTTTGTGGTCTTATCTGCGGCATGACCTCTGTAGTTTCTTGTCGGCACAAACTCTCCGAGTCTGTGTCCAACCATATCTTCAGTGATATATACAGGGACGTGCTTCTTACCGTCGTGTACCGCGATGGTATGTCCCACCATCTGCGGGAATATTGTCGATGGTCTTGACCATGTCTTTAATACTTTCTTATCGTTGGCTGCGTTTAACTGGTCTATAGCGGCGAGCAGCTTGGCGTTTACGAAAGGACCTTTTTTCAGTGATCTACCCATTATCTATGCTCCTTCCTTCTTACTTAACTTTTCTACTCTTGACGATATATTGATTCGAAGCTTTATTCTTCTTTCTCGTCTTATATCCGAGTGCAGGCTTGCCCCAAGGTGTTACAGGGCTTACACGACCGATACCGGTCTTACCTTCACCACCGCCGTGTGGGTGATCGTTCGGGTTCATGACGGAACCTCTTACGGTAGGTCTGATACCCATGTGTCTCTTTCTTCCTGCTTTACCGATCTGAATGTTTGCGTGGTCGAGGTTGCCGACTTCACCTATTGTGGCTCTGCATTCCATTCTGATTTTTCTTACTTCTCCGGAAGGAAGTCTTACCTGTGCATAGTCGTCTTCTTTCGCCATCAGCTGTGCGCCGTTTCCTGCGGATCTTGCCAACTGACCGCCCTTGCCTGCCTTCAATTCCACGTTGTGGATTATGGTACCTACCGGGATGTTCTTGAGCGGCAGTGTGTTGCCGATCTTGATGTCCGCATCGGGACCCGATACGATGACGTCTCCCACATTCAGCTTGTTAGGAGCGATGATATATCTCTTCTCGCCGTCTGCGTAGACGATGAGTGCGATGTTGGCGCTTCTGTTCGGATCGTATTCAATNNTTCTGTACTTCGGTCTTGTTCCGCCACCTCTGTGTCTTACTGTAATCTTACCTCTGACATTTCTGCCCGAATGCTTCTTGAGCGTTACTGTAAGGGATTTTTCCGGTGTGCTCTTGGTGATTTCCTCAAATGTGGAAACCGTCAT
>DCTM01000063.1:2288-9576 GCA_002329565.1 Firmicutes bacterium UBA1440
TCCCTGGAAGAATTCGATTTCTTTACTCTTTTCTGTCAGAGTAACGATTGCTTTTTTATAAGCCGGCGTTCTGCCTACGTTTCTTCCTTGTCTCTTTATTTTACCGTCAACATTCATGATGTTTACTTTTTTAACTTCTACGCCGAAGATCTCTTCGACAGCCAACTTAACCTCTGTTTTGTTGGCATCCGGCAATACCTTGAATGTGTATTTCTTCAACGGTGCGTTGTCCATAGACATTTCGGAAATTACCGGTTTTATAATTACATCATAAGGAGTTCTCATTATGCGTACACCTCCTCAATTTTTCTGATCGCATCCTGTGTCAAGATCAAATTTGTATAGTTGATGATCTCGTATACGTTCATCGTTCCGACGAGGGCCGTTCTGACTCCCGGGATGTTTGCTGCGGACTTAACTACGTTTTCGTCCTTCTCAGCCATAATGATGAGCGACTTCTTGGCTGCGTTTACGTTTTCGAGTACCTTGATCATATCCTTCGTCTTCGGCGCTGCGAATGTCAGCGTATCGAGTACGATAAGTTCGTTTTCAACCACCTTAGAGGATAAGGCGGATTTCATTGCCAGTCTTCTGAGCTTCTTTGGAAGCGTGTATCTGTAATCTCTCGGCTTCGGCGCGAATACGATACCGCCGCCTACCTGTGACGGGTCTGTTGAACTTCCCTGTCTGTGACGGCCTGTGCCCTTCTGTCTGAACGGCTTTCTGCCGCCGCCTCTCACTTCGGCTCTCGTCTTTGCAGACTGTGTGCCTTGTCTCTGATTGGCGAGATAATTCTTTACCACTGCATGCACTGCGTTTTGGTTCGGAGTAATTCCGAAAATCGCGTCTGCCAATTCGACAGTACCGACTTCAGCTCCTTCCATGTTGAGCATTTTTACTGTTGCCATTTTGTATGTCCTCCTTTCCCCTTTATCTATTTATCCTGTCCCTTGACAGCGTATTGGATGCGAAGCAGTCCACCTTTGTTCCCCGGAACCGCACCCTTTACGAGCATGATGTTTCTGTCTGCAATTATCTTTACGAGCACGATGTTCTGTACTGTAACAGTTTCGCGACCCATTCTTCCCGGACCTTTATTGCCCTTGAATACTCTCGAAGGGTAGGTACCTGCGGCAAGCGCACCGGCAAGTCTCTTGTGCTTGGAACCGTGCGTCATAGGGCCTCTGTGGTGTCCGTGTCTCTTGATGTTACCCTGTGTGCCCTTACCNNTTCTTCGAAGTCAGCCACTGTGATGACCTGTCCGATTTCGTATGTCTCACCGGCATCCGGTCTGAATTCAGCGAGGTGCTTCTTGACTTCTACGCCCGCCTTATTGAAGTGGCCTGTCATAGGCTTGTTGACTCTCTGTGGCTTTGCATCTTCAAATCCGACCTGAACAGCATCGTAGCCGTCTGTTTCAACAGTCTTAATCTGAGTTACAACCTCAGGACCGGCCTGAATAGCCGTTACCGGAATGACTTCTCCGGACTCTGTGAAAATCTGCGTCATGCCGATCTTCTTTCCCAGTATGGTTTTCATATTTTGTCTCCTTTTCTTTTCTTACAGCGGATTGCCCCGATAATCATGTGTCACATGAACATTGCGTGCAATCTTACTAAGGGAGTTCTCCCATTCGCAACCGATTTGTTGCCTACAGCTTGATTTCAATATCAACGCCTGCAGGTAAATCAAGCTTTGTCAGCGCGTCCGTTGTCTTCGGTGTAGAGTTTGTAATGTCGATCAGTCTTTTGTGTGTTCTCTGTTCGAACTGCTCACGGCTGTCCTTATACTTATGAACCGCTCTCAAGATTGTGACGACTTCCTTCTCTGTCGGAAGCGGAATCGGTCCGGATACTTCTGCACCCGTCTTTTTCGCCGTCTCTACGATTTTGGCAGCGGATGCATCAAGCAACGCATGATCATAAGCTTTCAGCTTGATTCTGATTTTTTGTAATTCGCTCATTTGAATTCCTCCTGTTTTTTTGTACAATTTTCGCTATTCTCGCACAAGGTCATCGCTTGCACCCTCGGAGTCGAGGTTGCGCAACTCGTTGTTTTTCAAGGCCTGTAGGGACTCTCGTTCTCATCCCGCTTGCGTCGTACACGCCTCCGTGTGTTTCTTGTTTTTTTACACAAAAGAAAAACAGCGATTCCCTACGCCTCCGTCTTGCGGAGACAATTCTCGGCGGAAATTACCTGATAGCTCAGCAACTTCCCGCTTCATCGCTAACACAAGCTCTTGTATGATACACCTTTTTTCAGCAAAAATCAATATATTTTAAAAAAATTTTTTATATGTTTCAGTATTTTTTTACACAGCCGATTGCGAGATTTCAAAGTGTTGCGCCGCAAAATTTCGTACACGTTCCCACGTGTTTCTTTTTGACGGATTTTTTAAAAACTTTTTTAAATTTTGTGACAATTGTCCAAAAGATAAAAATTAAGCGTCGCCGATGTCTGTATTCGATATCTTCAAGCCAGATTACATTAATCTTTTGGCAAAAAGACAATCGAGACAATCGGCGGCGCGCTCCTTGTAATTCTTGATAAATCAAAATTTAAAGCATTTGCCTTAGACGAAATTTTATCTTACCATCCCGTATTCTCTTCCAGTACACTGTCCGGAATTGCTCCGTCCAAGTAATCACTCAGGCTCTTTTTTAAGATTGCAAAGCCTTCCTCGAGCTCCTCTTCTGTGATTATGAGCGGCGGTTGTATCCTGAGGATGTTGCCGCCGATGGAAATTATAATCATTCCAAGCTCATAGCAACGGTAAACTATCTTCTTTACGGCCGTATCGTCAAGATTCAGAACGATGCCCTGCGAAAGTCCTATACCTTGCATGCGTTCAACTGTTTCCGGAAATGCGTGTTTGAGATCCTCATAGCACTCCTTCAACTTTTTGTGCAGGGCAACCTGCTGTGCTTGGAATTCCGGATCTGCCATCACATCGAACTGAGCCTTGCCCGCGGCGGCGGCCAGATGGTTCCCCGAGAATGTAAACAGATGTGCCGGTGCGGGGAGGCTGTCCATAATCTCTTTGCGGGCCATAAAGGCGCCCATCGGAACGCCGCCGCCAACACTCTTGCCCATGACGATTCCGTCGGGCACGATATCGTAATGCTCGATACTGAACCAAGTGCCCGTGCGGAAGAAGGCTTGCTGCACCTCCTCAGCAATGAAAAGTATGCCGTGCTCCTTACACATCGAGTAAAGCTTTTTCATGAAAATCGGATGGGCGGGAATCAGCCCGCCGTCGCCTTGAATCGGCTCAATTATAACCGCGGCAACCTCATCGGCCGGCAAATATGTTTGGAAAGCACGCTCTATCTCCGTCAAACACTCTCTTTCGCAGGTAGCATCATCGTATTGTGTATCGAAAAACGGGAAGTGACAGACATCGGGCAGCATAGGTCCCATTTTGCTGCGCATGCGCGTCGTCACGCACGAGAGTGTCAGCGCGCCGAACGAACTGCCGTGATAAGCATTGTGGAAGGTAATGATCTTGCTTCTGCCCGTATAGGCGCGCGCAAATTTGATAGCAGCATCGTTCGAATCAGAGCCACAGTTACCAAAACAAATCTTAGCGTCGATACCGCCCGGATAAACGGACACCAGCCGCTCCGCATACTCGACAACGGGAAGATTGTAGCTGTATGCCGCGGTATACTTTACACACTTATGTATCTGTTCCTCTATTGCCTTGACAACCGCAGGATGCGTTCCGCCAAGGTTCATCGCCGACGCGCTTGCCAGAAAATCGAGAAAACGATTGCCGTCCGCATCGTATAGATAAGCGCCCTCCGTCCGCACAATCACAAGCGGATAATAAGACAAATGTGCCGTCGGAGCCATCACCTTGCTGTCACGTTGTACGATTTGCTTGCATCTTTCGTTTTTCATAGTCATTACCTCTCTCTCGGTCAGATTTTTATATGCAAAAACCGGCGCGACTTCCGTCGTGCCGGTTCTAAAACACACTTACTCCGGCGCATCATGCGCCATTACGGCCGCAGATATTCCGTCGTATTTATCATATTATTCAGCAGCTAACTTTTTGTAACCTTCTATGCGCTCCATAGCGTCAGCTTCAGCCTTCTTGAACAGTTCTTCCGCTTTATCCGGGAACTCCTGCGCGAGCGAGCTGTATCTTACTTGACCCATGATGAAGTCTCTGAAGCTTGCTGTCGGCTCTTTTGAATCGAGTATAAACGGATTCTTTCCTTGCTCTTTGAGTTGCGGATTGAATCTGTAGAGTTGCCAGTAACCGCATGCAACCGCATCCTTCGTATTTTCCTGAGTCTTGCCCATGCCCTTCTTGATGCCGTGGTTGATGCAAGGTGCATAGCAGATAATCAGAGACGGTCCGTGATAGCTTTCTGCTTCTTTTACAGCTTTGATGAACTGGTTCTTGTCTGCACCCATACCAACCTGAGCGACATAGACATAGCCATAGCTCATCGCCATCTTGCCGAGATCCTTTTTCTTGACCTTCTTGCCGGATGCCGCAAATTTAGCAATAGCAGCCGTCGGAGTAGCCTTTGAAGACTGCCCGCCTGTGTTGGAATATACTTCCGTATCGAATACGATTACGTTTATATCTTCACCGGATGCAAGTACGTGATCGAGCCCACCGTAACCGATGTCATATGCCCAGCCGTCACCGCCTACGCACCAGATCGACTTCTTAACGAGGAAGTCCTTGTTCGCCTGAACACTCTTCACGAGCTCAGCAGCTTCACCCTTCACGTTCGCTGCGGCCATCGCTGCCATGAGCTTGTCGGAAACTTCTCTTGTTACATCGCCGTTATCCTTGTTTTCAAGCCAAGCCTTAGCTGCAGCTTCAAGTTCCGCAGGAACACCGAGTGCCACGAGAGCCTTCAGGTCAGCTTCAATCTTTTCACGCATCTGTGCTACGCCTGTTGCCATACCGAGACCGTACTCAGCGTTATCTTCGAACAAGGAGTTTGCCCAAGACGGACCGCGACCCTGTTCATCCTTGCAGTAAGGCATGGACGGTGCCGATGCACCCCAGATGGAGGAGCAACCTGTCGCGTTAGCAATCATCATTCTGTCGCCGAACAACTGTGTAACAAGCTTCATATACGGAGTCTCGCCGCAACCTGCGCAGGCGCCCGAGAACTCAAAATACGGTTTTGCAAACTGGCTTCCCTTTACGGAATATTTGTCCATGAGATCGTCTCTGACAGGAAGTTTCTCGAAGTATTCCCAATTTGCAACCTGATCCATCTGCGTATCGATTGGCTTCATGACGAGAGCTTTATTCTTCGCAGGGCAGATATCTGCGCAGTTTCCGCAGCCAAGACAATCGAGTGCGGATACTTGCATCT
Organism: Firmicutes bacterium UBA1440; assembly: GCA_002329565.1. GTDB lineage: Bacteria > Bacillota > Clostridia > Peptostreptococcales > Anaerovoracaceae > UBA1440. The sequence goes on from DCTM01000063.1 coordinate 7,640, forward strand.
TGAATTCATACCCTTCAAGTCCCTTGCCGCTTGCTTTGATTGTATTGAATGCGGCAGGAGCTGCTTTCTTTTCTTCTTCAGTAACGAGTACCGGTCTGATGGCCGCATGCGGACATACAAAGGAGCACTGGTTACACTGAATACAATTTTCGGCAATCCATTCCGGAACGTTGACCGCAACGCCTCTCTTTTCATATGCGGCAGTGCCTGATGGGAATGTACCGTCAGCAATATCTTTGAATGTGCTTACAGGGAGATCGTCGCCTTCCTGTCTGTTCATCGGAACGAGAACTTCTTCGATGAATTCCGGAAGATCCTTCTTCTTGCCTTCTGCATCAACGGCGTTTGCCCATGCAGCAGGAACATCAATCTTAGTCAGAGCATCTGTGCCGGCATCAACCGCAGCCTGGTTCATAGCAACGATTTTCTCGCCTTTTTTGCCGTAAGCGTGAACGATGGATTCTTTCAGGTATCCAACGGCTTCATCTACAGGAATTACATTGGCAAGCTTAAAGAATGCAGCCTGCATAACCATGTTGATACGATTGCCCAAACCGATCTGCTGAGCCAAATGTGTAGCATCGATTGTGTAGAAGTTAATATCATTCTTAGCAATGTATTGTTTCATTGCGGCAGGGAGATGTTCCTCTAACTCGGCCTGATTCCATGTACAGTTCAGCACGAATGTGCCGCCCTTTTTGAGGCCCTTCAGCAGATTGTACTGATGTACATAAGCCTGGTTGTGGCAAGCAACAAAGTCAGCTTCCGTAATGAGGTATGTTGACTTAATCTGATTCTTACCGAATCTCAAATGAGAAATGGTAACACCGCCGGACTTCTTCGAGTCATAAGCGAAGTATCCCTGTGCATAAAGATCGGTCTTGTCACCGATAATCTTGATGGCCTGCTTGTTAGCGCCGACTGTACCGTCGGATCCGAGACCCCAGAACTTGCAACGAACAGTTCCTTCAGGTTCTGTCGCAATATCAACAGGCTCGAGGGAAGAGCCATAGAGATCGTCTACGATACCGATAGTGAATTTATCCTTCGGTGCATCCAGCTTGAGATTGTTATATACAGCAACAATCTGTCCCGGAGTTGTATCCTTGGAGCCCAGACCGTATCTGCCTGCATAAACCTCAGGAGCATTGGCTTCGCCGTAGTACATTGTCTTAATATCCATGTAAAGAGGATCGCCGAGAGCGCCCGGTTCTTTTGTTCTGTCAAGAACAGCAATCTTCTTCACGGTTGCAGGCATAACAGCCTTGATATATTCAGGAGCCCAAGGTCTGTAGAGTCTTACCTTAACGAGGCCCACTTTTTCGCCCTTAGCATGAAGAACGTCGATAGTCTCTTCAATTGTTTCGCAAACGGAACCCATCGCAACGATAACGTGCTCAGCATCCGGTGCACCGACATAATCGAACGGCTTGTACGATCTGCCCGTTACTTCGCCGATCTTCTTCATATAATCCGCTACCAATTCAGGAAGTCTGTCGTAATATGCGTTTGCAGCTTCTCTGGCCTGGAAGAAGATGTCCGGATTTTGAGCCGTACCTCTGATTACAGGATGTTCCGGATTGAGTGCGCTTTCTCTGAACGCCTTAACGGCATCCATATCGCAAAGCTTTGCAAAGTCAGCATAGTCGATCATTTCAATCTTCTGTACTTCGTGGGAAGTTCTGAAGCCGTCGAAATAATGGAGGAAAGGAACGCGACCCTTAATTGCGCAGAGGTGAGCAACGCCCGCAAGGTCCATTACTTCCTGAACGGAGCTGGAGCAAAGAAGCGCAAAGCCTGTCTGTCTCGTAGCCATTACATCGGAATGATCGCCAAAGATACAGAGAGCATGAGCTGCCAAAGTTCTCGCCGTTACATGGAATACGCCCGGGAGCAGTTCTCCTGCAATCTTGTACATATTCGGAATCATCAGGAGC
>DCTM01000063.1:9598-22341 GCA_002329565.1 Firmicutes bacterium UBA1440
TTCTGTCCGTGAGCCGCCATATCGTCTACGATCTCGGCCATAGGTGAAGATGGTGTAATCGGGAAGATTGCAGCAACATCCGTAAATGCATATGATACATAAGCAGCGGCTGCATTACCGTCCATCGTTTTCATTTTTTTCATAGCCATCAAAATTCTCCTCCATTCTACCGGTACTACTTTTCCTACAATATGTTATTTTAAATATAACGTTTTAGATGTGCATTAACGTACGTACTCATTATATAGTATTCGCAATTTATTGTAAACAGTATTTTGGAAATTTTCACAAAAAAAATAAGATTTTTTATTTTGTACGCTTTATTTTTGTCATTTTTTATGTCGAATTTCGCCTTTTGTTTATTTTCCTTTAGAATTTAAACAAAAAAGCCTAAAAACAACATGAGTGCGCCCGGGATTCCCAAAATGCCTATAATAAATGCGTTTAATATATTCAGCGGGATACCCACACCAAACGCTCCGCCGACAAGATTGACCAGTGCAATCAAGCCCGCTCCGGCCAGACTGTTAAACAGCAGACGTGCGAGTAACCTTACGGGCGCCAGTAACAGCTTGCCGAAAAAAAAGACCGTAAAAAAACCAATCCCATACGCCAAAAAAATTCCTATCTCCATGCCAAAATCCAAAACATTCCCCTCCCTTCGCCATATCCGTATAAAATATGCGCAGTGAGAATATAATAGACTTAGGAAAACTTTTACACTTGGGAGGTCGGAATCGTATGAATTTCAACATCACCGGTGCTGCCGCGCGCGCATTGTCGGTCGCGGAAAGTCTAAGCCGCGGCATTCGCGGAGAAATGCCGCCGCGGACGGAAAATCAACAACTTATCGACGATATCATCGAGGCTCGACGCGCCGTCATGCACGCGGAGTCCGTATTCAACCAAATGACAGACACGGCGGGCATAGACTACGCCAGCTATAATCTTATGGCCGCAGAAGCCAGGTATTCCTACCTGATCAATCTTGCCAAGGAACGCAACGTGCATTTTTAGAGTTGCCTACGGTTCTCGACGGCTTTCAGGAGCGTCACCTCATCGGCATATTCGAGGTCTCCGCCGATCGGAATTCCGTGAGCGATACGCGATACGGCAATACCGGTCGGTTTAATCAAACGTGCAATATACATGGCTGTCGCTTCTCCCTCAATATTGGGGTTAGTCGCCAGAATCACTTCTTCGACCGTATCGTCCTCCTGCAACCTTACAATCAGAGATTTGAGATTGATGTCAGCGGGCCCTATGCCGTCCATCGGTGAAATAGCGCCGTTCAAAACGTGATACAAACCACGATACTCCTTGATTCGCTCGATGGCCATAACATCTTGTGGACTTTCGACAACGCAGACAATTTTGCCGTTGCGACTCGCATCGCTGCAGATCGAACACGGATCAACATCAGTCAGGTTGCCGCACACCGAACAAAAGTGAATGCTTTTCTTGGCATCAATAATCGCGTTGGCCAAAGCTTCGGCATGTTCATCCTCCATCGAGAGAATGTGAAAAGCGAGGCGTTGCGATGTTTTGCCGCCAATGCCCGGCAGTTTTGACAGTTCGTTAATCAGCCTACCAATAGGCTTTGCGTAGTACTTCATATTACATACCGAGACCTAAGCTTGAGGTAAGCTTGTTCATCTCCGCATTGCTGATCTCCTCCATCTGTCTTAATGCTTCGTTGGCTGCGGTGATTATTAAATCCTGCAGCATTTCTATATCGTCCGGATCTGCAACGTCCGGTTTGATCTCGATCTTGGAAATCTCTTTCTTGCCGTTTACTGTGATTGAAACGGCACCGCCGCCCGATGTTGCCGTCGCTTCCATAAGGTCAATTTCGGCCTGTTTCTCATCCATCATTTTCTGAATAGCCTGCATCTGTGCAAGCTGCCTTTGCATATCTGCGTTACCGCCTTTTGCGGACGGTTTTTTGCCGGCTCTCATACCTTTACCCATATTCTTTTTCTCCTTTTATGTTATAATTCATCGGCAAAACTTTTCAGCTTCCGAACTTTTGCCTTTGCTTCTTTATACGATGAGGAAAATATTTTCCTCTTGCTATTCTTCTATTGTCACGCTGATACCGAGCGCACTCTCGACACTTGCTTTCAACTCTTCGAGGCTTTGGCCTCCTCCGTTTTCCGCAGGTTCATCGACAAATGCCTTCATCATGCGATGCTTTCCCGTCAAAACCTTCATCAAATGCTCGAGCTCTCCCCGATTGTCCTCAACATACTTTAACTTTAAAGTATTGCCCGCCGAAACGTTAAACACTTCATCCGTCATGCTCACAAGGCGGGTTCCCGTACGTATGATATTAAAGCTGCTCTTCGTGGATTCACCCATCTCAAAAACTCTGCGCCACAGGCTCGTCAGATCGGGTTCTTCGGTCGTCTTCACCTCGCCGGCAGTCGCCTGCGGAGGCTCATCTGCAGTTGCCCGCGGTTCTTCACTTCTCTGTTGCCCGATCGGAGCAACAGCTTGCTCTTCCGGAGCAGCTGCTTGCACTGCCTGAGTTTTCATTTGCGGCAACGGCTCCCGCGGCTGCGTTTCTGCCGGTACGCGCGTCGGCCTCTCTTCATTCTCCGATACGACAGGCGGCTTTGCCATCTTGACGGCAGCCAGTTCCAGTAGGATGCGCGCCTGTGTGGAATAACGCGATTGAGACGCCGTCTCCGCCAGGATGAGAATGCAGCGATTTATCTCGCTCAAATCGATTCCCTTCCCCTGTTGTATTAACTTGTCGCAGTTTTCTTCCGAAATATTTAAAAAGTCAGCCGGTTCCTTTACGAATTTCGTAATCATCAGATTCCTGTAATGCGCCAGCCAGTCCTTTGTGAATTGTCTTGTGTCTTTGCCGTCAGCCAGCACCCGATTGAGCAGGAGCAATGCCCCCTCCGCATCACCGCGCGCAACGCAGTCCGTCATCTCGATGAATACTTCCTGCCCTGCAGTGCCCAGGAGCTCGAGCACGTTATCTCTCGTAACATGTTTCTCTCCCGACGCCAGACACTGATCGAGAATAGAAAGTCCGTCTCTGACAGATCCGTCTGCGTTGACAGCAACCAGCCTCAACGCACCTTCCTCGATCTCAACACCTCTGTCCTTGCAGATTGCGGCCATCCCCGTACAGAGCACGTTCTCCGGCACACGTTTAAAGTCAAGACGCATACATCGTGACAGTATAGTTGCGGGCAGCTTTTGCGGTTCGGTGGTCGCGAGAATGAACATCACGTGATCGGGCGGTTCCTCAAGCGTCTTAAGCAACGCATTGAATGCTCCCGCCGAAAGCATGTGCACCTCATCGACGATGTAGACCTTTCTCCTGCCGACAGCCGGAGCGTACTTAACGCTCTCGCGCAGTTCACGGATATTGTCTACGCCGTTGTTAGAAGCCGCGTCGATTTCAGTCACATCGAGAAAGATACCGTCCTTGATTGCTTTGCAGTTCTCACAAACTCCGCAAGGCCTCTCCCCGCCTGAAGTACAATTGACAGCTTTGGCCAAGATGCGCGCCATTGTCGTCTTGCCCGTACCGCGAGTCCCGCAGAACAGATATGCATGTCCGACTGCATCGGAATCGATCTGATTGCGAAGAATCTTTACAATATGTTCCTGTCCGAGGATTTCTCGGAAGGTCTCGGGCCTATATGTTCTGTATAAGGCTCTGTACATAAAACGGCTCCTTTCCGCGTTGATATATGCACCTTTTTTTCATCGCAAATGTGGTAGGTGCACAAAAAATTGTCCTTTGACAGCTCCGCCCGCATCAGAGAAGGCTGATCTGCGGCACATAAGAACCTCCGCTTATTGCTGCTTCCTTCCGGACCTGACAAGGTTCACGGTGTCTTATTGCGCAGGGCCCAAACTAAGCAGACGGAGCTGTCAAAGGACAATTATATAATTTATTTTGCGTGCCTTATTATTATAATATCAAACGGCGAATAAGTCAATTAAAATCGGGGAGTTGCGTTTCTTCTGCTTTCTTAAAATTCCCTATCGTGAATATTACCACTCCTATAATGATACATCCGGTGATAACTGCCTTTCCGGGAGTCATTTCCTGATGCAACAGAGTTACCCCGATAATCATACTGAGTGTCGTCCCAAGGTATTGCATCATCCCCACAAACTTCATCGCCAACATATTGACGATAGAGTTATAAATTATCATAGGAACTGCCGTGATAATGCCCGCGCCGATCATCAGAGGTATGTCTGTTGCCGTTACACCTCCGAACCCGTTGCTTCCGTTCAGGAAAATGGCTCCGATCAAAAGTGCAACCGGCGTCATCAGCAGTGTCTCAGCGCAATTACCCACTATCGGATCAATCTCGGCAAGCTTCTTCAAAATCGCATATGCAGGAAAGAGCACCGACGTACAGATTGCCATCAGCGGCAGCCTGCCGGTCATGAAAACAAAGATAACCACACCCAAGCAAGCCACTATTACGGCTGTCTTCTCCCAGTTGTTTGCTTTTTCCTTGAAAAGGATGATTCCAAACAAAAACAGAACCAGAGGATTCAGGTAATAACCTATGTTACAGTCGATTATGTAGTCGTGCGCAATACACCACAGATACAGTGCCCAGTCGGCGCCCAAAAATGCGGTCGCCGGTACTACAAATCGCATCTTTTGCCTATCGCACAGAACGCGCTTTACTTCTCCGAGCTTACCGATTGCCCCCAGGTATACGAGCGTCACAAGAAAGGAACTTGAAATTCTTACTATCAGAACGAATCCTGACGAGAATCCGGCAAACAGATTCCAGTAAAGTATGTGAGTACCCCAGATAAAATAACAAATACAAGCGTATGTAACTGCTCTCGGTTGCATGTCGTCCCTCCCTTAAGGTTGACGCACAAATCAAATTTAACGGCGCACAGCTTTATATATTTCGTCGCTTGCAGGCGGTGAGATTTCTCGAGTTTGTCCTTGTTCATCCCCAATCAGCACCTTGCCGCCCGCATCCGTGACCTCGCCGATGCAGGTGCAGAGAATTCCTGCTTCACGCATCTCACTTTCTAATTGCGCGGCTTTGTCCGGTTCCACAACTATTACCATAGAACCGCTGGAGATCAAACGCAGAGGGTTCATTCCATAATATGCACATATCTTCTTTGTGACTTCTTCCACTCGGATTTCAGATTCGTACAGCTTGGCTCCCTTGCCGCAAATGCGACACATTTCCCAGACTGCGCCCAGGACACCGCCCTCTGTAATATCGTGCATTCCGTGTGTGCCGATTCGCCCTGCGATTATCCCTTCTCTGACTACGCTAACACAATCGAGCATAGCCTTCGCGTGTGCCAGTTCTTCAGCGGTCAATACGGTGCTGAGGTCATCTGCAAAGTCACATGCAAGGATGCCCGTGCCTTCCAGTCCCGCGGTTTTCGTCATATAGATAAGGTCACCGTTCTTCATATCTTCGGCTTTCGCCGAAGTATCCGCCACGGCCCTGCCGAGAGCGGTGGAGACGATTACGGGCTGATTGACAGCCGGCGTAATCTCGGTATGGCCTCCCATAATTTCGACACCGCACAGTTCTGCGGCCCTTGCCGCCTGTTCCATAATGCAACCGACATCCGAAGTTGTACTGCCGACCGGCAGCATGACTGCCAGCAGAATGCCAAGCGGCTCGACGCCGTTTGAGGCCACGTCATTACAGGAGATATGGATAGATAGCCTGCCTATATCTTTGACGGAAGCCGTGATCGGGTCTGTGGAAATTACGCAGTCGTAAGCGCCGAAATCGACGACGGCACAATCTTCCCCGATACCGGGTCTCGTCTTTACTTCCTCTCTCTTAAACGTGATTTTGTCAAAGACGATTTCCTTCAATATATCGCTGTCCAATTTTCCTACGGGTAAAATCTGTTCTTTCATTTTTCCGTCCTTATTTCAACATTTCGATGAATTCCTCTTCGGTTATAATCGGGATTCCCAATTCACGTGCCTTCTTGTTCTTGGACGAAGACGATTCAATGTTATTGTTTATCAAATACGATGTCTTGGCAGAAATAGAGCCGGCATTTTTGCCGCCGTTTTTATCGATCAATTCCTCAAGCTGCTTTCTGTTCTCAAAGTGTTGCAGTGAACCGGTAATGACAAAGGTCTTTCCCTGCAGGCGCGCATTCGCACTACTCGGCAATTCGATCGGCTCAAATTCGATTTCCTGCAACACATCGTCTACAAGGCGCAGGTTCTCAGGTTTATCAAAGAAAGCCCGGTAATTGTCTGCCATGACCTCACCGATACCGTCAATCAGGAGCAATTCTTCGCGCGTGATGCCGACAATCTTTTCCCATTCTCCGCCGCAGGCTCGTGCTATCAGACGCGCGTTGGCAATACCAATCCCCGGAATACCGAGGCTGTAGAGGAAACGAATAACATTTGTCTTGCGTGCTTTCTGCACGGCCCGCATGAGGCGGTCGAACGATTTGTCGCCAAAGCCTTCCATCTCGACGATAGTATCTCGATGAGCATCCATCTTAAAGAGATCTGCGTACTCCTTAACAATGCCCTTGGCAATCATTTTCTCGATCGTCGCCTCCGAGAGTCCCTCTATGTTCATCGCATCGCGCGAAACAAACAATGTAAATGCCTTAATATGCTTTGCAAGGCATTCGGGGTTCGGGCAAAACAGGGTTTCAACGCCGCTGTCCGATCTGACAACCGTTTCTCCTTCGCATACCGGACAGATTTCGGGAATCGGCAGATTGTTACTGCACGTAAGGTTATCGGAAATCTGCGGGATAATCATATTCGCTTTGTACACCGTCACTGTATCGCCGATGCCAAGCTCCAAATCCCGTGCGATACTGATATTGTGAAGCGAGGCCCTTGAGACTGTCGTACCCTCGAGTTCAACAGGATCGAAAATAGCAATCGGATTGATGAGTCCGGTACGTGAGGCGCTCCACTCTATCTCTCTCAGTGTCGTTTCCTTAATCTCGTCCTGCCACTTGAAGGCTATCGAGTTGCGCGGAAACTTCGCCGTATTGCCGAGTGCATCGCCGTATGCGATGTCATCGTATATGAGCACAAGGCCGTCCGACGGCAGAGGAAATTCCCTGATTCTTTGCTCAAACTCTTGCACGGCAGCCTCAATGCCGGCAGCATCAACTTCCTTGTATTCCACAATATCAAAGCCGCATGAGCGCAGCCATTCCAACTGCTCTTTTCTGCGTGCAAAGGTGACTCCCTCCGCCATCTGCAGGGCAAAGGCATAAAATTGTACGCGCCGCCGAGCCGTTACAGCGCTGTTAAGCTGACGCACACTGCCACTGCAGAGATTGCGCGGATTCTTGTACTTCATCTCTTCGTCGATTGTTTCGTTGATCTTTTCAAAATCCGAGTAGCTGATGACGGCTTCTCCACGCAGGATGACCTTCCCCTTGTGGGGTATCGTAAGCGGCACGTTGACGAAGGTCTTTGCGTTCGCAGTAATGACCTCTCCGATCTGTCCGTTTCCGCGAGTGACGGCTTTGACGAGCTCGCCGTCCTCATAGGTGAGAGAAACCGTCAGCCCGTCGAGCTTCCAAGAAAGCAGACCGACCTTGTCACCGAGCCAAGCAACCAGTGCAGCCGGGTCCTTCGTTTTATCAAGCGAAAGCATCGTCACAGCATGAGTCTCCTTCGGCAGCTCTGTCGACACCTCGTAACCTATCCGTGCCGTCGGGCTGCCCGCAAGCACTATGCCGGTATCGCGTTCGAGTTCCTTAAGCTCATCGTAAAGTCTGTCGTATTCCAGATTGGACATAATTTCACGGTCTTCCGTATAATATGCCTTATCCGCTTCGCTGAGTATCGCGATCAGCTCTCTCATTCTATCCATAAATTGTCCTCTTTTATATTTTTTTCAACGGAGCAATGTCCTTTGCCAGTCGTTTAATGCCGACGCTGTCAAAGACAACCGTCACAGTCTTGGCATCCGCTTCAAGCACCAGGCCCGGACCGAACTTCGCGTGATTTACCCGGTCGCCCGCCTGCAGACCTTTATCTGCACCTTCGGCCGTATTGCGCACCTCGGCCTTCGCATACTTCAAGCTGTCAAACGGTCGTACCGGCTCTGTCCTGCTGTAGCCGTCCACAGCTTTCCGCGTCGCGCTTCCGCGTTCTGGTGCGCCATCGAGCAGATGCGCATCTATCTCATACAAGAATTTCGACTCTTTCGTATAGTCCGTTTTGCCGTACAAGGTACGCACAGCCGCCGACACCAGATAGAGCCGTTCCTTGGCTCGCGTCATGCCCACATAGCACAGACGCCGCTCCTCTTCCAATCCGCCTTCCTTATCCATCGCCCTGTACCCGGGAAAGAGACCGTCCTCCATGCCCGGGATAAAAACAACGGGAAATTCGAGTCCCTTAGCCGCATGCAATGTCATCAGAACAACAGCATTCTCGTCGGGATTGTGGTTATCAACCTCGGACAGAAGAGCGATGCGCTCCATGAAGTCCTCAAGCGAGAGCATCGGATTATCCTTCTCATATTCGTATATGACGGATTTGAACTCGAGCAGGTTCTCTATCCTGCCCTCTGCCTCGACCGTGCGCTGCTCCTCGAGCGCTTTGAGATATCCGCTCTTCACCAATAATCCATCGTATATATCCGATACACGAAGATTGTCTTTTTCACTTGCATATTGGCGAATGACCTCCGTCATCTGTCGAATTCCGTTCGCCGATTTAAGAGAAAAACTTCCGGCCACTTCCTCGTCGGAGAGTGTGTCGAGCATGCTTTCACCGCGAACGGCGGCCAACGTATGAATCTTCTCGATTGTCTTGGCACCGATTCCTCGCTTTGGTTCGTTAATTATACGAGTCAAGGCAACGTCATCCGCCGGATTTAACACCAAGCGCATATATGACATCATGTCCTTGATTTCTTTCCTGTCGTAGTAGCGCGTGCCGCCGAGTACTCTGTACGGGATGCGACGAGCCGATAGGGCTTCTTCGAAGTTTCTGGACTGCGCATTTGTCCTGTAAAGGATGGCAAAGTCGCTGTACTTAAGCTTGTCGGAGTACAATGTCGTCCCACAAAGATGATCTGTCTCCTGAGCCACATAGGCCGCCTCCTCCTTCTCGGTATCGGCACGAAAATATATAACCTTATCTCCGGCCTCTTTTTCGGTCCAGAGTTTTTTGTTTTTGCGCCTTGCATTTTTTTTGATCACCGAATGGGCCGCCTCGATTATGTTTGCACATGAGCGATAGTTCTGTTCCAATTTGACCGTCTTAGTACCGCAAAAGTCACGCTCGAAGTTAAGAATATTGCTTATATCCGCACCCCGCCACTCATAAATGCACTGATCGTCGTCGCCGACCACGCATATATTGTTGTGACCCTTCGCGATCATCTTTATAAATAAATATTGTACGTAGTTAGTGTCCTGATATTCGTCGACCATAACATAGCGGAACTTGTTTTGATACTTGAGCAGCACATCCTCGTTCTCTTCGAACAGCTTGACGGTGTTGATCAAGAGATCGTCGAAATCCATGGCATTGTTCTTGCGCAATTCCTTCTGATAATCCGCATAAACATTCGCTGCTGTCTTTCCTCGAAAATCGCTTTCGTTTTGAGCGGCAAATTGCGCGGGACTGATGAACTTGTTCTTGCAATCGCTGATGATTGACATAAAGTAGGCAGGTGTAAACTTCTTGTCATCAAGGTTATACGCTTTGATGATATTCTTCAGCACCGTCTTCTGGTCTGTCGGATCGTAGATCACGAAGCCGCTCGCATAGCCGATGCGTTCGGCATGCGTTCGCAGTATGCGCAAACAAGCCGAATGGAAGGTTTGTATCCACATATTATCCGCGCGGTTGCCTACAAGTGCCTCAACACGCTCACGCATCTCGCCTGCCGCCTTATTAGTAAAGGTTACGGCAAGGATGTTATATGGGCTCACGCCGTTATCTATCAAGTTGGCGATACGGCACGTCATCGTGCTCGTCTTTCCGCTGCCGGCACCTGCCAATATNNTCTCTTTGTTTTTCATTCAATATTTCCAAATAGCTTTGATTCATCTGTTTCTCCAACATAAAAATTGACGGAATAGAATTATTCCGTCAACCATTATATCATAAATGTGTAAATTTTTGTGCAGTATTTCTGCTTGCATGCTTGTTACTTAGTGATAACATTAAAGCACCTTGCTCAAAAATGCCTGCGTTCTCACTTCTTTTGGGTTTCCGAACAATTCTTCCGGAGACCCTTGCTCGACAATATATCCGTCGTCCATGAACAGCACTCTGTCAGCTACCTCTCTTGCAAACCCCATTTCGTGCGTGACTATAATCATAGTCATTCCGCTGTGTGCAAGAGCCTTCATAACATCCAATACCTCTCCTACCATTTCCGGATCGAGTGCGCTTGTCGGCTCGTCGAAGAGCATAATCTTTGGCTCCATCGCCAATGCACGAGCAATCGCCACACGCTGCTTTTGACCTCCGGAAAGCGACGAAGGAAACGCTTCAGCCTTTTCTTCGAGTCCAACCTTCTTAAGCAAGTCCTTTGCGCGAACTTCCGCATCATGACATTTCATTCCCAATACTTTAATCGGGGCTACGGTGATATTTTCCAGCACGCTCATATGCGGGAACAGGTTGAAGTTCTGAAATACCATTCCCATATTCTTCCTCGTCTCGTTGATGTGTTCGATCGTTACCTGCACACCGTCAATGTGTATCGTTCCGGCAGTCGGTTCCTCCAGCATATTGATGCAACGAAGGAAGGTGCTTTTGCCCGATCCCGAAGGTCCTATAACGCAAACCACTTCCCCGTCGTTGATGATCTCGTCAATTCCTTTCAATACAAGATTATCGCCGAAACTCTTTTTCAATCCTTTTACTTCTATCATTTCCTACACCATCCCCTTCCGCAGTGAAGCCTCTGCAGCAACCTCCGACTTATCAATCGGGAGTTTCGGTGCATCATCCTTTTTGTCGACAGCCATCCTGCGCTCCACATAGTTTACGAGACGCGAGAGTGGGATTGTCAATACCATATACGCACAGGCCACCCCTATGTAAGCAGGGAATGTCTCAAACGTGGCTGCATTCCACAGCGTACCCTTTCTCATAATTTCAACTACACCGACAAATGACAATACCGAAGTTTCTTTGATCAAGGTGACAAATTCGTTGCCGAGCGCCGGCAGAATAATTCTAAATGCCTGCGGGATGATAATCAGGCGCATGGACATAGTGTAGCTCATGCCCAGAGAGCGTGCCGCTTCCATCTGACCCTTATCGACAGCCTGCAGTCCGCTTCGGATAACCTCCGCGACATAGGCACCGCTGTTGAGAGAACAAACTATTACGGCAGGAATAATCAATTGATCCCATTTAAACGGTACTCCGTTTGCCTGCAAAAGCTGCGGTATGCCGTACGCAAAAATAAACGCCTGCACAACAATTGGCGTTCCACGCACGATTTCAACGTATATAGTTGCCGGAATCTTCAAGATCCAATGCTTCGATAATCTCATCAAAGCAATACCGAGCCCCAGGCATACTCCCAGGGCTACGGCGATCAAGCTGACTCCGATTGTAACGGGTGCGCCTTTCAGCGCGATTAAAAATCCATCCAGATATAAACCCACTGCACAATCTCCTATCTGCTATTTGTTCGTTTTATTGTTTAGAACCACTTCTCAATCAGAGCATCGTAGGTTCCGTTGTCTATCATATTCTGCAAGCCTGCATTGATTTTGTCAAGCAGTTCTTTGTTGCCCTTCTGTACGGCAAATCCGTAGGATTCCGCACCTTCAGGTTCTCCGACGATCTTCACGAAATCCGGCTGTTTCGCAACATAAGATTCAGCAACCGGCTTGTCGATAATAACCGCTTGCACGTCACCGTTGCGCAACTGCAGCATGCATGTTGTGAAAGCATCGAGGATAACAGCTTCTTTGATCTGTCCGTTGGCCTTCAATTCATTTGTCTTGTCGGCTCCGGTTGTACCGATCTGGCTTGCAACCTTCATGTCTGCCGTGAGATCATTGAATCCGTTGACTGTGGTATTATCTTTCTTAACTACTACGACCAGTGCCGAATCATAATATGTCTTAGAAAAGTCAACCTTGGCCTGACGTGCCGGATCTTCTGCATTCATGCCGGCTGTAATAATATCTGCGTTGCCTGCCTGCAATGCCGGGATAAGTGCATCAAATGCGAGTGCTTCGTACGTAACCTTAAATCCCTGATCTTCTGCAATCGCGTTCATTAAGTCCATATCAAAGCCAATGATATTGCCGTCTTCATCCGTCGTATCGAACGGTGGGAACGAAGGCTCTGTTACTGCCTTATATGTGACGACATCTTCATCTCCGCCGCTCTGTGCGCCACAAGCTGCCAGTGAAAATACCAGCACCATAGTCAGTGCCAGCAGTACAAATTTCTTTGTCTTTTCCATCTTCATCATATCAATTCCTTCCTTCTACTTGCATATCCCCGCATCAGTTTCAGATTTCATATCTCTTATTCTCGATTTTATACATTAATTGCATATTTTATGGGGTTTTATGCGTTGTCGTTGTATATTTATTAATTTATATTTATGATAATACACCCATTTGTGTACTTATGCAAGCACTTTTTTTCAAAACAGCAATTTTTTTCTTTACAAACTGCACGGGCGGAGAGATTCAAAATCACTCCGCCCGCAATATACTTCTTTTAATATTATTCGATGATTTCCGTTACAACGCCGGAACCTACT
>DCTM01000014.1 GCA_002329565.1 Firmicutes bacterium UBA1440
ACATGCAGACCAGCAGGTCAGAGGTGCAATCGTTCTTCCGCACGGAACAGGTAAGACGGTAAAGGTTCTCGTATTTGCTAAGGGACCGAAAGCACAGGAAGCCGAAGAGGCAGGTGCGGATTACGTAGGCGCGGAAGAATTGGCACAGAAAATTCAGCAGGAAAACTGGTTTGATTTCGACGTAGTCGTAGCAACGCCGGATATGATGGGNNCCGTCTGGGTAAAGTGCTCGGCCCGAAGGGCTTGATGCCAAACCCTAAGTCAGGCACCGTAACGATGGATATCGCCAAGGCGCTTGAAGAAATCAAAGCAGGTAAAGTAGAGTACAGACTTGACAAGACGAACATCATTCACACGCCGATCGGCAAAGCATCGTTTGGCAGTGAAAAGCTGCAAGACAACTTCAACGCACTGATGGAAGCTATCGTAAAGGCTAAGCCGGCGGCAGCCAAAGGACAGTACTTGAAGAGCGTTACGGTCACAGCTACGATGGGTCCCGGAATCAAAGTCAACCCTGCAAAAATCCAATATTAATATGAAAATAAAACCGAAGACAGCGGGTGCGAAAGCTTAATTTCCCGCCGAGGTACAATATAAAAAGTATTGGCCTCGCATAGTTTTGTCTCTGCGAGGTTTTTTATACAACAGCAATTTGCTGTGACTTTTTTACACTGTACCGCAGAATATGAGACTGTTTTGCAGTCAAAGAGAGGAGACCGGAACATGTCAGTAGAAGCACAAGCGCAAAAACAGATTATAATAGATGAGATTAAAGAAAAATTTGACAGCGCACTTTCTGTAGTGGTAATCGATTATATCGGTACTACTGTTGCAGAGGCGGATGCTATGAGAAAGAAGCTCCGCGAAGCGAACGTAGACTACACGGTATATAAGAATACACTCGTAAAGAGAGCCATCAAGGGAACACCGTATGAGGAACTGTCACAGGTTCTCGACGGACCGTCTGCTTTCGCATTTTCCACAGAAGATGCGACTGCGCCTGCAAGAATCCTTGACGGCGTAATTAAAGAATACAAAAAGATGCAGTTCAAGGCCGGCGTTGTAGAAGGAACTTATTACGATGCAAAGGGAATCGAAGCCGTCGCATCGATTCCGTCCAGAGAACAGCTCATCGCGAAGTTCATGGGAAGCATTCAATCGCCTGTATCCAAGGCAGTACGTACATTCCAAGCTATCGCCGACGCAAAGGCAGCGCAATAAAAATCGAAACAGAAATTTTCTGTACGGGTTAATTTGAAAAAAGGAGAAAGAAAGATGAATAAAGATCAAATTATCGAAGCNNGGTTAAGGCTTGTGAAGAGGAATTCGGCGTAAGCGCAGCAGCTCCTGTAGCTGTAGCCGGTGCAGCAGGTGCTGCGGAAGTTGAAGAACAGACTGAATTCACAGTTGTTCTCGCAAGCGCAGGCTCCGAGAAAATTAAGGTTATCAAGGTTGTAAGAGAACTGACAGGCCTCGGACTGAAGGAAGCTAAGGAATTGGTAGACGGTGCTCCTTCAAACATTAAGGAAGGCATCGAAAAGGCAGAAGCCGAAGCGATTAAAGCTCAGCTTGAAGAAGTTGGCGCAGCTGTAGAACTCAAATAGTCAACTTTATATAAACCGATAAGCACTAAAGCACCCCGACAAAATATTTGCTCGGGGTGCTTTTCAATCAATTGCTGACCGTTTGGGCCGTCACAAATCGATAATTTTAACGTTCTCAGTATAAGCTTGTTTAAAAAATTATAAAAATAGTTAAAATTACCTTGTATTATCTTGACTTATTGACGAACGTATGATATCATAATAGACTGCCACGCTAATGTAATTTGGTAAAATATAAGGAGTGATGAATATGCCGCAGCCCGTACAATTCGGTAGGAAAACACGCATGAGCTTCTCCAAGATCAACGAAGTAGCCGAAATGCCGAACTTGATTCAAATACAGACGGAATCTTATGACTGGTTCATTCGAGAAGGTTTACGAGAAGTATTTGAGGATGTATCCCCAATAAAAGATTATGCAGGGAATCTTATCCTTGAATTCATCGATTATTCGCTGAACGATCCTCCGAAATATGAACAAAACGAGTGTAAGGAAAGAGACGTAACATACGCAGCTCCTCTAAAAGTAAGAGTCAGACTTGTCAACAAAGAAACCAGAGAAGTCAAAGAGCAGGAAGTGTTCATGGGAGACTTCCCTCTGATGACAGAAAAGGGGACTTTCATATATAACGGCGCTGAAAGAGTCGTGGTTACACAGCTCGTGCGCTCACCGGGACCGTACTACGATGTGACGGTCGACAAATCAAACAATAAGTTGTATTCTACGGCGATCATTCCCAACAGGGGTGCGTGGTTGGAGTATGAAACCGACTCGAACGAGATTATCAGCGTGAGAGTGGACCGTACGAGAAAACAACCCGTTACAACATTGCTGAGAGCGCTCGGATTCGGTACGAATCAGGAGATTATAGACCTATTCGGAGATGATGTGCGTTTAATGAGAACGCTGGATAAGGATACGACAGACAGTACTGAAGAAGGTTTGAAGGAAATCTACAAAAAGCTGAGACCGGGCGAACCACCGACAGTGGAGAGTGCGAAGTCTCTGCTCGATTCGTTGTTTTTTGAGCCCAAGCGTTACGACTTGGCTAAGGTCGGCCGCTATAAGTTCAACAAGAAATTAGGCTTATCGCAGAGAATTTCAGGTTGTGTGGCTGCCGATGATGTGTTTGATCCAAACACCGGAGAATTACTGGTCGAGAAGGATCAAAAGATTGACAGAATATTGGCGGTTCAAATCGAGAACGCAGGAGTAAAAACCGTTTTCGTGTACGATAAATTTGAAAACGGCACAGTAACGAAGGTTATCGGCAACCACTTTGTCGATATCAAAAATTATATTGAGTTCGACATCGCGGATATTAAAATCCCGGAAAAGGTATATTATCCTGTTCTGATGGAAATCCTCGCGGAGAACCAAGGTGAAAAAGAAATCAAAGAGGCGATACTCGCAAGAAAACACGAGCTTAACCCAAAACATATTATCATAGACGATATCGTGGCATCCGTATCCTATATCCTAAATCTCAATCACGGTGTGGGTAATACGGACGATATCGACCATCTCGGCAACAGAAGGCTCAGAACAGTAGGCGAGCTGTTGCAGAATCAGTTCCGCATCGGCTTGGCTCGAATGGAGAGAGTTGTTAAGGAAAGAATGACAATTCAGGACATCGACGTGACCACGCCGCAGGCCCTGATGAACATACGTCCGGTCACGGCTTCAATCAAGGAATTTTTCGGCAGTTCACAGCTGTCTCAGTTCATGGACCAGACGAATCCTCTGGCCGAGCTTACACACAAAAGAAGACTCTCCGCACTCGGACCGG
This sequence comes from Firmicutes bacterium UBA1440, assembly GCA_002329565.1. Taxonomy (GTDB): domain Bacteria; phylum Bacillota; class Clostridia; order Peptostreptococcales; family Anaerovoracaceae; genus UBA1440. The sequence goes on from DCTM01000014.1 coordinate 3,395, forward strand.
GCGGTCTTTCAAGGGAGCGCGCGGGCTTTGAAGTCAGAGACGTACACTATTCACACTATGGAAGAATGTGTCCGATTGAGACGCCTGAAGGTCCGAACATCGGACTTATCGGTTCTCTTACAACATACGGCAAGATCAACGAGTACGGATTCATCGAGACGCCGTACCGCAAAGTAGATAAAGAAACCGGCAGAGTTACGGAGACTGTTGAATATCTGACTGCCGATGAAGAAGAAATGATGATTATCGCACAGGCCAATGAGCCGCTCGATGAGGAAGGTCATTTCGTAAACGCCAAGGTCGCGTCGCGAGGTATGGGCGGTGAAATAGCCCTCGTTCCGCGCGAAAAGATTGACTATATGGATGTTTCGCCGAAACAGGTCGTTTCAGTGGCGACAGCGATGATTCCGTTCCTCGAGAACGACGATGCGAACCGTGCGCTGATGGGATCGAACATGCAGCGTCAGGCGGTACCGCTCTTGGTAACTCAGGCGCCGTATGTCGGCACCGGTATGGAATCGCGCGCAGCAAGGGATTCAGGCGTTGTGGTACTCGCAAAAAATGCGGGTACAGTTGAATTCGTCGACGCGCAGAAGATTATCATCGTCAGAGATGACGGCACCGGCAAAGACAGCTACAACTTGCTGAAATTCAAGCGCTCAAATCAGGGCACTTGCATTAACCAGCGCCCGATTGTCAGCCACGGTGAACACATCGAGGCAGGCGAGGTAATTGCCGACGGTCCGTCGACAGATCTCGGTGAAGTTGCGCTCGGTAAAAACCTCCTCATAGGATTTATGACATGGGAAGGCTACAATTACGAAGACGCCATTATATTAAATGAAAGACTGATTATGGAGGATGTGCTGACATCGCTCCATATTGAAGAATACGAATCGGAAGCCAGAGATACAAAGCTCGGCCCCGAGGAAATTACCAGAGATATCCCGAACGTGGGTGAGGATGCACTTCGCGACCTCGATGAAGACGGTATCATTCGCATTGGTGCCGAAGTCAACTCGTCGGATATCCTGGTTGGAAAAGTAACTCCGAAAGGTGAGACGGAGCTGACGGCTGAAGAACGTTTGCTGCGCGCCATCTTTGGAGAAAAGGCAAGAGAAGTCAGGGATACATCCCTCCGTGTGCCGCACGGTGAGACCGGTATCGTAGTAGATGTCAGAGTGTTCTCGAGGGAGAACGGCGACGAATTGCCGCCGGGCGTCAACAAGCTGGTACGCTGTTATATCGCTACCAAAAGAAAAATCCAGGTTGGCGACAAGATGGCAGGTCGTCACGGAAATAAGGGTGTAATCTCGAGAATTCTTCCGGAAGAAGATATGCCGTTCATGGAAAACGGAGAGCCGCTGCAGGTCATGTTGAACCCGCTCGGCGTGCCTTCCAGAATGAACGTAGGACAGGTACTCGAGGTACATCTCGGTCTTGCTGCGAAGTACAAGGATTGGTATATTGCGACCCCTGTATTTGACGGCGCAGGCGAGCAGGATATTATCGATCTGCTCGACGAATGCGGTTATTCGAAAACCGGCAAGCTCAGACTGCGCGACGGCAGGACAGGTGAGGAGTTTGACAATGATGTAACGGTAGGTTACATGTATATGCTCAAGCTTCACCATCTCGTCGATGACAAGATCCATGCGAGAAGTACGGGACCTTATTCACTTGTGACACAGCAACCGCTTGGCGGAAAAGCGCAGTTTGGAGGACAGCGCTTCGGCGAGATGGAAGTGTGGGCGCTCGAAGCATACGGAGCCGCTTATACGCTTCAAGAAATTCTCACGGTAAAATCCGATGATATTGTAGGTCGTGTGAAGACTTACGAGGCTATCGTCAAGGGTGAAAACATCCCTGAACCGGGAATTCCGGAATCGTTCAAAGTATTGATTAAGGAAATGCAGGCTCTTGCATTGGACGTCAAGGTCCTCTCGGAAAATAACGAGGAAATAGAGATCAGAGAATCCGTCGATACGGACGGCGCAACTGCACTTGAAGGCATGATAGACGTCGGCGTTGACGACAATTTTGAACGCAGGGATTTTGAAGAAGACTTCGATGATGGCTTCGACCTTGCAGACGGCGATGATGCGGACGAAAACGATATCGATGTCGATATCGATCTTGCAAATACTGAAGATTTCACAGACGATTTACCCGAAGAGCTATAATACTATTCAAAGATTGAATACGGTCAAGATAAGTTTGACCTAAGCGGCGTTGCCGTAAGGGAAATAGTATTGAATGAATCACAATAAAAAAGTGGTTCGTATAGAAAGGGAGGAGGATCTCCTTGAACGATAATAACAATTACGAATTAAATAATTTTGAATCTTTGCAGATAAACCTTGCCTCGACGGAGAAAATTTTAAGTTGGTCGCACGGTGAGGTGACAAAGCCTGAAACCATCAACTATAGGACCTTGAAACCGGAAAAGGACGGCCTTCTCTGCGAGAGGATTTTCGGACCGACGAAGGACTGGGAGTGCCATTGCGGAAAGTACAAGAGAATCCGCTACAAGGGGATCGTTTGCGACAGATGCGGTGTTGAAGTCACAAAAGCGAAGGTCAGAAGAGAGCGCATGGGGCACATTAAGCTCGCCGCACCGGTTTCTCATATTTGGTATTTCAAAGGAATTCCGTCGCGGATGGGACTGGTACTCGATATCTCTCCGCGTAACCTCGAAAAGGTGCTCTACTTCGCAGCATATATCGTAACGGATAAAGGCGATACCGATCTCGGGTACAAGGAAGTCCTGACGGAACAGCAGTACAGAGATGCGAAGGAACGTTACGGCAACGGCTTTAAGGCAGCCATGGGCGCAGAAGCCGTGCGTGATTTACTCGCGCAGATAGATTTAACGGAACTGTCGGCTGATCTCAGAGAAAAGCTTAAGACTGCAACCGGACAGAAAAAAATCAGGATAGTCAGACGCCTCGAAGTAATCGAAGCACTGCGTCTCTCGCACAATCGTCCGGATTGGATGATTCTTGAGGTCATACCGGTAATTCCGCCGGATTTGCGACCTATGGTGCAGCTTGATGGCGGCCGTTTCGCGACATCCGACTTAAACGACCTCTACAGGCGCGTAATCAACAGAAACAACAGACTTAACAGACTGCTCGAGCTCGGAGCTCCGGACATTATCGTCAGGAACGAGAAGAGGATGCTTCAGGAAGCAGTCGATGCATTGATAGACAACGGCAGAAGAGGAAGACCGGTGACCGGTCCGGGTTCGCGCCCGCTGAAATCCCTCTCAGATATGCTCAAGGGTAAGCAGGGAAGATTCAGACAGAACCTTCTCGGCAAGCGTGTCGACTATTCCGGCCGTTCGGTAATCGTTGTCGGACCGGAGCTGAAAATGTATCAGTGCGGTCTGCCGAAGGAAATGGCGCTGGAACTGTTCAAGCCGTTCGTGCTGAAACGTCTGGTGGACACCAAGGTCATTGCAAACATCAAGAGCGCAAGAAAGATGGTAGACCGTGCGTCTGCGGAAGTATGGGATGCGCTGGAAAATGTCATCCACGATCATCCGGTTCTGCTGAACCGTGCGCCTACGCTGCACCGTCTGGGTATCCAGGCNNTCCGAAGAAGATGGCGCTTGAACTGTTTAAACCGTTCATTATGAAAAAACTCGTAGAAAACGGTTATGCGCACAACATCAAGAGTGCCAAGAGGATGGTTGAAAAGATCAGGACGGAAGTCTGGGATGTACTTGAAGAGGTTATTAAAGAGCATCCCGTTATGCTCAACCGTGCCCCGACCCTTCACAGATTGGGTATCCAAGCTTTTGAGCCGGTCCTTGTTGAAGGTAAGGCCATCAAGCTGCATCCNNGACGGCGACCAGATGGCTGTACACGTACCGCTTTCGGTAGAGGCGCAGGCTGAAGCCAGATTCTTGATGCTTTCGATCAACAACATCCTGGCGCCGAAGGACGGTTCTCCGATTGCTACGCCGACGCAGGATATGATTTTGGGTGCGTATTATTTGACTCATCCGGGAGTGGAAGAGCGCAATACCTATGCCGAAAAGGGTGACGGCAAGATTTTCACCGATTTCGATGAAATGTTGATGGCTTACAACAACGGTGTCGTCGGCATTCACGCAAAAGTAAAAGTGAGAATGTATAACGGGTCTGACGATAAAAGAGGAAAATTGATTGAATCAACCGTCGGAAGATTCATCTTTAACCAACAGATTCCGCAGGATCTCGGCTACGTCGACAGGGAAAAAGACAAATACTCATTGGAAATCGACTTCCTTTGCGACAAGAAAAAGCTCGGTCAGATTATCGACAAATGCTACAGAGTACACGGCAACACGAGAACGGTGCTGATGCTCGACTACATTAAATCGATAGGTTTCCACTATTCGACGAAGGGAGCCGTCACAATCAGCATTTCGGACATGGAGATTCCGGCTGAAAAGCCTGTGATTATCGCCGAAGCCGAAAAGCAGGTAGAAAAATACGAAAAAGCTTACAGACGCGGACTGATGTCCAATCAGGAACGTTATGATAAGGTTATCAGCATCTGGTCCAAGACTGCCGATGAGGTTGCCGATGCACTGATGTCGTCACTGGGCAGCCTGAACAATTTGTTCATCATGGCGAACTCGGGAGCCAGAGGAAGTAAGAGCCAGATCAGACAGATCGGCGGAATGCGTGGACTGATGGCCAACGCTACCGGTAAAACTGTAGAAATCCCAATCAAAGCCAACTTCCGTGAAGGTCTTTCCGTACTCGAATACTTCATCTCGAGTAACGGTGCCAGAAAGGGTCTCGCCGATACGGCGCTGCGAACAGCCGACTCCGGATACCTGACAAGACGTCTCGTAGACGTTTCGCACAATGTTATTGTAAGAGAATTCGACTGCGGTACCGACGAGGGTATCGAGGTCAGAGCGTTCACGGACGGAAAAGAAGTAATAGAACCTTTAAAATTGAGAATAATAGGAAGAACCTCGCTGATGGACATTTACCATCCGGAAACGGGAGAGTTGATTGTCGAGCAGAACGAGGAAATTTCAGAGGATGCCGCAGAAAAAATTGAAGCTTCGGGCATCGAAGCTGTGGCAATCCGTTCGGTCATGACATGTCACAGCAAGCACGGTATCTGTGCTAAGTGCTACGGCAGAAACTTGGCCACAGGTGAATCGGTTAATATCGGTGAAGCAGTCGGCATTACAGCGGCTCAGTCGATCGGTGAGCCGGGTACACAGCTTACTATGAGAACCTTCCATACGGGCGGTGTTGCGGGCAGCGATATCACCCAAGGTCTTCCGAGAGTTGAGGAACTGTTTGAAGCGCGCAAACCAAAAGGTATCGCTGAAATCTGCGAGGCTGACGGTACTGTCGTTTCGATTGAACAGCGTCCCGACAACAAGACTGAGGTCAAGATTCGCGGCGAAGAGCAGAGAGTATACATTGTACCTTACGGTGCACGCATAAATGTCAAAGAAGGCGATTACATTCTCGCCGGACAGAATATCACTCGAGGACCGCTCAACCCGCACGATATCCTCAGGCTGAACGGCATAGAGGGCGTATACCAATATCTGATCAAGGAAGTACAAAGGGTATATAAGAATCAAGGTGTTGACATTAACGACAAGCACGTTGAAGTTATCGTAAGCCAGATGCTCTCCAAGCTAAAGATTGAGGATTCGGGCGATACAAACCTGCTTCCGGGCGGATTGTACAGCAGATTTGAAATCGAAGAGGAGAACGAAGCGGCAATTGCGGCAGGCGGAGAGCCTTGTCAATACAGACGTGTACTGCTCGGTATCACTAAGGCGTCGTTGGCAACGAATTCCTTCCTTTCTGCAGCATCCTTCCAGGAAACAACCAGGGTACTTACCGATGCGGCTATTAAAGGCAAGAACGATAAGTTACTCGGCTTGAAGGAAAACGTCATTATCGGTAAACTTATCCCTGCCGGTACGGGTATGAAACGCTACAAGAATATCAATCTCGACTACGGTGTCAATACGGAATTGATGCAGTCGTATGAAGCTGAACTGAACGAAGCGCGCTTTGCGGACGAAGCAGAACAGAACGGTTATATGTTTGGGTTTGGCGATGAAGAAGAGAACGAATACAGAAGCCTCGCGGATATGGACATCTCCTATCAGAAAGAGAACGACATCTTTGAAATCAGTGAGGACGATTTAGAAGAATTTGAATAAAAACAGTCATATTGCGGAACAAACCTTGAAGTCAAGAAATTACTTGACTTCAGGGATGTTTTGGTGATAAAATATTTGTTGGCTTTTAGCCTGAAGGCTTTAGCATAAATTACGATGAAAGGAGAACCATGAATGCCTACTATTAACCAATTAGTACGCCAAGGCAGAACGAGCTTTGAAAAGAAGTCTGCAGCCCCTGCTCTCGGTAAAGGTATGAACTCGCTGAGAAGAAAACCGACTGACACAAATTCACCGCAGAAAAGAGGCGTATGCACTTCAGTCAAGACGGTCACACCGAAAAAGCCAAACTCGGCCCTGAGAAAGGTTGCCAGAGTAAAGCTGACTAACACAATCGAAGTCACAGCTTACATTCCGGGAATCGGCCACAACTTACAAGAGCACAGTGTCGTTCTGATCAGAGGTGGCAGAGTCAAGGACCTCCCGGGTGTGAGATATCACATCATCAGAGGAACGCTCGACACCGCCGGTGTAGCGAACAGAAGCCAGGCTCGTTCGAAGTACGGAGCGAAGAGACCTAAGAAGAAATAGGTAATCGGGCGTTCAGAGCTCTTAATATATATAAGTAATTTGCATATATTGAGCGCCGCGCGCCGGGAGAGAGACCCGGGGCGAGTACCCCACGAGCAAGACTGCATCGTCATTGAATTGCAGACAGATGCAGAGTAATTCCCCCTTACGGGGAGTGAAGAGAAGCGTGCAATTTAAGAAATTTCAGTTAAAATTGCGCGAGAATTCCGGTCGATCCCGCAGGGATACACGGAATCCGCAAGCAAGGAGGGAAGAGAAGTGCCAAGAAAAGGTAATGTACCAAAGAGAGAAGTGCTTCCTGATCCGATTTACGGAAGCGTTGTTGTAGCGAAGCTCATCAACAGCATCATGTTAGACGGTAAGAAGGGAACCGCCCAGGCCATCGTGTATGGAGCGTTTGAAATGATTGAAAAACAGACGGGCGAAAATCCACTGGAAGTATTTGAAAAAGCCATGAGCAACATTATGCCTGTTCTCGAAGTAAGAGCAAGAAGAGTAGGCGGTGCCAACTATCAGGTCCCGGTCGAAGTGAGAAGTGACAGAAGACAGACATTAGGTCTGAGATGGCTGACAAAGTACACAAGAGCAAGAGGCGAAAAGACTATGGCTGAACGTCTCGCAAAAGAGCTGATCGATGCAGCCAACAACACAGGCTCAGCGGTCAAGAAAAAAGAAGATACACACAAGATGGCTGAAGCAAACAGAGCTTTTGCACACTACAGATGGTAAGTGCAGCAATGATGCATTTATCGCTATTATATTTAGCAGGAAGGAGGTACAACAATGCCTAGAAGTTTTCCTTTAGAGAAGACAAGAAATATTGGCATCATGGCACACATTGATGCCGGCAAAACAACTACAACTGAGAGAATTCTCTTCTATACGGGCAAGACGCATAAGATCGGTGAAACACACGACGGCTCTGCCACTATGGACTGGATGGAGCAGGAGCAGGAACGTGGTATTACCATAACCTCCGCTGCTACTACCGCACAATGGAAAGACACTCGAGTTAACATAATTGATACACCGGGCCACGTGGACTTTACTGTGGAGGTCGAAAGATCCCTGAGAGTCCTTGACGGCGCGGTAACTGTACTCTGCGCGAAAGGTGGCGTTGAGCCGCAATCGGAGACGGTATGGAGACAGGCCGAAAAGTACGGAGTACCGAGAATTATTTTCGTTAATAAGATGGATATTATGGGTGCAGATTTCCTTCGCGTCGTCGGGATGGTTAAGGACAGGTTGAAGGCAAACGCAGTCCCTATCCAACTGCCAATCGGAGCGGAAGATACATTCATTGGAATTGTCGACTTAGTAGAAATGAAAGCGGAGATTTACAAGGATGATTTGGGAAAGGAAATCGAAATTACCGAAATTCCCGACAACCTTGCGGACAGCGCTAACGAATGGCGCGAAAAGTTGCTTGAAGCCGTTGCAGAAGCGGATGAAGAGCTGATGATGAAGTTCCTCGACGGTGAGGAAATTTCAAAAGACGAGATTAAGGTGGCACTCAGAAACATGACGCTGGAGGGCAAGCTCATTCCGGTACTCTGCGGTTCCGCTTACAAAAATAAGGGTGTACAGATGCTGTTGGATGCGGTCATCGATTACTTGCCGTCCCCGCTCGATATTCCTGCAATCAAGGGTATTGTGCCAAGCACGGAGGAAACAGAAGAGAGACACGCGGACGACAACGGACCGTTCTCTGCATTGGCATTTAAGATTATGGCCGACCCGTTTGTGGGCAAGCTGGCGTTTTTCCGTGTTTATTCGGGAAAAGCACAGAGCGGTTCACACATCTATAACTCGACAAAGGGCAAGAAGGAGAGACTCGGTAGAATTCTCCAGATGCACGCTAACAGGAGAGAAGAAATCGAAGAGGTATATTCGGGAGACATCGCTGCGGCGGTCGGTCTGAAGGAGACAACGACAGGCGATACGCTCTGCGACGAAAAGCACCCAATCATACTTGAGTCGATGGATTTCCCGGATCCGGTAATCGAAATTGCCATCGAGCCTAAGACTAAGGCCGGACAGGAAAAGATGGGC
>DCTM01000001.1 GCA_002329565.1 Firmicutes bacterium UBA1440
TCCTTTTCGATATACTTCCTGTATTCATCGAGCGTCGTGGCTCCGATACAATGCAATTCTCCCCTTGCGAGTTTAGGTTTAAGCAGATTGCCGGCATCCATCGAGCCTTCCGTCCTGCCTGCACCTACTATGTTGTGGATCTCATCGATAAAGAGAATGATCCTACCGTCGGATTTTTCAATCTCGTTGAGCACGGATTTCAATCTCTCTTCAAATTCTCCCCTGAACTTCGCTCCCGCGATCAGAGCACCCATGTCTAAGGCAAATATCGTCTTGTCTTTGAGGCCCTCCGGCACATCACCGTTTAAGATTCGCTGCGCCAATCCCTCGACGACGGCTGTCTTGCCTACGCCCGGCTCTCCTATCAGCACAGGATTGTTCTTTGTCCGTCTTGAAAGAATTTGGATAGTATGCCTGATTTCGCCGTCTCTGCCGATAACCGGATCAAGCTTGCCTTGCCTTGCCATCTCCACAAGGTCAGTACCGTATTTGTTGAGTGCGTCGTAGTTATCCTCCGGATTTTGCGAAGTCACGCGCTGGTTCCCCCTGACCTTGCTCAGCGCTTCGAGAAATTTTTCCTTAGTAATACCGTGCCTGCTGAGAATTGTCGAGGATGCTGTACCTCTTTCATCCAGCAATGCTAAATACATATGCTCTACCGATACATATTCGTCCTTAAATTGTTCGGCGTACTTCTCAGCATTCAAAAGCAAACGATTCAAACGTCCGCTGGCATAAAGGTTGCTCGCGTCGCCGCCTACTTTTGGCAATTTCTCTATCTGCGCCTGCAGTTCTCCGATTATTTCGCCGGTATTTACATCCATCGCTTTCAAGAGCTTTGGAATCAGCCCATCGTTTTGCAACAAAAGTGCCATGTGCAGGTGCTCGCCATCCAGCTGCTGATGCCCTTCCGAAATAGCGATATTCTGACATTCCACGATGGCCGATTGCGCGTTTTGTGTATATTTTTCTATGTTCATACAGTAATCACCCCTCTTCTTTGCAATTCCATAGTCCGTTCATACAAACATAATATACCTTTTATAAGCAAATGTAAACACTTTTTTTGTCACTCATCTCCATAGAGTGCTAACAATTTTCATTTGATATATCGCTCTTACGAACGATGGCCAACACGCAAAAAGAATTCCGTTAATAAAAAGGATTGACGGAATTCTTACAAAATTTTCAAATATTCATAACGTCTTTTGCTTAGAAAAGTATAAGGGTCCAAATATTCTCTATCAGCGACAAAATCACATTTATGCCTCCGGACAGAAATACTCCGGTAATGCCAAATATGATCAAAGCCAAGAGGATAATCAGTCCATTATTGTACAGCGTGTAGTACCAGTTGTACCTGCGCAGGTCAAACAACTCCGTGATTATGCTGAATCCGTCCAGCGGCGGCACCGGCAGTAGATTGAAGACCATAAGGATGACGTTGATTCGCACGATCCACAGGACAACATAAGTGACGATATCGATGACACTCGACGAGAGCGAAGGATAACCTCCCTTTGAAATCAGGAAAATATAGATGCCGCAGGTAAGAAGCGCGACAAAGAAATTCATCGTCACACCGGCCAACGATACAAGAATTTCGTCACGCCTTGGGTTCTTAAAATTAGAGGGATTTATCTGCACCGGTCTGCCCCAACCAAAACCGACGAGCATTAAAGAGAAGAAACCGAGCGGGTCAATGTGCGCTGCCGGGTTGATCGTCACTCTGCCTTGGTTTTTGCTCGTAGGATCTCCAAGCTTATAAGCTACGGCTGCATGGGCGAATTCATGCAGGGAAAGCCCAATCGCCAAGCCGGGGAGCATCAAGAGCATGCTGATGAACCACTCTCCGGGGTTGCTGAACCGACCGCCTGAAATTGAGTTCGCGAATAACAGGGCGATGATGATTAGGGTAAACGGGTTCATAAATCTTTTCATAGAATCAAAAGCCTTTCTTTTTGAATATGGATTTATTTTATCACACTTTTCCGTCGAGCGAAATAATATGATGAGAGAGGTGATAAATATATGGCACAAAATCTTGTATGCGTAGACGTGTACACTGTACGTCCAAATGACACGCTTTACACTATAGCGCAAAAATACGACATATCGGTATCGTTGCTTATGCGCGTAAATCGTATTTGCAATCCTTACAATCTCCGCATCGGCAGAAAGCTATGCATCCCCGGGGACGCATCAAAGCTTGAACAGCCTCCGGAGCCCGAATGCACCGGAACAATTTACACAGTTGTTGCCGGCGATACACTCTACATGATAGCAAAACGACATAAGGTCAGCTTAAACTCGATCATACAAGCAAATCCAAGCCTTGACCCGTACGACCTGAGAATCGGTATGAAAATTTGTATACCGGTCTAAAAAACCAAGCCGCGGATACGCACTCCGCGGCATGTTTTTTAACTGCATGTTTATTTATACAACGGATACTTTTTGCATAATTCTTTGACAATTGCGGCCGCCTTTTCTTGCGCGATCTCTTCGTGCGGATTATCGAGTACCAGTGCGATTGCTTCGGCCACTTTGACCATGTCATCTTCCTTGAATCCTCTCGTCGTCAATGCCGGCGTGCCGATTCTGACACCGGATGTAATAAACGGACTCAGCTTTTCACCCGGTACGGTGTTCTTATTGAGAGTAATGCCTGCTTTGTCGAGCAGGATTTCCGCATCTTTCCCGGTTACGTTTTTGTTTTCCAGATTGACAAGCATCAGGTGATTATCCGTGCCGCCCGAAACAAGTCTGAAGTCTCTCTTCATCAGTTCATCCGCAAGAACCTTGGCATTCTTAATGACCTGCCCCATGCATTCCTTGAATTCAGGCTGCATAGCATTGTGGAAGCAAACCGCCTTTCCTGCGATGACGTGTTCGAGCGGTCCGCCCTGGATTCCGGGGAATATGGCCTTATTGATGGCCGCACCGTACTGCTCCTTCGCGAGAATCAGACCGCCTCTCGGTCCCGCCAACGTCTTATGCGTTGTGGAAGTAACAATGTCCGCATATTCCATCGGGTTAGGATGATAGCCTGCTGCGACGAGCCCCGCAAAGTGTGCCATATCCACCATAAGAAGCGCTCCGACTTCATCGGCGACCTCTTTGAATTTCTTTGCATCAATGATGCGCGGGTAAGCGCTGCCTCCGGCTACGATTAGCTTCGGTCTGTGTTTTTTGGCAATTTCCAGTACGTTTTCAAAGCTGATGGTCTCTGTCTCCGGATCAAGTGTATAAGATGCAAAGTTGAAATATTTTCCGGAAAGATTGACCGGGCTGCCGTGTGTCAGATGCCCGCCGTTTGAAAGATCCATGCCGAGCACGTTGTCACCCGGCTGAAGCATTGCGAAATAGACGGCGATATTGGCGCTGGAACCCGAGTGCGGCTGTACGTTGGCGAATTCCGCACCGAACAGTTTCTTTGCGCGTTCAATAGCCAATGTTTCCACCTGATCGATATGTTCACAGCCGCCGTAATAACGCTTGCCGGAATATCCTTCCGCATACTTGTTGGTCAGTACGCTGCCCACAGCCTCCATTACTGCCCTGCTCGTATAGTTCTCAGAGGCAATCAGTTCCAATTTTTCTTCTTGCCTTGCTGCTTCAAGCTTAATGATCTCTGAAATTTCGGGATCTTCTTTGTCAAGATAATTGTAGTACATTTCAACTCCTCTTTCCTTTTTTATAATATATTGCACACGATTGCAACTACAGAAGCTCCGTGAGCAATCGCGAAATGCTCTCCTTACATTTGATGATGAGGCCCCGGTGCTCATACAGTTTCGGTGTAAGTTCATAACAGTACTTCATGTCGTCTTCGAAGATATTTTCCATCTTGCGGGTAACGCTTGAATCATAGATAAAAGCGTTAGCTTCGAAGTTCAACTTGAAGCTCCTTATATCGAAGTTGGCCGAGCCAACCGTTGCAATTTGATCGTCAACCGTCATAGTCTTTGCATGCAAAAACCCATTGTTGTAAATAAATATCCTACAACCCGAATACATCAAATCTGCGACATAGGCATAGGTTGCCCAATATACAAACATATGATCCGGCATGCAAGGAATCATAATGCGAACGTCAACTCCCGACTGAGCCGCCATCTTAAGCGACTCCGAAATGCTCTTGTCAGGCACGAAATACGGCGTTTGAATATAGACGTTTTTCATCGCGGAGGTAATCATTTTCATATAACCGCGTTTCACCTGTTCTTTGAGTGCGTCCGGACCGCTGCTGACAATCTGAACACCGGAGGATCCGGTTTTCGGCTTACGTTCACGGTAATATTGATCCTTTGGAAACGGCATATCCTCTTTGGAAGCACTGCGCCAATCCAAGATAAAGCGTGTGTTGATGTCTCTGACCGAACCGCCCATTATGCGTATATGCGTATCTCTCCAATAGCCGAACTTCTTTTTCTTTCCCAGATATTCGCGAGCAATGTTGAAGCCCCCGATATAGCCGATTTGGCCGTCGATGACCGCCAGTTTTCTGTGGTTTCTGTAGTTCAATTTTAAATTTACAACACGCAATTTGGCATTGAAGAAAAAGGCATGTTTGCCACCTGCCTCTTTGAATTTTCTCAGGTTGCGTTCCCAAATTTCACGACTGCCGACCGCATCCATCAAAAACCTTACCTCTACACCTTGCTTGGCCTTCTCAGTCAGGAGGCGAATCAATTCTCTGCCGGCCTCATCGTTTTTGACTATAAAAAATTGAATATTAATCGATTCTTTGGCATCTTTGATGTCCTGCAACAGCGTCCGAAACATCTCCGTTCCGTCTGTAAGAACCGTTATATCGTTATCATGCGTGTAATAGGCCCTCCCGTATGTCTGACAGAGCTTGATCATATCGCGCCAAGTATATGTCTCGGGCTTAAAATAGGGATATTTGCCGGTTTTCATTTCATCAACTTGGAGCTGTAACGTTTTGTCAAGCATCATCTCTTCATCCAACGTCATCTTGAAGATTTTCTGTTTGGAAATGTTCTGCGAAAAGAACAGGTAGAAGAGAAGACCTACAACGGGAAGGAGGAACAGAATGCTTATCCAGACGAGTGTTGCCGCAGGTTCCTTTCTCTCGAGAAAGACTATAGCGAAGGCGATGAAAAAGTTTATTACATAAATCACAGTCGCCCAATGGGTTGAAATATATTGAAAGAGTTCATTCGGCATGCATCTCCCCCCTTATCATGCAATTTTAACATTTCATCCCCTATTCGTCAATATTATTCCGCGGCGTCGCAATCCGTGCGGCTTTTGCCCCGCATATTGGACATTATAACCCCGAGCAGACAGAGAATCGTAAATACGGCAAATGTTTCCCGCAGTGTGTTTGAAAGCAGAGCGGGGCCTGCATCGGCTAAGGCCATTCTGCCCATATTCATGCTCACTACGATAGTAACAATAACCATACTGATCGACTGACCGAGACTTCTCATAGTCGAGAGCATTGATGATGCCACACTGTACTGCGTTTTGTTGACGCAGGACATTACCGCATTTGTATTGGGAGAACTGAACAGTGCAAAGCCGATGCCCGACAGCACCAGCGTTGCCATGACATAGAACATATTGGTATTGACAGACAAAAAAGAAAACATGAACAGTGCAACCGCGCATAGTGCCATTCCGCGAGTCGCCAGTTTAAACGGTTGAATTTTATCCGAGAGATTACCGGCGTACGGAGAAACAAGAGCCTGCACGAATGGAGCTGCAATCAGCATCAGACCTGCCGTCTGCGAATCATACCCTTGCACAACCTGTAAATATATTGAGAGCAGGTAGCTTATAGCAAATGTCGCAGCGTAATTAGTCAACGCCATCAGGTTGGAAATTGTGTACTTCCTGCTGTTCATAAAGATTTTGACATCCACAAGCGGTGATTCCGTGCTTATTTCTCTGGCCAGGAACATCGCACCCAATATGATGCCTATCGGGAACAGAATTAAATTATAAGCATTTCGGGTGAATTCCGAAAGACTGTATACAACAAAAATAATTGTCAAGCTGTAAAGCACAAGTCCTGCCATATCAAGATGCTCCTTGGCAAGGACGCTGTCGCGTTTCGGCAGCTTTGCCAACGCGAGAATCAGTGAAACAATCGCAATCAATGCGGAGACTATAAAAATTGCCCTCCAACCGAAATGATTGTTGATGATGCCGCCCAACACAGGTCCCGCAGAAAGTCCGATATATGTAGCCGCTGTTGAATATCCCAGCACACGACCACGCTCACTCTCGCCAAACTCTGAAATCAGAATGGCTTGATTTGTCGCGAATATCATCGAAGCTCCGAAGGCCTGCATACCCCTTGCAATCATTATGAACTTCATGCTGTCTGAAAAAATGGCGGCTACGGCTCCTATTGTAAAGACAATCAATCCGATTACAAGAACCTTTTTTCGGCATGTCAAATCGGCAATGCGGCCGAACGGTACCGCAAAGGCAGCAACAACGAGAGTATATATTGTTACAATCCATCCGATCGATACTGCGCTTACGGAAAATTCAACGCTGATATCGGGAATTGAAAGCGTTATTGCACTCCCGGTAAATGTAGTCAATAAAGAAGTTATGACCGACACAAAGAGCGTGGCCTTTTGCGTAGTCATATAATTGTTATCCATGTTAATGCGGTATCCTCCGTAAATTGAAAAGGGAAATTTCAAATTAATTTCTGCTTTTTTTTAATAAAAAAGCCGTGGCAGTTGTCGCCACAACTTATTTATATTATTGTATACCACAAAATTGTAAATCACAACAGCATTCTGTCATTTTCAATCGCAAATTTTTCTACCAATTTTTCCACCGTCATCATCCGGCGCTCTTCACCCGTGATATCCATTACTATTCTTCCGTCCTGCATCAACACGGTTCGATTGCCGTGTTCAAGTGCAGCCTTCATATTGTGCGTTATCATCAGTGTGCAGAGTTTGTCCGAGTCGGCAAAGCGATCCGTCATTTCCAGCACCTTAGTCGCCGCACCCGGATCCAGTGCTGCCGTGTGCTCATCCAGCAACAGCAATTTCGGTTCCGTGATGACCGCCATAAAGAGCGTCAACGCCTGTCGCTGTCCACCCGAGAGCAGCTGTGCCTTTTCCTTCATCCTGTCTTCGAGGCCCATACCGAGCATTGAAAGCTTCTCCCGGAAAAGTTCTCGTTCTGCATTGCTGATGCCTCGTTGCAGTCCGTGTCCTCTGTTTTTTGAGAAAGCAATCGCCAAATTTTCCTCTATCGTCATTCCGAAGGCTGTGCCTTTCATCGGATCCTGAAACACTCGTCCGATCTTGGCAGCTCTCTTGTGCTCAGGTTGCTTTGTGATGTCCTTGCCGTCGAGGATAATCCTGCCCGTATCTGGTTTGTAAACCCCCGCAATGCAATTCATCAAAGATGATTTCCCGGCCCCGTTGCTGCCGATGACCGTTACGAAATCTCCCGGTTTCAGATGAAGGCTCAGATTATCAATGGCCTTTTTTTCATTTACGGTGCCCGCGCCGAATGTCTTGCTGATATTCTCTATTCTAAGCATCTGCCTTCCTCCTTTTCTTGATCAATGTACTGAGGGAGACGCTCTCGTTGAGTATACCAAATGCCAAGGCAACCGTCACGATACCTGCCGAGACGAGCTTGAGATCGCCCGCCGGCATCCCCATGTTGAGTGCCAACGCAATCGCAAAACGATAAAGGATTGCGCCCAACGAAACAGCAACAAGGCGCCTTGCCAAGGAGGTGATACCAAAAAGTGCTTCACCAAGGATTACGGAAGCCAGTCCGATTACTACCATGCCCGTACCCATAGTTACATCCGAGAAGCCCTGATATTGCGCAAGCATTCCGCCTGCAAGTCCGACAAAGCCATTGGCGAGTGCAAGGCCGATCAGCTTCATGGCATCGCTGTTAATGCCTGCAGATTTGACCATATCTTCGTTGTCACCCGTCGCTCTGAGTGCAAAGCCCAAACGAGTATTCAAGAAAAAATAAAACAAAGCTATCAGTAATATCAGAATAATTCCGTTGAGAATCAGGTAAAGATACTGTCCCGGCAACAGGTCCGCCATCGCGGTGTAAATCGTATTGTTGTCCATCAGCGAGACATTCGGGCGTCCGCCCATGACCCTCAGATTGATTGAATACAGACCGAGCATTACAAGAATTCCGGCCAGCAAAGGCTGTATTTTTAATTTTATATTCAAAATCGCCGTAATTGCTCCGGCAGCACACCCGACGACAAACGAGGCTGCAAGAGCCACGACGGGATGTCCGCCTGCGATGCAGATCATCGCGGAGGCGGCAGCGCCGGTTACGACGCTGCCGTCCACTGTCAGGTCCGGTGTATTTAATGTTCTGAAAGAGAGGAATACTCCCAGAGCCAGAACCGCATAGATCATACCCGATTCAAATGCTCCGAAAATTGCCGTCATACTCATCATGTCTTTTGCTCCTATTCCGATAAGTCAGTCGCTTCCGCGAGGATATCCGCAGGAATCTGCAGTCCTATCGCATCGGCGGTTTTCTTGTTGATATATACCTTCACTTCCGACATCACCTGTACCGGCATAGTCGCAGGATCTGCGCCGCCGAGGACATCCGCCGCCATCGCACCCGTCCTTTGTCCGAGCTCAACATAACTGATGCCGTATGTTGCCAGACCGCCGTCCTTAACCATGGAATCTGCACTTACGAAATAAGGGATCTTCGATGTGTTGAAAACTTTGACCGCCGCAGAGATTGCGGAAGCAACGTTGTTATCAATCGGCGAGAATGCGATGTCAACTTTGCCGTCAAGCGACTGTGCCGCCTGCTGCAATTCACTTGTGTTCATTATCTGCTTTTCAATAACCTTCAGATTGTTGGCCGCTGCGTATTCCTTAAGATCGTTGACGACCGAAAGTGAGTTCACTTCCGATGAGGAGTAAACAGCTCCCACCGTCTTCATCCCCGGAACCATCTTCTGCGCAAGTTCCATAATCTTGCCCGCCGAAACCGCGTCCGAGGTTCCCGTGATATTCCCGCCCGGTTTCTCCATGCTTTCAACGAGTCCCGCCGAAATCGGATCCGTAACTGCCGAGAATATAATCGGAGTATCCTTGATTTTAGCAGCAGCCTGCGCCGCCGGAGTCGCGATAGCGATGATTACATCGCAACCTTCTGCCTCGAGCGACTGGCTGATGGTCTTAAGGTTATTTGTGTCGCCCTGGCCGTTTTTATAAACAATCGTGACTGTTTCTCCGTCCACATAACCCTGTTCTTCGAGTTCGGAAATAATATTTTCTCTGATTGTGTCAAGCGACGGATGCTCCACATATTGGATTATCCCCACCTTTGGAAGGTCGCTTTTTTCCTCTGTTTGGCCGCAGCCGGCGAAAACCAATGTCAGTGCCATAATCAGCACCAATGAAATCGCATTTTTCTTTTTCATTTCTTTTTCTCCTTTTTTAAAATAAAATCGGGAGTTTTCTCTGCATATAAGGTTATAAAAGCGGTTAGGTGCACAAAAAAACCCGTCCTTGAATAATACAAGGACAGGTTCATAACCTGCGGTACCACCTCGCTTGACGCGCTCGCGCGCATCCACTCTGCAGAGTGCCATCACACCCCTTGCCCATAACGTCGGCATCACGTCTCCGCTACTCAAACGTATCAATCGTTCTTTTGCTTCGCCCTCAGAGGCCCATTCTTCTGCGGCTGCATCCATCCGGCTTCCACCAGCCCGGACTCGCTGTGCGATCGCTTCACAGTTTTACTTCCTCTTCGTCGGTTTCGGTATTGAATTACCATACATAGTAACATTTGCACTTTATCTTGTCAATAGGTCTTTGATGATTTTTTTATTTTGTTGCGGCAAGCAGAAATTATTCGGATTACAGAACAATACAGATAAAATAATCCTTGCCCTCGTCGCTGATCTTCTGCAGAGACCTCTGCACTTTTAAGCGCACTCCTTCCGGCACACTGGCAAGTTTGGTCTCCATCTGCTCCGTCACCATCTCGGACAACGATTTGCCGAACAAATTCGTTTCCCAGATTCGCTCGGGCTCGCTCTCGAATTCCTGTAACAGATGCCTGATCAAATCCTCCGATTGCTTTTCCGTACCGACTACAGGCGAGACTTCTGTTGTAATGTCTGTTTTTATTATATGCATACTCGGCGCTTTTGCCTTTAAACGCACGCCGTATTTATGTCCTTGTTTGAATATTTCCGGCTCCTCGAGCACCATCTCCGACAGGCGTGGCTGCACAATGCCGTATCCGCTCTCCTCAACCTGCATCATCGCCTCGGAAAGCTTATCGTACGATTTTTTGGCAGCTGTGAATTCACGCAACAAGTTGAAGAATTGATAGTCGTTCTTGACATCCTCCCCCATCAGCTCCGCTACAACTTGATAGAACAGCCCTTCAGCCATGTTGAGCTTTATATCGGCTATACCGGTCGCCGGATCAATGTTGATTATATCAGCGCCCGTAACGACCTCACCGTCGACAAGCGCATGCGTGTCGCGGATGTCTTCCATATTCTCAAAGCCCTTCGCCCATTCGCGAATGCTGTGGATCAGACCCGCTTTGATCCAATGATCCTTTTCGAGTCCGCTCGTGAAGCCCGGCAGCGAAAAGTTGACCTGCGTGACAGGGAAGCGATATAACGCTTCTTCAAGAATATTTGTGAGAGTTTCCATACTCATCTTCTTGCAATCCGCCGCGATTACAGGCACGTCATGTCGCTGCACAATTTGCTCGCGTATTGCTTCCGTCATCTTCCCCTTGGGGTCAAGTGAATTCAATACCACAACAAATGGCTTCCCGAGTATTTTAAGCTCATTGATTACCCTGTTCTCTGCCTCCTCATAATTCTCGCGCGGCAGATCGGTGATTGTGCCGTCACTTGTAATGACAATGCCGATTGTGGAATGGTCGGGGATGACCTTTTGCGTGCCCAGCTCAGCAGCCTTGCAAAACTCCATTTTTTCCTCACTCCAAGGAGTAGCCACCATGCGTTCTCGCCCTTCCTCCGTGTGACCAAGCGCGCCGGGGACCATATACCCCACACAGTCGGCAACCCTGACCTTGAAATTGATACCGGCGGAGAGGTTTACCGCAGCAGCCTCTGCCGGAATGAATTTGGGCTCGGTGGTCGTAATCGTCTTGCCCGTACCGCTTTGAGGCAGCTCATCCTCAATTCGCTGCTTTACATATATGTTGGTCACATTCGGAAGAACGAGCAAATCCATGAAGCGCTTAATAAATGTGGATTTTCCTGTCCTAACAGGACCAACTACACCCAGATAGATATCGCCCTGCGTCCTTTCCGCAATGCTTTCATATATATTCATCAAAACAAAAACCTCCCCTATACTGTAAGTATTACAGTATATTAAAGAGGTTTTGGTATTATGCAAAATTTATCTACACTCGTTTTCCCATCAAACTGAAGGTGTTAGCCGAAGTGATTTCGATATCGACGATTGTTCCAATCAGTTCATCGTCGCCCTCAAAGTTCACGAGCTTAAACGAATCTGTTCTTCCTGTGAGAACATTATCACGCGTCTTGCTCGGCCCGTCCACAAGCACCTTTTCGATGCGTCCCACATAGGCTTCATTCTTGCGCGCCGACGATTCATTGATGAGGTCGACGAGTTCGTTGAATCGTCTGTGCTTTTCCTCCTCCGGAATCTGGTCCTCATATTTTTCGGCAGGAGTACCCTTGCGGATGGAATAGAGGAAAGTAAATGCTGAATCGTATTGTACTTTTCTGCACAAATCGAGTGTCTCGGCAAAATCCTCCTCTGTCTCGCCCGGAAAGCCGACGATGATATCCGTGGTGATAGCGATATCGGGAACCGCACTTCTGATTTTCTCCACGAGGCGAAGATAGTCCTCTTTCGTGTAGCGCCTGTTCATACGTCTCAGAATTTCACTGCTGCCAGACTGTACAGGCAGATGAATGGATTTGCAGAGCTTTTGGCAGTCTGCAAAAGCTTGGATCAGACGATCGGACAAATCCTTAGGATGCGAGGTCATGAAGCGAATGCGCTCGATGCCGCTGATATCGTTCAGCAGATAGATTAAATCCGTAAAATCGGTGTCCTTTGCGCGATAAGAATTGACATTTTGCCCGAGTAAAGTTATCTCCTTTACGCCGTCGGCCGCCAATTCGCGTACCTCGCGGACAATATCCTCCGGGTTGCGGCTGCGCTCGCGTCCTCGCGTGTACGGCACGATGCAATATGTGCAGAAATTGTTGCAGCCGTACATGATGTTGACAAACGATTTATGTTTGTACAGACGCTTGGAAGGCAGCCCCTCTGCGATTTCTCCGCCGTCCTCCCAGATTTCGATCATCTTTTGTTTTTCAGTAATCACTCGTGTAAGTATCCCGGGGAAGTTATGAATGTTATGCGTACCGAAGATCACATCGACCCACGGATATTTTTCTTTCAGAGTATCTATGATATGCTGCTGCTGCATCATGCACCCGCAGACGCAGACGATAAGATTTTCGTTTTCCTGCTTGCGCTTTTTAAGTTGCCCGAGCGTGCCGAAAAAGCGTTTGTCCGCGTTTTCTCTGACACTGCAGGTATTGAGCAAAATGATATCCGCCTCTTCATGCTCGACCGCATACGCACCGTATTCCTCGAGCATTCCGGCAATGATCTCCGAGTCATGCTCGTTCATCTGGCAGCCAAATGTTACAATACAATATTTTCTGTCTTTTAGAATATTTTCCAATATCATAATCTCCTAACCGTTTTCGTTGCTTATTCTCGTTATTCTATCATTTTTTCAATCAAAGTTCAATCACACCGGCATTATCTTATGTCAAATTCCTTTACACATATTCTTAAATCGAATATAACTTTTGCATATAATATATATAGTGTATAATTGAAGGCAAGGAGAACGGAAAGATGACTAACAAGCCAAAAGCAATTACAATAGAAGATATTAAAAAAAACAAAGAAATTTTAACTTACATCGCCAAGGGAAACAGCTTGCTCGGAGCGATGGGTTTTACCGAGCACGGGTTCGCACATGCTGCCAAGGTATCGAAGAAAGCAGGTGAGATTCTCACCGTACTGGCTTACGATGCGCGCACAGCTGAGCTTGCAGCAATCGCCGGCTACATGCACGACATCGGCAACTGCATCAACCGTCACCATCACGCGGAGATCGGCGCTATCATAACCTTTCGAATCCTCGACAAGATGCAACTCGATGCCGAAGAGCTCGCAGACATCATCGGCGCGATCGGCAACCACGACGAGAGCACAGGCATGGCAATCAGCCCGATCTCTGCCGCCCTGATACTTGCCGACAAATCCGACGTAAGAAGAAGCCGCGTGCGCTACAAAAATCGCAACGAAGAGCAACTTTCCTGCGATATTCACGACAGAGTGAACTATGCCGTACGCAAGTCCAATCTGACGATTGATTCGGAGAAAAAGATTGCTCTTCTCAAACTCGACATCGATACAGAAATCAGTGCGGTCATGGAATATTTTCAAATATTCTTGGTGCGCATGAACATGTGCAGAAATGCTGCCGAATATTTGGGTTTGAAGTTCGAGCTTTCCATGAACAACATTCGTCTACTTTAGAGCATCCTCGACGCTGTAAAACCCGGGAGGCATACTTACGGCAAACAGCGCCGCTTTCAGCGCACCGACTGCGAAGATCCGACGAGAGGCTGCCGAATGACGGATTTCGATGATCTCATCCTCGCCCGCGAACAGCACAGTGTGCTCTCCGACAATTGTTCCGCCTCTGACTGCGTGAATGCAAATCTCCTGCCCGCGCCGTGATTCACCCTTACGACCGTACATCCACTCACAATCCTTACCTCGGTCGGCGGCTGCAGCCAACGCTAATGCCGTTCCGCTGGGAGCATCGAGCTTCCGCCTGTGGTGCTTTTCAATAATCTCTATATCGAAATCATCCTTAAGTATCGGCGCAATCTGCGCAACGATATTTTTTACGATCGAGATTCCGACAGAAAAGTTTGCCGACATAACAACGGGAACGCTCTCGGAAAGTCGGTCGATCATCGCAAGTTCTTCTCGCCCGTGCCCCGTAGTCGCAATTACGACTGCGCATCCTTTGTCCTTTGCATACTCGCACAGTGCCGGCAAATTGTCGGGATGGCTGAAATCCACAACCACATCGGCGACACCGAGATCCGCAAGCGTTTCACCCTTCAGCGGTTCTACCATCCCCAGAAAAGTGATATTTTCTTTTTTCTCAGCCAATTCGGAGGCTGTCCTCCCCATCACGCCTGCGCCCATGACAGCTAATCTGCATTCCATATCACAAACCTCCTCTTCCTCTTTCCACAGTATATGTCCTGCAGTCTGCCTTCTTGCTCGAATATTTACACACACCTGCAAGCACAAAAAAACGAGCGTACTTTTTTACGCCCGGATTTCGTTTTCCCTGACTCCTCAGCGGCAAATCCAAATCAATTATCCAATTCAAAATTTCTTCGAATAAAGCGGCATGCTCTTTCCATTGCTTCATCTGCCTCCTTGAACATTGGAGCCATAAGCGGAAAACAATGAAACATACCCGGCCAAACCTCTATTTGAACATCTACCCCTGCTTCTTTTGCTTTCTTTGCAAATCTCACCGAATCATCTAAAAGGGTTTCATTATCGCCAACTTGAATGAAAATTTGAGGCAACCCTTCTAACGCTCCAAACAGCGGTGAAGCATATGGATGCATGGGATCACCATTCCCAACATAATATTTGGTATATGTCTCATTTGCACCTTTGGGAGTACAGGGATCTCTTTTTTCTCTACTGTGATGAGAATCCCCTGACAAAGTCATATCAGTACATGGTGAAAACGCGACACATGCCTTAGGCATTGGAATTTCTTCGTCTTTTAGCTTTAAGAGTACAGATAATTCAATCCCGGCACCGGCAGAATCTCCGGCGAATATAATATTCTTTGGCTCATACCCTTCGGCCAGCAACCGGCAATATATTTTTGCCCCATCAATTACGGCCGCCGGTGACGGATGTTCAGGGGCTAACCGATAGTCAAACAGCAGGGCATTATAGCCCAATCGCTTGCAAAAGTTTCCCACTATATTTCGATGGGAACGTGCGCTCCCCATTACAAAACCACCACCATGAAAATAAAGAATTACTTTATCATTCGGTGCCCCATTTACTTTAACCCACACAGCATAAAATTCAATAAATTCCGCTTCCGTAAAAGTGACACCCTCAATAGGTTTTACTAACCTCTCAGCCATTTTTTCAGTTTCATATCTCAACTTCTCAATATTAGTATTGGTACTGATTACTTCTGCTGTAAGCATACCTTTCATTAAGTGCCTATACTTTAGGAAATAATGAAAACATTTCGCTTTAAAACTCATATTCTTGCCTCCATTTTCTATGGTAAATCACTTTTAATCAGCATTCTTGCAATAAATCTCTTGTCAGGAAGCTTACATGCGCTATTTCTTGTATGTTTATATGTCGTCAAACCATTTATGTTACTCCAAAAAAGTACCGCAAGCTCATACGGATCCCCTTCAACTACATCGCCTTCCTTTTGCCCCTGCTCTATTATCTGTTGCATTGTTTATATGATCATTTACAGGGATTTTTTTCTGAGACGATTGACTTGTCCGGATTGAATGTCCGAAATATGTTTTTTAATCTTCTCTTCTGGCCAATCCCACCATTTAGCTTCCAGTAATGTTGATATAACATCGTCTGAAAAACGTTTGCGGATTACCTTCGCAGGGACACCGCCTACAATGGTATAAGGCGGTACATCTTTTGTCACGACAGCACGAGTCCCAATTATCGCACCATCTCCAACAGTAACGCCGGCCATGATAATGGCCTCATATCCAATCCATACATCATTACCAATAATGATATCTCCCTTATTGTCCCATATATGTGCTTCCCAATTAAAATTTTCAGGAGAGATATTCAAGCACGGCTAATTTTACCTTTATATTAGACTTAAAATATTAATTCAAACTTTAATATCCTCACACAATTTCGTATTTGAAGAACAACCTGCCGTCATCGCACTTCTCGTATATTAAGGTCAGCCAGTCGGGGATTTTTCTTTCACCTGCGAGCTTGTCAAACGAGATTGCAATCGAATTCTGCCCGACAACAATACCCCTGCGCAGCAAATCGCTGCTTCTGCCGAAATTCATGATTGCATCGTGAATCGCCTTGTTTTTAAATGATTGCCCGAGCAAGCTGTAAGTGCAAAGCATAGTGTGTTCGCCGTCTTGAAATTTGAATTCCGTAATTTCAATCGCACAGGTAACTGATATTGTCATCACCTTTTTCACTTTAAACGAGACGAAGATATACCCATCGTCAAAGACAACCTGCGGATCCGGAAACAAGTCCTTACCCTTTTGCGCGGCGGCCTCCTCGACAAAGCGTCCGACAGCTTTATCCGGAACAGTGATCCGCCCCACTTCGACCCGGTCCGCTTCAAGACCGTTGATAAAAGCGATGATGTCCGACTTATACATCGCTGCCACCTTCAAAATATTGATCAACATATCCCTGTCCATAGTTACGCTCCTCTTAACATTCTTTGTGTGCTGCATGCTATCATACGTACCTTATTTATATATGATTTTGCAAGAAACATGCCCTCGATGACTTTAAAATTCATCCTCATGCTCTTTAAAAAATTCATAGTAAGCGCGCACGTTCCCAAGCTCAGTCCAACGCTTGACACACACGGGCGACTCGTCCAAGTCGTAGATCTTCGCATGCTTAAGCGCCAGAACGAAAGGAGAATGCGTGGAAATGATAAACTGACAACCGAAAAAGCGTGCCGCATCTTCGATAAAACGGGTCAACTCCTGCTGCAGTGCGGGCGAGAGACTGTTTTCCGGCTCATCGAGCAGAAACAGGGCATTTTCTCCAATCTTATCGACAAAATATTGGAAAGCACTCTCTCCGTTGGAATATTCTCTGACATTGTTCACAAGGTTTTCACGTACAAAGCGTGATCCGGAACGGCGTCGCGCGTCGTTGACCTTTTTCAATTGCTCGTAATCTTTCAGCGACGACAGGCGAAAATCACTGTGCTTCGCCACAAGGTAATCGTCGAGCATTTCCTCTCTGCGCGCATCGATGCCCTCGTTCAAACTGCGGATGTTGAGCATATAATCGAAAACATCGTCGCTCGTAACAATTCGGCTCGCCGAAGGAAAGGGAAGCTGCAGCTCCGCAGTGCAAAATTGCAAATACTGCGGATAAAAGTTCGAGCGATTAAAAGCCGCATCTCGTTGCAGCTGCAGTTTCTCCGCAATCACATTCAATGCCGTCGATTTACCCGTGCCGTTGCCTCCGTATAAGACAGTGATCGGTTCGCAATCCATACGCGTAAAGCTGTTCTTTGAAAGTATTTTGAACGGATAGAACGAGTCGTAGCACGTGCGCTTTTGCCCCATGAAAAAATCAAATTCCTGCTCCGCATCCGGGAATGTAAAACTCTGCAAATACAACATCGTCTAATCCCTTGCCATTTTCTCAAGCGTCTCGCCCGAAAGTCTGTAAACCGTCCACTCGTTCATCTGCTCCGCGCCAAGGGAGAGGTAAAAGTCTATAGAAGGCTTGTTCCAATCCAAACACCACCACTCCAATCTGCCGCAGTCGCGTTCGATCGCTATGTTTGCCAGATGCTTCAGGAGTTGCTTGCCGTATCCGAGACCCCTGTACTGCGGGTAAACAAACAGGTCTTCCAGATAGATTCCGGCGCGGCCCAAAAATGTCGAAAAGTTGTGGAAAAACAGTGCAAAGCCAACCTCCTTGCCGTCGTCCATCGCGAAGATGACCTCCGCCTTTTTCTTGTCGAAGAGCCACGTTTCCAGAAGAGCTTCCGTTGCCACGACCTC
>DCTM01000017.1:0-3312 GCA_002329565.1 Firmicutes bacterium UBA1440
TTCTTTGTTTTCCTAATCGCAGGAATCAACTTCCTGACGGAGCGAAAATCGGGAACATTGGAGAAGATGCTCTCCACACCGGTAAAACGCAGAGAGATTATTTTCGGCTATATATGCGGATTCGGTATTGTCACTGTGCTCCAGACAGTTGTTGTTGTCAGCTATCTTATATATGTTCTGAAGATTATCATGATCGGCTCGTTCTGGACAGTGCTGCTAATTACGCTTTTGACCTCGATGTGTGCTCTGACGCTGGGCATGTTGTTGTCATCGCTGGCGCAGAACGAATTTCAATTTGTGCAGTTTATCCCGGTGGTCATTATTCCGCAGCTGTTCTTCAGCGGCATCTTTCAATTGTCGTCGGGATGGAATATTGTTGGATATTTTCTGCCGCTCAAATATGCGGCAGATGCGCTCTCTCGCGTGATGATGCGCGGTGAGGGCCCGATAGGGTGGGTGACCTTCGATCTTGCCGTTTTGCTTGCGTTCACTGCCGGGTTTGTTCTGATGAATGTACGCGTTTTAAAAAAATACAGAGAGCTTTAGGGAAATTATGAGGGAGAAGCAATGCAAAAGAAACCGGATAAAAAGGTAATACTTTTGGTCGTACTTATGCTCGTCATCGCGGGAATCGTTACGGCGAATATCATCGGAAAGGATGCGCTGAACGCTGAAGCTGAGGCTGCAATAGCACCGCAGATTGCGGAGGTCTCCGGTAAGCTGCTTGAGGTTAACGTTGAACCGGGGCAGTCTGTGAAAGAGAGTGACGTAATTGCAGTCATTGATTCCGAAGGACAGGAATACATCGTCGCGCAGTTGGAATATAATCTGGCACAGACAAAGCTGCAGGGAAGCAGTGCTGTGGAAAAGGAAAGCAATGCGATCTCTTCGGCACAGAGCGCTTACGACAGCGCACGACTGACGGCCCGCAATGCCGCCGATGATTACGCGAAATATAAAGCATTGTATGCGGAAGGCGCGATTTCAAAGTCAGAGCTCAATCGGGCAGAGCTTGCACTGTCGCAGGCCAATAAGGGTTTAAAAGCGGCCGAAGCGACACTGAACGACACAAAGGCTCTGTATGCGGGTGAAAACGCGCAGCTGAGCGTCGATAAGTTGCAAAGTCAACTTGAGGAGGCACAAAAGGAACTCGACAAATATACGATCAAGGCTTCGTGCGACGGGACTGTAATTACGAAAAATTATACGGAAGGCAATTTCGTCTCGGCAGGATACAATATCGCGGAAATCTCTAAAGTTTCAGAGACATATTTGGTTGCCTATGTATCCGAAGACAGAATCAGCTCTCTCAAGTACGGCTCACCGGTGACCATAAAATACGACGGAAAATCATACGACGGTAAAATCAGTTATATAGACCNNATAGACGTAAAGAAGCAATACACTCCACGAGATTTACAGACGCAGGCCGGCAGCGACAAGAAGAGCTTTAAGATCAAGATAGAGCCGCCTGATGATTGCAGCATTCTGCCCGGAGAGACGGCAAAGGTAATCGTGCACTGATGGCCGGCATTTCTGTGAAAAGCACTCGAGTTCTGCAAAAGTCAGTACTCGAATGCTTTTTTATGGTATACTATTAAAAATTCATGAGGAGAAGCGATATGAGTTTTGCAACTGAGACAAAAGCGGAGTTGGCGAGAATCGACCCCGAAAAAAAATGCTGCATGATGGCCGAAATCGCGGGTTTCATTCGAATGTGCGGTGTGGTCGGCCTATTCGGAAAAAACGGCATGAAATTGACGCTGATGACGGATAACCCTGCTGTGGCGCGCCATTACAAAAAATTGATCAAGGAGTATTTCGATGTCGATCCATCCCTGGAAATCGTCATGGGTGCAGGACTGAAACGAGGCAGGCAGTATGCGCTGACCCTCGACGACCGCGAGGGCCAAAAGGCGGAACCTATCCTGCGTGAATCGGGTATCCTTTCTATTCGCGGAGGCATGAATATATTTACCGACGGCATCTACGAGGTGCTTATAAAGACAAAGTGTTGTCGTAAGGCTTATCTGCGAGGGCTGTTCCTTGGCGGCGGCACTATTACCGATCCCGAAAAGGCCTATCACATTGAGTTCATTTGCAATACAAAGGTGCTCGCGAACGACGTCAAGAAACTTATAGGAAGCTTTGTCGATCTCAATGCAAAGATTACACGCAGAGGCAAGCATTACGTGGTATATGTCAAGGAGGCCGAACAGGTCGGCGACATCCTTAACATACTCGGCGCACATGCGCGTTTCTTTGAATTCGAGAATGTCAGAGTGAAAAAGGAAATGCGCAACAAGGCTAATCGCCTTTCGAATTGCGATAACGCCAATATGGATAAAACGCTCGATGCCGCAGGACGGCAAATCGAGCAAATAAGAAAGATTGCTGAGACTCAGGGCCTGGCCTCGCTGCCGGAGAAGCTCAGGATGGTGGCAATACTCAGATTGGAAAATCCTGAGGCCAGCTTGCAGGAGCTTGCGGATATGTGCGTGCCGCCCCTGAAAAAGTCGGGCCTGAACAACAGGCTCAGGAAGATCGGCGAGATTGCCGACAAATTGTAATNNAGTACTTGACCATGACGATACCGCTGTAAAAAGCACACCGGAACTTCACTATCCGGCCTTCTGCGAGATTATGGAAATCATGCGTCCGGATCACGGAGGATATTCCCTTGCTGAGTTCGTGCATCTCTGTTCCGATCCGGGATTTGAGCACTTTTGTCGAAGAGAGCTCGCTTTTACGGACGAAGATATGCAAAAGGAGTACGAAATCTGGAAGCGATATATCAGCGACAAGACTCCCGAATTTTACGAAGGTTTTTTGGATATGGTGCGGGAATTTAAACGCAGAGGCGGTTATATATGTGTGGTGTCGTTGTCCGAAAGCGCCGAAATCATTCGACATTATCGCGAGAACGGCGTTGAGCTCGATCTCGTTTACGGTTGGGAATATCCCGATCAGCAACGAAAACCCCATCCTTATCCATTGCAGCAGATTATGAAGCGCTTGAATTTGGAACCATCGGATTGCCTTATGGTCGACGACCTCAAACTGGGATATGATATGGCTAAAGCAGCCGGCGTTGATTTTGCTGCGGCAGGATGGGCGCATTGGCTGTCACCGGAGGCGGGGGCTTTTATGAAGGAAAATGCCGAGCATTATTTCGACTCTGTGGCCGAATTGGCTGACTATATATTTTCCGCAAACGAAAGACAAATTTTAGATGAACGCTAATACCTTTTATGGTATAATAATTCCGATCATCAATTATCTAAGAGAATTATTTCACCATATCCTACCTTA
>DCTM01000017.1:3323-3548 GCA_002329565.1 Firmicutes bacterium UBA1440
AATTTATCCGGCCTGTATTGTGCTGCGAAAAACTAAGGAGAATCTTGCATGAAAGCAAAATATAAAAGAGTGTTGTTGAAAATAAGCGGAGAAGCCTTGGCGGGTGAAGAAAAGTTTGGTTTGAATGAAGAAATGCTGAGCAGCGTCGCCACCCAGATAAAGGAAATAAAGGAATTGGGTGTGGAGATCGCTATAGTGGTCGGCGGAGGCAACTTCTGGCGGGGA
>DCTM01000017.1:3554-14685 GCA_002329565.1 Firmicutes bacterium UBA1440
GACGGCATACGAGATGCGTGAGGTGGCAGAGCCATATATACGTCGCAGAGCCATTTCCGAATTGCAAAACGGTGACGTAGTCATCTTTGGCGCGGGAACGGGCAATCCGTTTTTCTCGACAGACACGACTGCTGCCCTGCGTGCTGCGGAAATAGATGCCGACGTAATCTTGCTCGCGAAGAAAGTCGACGCTGTTTATTCCGACGATCCGGTGAAAAACTGCGATGCGATCAGATATGAGCGATTGACGCACAAGGAGGTCCTCGAGAAAGGGCTGGGCGTCATGGATTCGACGGCAGCTTCGCTGTGTATGGACAACAATATAGATATTCATGTATTCGCACTGGCCGAGCAGGGCAATATGCTCAGAGCGGTGTGCGGAGAAAAAATAGGTACGATTATCACTTAGAATCACTACTAAAATTTCATGGAGGAGAGAGAAGATGAGTATGAATGTGCAGGAAGTCTTAAAGGAAAAGACGGCCAAGACGATTTCGGTTTTGAAGGAAGAACTGAATACGGTGAGAGCGGGAAGAGCAAACCCCGCACTTCTCGATAAGATCAGCGTGAATTATTACGGCACGCCGACACCGTTGAAGAACATGTCCAACATTTCTGTGCCCGATCCGAGGACCCTCCTTATCGCACCTTTCGATGCAAAGATGATCGGTGAGATAGAAAAGGCTATCAATGCCGCAAACATCGGGATTACGCCTTCCAACGACGGTAAAGCTATCCGTCTTAACATTCCGCAGGTAACTGAGGAGAGAAGAAAAGAACTGACAAAGACCGTCAAGAAGATGGGTGAAGAGGCCAAGGTCGCGCTCAGAAATATCAGAAGAGATATGAACGATGAGTTGAAAAAGCAGGAAAAAGCCGGAGAACTTACTGAAGACGATCTCAAGAGAGAGCTCGACTCGATTCAGAAGGCGACAGACAAAGCCATCAAAGAGATTGACGACATCTGCGTCGCAAAAGAAAAGGAAATTTTGGAAATATAAATTAAAGCGGGCCGGATTTTCCGGTCGCTTTGTTTATGGACAGGAGAAAGTAATATTATGCTTGATATGGAACGGATTCCCAAACATGTTGCAATCGTGATGGATGGCAACGGACGTTGGGCGGACAAGAGATTGCTGCCAAAGATGGCGGGGCACAATGCCGGTATGAAGGCAATGAAGGAAATCGTCAAGTGCGCCGATCAGTTTGGCGTAAAGTATCTGACAGTATACGCGTTTTCCACGGAAAATTGGAAACGCTCCGTCGAAGAAGTCAGCGGCATCTTTAAACTGATTGTTGTATATGTCGACAGTGAACTGAAGGAACTGAACGAAAACAATGTCAACGTCTCGGTTCTCGGCGATTACAGCATGCTGCCGGCTGAATCCGTCGAAAGGCTGGATCGTGCTATTGAGACTACAAAGGACAATACGGGACTCAGATTTAATATCGCGCTCAATTACGGCGGCCGTGACGAGATTCGAAGATCGGTGACGGCAATTGCCCACGAAGTCAAGGCAGGTACGCTGAAACCCGAGGAAATCACCGAGGAGACGATTGCAGCGAACTTGTGGACGGGTAAACGGCACGCGGACATCCCCGATCCTGATTTGGTGATTCGCACGAGCGGTGAGAAGAGACTTTCAAATTACCTGCTTTGGCAGAGCGCTTACAGTGAATTTGTAATTACCGATACGCTCTGGCCAGACTTCGGTCCGGAAAAATTTAAAGATTGTATAGAGGAATTTCAATCGAGAAAACGAAGGTTTGGAGGAAGATAGCGAATGAAGACACGAGTTATATCCGGATTGGTGATGCTACCTCTTTTGGCTGTGGTATACTTTGGCGGCTCAGTGTTGATGATTGCTTGCATACTTATCGGTGCCATCGGGATAAAGGAATTTTACAGCGGCTTTCACAGTCTCGCTATTCGTCCGAGTTATCGTATAGCATTTGTGGCGCTTGCTGCCTTGTATCTGATGAACATTCTTAAGCTGCCGGCGGAAATGTATATGATATGGTTCTTTGTTACGGTGCTCCTGAGCCTGCTGTATCTGTTTAATGTCGATTCCCGTACTCTCGAGGACGGTATGGCGACCATTACCGGAATATTTTATGTAATCTTCTTTTCATATCACGTCGTGCTTGTGGATCAATCGGCTTATCCGATTCTGATCTGGCTGGTGTTCCTGTCCGCTTTCGGAACGGATATCATGGCTTACTTCAGCGGTTACCTTTTCGGGAAGCACAAACTCTGTCCGAAGATCAGTCCGAAGAAGACCATTGAAGGATCGATCGGAGGTACGCTCGGCAGTATTGCACTTTGCGCAGGCTTCGGAGCTTTGCTGGTACCGGATTTGATGATTCACTGCGCCATAATCGGACTGCTGGGAGGTATCGTATCGCAATTCGGAGACCTGACAGCTTCCGTGTTTAAGCGTAAGATGGGAATTAAGGATTACGGAAACCTAATCCCGGGTCACGGCGGCATTTTGGATCGCTTCGACAGCGTACTTTTTACGGCGCCGATGGTATATTATTATATCGTGGCCGTACTTTAATATTGGGGGCCTTATGAAAGCAAAACGAATTGCCGTGCTCGGAAGCACGGGCTCCATTGGGACACAGGCGGTGGATGTGATTTGAAGGAACAGGGAAAACTACCGGGTCACAGCTCTGTCGTGCGCTCACAATATCGCTCTGTTGTCCGAACAAATCGAACTGTTTTCACCCGAGTTGGTTTCGGTGGAGCGTGAAGAAGACGCGCGCCTTTTACGCGAAAAGTACAAGAGCCTCGAAGTGCTCACCGGACGCGACGGTCTGAATACAATTGCGGAGTCTGACTGCGACATACTCTTGAATTCACTGATAGGTATGATCGGTCTTGAACCTACTTATCGTGCCTTGAAAAACGGTACCGATATCGCCTTCGCCAACAAGGAGACACTTGTGGCGGGAGGAGAAATCATTATGGGGGCAGCTAGGGAAAGCGGTGCTGCTCTGTTGCCGGTCGACAGCGAGCACAGCGCGATTTTTCAGTGCTTGCAGGGAAATGCGGATAATCCGATTCGGCGCATTCTGCTGACGGCATCCGGCGGACCGTTTCGCGGCCGTAAGCGTGACTTCCTCGAGCAAGTTACGCCCGAGCAGGCACTTAAACATCCGAACTGGACTATGGGAAGGAAGATCACAATCGACTCGGCTACGATGATGAACAAAGGGCTTGAGGTCATCGAGGCCAAACATCTCTTCGACGTCTCGGCAGACGACATCGAGGTTGTCGTGCACCCACAATCCGTTATTCACTCGATGGTTGAATACCGCGACGGGTCGGTCATTGCACAACTTGGTTTGCCGGATATGCGCGTGCCGATAGCTTATGCATTTTCATATCCGCAACGAATGGAAACAACATCCGGGCAGTATTTGGACTTCAAAACTTTGCGTGAATTGACGTTTGAGGAGCCGGATATCGCGACATTCGGATGTCTGCAGATGGCATACGACGCTGTCGCCGCAGGCAGGGGATATCCCGTTGTCCTAAACGCCGCAAACGAGGTACTTGTAGCGGCATTTCTCGAAAAGAGAATAAGATTTACCGATATTCAGGACAATATACAGAGAATATTGGAACGTTACAAAGGGGGAAATGTCGAGAATGTCGACGATGTGATCGCACTCGACAAAGAAACAAGGGAAGTTACAAGGAATTTGATTTAAGGGGAAATTATGACTGTAATTTATGCAATTTTGATATTTTGCGTATTAATATTCGTGCACGAATTCGGTCACTTCATCGCAGCCAAGAGCTGCGGAGTTAAGGTGAACGAGTTTGCGCTCGGCATGGGGCCTATTCTGCTCAAGAAGCAGGGCGAAGAGACCCTTTATTCTCTGCGAGCTTTGCCAATCGGCGGATTCTGCGCCATGGAGGGAGAAGACGAGGAATCGAATGATCCGAAATCATTCAGTAACAAGTCCGCTTGGCAAAAGGCTGTCATTATCGTTGCGGGTGCTCTGATGAATTTGATTCTTGCAATCATCATAATGGCAGGCGTGGCCTTTTATTCGGGCAATCCACAGCCGACGGTTGCTGAATTCCTTGACAACAGCCCCGGACAACAGGCCGGTATGGAAATCGGTGATACTGTCACGGCAATCAACGGTGAGAAGGTCACAGAATGGGCTGACTTGAGCCGTCTGATTGATGGGAGCACAGGTGAGACGATCACGATTACCGTCGTTACTCAGGATGGCGCAGAAAAAACGATCACCACGGGTGTAATGACGGATGAAACCGGCAGAAGGTTGATAGGCTTCGTTCCGGTGAGGACTCATAACGTGCTTGATGCGGCTTCGGGCGGCATCAAGGCAACGGGGACTATGGCGGTCAGCATGGTCGACATACTCCGGCAACTGTTTGCGGGAAATGTGCCGGCTTCGGAACTGAGCGGTCCTGTGGGCATTGTCGCCATTGTAAACGATACGGCCCCGCTGGGATTCGTATATATCGCCTATTTGGCTGCAATCATCAGCATCAACCTTGCTATTGTCAATATGTTGCCGTTCCCTGCTCTCGATGGTGGACGGCTTGTCTTCATCGTCATTCGGGCGGTCACCGGCAAGGCGATCACTGATGAGACGGAAGCCAAGGTTCACTTTGCGGGAATTATGCTCTTGTTTGGACTGATGATCTACGTGACGTGGAACGATATTCTGCGGTTTGTGGTACCTTTGTTCACATAATGGAGGAAACGATGAATCCAATCAAAAGGAAAAATACAAAACAAGTAATGTGCGGCGCGGTTGCCATCGGGGGAAACGCGCCTATTTCAATTCAATCCATGACGAATACCGATACGAGGGATGCGGCGGCGACCACGGCGCAGATTGAAAGGCTGGTTGAGGCCGGTGCGCAAATTGTGCGACTTGCGGTGCCCGATCGAGAAGCGGCCGATTCCTTTGCACTCATCAAAAGGCAAACGCTGTCCTCTCCCCTTACGCGTGACATACCGCTCGTTGCGGATATCCATTTCGACTACCGACTTGCAATCGCGGCAATCGAAGCCGGTGCGGACAAGATTCGCATAAACCCCGGCAATATCGGAAGCACAGAGCGTATCAAAGCCGTCGTTGATGCCGCCAAGGTGCGAGGCATTCCGATTCGCATTGGGGTCAATTCGGGCTCGCTCGAAAAAAATATTGTTGAAAAGTACGGGGGCGTTACACCGGATGGCCTGGTCGAGAGCGCACTCGATAAAATAAGACTGCTTGAGAATCTGGATTTTGACGAAATCGTTGTCTCAATCAAATCCTCCGACGTGGTCATGAATTATCGCGCACACTTGTTGTTGTCAGCGAGAACCGAATATCCGTTGCACATCGGACTTACAGAGGCCGGCACGCCGGAGAAGGGCAAGCTCAAATCAGCTGTCGGACTCTCGCCGCTTTTGTTGCAGGGCATCGGAGATACGATACGCATCTCGCTCACGGGCGATCCTGTGCAGGAGGTGCTCTTTGCTCGCGAAGTACTCGAAGCAATCGGTATCTGTGGCAGCGGTATTCGCTTTGTGTCCTGTCCGACCTGTGGACGCACTGAGGTCGACCTCAGCAGTATCGCACTGCAAATCGAGCAGGCGCTGTCCGGAATTGCAGAGATTCGCAAAAAGGCAGGGTTGCCGGATATGACCGTAGCTGTTATGGGCTGCGCAGTCAACGGCCCGGGAGAGGCAAAAGAGGCCGACCTTGGAGTCGCCTGCGGACCCGGCAAAGGCATTCTTTTCTCGAAGGGAGAAATAGTTTCCGTCGTATCTGAATCCGACATTGTGAGCGGTTTGACGGCGCTGGCGGAAGAAATCAACGAAAGGCAGTAATGACCGAATGAAGGATATCTTTGAAAGCTTGATACAATTTGAATTGCTCGGTTGCGGTTCGCGTTACGCGAAGGAGGATTTTCGCTACGAAATCAAAAGAGCCGCAATCTCTCAGAACGGAAAGATTCTCTATCTTGCTGTATTGCTTAATTTTATCATACCGCCGGAGGATCATAGAAAGATCAAAGCGGCTATTCTGGAGCGGCTGGAGCAGATTGAAGAGGTCCGCATGGATTACATATATGACAATCTGTTGTTGCAACCCGAAGAAGCTATAGGCCTTACAATTCCGCACTTTATCGAAGAGCTTAACGGCTCTGCAGCCGTTACTAACACAATACGGCAGGACGAATACAGTTTTTCTCAATGCAAGCTGACCGTTAAGGCACTCGGCGATGTGGCGGTCGAGGAATTGAACCGCAACGTAGCTCCGGCATTTTCCCGCATGTATAAAGAAAAATTCGGCTGGGATATCACAGTCGTATTTGAAAACAGAACGGATCTCTATGAAGAGAACATTCAGGACATGCTTCGCACCGATGCGGCTGAGCTTGAATCGGTGATCTCCGCACAAGAAAAGGTCGTCGTACGCGCTCCGGACACCTTTCCTCAAGCAAAAGCGAGCACACCGGCGCAAGGAGGCTATGCCGGCGCAGCAAATCGGAATAAATACGTACCTGTAAACGGCAATGTAATCATGGGCTCGGCCGTGACGGGAAATGTAACACAGATCTCGGACATTACTGTCGAGAGCGGCGTTGTGGTGACGGAGGGTATACTCTTCAAGAAGAGTATGCGCCCTATCAAGAACAACCGCTGTCTCGTGAGTTTGCTTATTACAGACAAACGCACTTCGATCTGCGTGAAGTGTTTTACCCTTCCGGAAAAATGGCAGGATATCGACGAGCATCTGAAAGAGGATGACTTCGTCAAGGTCAAGGGCGAAGCTCAATGGGACACCTATGAAAATGTCACCGTCATTATGGCATCGTCGCTCGAAAAAGGGCAGCGCAAGCAGCGCGAAGACAATGCAAGCGAAAAGCGCGTTGAACTGCATCTACATACGAAAATGAGCCAAATGGACGGACTCAACGAGGTTGATGACGTCGTCAAGACTGCCGCAAATTGGGGACAACCCGCTGTCGCAATCACAGATCACGGCGTTGTACAGTCATTCCCGGACGCGGCGAGTGCTGCAGCCAAGCTCAAGAAGAAGGGCAAGGAAATCAAAATTATATATGGCCTGGAGGGCTATGTCTTTGACGATAAGGATTGCATCCTGCCGGACGGGAACATAGAGTACAAANNCACAAAGCTAAACCGACAAATCACATCATCCTGCTTGCCAAAACTCAAGAAGGCTTGAAAAACATTTACAAACTCGTATCGTATTCGCACCTGCGGTATTTCTACAAAAAAGCCAGATTGCCCAAATCGGTTATTGCCGAAAACAGAGAGGGTATCATCATCGGCTCGGCCTGCGAAGCAGGAGAGGTGTACCGAGCTATTCTTGAAGGGAAGAGCCGCAAGGAAGTCGATGAGATTGCCTCATTTTATGACTATCTGGAAATCCAGCCCCTAATCAATAACCGATTCATGATTGAAAACGGGATTGTGCAGGGCAAGGAGCGCTTGATGGAAATTAACAGGGAAATCGTCGCACTCGGAGACAGGTTGGGAAAACCGGTCGTCGCAACCACGGACGCACATTACGGTGAGCCGGAGGAGGCTATTTACAGGAATATCCTTTTCGCCGGGCAAGGGTATAAGGACGCTGAGAGCGGTGAAGGCCTCTATATGCGTACAACTGAGGAGATGCTTGCAGAATTCTCTTATCTCGGCGAAGAGACAGCTTATCGGATTGTCGTCGAAAATACGCGAGCCATCGCCGACAGCATAGATGAAATTTCACCGGTACCCGATGGCAAATATCCTCCTAAAATCGAAAACTCAGATGAGATTTTACGCAAAGCCTGCCTGGACAAAGCACACAGTATATACGGTGATCCATTGCCTGAAGCAATTGAAGAACGCCTTCAAAAGGAACTCAACTCCATCATTGACAACGGCTATTCTGTTATGTATGTGTCGGCGCGAATGTTGGTAAACAAGTCTTTGGAAGACGGATACCTCGTAGGCTCACGGGGATCCGTAGGTTCATCCTTTGCTGCGACAATGGCCGGCATTACCGAGGTAAATCCTCTCGATCCGCACTACATCTGTCCAAATTGCAAGAAACTTATCTGGGGTGAAGAACTCTACGAGCGCGGCAAGTACGACTGCGGTGTTGACATGCCGCGGCTGGACCCTCCCGATTGCGGGACAACCATGAATCAGGATGGCTTCACGATTCCGTTTGCAACATTCTTGGGATTCGACGGCGATAAGGAACCTGATATCGACTTGAATTTCGCAGGTGAATATCAGGGCACAGCGCATAAGTACGTTGATGAGATTTTTGGGGAAAAGAATGTCTTCAAAGCCGGTACAATAGGTACTGTCAAGGATAAGACGGCTTACGGCTTTGTGATGAAATATTTCGAAGAGCGCGGCCATAGTGTAAACAAATTCGAGACGGACAGGCTGGTACAACATTGTACCGGAGTCAAACGGACGACGGGGCAGCACCCGGGCGGCATTATCATCGTGCCCGACGANNTTATGAATTTTCGCCGGTGCAGTATCCGGCCAACGACGTCAACTCGGGTATCGTAACCACACATTTTGATTATCATAAAATTGACAAAAACCTACTCAAGCTTGATATACTCGGACACGATATTCCGTCCATGCTTCGACACCTGCAGGACATGACCGGTGTGGAACCGATGTCGGTTCCGTTGAAAGACGAAAAGGTAAACAGTATTTTCAACGGTATCGAGGCGCTTGACATTAAGGATCCGGATTACAAGTTTACGCATGGAAGCTACGCCGTACCTGAATTCGGTACGAGTTTCGTGCGCAAGATGCTCGACGATACAAAACCCACTCGCTTTGCGGATCTCGTACGAATATCGGGATTTTCCCACGGCACCGACGTGTGGCTCAATAACGCGCAGGATTTGATTCGCAGCGGCACCGCCACTATGAGCGAGGTCATCTCGACGCGAGACGACATAATGAACTACCTGATACTCAAGGGTATACCAAACAAGACCTCTTTTAAGATCATGGAGGACGTCAGAAAGAACAGACCGCTTTCCGATGAGCAGCTCGTNNGAAGTGATGAAAGAGCACAACGTGCCCGATTGGTATGTCGAGTCCTGCAAGCGGATTCAGTACATGTTCCCGCGTGCGCATGCCGTTGCCTATGTAATGATGTCTTACCGTATGGCTTGGTTCAAGGTGTACTATCCGCCTGAGTTTTATGCCGCTTATTTTTCGGTTAAAGTCGCCGACTTCAGAGACTCCGTAATTCTCAAGGGCTCCGATACAATCCTTGCACGGATCGCCGAAATCGAGTCCAAAGGTAAGAGCGCGACCGCAAAGGAAAACGATGAAGTGACGGTGCTGGAGGTGGCCTACGAGATGTATGCGCGCGGCTATGAATTTCTGCCGGCTCGTCTCGGCAAGTCACACGCCAAAAAATTCATGGCCGAAGACGGCAAGGTCAGGTTACCGTTACTGGCATTGGAAGGAGTCGGTGAGACCGCTTCCGAGGCGATAGCATACGAGTATGATGTCTGTCCGTATGAGACGGTGGAAGAAATTTCTCTGCGTGCAAAGGTCAGCAAAACGGTCATCGAAACGCTGCGCAATCACGGCGTCTTGGATGGCATGCAGGAAACTGACCAAATTTCAATGTTTTAAGGAATAAATTCGCGAAAACGCTTGCAACTTCACTTATTCTGTGATATAGTCATAATGATAAAACTAGTAGACACATGAAGCAAAGAGTGGGAATTCCCACTCTTTCAATTTTGTGTAGGGATAAATTTTCAAAAGAGACATAGGTCTTTCCGTAGGGAGGTAACATGGCAAAGCAAAAAGTAACGGAACTCATCTCCGCTTGGCTTGAGGATTTTCTGAGCGACAAAGATTTGTTGCTTTACAATGTCGAGTTTATAAAAGAAGGCAGAGATTGGTATCTGAGGGTATATTTGGATAAATCGGAGGACGAAAACGGTGAGATGAGATATATATCTACCGACGATTGCGAGCTCGTCAGCCGTTGGCTGAGCGATAAACTCGATCAAGAGGATCCGATTGAGCAAAACTATTATTTGGAGGTCTCATCTCCCGGATTGGACAGAACCCTTCTGAAAGAAAGCGACTATGAACGTTTCAAAGGAAAATCAGTCGAAATCAATCTGTACAAAGCAATGGACGGTAAAAAGAAATTTACGGGTATCCTGCAAGGACTGCACGACGGTGTGGTCAGGGTGACCTTGTTTGAAGGCGAAACTGTGGAGATTCCGTTGGAATCCATCGCCAAGACGAAGCTGGAAGTAGTGTTTTAACCTGCAAGAGGAGGAGAATATAAAAAAATGAACAAGGAATTTATGAGAGCGATTGAGGATCTGGAAAAGGAAAAACAGATATCAAAAGACATTCTCATTGAAGCAATAGAGTCAGCGCTTGTATCGGCATATAAAAAGAATTACGGCACATCTCAGAACGTGCGCGTCAACATTGACCGAGAAACGGGTGATATAAATGTTTTCATGCGCAAGGACATTGTCGAAGACGACGACCTGATGGATGACCTCTGCGAGATTTCAATCTCGGAGGCGCTCGAAATCGACCCGCGTTACGAGGTCGGTGATGTAATCGAATATCAGGTAACGCCGCGTGATTTCGGCAGAATTGCTGCTCAGACGGCAAAGCAGGTCGTTGTGCAGAGAATCAGAGAGGCTGAGCGCGGCTTGGTGTTTGACGATTACATCCAAAGGCAGGGCGAGATTATCACCGGCACCGTTCAGAGGATTTCCAACGATACCATCTTTGTAAACATAGGCAGGACGGAAGGTATCCTCGCAGCGACTGAGCAAGTGCCCGGAGAGGAATTCGATATTAACTCTCGTATCAAGGTTTACGTCATGGATGTTAAACGCACGACAAAGGGTCCTCAGGTCTACCTGTCGCGTTCTCATCCGGGACTTGTACGCAGACTGTTTGAATTCGAGGTGCCGGAAATTCAAGACGGTACGGTCGAGATCAAAGGTATCGCAAGAGAAGCGGGTTCACGTACGAAGATGGCGGTATACGCGGTCGACGAAAATGTCGATCCCGTCGGTGCTTGTGTAGGCCCGCGCGGCGTA
>DCTM01000022.1 GCA_002329565.1 Firmicutes bacterium UBA1440
GTTATGCGAGCTCCCTCTTCCACTTTACAAGGCAGGGGGGCTATGCCTTGATTACCCTAATTCCTTTCGGCAATTTGACTTGCTTCTTCTGCTTGGTCAGCTCGGGGCAGTCCCAGCACAACCCTTGTCCGTTATCCAAATCAAGCGCAAGATCAGGATACTCCTCAAGTGGTTTAATATGATGCGCTTCGGTTGCTGGCTTACGCTTACAGTGTTGGCATATCTTGTCGCGCTGTAATACCAGCTTCCGCCATCTCCTATGCGCTGGTGTATGATACCATCCTTGTTCCTTAAGTGTCATACGCTCTCCTTTGTTGCGGCGTCAAGGGCGCGAGGTTGCCCGAAAGGAGAAAAGCTAAACCCATAAATCGCAGTGGATCTTATCTATCCCGTGCGGAAATGCGCCCTCGATGTTGCACCGCTCACCGTTAAGGTGTTAATCAATGTCTAAATATCTTGAGTGCTTCGATCCCATCCTCGAGTCTCTTGTATGGAACGAGCAACTTCTTGTCCGGGAATAGAATAACTACCGGAACGCCATAGATCCCCTCGTACCCGGCAAGCTTCTGCCCGAACTCGTCATATCGTTTATAGCTTCCGGATCTAACGTAAACAACCTCTTGTCCCATGCGTTGAGTATGTTCAAGTTCGCAGAAGTGTTTATGTCCGAATGCTATCACATCACATGGTCCATATTCATTCATGAAGTTGCGTTGGGTGTTCGTCGTATTCAGCGAGCTTTCAAACTTGTACTTATGCCGCACGCCGAGGCGATACTCGACGTTACCGACCGTGAGATCGACAATTCCACCATGCCAGAGATTCACAGCTCCGGTTATATCGCATATCGCTTGCACAAAATCCTTATTTGCATTTCGCTTATCCCAATCATCATGACAACCTCGGATCGTGACTATGTGTTTGTCCTTCGTCTGTTCGAATTTCCGAAGAACGATCTTGTCCTGCATATCTGTGGCCGCCAGGTTTTCATGAGTGGCTGCTTGGTGTACCAGAGCGGATGCGTTTTCTTTATAGTCACCCATGCCAATGACATACAATCCGTCGGTGGAGTTTATCAACTCTTCATCCCGGTCGAACTGATCATAATCAATACCTTTGCCGCCTAGGTGCCAATCACCCCAAAAAGTTATGCCAATCGGCTTATCATCCTCGATATGTATAGAGGCTCTTGTCTGCTTGTTCTCAAGCCTCATTACGGCTTTGTTCATTTGTTTTAGGGTATTATAAAAATCATCTACATCTTCCGGAGTTGCATCTCGCTTATCCTCAAATGTGACTCTTCCTCTGGTCTTATACGTTTCGGTTCTTCGAAGTGCACCTCTGACTTTCTCCCAACGCTGCTGATCAGTTAGTTCTGGGAAGAACGGCTTCATTGCCTTGGCGACTTCCGTCCAGCTCTTTCCTTCGTTGAATTTCAAATTCTCCGCTATAGCTTTCCAGTCCAAATGATCACCGCCTTTACAATCTCTTACCGTCCCTACCCACTCGGCCGCTTTCGCAAATGAGATTGACTATACCCACAAAGAAAAGAGCCGCCGTAGCAGCTCTTACTTTTTTACCTATTACCATAATAACAGATTTATTGACCGATTTTTCCACTCTTTTTCCACCTATTGCAGATTGATCACTCCCAACTCCTGGGCTATTAGTGTTAATATACCGTTGATGTGGTTATAAGCCGCCGATTTGCTAAGGTTGCACAGCCTCCCCGCACCCTCTACAGTATGCGATCTGCGCCAGTAAACCAAATCTATCAGCTTTATGTCAGTCGCATCGCACTTATCAAGCACCGTCGCTATAGCTTTGGTGGTGCGCTCCAAACTGGCTATGTATGGGTTAGATGCAAGCGCGATCCCTGCTCTTTCTGTCGGGTTGCTGGTACTTCCCGCCTTTATTGGTGTGCCTCCGTACTGTGGTACGCCGCTCGGCAAATGTCGCGTTTCGATCTCCTCGAGCATTCTTTTTTCGTCGTGGTAATGCCCTAGCTGCCACTCGATGAAGCCTTTGATCTTATACGGCAACGGATATTTTGTTTTCACTCGCCCGCCTCTCTTTCTGCAGCTTTTCAAAAA
This sequence comes from Firmicutes bacterium UBA1440, assembly GCA_002329565.1. Lineage (GTDB taxonomy): Bacteria > Bacillota > Clostridia > Peptostreptococcales > Anaerovoracaceae > UBA1440. The sequence goes on from DCTM01000022.1 coordinate 2,094, forward strand.
TCATTTTCGCAAGATCAGGCGATATCCACCTTTGGCATTCGGTTTTGAAAAACCTGATCAACTCATCGAAATTGCAGTCTCTCGTTTCTTGGTGTATGCATTGCGGTTTAGTTTGGGTGCGTTCGATTCCTTTACACGTCCAGCAATCCCGATCAAGCCGCTTGCACTTACAGAGTGTGCGCCAATCATCAACTGCTTGTTGCACTACTGCCGCTCGAAGCTCTTCAATTTCTCTCTTCCCCGCATTGATCCATTGTTCTTTCGCCATCAATTAACCCCCATCAAAAATAGATTCTTATCGTCGACATACCAATCCGCTCCGATCTTTCGGCAGTCGTTCCCGTACAGCTCTTTTAACTCCGGCAGATTGTCATTGACCGCATCAAACACAATCCCCTGCTCAGCGCACCATCTGACCGCTTCGATCAGCTTTTGATCCTCCCGACACGTCCACAGGATAAGCTTGTGCCCGTCGGCCTTGAGCTTCTTAACCCACTCGATTACTTCTGGTATGGGTTGTCCAATTTCGGGCCATGCGTTTTCTGCCAGTACACCATCAAAATCTACAGCGTATATCATTTATCCTCCTTATCCGTTCGGTACAAATACGTTTTGCATAGCAGTTCTGGCAGCCTTCGCTGATTGGTGTGCATCCTGAGACGGGATTCCATGAGTATTCGGACCACTCTATCTTTGTCTTAGACATCGTTATCTCCTTTCCCAATAATCTGCTCACGCCTACGCCGGATAACCTCTTTAGCATACTTTTCCTGCACGCCTCGCCATTTGCATCCATTACACGGGTAATGCTTAATGCCGTCAATAACTTCACCGTCAGGGCAACGTCTACATACTTCCAATAGCGCCGCATCCCGCTCGGCTTTGACTTTTGTAAGCTCAAGCTCTGCTTTTTCTGCTTTCTGGTATGCTCTTTCGGTCATATCAGCCCTCATTTCGCAGAGCTTCATGTATCTTCCGCCGTGGACTGCAAGGCGTTCGTTCTCCGCTTTAAGCCTCTCGATTTCTGCTAGCAGTGCCGGGATATCGTTAGTTACCAAGAAATCGGTCATGTTCTTTCGCCTCCTGTTCTGATATTTGCTCAAAGGATATTACCCATACCCAGGGATTTGCGTCCCAGCCGAAACCGCGCTTGGCGTTGAGGTTGTCCCAAATCGCGTGAAACTCACCTTTTGCAGAAATGAACACAACTCCATCAAGTATAGTTGGCATACATCCCTCTGCCTTTGCATCTTCTTCCGTAATGTCCTGCACTCGCTCCGCCCTTACATCTGTCACCCGAAGAAATATCCTTGCGGCTTCGTGGGGCATGAAGATTGAGGGTTTCCAGCCTGTATTTTCTGGCGCAGACGCTCTATACGCATATGAACCGTCATAGTGCTGATACCAAGTTTCCCGCACCCAAAGGATATCACCGGGCTTATATGGAGTTAGAGTTAGAGGCTTGCGTATCCGCCGCGTCATAGTCTTGCGCCCGTCCAGTATTGCTTGCACCATTGGAGTGCTAAATAGAATCGGTTTCATTCCTCGTTAGCTCCTTTCAGTTTGCGTCCGCACATGGGGCAATGCTCTAGTGGTCTGCATAGGCATTTTGCTTCGCGTTCACTTTTTGCAAAAGCAAAGTACCAAGTGTCGGCTTGTAAGGCTTCTGCTAGCTCATCGCCTACTTTGCAATACTCGCACCCTTTGTCTCGCTCGGCCTTCTCTCGGAGTTGTGACCTTACAAGCGCAATATCTCGGTTAAAATCGGCAATATCCTTGTTCTGCACTTCCACAGGCTTGTCACTCCACAATTCACGCCCTGCGCGTTGTCCGTAGAAAAATTCCCATTTATCCAGTATGTCAAGTGCTCTTTCAATCTCGCTCATTTCATTCTCCTTCCTTCGCTCTGCGATTCCATGCGGCAATAAGCCTTTTTTTGCATTTATCTCGATGTGACACAGTCATCTGCGTTAATCTGACACAGGCACTTTCGCCGCATTTGTTACACTGGATATAGTATGCCGGCATACTTCCTGCAAACGGATTTTTTACATATGCTCTGAGAGAAGATGCTATTCCTGCAATGTATTGTACTTCGACAGGATTTCCGCATTTACATCTCTTAATCTCGCTCATCGTTCTGCCTCCCACCTTTCCAGTCGTTACACATGGCATCTGTTGCGTATATCGGGTATGACTTTCCATTTTTGTGGCAATAGCCATGTATTTCATACTCAAATCCGTATCTGCTTTCACTCGCTGGGATAAACTCCGTGTCCAAGAAAAGTATCGCGTTTAACAATGGAACCGCACAGCTCCCGCGCTTCGGTGATTAGGTTGGTCATGGGGTAGCCTCCTTAGCGTTGAGATTCTCTAACACGACAGATAGATTTTCTAACACATACAAGCAACACTCTATATCATGGTCAGTTAAGGTGTTTCTGCCCCTGTCCCTCAACCCAATTCTTTGATATATCGTACCATGCGAAGGCCCATAACCATATTCACAGTCACATCTTTGGTCAAATCCTTGGTAATACTTCTGCCCGAAATATCCCTGCATAAGCCATTTCATTCCGGTACAAAGGTCATGTTTTGCGGAGTTGATTAAATCCGCATAAATCATTGAATATTTTTTGCCTTCACCGCGATATGAATGCACGCGAGGGAAATCTAACTCTAAAAGCAACAACCCGCGCTCATATTTCTCAATGTTGATTCCATGTCGCAAAGCATTGATTTTGTCGCGTATGCGCTTCTTTTCTTGCTCGTACTGACTTTTATATACGTTATATTCCGCTTGTTTACTTGCGTACTCCTTATCCAGCTCAATGAGCTTGCGATTAAGGGTTAATAACGAGTCACCGCTCATTCCGTCCCCTCCGTTTCCGCTGGCTGCCGGAGCCATTCAATGACACTTATATA
>DCTM01000006.1 GCA_002329565.1 Firmicutes bacterium UBA1440
AAGGTGAGAAGCGGATAACTTCTTCTTCATACTCGATTAGTCTACCATCTCCGTGCGCCGCTGTCAAGGAAAATATTCAAATATTCATCCGCTCCGTTATATTTTTTACTCCAAATTCAATTTGCGGTCAAGAGTATATTCGCAAATCACGTGGAAGGCGACGAGTTTCAGCGCCTCCAAGACAATATATGCGAGCAAAGTCATGTGTGTCATAGCTTGATTGTTGATATTGCTTGAGCTTATCAAAGCGAGCATATCCATCCCCGGTACGGTGGCCATCATTCCCAAGATTCCGGCGATAGCAGCGAGAGCGATCGAAATCCCGACATATGCTACGAACGAAAAAGCGATCTTGTGTTTCTGCGCCAATTGTCCGAGCGACATTGCCGCATAGATTTGGTATATAGAAGCCATTACCGAGATGATCGACAGAACGAAAAATTCTATCGCATAAATCGGCCAATCGTCCACATAGTAGAGCATACGTGTCAGTTCCCTGATGCCCGCGCCCAAATCCGCAAGTCCGCACATCGGCAAGATCCAAAACATCAGTGCAAGCGCCCCGACCAATCCGCTCGCGAGCACGAGCACCGTCGCCGAAAGTCCCTTGGCCGTAATGATTTGCCGTGTGGTCACCGGCAATGTAAACGTCAGATATCCCTCTTCCTTTAATAATCCCTTGTAGAACCGCATGATGACAACCACGAATGTCATCACGATGACAGCGACAAAGACCATTATAAAAGTCAGCATAACTATCATTTCCGGGAAATTGTCCGCGAAAACATTCCCGGAAGGCACATACATTTTGTTTCGCGATGCCGTAAATCCGTTCAGCAAAGCGAGAATCAGCAGCGCCGGCCATGCGATCAGGAAGATGCGAGATGTCGCTTTAATCTCATGTTTAAACAGTTTAGAAAACATCATTCTCACCCCCCATATAAGGCACACTCTTAAACATCTCTCGGAACAACGCATCCACTGATTTCCTCTCGCGTTCACGGATATTGTCTACGCTTTCCTGCATGATCACCCGCCCCTGTTTCAGGAAGATCACTTCGTCCAGCACACGTTCCACATCTGTGATCAGATGCGTGGAAATCAACACCGTACCGTTATCGTTGTAATTTGTCAGAATTGTGTTTAAGATAAAATCCCTTGCCGCCGGATCGACCCCTGCGATCGGCTCATCGAGCAAATAGAGCTGCGCCGCTCTGCTCATCACCAGCATCAGCTGCACCTTTTCTTTCGTCCCCTTCGAAAGTGTCTTGATGCGGCTGTTCATGTCGATAGAGAGAGTTCTGCACATATCCTCTGCCTTCGTGCGATTGAAGTCGGCATAGAAATCGCTGAACAGCTCCATCATATCGGCAACCGTACGCGAATCGTCGAAGTACATGCGATCCGGCAGATAGCTGACGATCGACTTCGTATAAACGCCGGGCTTTTGCCCATCTATATATATTTCCCNNGTTTTGCCGGCTCCGTTGGGACCCAGAAGTCCCACTATTTTCCCCCTGCCAACCGTCAAATTCACATCAGCCAAAGCCAATGCAGGGCCAAAACCTTTGCTGAGGTCTTTGCAGCATATCAAGTCGTTGTTCATAAATTGCTTTCCTCCAATCCAATCATTTCTCCGGCTTTCGCTTTTGAAAATCCGAGCTGTTCCATGCCGGCAAAATATTGTTCGATCAGTTTTGCCGCCATTTGCTTGCGCACAGCATCGACAGTTTCAGCTTTATCGGTGACCATCCGTCCGCTCGTTCTGTTCACTTCAGTCAATCCGTCGCTGTCCAGCTTTGCAAGTGCGCGCTGCATCGTATTCGGGTTTACGCCGGCCTCCGTCGCCAGCTCCCTGACACTCGGAAGTTTTTCTCCCATCGGATACGTACCGGATACGATTCTTTGCGTTATCTGCTCTGCCAGTTGGATCCAAATGGGCATCGAGTCATCTAATTTCCAATCCACCGATAGTCTCCTTTCCCTTTTTATTTGTACTAATCGTTTAATACAATAACACAGTAATACAATTCTATATATTTGTCAATAGGTTTATGAAAAATATTTTAAAATATGTAAAAAACGAGCGCATTGCGCGCTCGCCTTAAAGAATCTTGTTCCCAAAAAGTCTAATTAAAATATCGGAAGACACCCTTGACCTTGCCTAAGATCTTCACATCCTTAACGATAATGGGATTCATCGAAGCGTTTTCGGGTTGAAGCCGCACATGGTCGGCCTCCCTGTAAAATGTCTTCACCGTCGCCTCGGATTCAAAACCGTCGATCATCGCTACGACTATCTCCCCGTTCCGGGCCGTGTTCTGCTGCTCCACAAGGATGTAGTCACCGTCGAAGATGCCGGCCTCAATCATGCTGTCACCTCGCACGGTCAGCATAAAATTCGTACCGCCGCCTATAAATCGTGCAGGTACCGGGAAAGTCTCATCGATGTTCTGTTCCGCAAGAATCGGCGTTCCGGCAGCGATCCTGCCGACTATGGGAATATCCACCACATCGGCGCGTTCAAAGTTTTGCACAGAAGCGAACGTGTCGCTTTCGGCGGATTGCTTGTCATCGGCGTCCACCACCATCAAAGCACGCGGTTTGGCCGGGTCTTTAACTATATAGCCCTGACGCACGAGGTTCTCGATGTCCTTATGCGCTGTCGATGTAGACTTGATATTCAAATCCGCACAGATTTCTCTGACCGTAGGCGGATACCCCTTTTTGCGAATTTCCGATTTCATATATTCGAGTATCTTGCGTTCACGTTCTTTCAGATTATACATCTGTTAACCCCCGTTCTTGCATATTGCTACGAACATACTATCACATTTTTGCCAAAAAGTAAACATTTGTTCAGATTTTCTACGAGTTTTTTCCTTATTACTCTTCGAACGCCTCATTCAGGCTGAGGATAATACCCTTTGCACAAGCGAACGCATATTTCTCTGCGAAATCATCCGAACGGATCAAGGCCAAATCGTTCTCATTGGACATAAATGCCCCTTCGACAATGACGGCCGGCATAACTGTCTTATTGAGCACCGCAAGCTCGGGACTGCTTTTAATCTTTCTGTCGTACGTTCCGACGTAATTAATCATCTCCTTCTGGATAGCTGCAGCGATTTTCTTACTGCTGATACCGTAGCATTCCTCCATCGTAAACCCTTCTTCGTTTACCTTATCGTAGTAATGCACTTCTGTACCTTTCGGTGTCGGATAATCGGATGAGTTGTTGTGAATCGAAATGAAAAGATCCGCCCCCAGCTCGTTCGCAAACGCAGGTCTGTCGTACAAAGCCACATATGTATCATCGTCTCGCGTCATTTCCACTGTCTCGAAGCCGGCTGCCTTGAGATATTTCTCCAAGAGCAGCGCCACCTTTAAATTGACACCTTTTTCATACAGCTCGCTCGACTTGCCCTTGTCGCCGATCGAGCCCGAATCCTTGCCTCCGTGTCCGGCGTCTATAACGATCACCTTGCCGGCAGCCTCATCGGAAACCTTCGGCAAGTCCGAAACATCTGTGTTCACCGGATTGTTATTATCTTCATCATCCGGTTTATTGCCGTCATTATTGTTATGGTTTGACGTCGCCTTTGTTACATTTACAGTCCGAGTATTGTCGTCCCATGCAACGCCGAATCCGAGATTCTCAGCCACAAAGCGTACGGGGATCATCGTGCTGCCGTAATAATCGCCGTCATGGTCGATGATCAGCGCGGGCAGATCCAAATGTTTCTCCGTTCCGTTGACAGACGCCGCCGGCTTACCTATAGTAAGCAGAATCTCCGTATCATCATATGTAATCGCAACCTGTTGGTCGGCTTCGTTCCAAGTGACCGTCGCACCCGCAGATTCAAACAGTGTGCGTGCCGGAATCAATGTCCAACCGTTTTTGTTTCCGTCCGGTGTGATTACGACAGGAGGCGTAGTGCCCGCATCCGTGCGCAACGCGGTTCCGTTGTATTGCAACGCAATAGGATATTCCGCACAAAATGCCAGCCCGTCTTTGATGTTTTTGTCGGTCACCGTCGCTCCGAATACCGGAGCGGCAAATGCCGCAATCCCCACTATGAACATCAATGCAAAAGCCAAAATCAATCTTCTCATCTTTTCCCCTCTTCCCCAAAAGACAGCCTCCGAATGTATCGATCGCATTCTTTCGCATTCGTGCTGTCGCTGCATATTTATTCCGTCATTTTGTCGGTCTCCGTGCCAAAAGGCTTGTCCGATTTGCTGCGAGACAGAACACACGGGACCTTTTACTGATTATGTTAGCATAATTCGACAGCGCGTTCAACCATTTTTCGACAGTTAAGTATACCGTATTCTTCCAATTCCGGCATTGCAAACAGGAAAGAGGAAAAGAAAACAAGGAGAGCCGTCGGCCCTCCCTGCAATCTGTTTTATGCGTATTCTATTCTGTTAAAGAGTGACCTTCATGGCAGCCTGCACGCGCTGCACCGTCTCTCTGCCGATCTCGTTCGCCTTGGCAGTTCCGCTGCGAATGATTTCTTTGACCTCGTCCAAGTGCTGCTCATAATACGCTCTCTTCTCGCGGAACGGATCGAGCATGTCGTTGAGTTTGTTAGAGAGTTCTTTTTTACATGCCACGCAACCGATCTTTGCATTTCTGCACATATCACAGATGTTTGCGTGCTCTTCGCTATTGAAAGCTTTGTGATATACATTTACCGTACAGATATCCGGATTGCCCTTATCGGTGAGCGCGATTCTGTTCGTATCCGTCAAGGCCGATTTAACCTTCGCAGTGACCGTATCTCTGTCGTCGGATAAATAAATAGCGTTGCCCAAGCTCTTGCCCATCTTGCTGTTGCCGTCGATACCCGGAAGTCGCGGCGTTTCGCTGAGCATTGCCTTCGGTGCCGTCAATGTCTCGCCGTACAGATCGTTGAATCTGCGGACAATCTTTCGTGACAACTCTATATGCGGTATCTGATCCTCACCGACCGGAACCAAATCTGCGTTGCAGAATGTGATGTCCGCGGTCTGGCTGACCGGATATCCCAAGAATCCGTATGTTAAATCGCCGTAGCCGTACTGCTTGGCCTCGGTTTTGATAGTCGGGTTGTGACGCAACGAATTGACAGAAACAAGCATCGAATAAAAGACCGTCAACTCCGCGATTGCGGAAACGTGTGATTGCTGAACAATCGTAATCTTTTCGGGGTCGAGTCCGACCGAAAGGTTGTCCATCGTCACATCGTATATGCTGGGATTAATGAGTTCCGGTCTTTCGAAATGCGTGGTCAAGGCCTGGACGTCTGCCAGAAGAATGAATGTATCATACTCGTCCTGCAGCTTGACACGGCTCTGTAGGCTGCCGATGTAATGGCCCAAATGAAGCCTGCCGGTGGTTCTGTCGCCGGTTAAAATTCGTTTTTTCAATTCAAGGTTCCTCCTGATTCTGTAAATTCGTTGAAAATACAATATTTACGAGGTATTTTTTTGGTAGGGCATCCGGGAATCGAACCCGGACCGACGGCGTCGGAAGCCGTTACTCTATCCATTAAGCCAATGCCCCTCATTGCCTTGCGGCAAGTTTTATTGTTCTTGTTCAAGGTCTCCGAAACCTGTGCCTTTACCCCAAATGCTGTCGACTTTCATAATCGTCATCAGCGCTCTGCTGTCGCATCGGGATACATACTGCTTGATAAGGATGCTCTCGCGTGGCGAACAAAGAGCCACAAGTCTGCTTGCGGAGTTCCCCGTATATGCACCGACAATCGGATCCAATGTCACGCCTCTCTCCAAGTCGCTCATAATATAGTTGGCAATTTTGTCGTTCTTTGCCGAGATGATTTCAATGCGCACGATTTTGGATTGCAGGCCAAAGGCGACGATATCGATAACCTTTGTAACGATATACGTTGTAATCAATGCGTACAATGCCGTATTTCTGCCGTACACAATGCCCGATGCAATGATGATCACCGCATCGATCACCAAAAGTATCTTGCTCACATCCACATGGTTGAGCNNTGAGCCACTTCTTTTTGATGATCTTGGCAACTGTATCCGTTCCCCCCGAGGAATAGCCGCGGAATAAAATCAACCCGCTGCAAATGCCCGAAAATACACCACAGTAAATCGCTGCCAGCAACGGATCCGTCTCTTCCAACAAAGTAAAATCGAATTGCTCAAACAAGAATAGTATAGCAGGATACATCAAAGTTAGCAAGATGATTTTGCGCGCTTCCTTGAAACCGAGCAAGGCCAGACACAAGAGCAAGACGGTAAAGGCAAGACCGTAATACAGGATTGAAAAATCGATATCAAAAAGATTCTGCAATATTCTCGCGATGCCCGTAATACCGCCTGACGTCAGACCGTTGGGGATCAGGATATACACCGTAGAAAACGCGCCTATGCAGCACGCAAAGAGCAGCAACGCGATATCGGCAAAGAAATCACGCGCCTTTTTCTTAAACTCACTTTTTTTAAACAGTCTTTCCTTCAAGCCTAATTTTCCTATCATTTAAACACCTTTAAAGCAGCGTTGCCGAAGATATCGACAAGCCTTATGCTGATCGTTCCTTTTTTATTGCAGAGTTTCTCACACTCACATGTGAACTGCCCCTTCTCCTTCATTTCAAACAGCTGAGGCGCGTGGAGCACGCCGTCATAGTTGCAATCGACACTCCAGTAATCCACCAATTGCAACGGACTCTGCTCAATCACCTGCTCGATTTTTGCCCTGTCAGCCTCGCTGACGGGAATTTTGGCAATATCGACAGGCTTGCAATCAGTAATGCGGATATTGACGATGTTTTCCGATGTAACTGACGGACGCTCTTCCAATGTGGCTGTAAAGTCGCACTCCGATTTCGCCCCTTCGTCGTACAGTACAGTAAAATCCGCCCCTGCCGATTGCAGCCTCTTTTGCGCATTCAGCGCAGCCGAAATACCGATGTCGCAATAAATCCACTTTCGACCCGCCTTGTGCGCCGCAGCCGCCATCGTTCCCGAGCCGCCGAAGAAATCGGCGCAAAGGTCGCCCTCGTCCGTACACGCCTCGATCAGCCGCGACAGCAATGCCTCAGGCTTTTGCGTTACATATCCCGTCCGCTCTGCCGACGTTCTGCCGACCATATCGATTTGCCAGACGTCCTTCATATTGACCTCGGTGTACCAACCGGTCTCGTCCCGATATTCCTTTACACCTTTGAATCTGTACGGTTTGTATCCTCGATTGTACGATTTTTCTTTTATGACATTGAACTTGTAGTCCTTTGTTTTCGAATAGAGCAACATCGTATCGTGCTTGCGCGCGAACCGCTTGCTGCTGCTGCCGCCGGATTTGTAT
>DCTM01000040.1 GCA_002329565.1 Firmicutes bacterium UBA1440
GACGTGAGGGCTATGCTTATGACGTGACCGCAGATCTCGGCGTGCGATTTATCCCGAAAAAGGTATACGGCGATGTGGTTTTCCCTGCCGGCAACTACGAAGCACTCAGCATCACTATCGGCAAAGGTGAAGGTGAAAACTGGTGGTGCGTGCTCTTCCCGCCGCTCTGTTTGATCGACCCTGAAGGCAAGACGCTTGAGCAGGCCGAATTTACCCCACAGGACGAGCGAACTTCGACTGTAACCTTGGAATTTAAGACCAAGGAACTTTTTGATGCTAAAAAGTAAAATTTATGTAAATAAACATCATTTTTTCACAATATCTTCATAAGAGAGAGGTAATATTAGGAGTATAAGAACAAAATTCGGGTATATTGGAATATAAAAAATAAAAGAAGGAGGATGAAATACATGTGGGTTTTTGAAAACGGAATGATTAAGGATACCGCAGAACAGGCCGATGATCATGTAACGGAACGAAAGAATGTTGCGACAGGCAAGCGCTACACGTTCACCAAGAAGACGGTTGCGATTCTTACTTCTGTGTGCATCCTCGTCGCGGGATTCGCAGGATTTGGGGGAGCCTCGCTGGCTATGAATCTTTCGGATCACCGGGCACAAGACGCTGTTGAAGCATCTCGAATGTCTGCTGTGGACCTCGCAAAGGCGACGGGGAGCAACCTTACAATAAATGAAATCATTACTATGAATGCCAATGCGGTCGTGGAAATTCGGACGGAATCCGTCAGCACAGACATGTGGATGCAGCAGTACGTAACACAGGGTGCGGGATCGGGCGTAATTATTGACAGCAACGGATACATAGCCACAAACAACCATGTAATCGACGGTGCAAGCAAAATCAATGTTACGCTCAAAAACGGCAAAGAATACAATGCTACGCTCGTGGGCACGGATTCGGACACCGATTTGGCGGTCTTGAAAATAAATGCGAGCGGTCTTACCGCTGCGGTATACGGTGACAGCGACGATTTGCAAGTCGGCGATTTGGCGGTCGCCATCGGCAATCCGCTCGGCAAGCTGGGCGGCACATCGACAGCGGGTATCATCAGCGCACTTGACAGAGAATTGCAGATTGAAGGTCGCACGATGACTTTACTGCAGACCGACGCCTCCATCAACCCGGGCAATTCGGGCGGGGGACTCTTCAACGGCAAAGGTGAGCTTGTGGGTATCGTTGTAGCGAAGTCTACCGGTTCCGATGTCGAAGGTCTCGGATTCGCTATTCCGGTCAACGTAGCCAAGACCGTACTCAAGCAGATTACAGAGAACGGATATGTTAAGGGCAGACCGGCAAGCGGCATGACCTTTGTGGATCTTACCTCGGTGAGAAGCGCGCTCATGTACGGCGTCAGCGCCACAGGCATCTACGTTAAATCGGTTGATTCCGACAACGCAAAGCAAGCCGGGTTTAAACCCGGAGACATGATATACTATGTGGGAGACAAGCGAATCAATTCCTCCACCGATTTGTCGGAAGCATTTTCTGCCTACAAGGTAGGGGATAAAGTGAAGATTAAGGTGATTCGCAATAACAGCGTTCAGACATTAACTCTTACGATGGGCGAACGAAAGAGTTAAGCTGTTTTATGATACATTGCGATATTTCTCCATATCGAAATGCATTTATGCTTCAATATGACGAGCGCGAAAAACGTCATTGCGGGGCATAAGAGAAAAAAGCGCGTAATTTACGTGACTTTTTTCTTTTTTTGAGATAGGCGCAAGATTACAGTTTTTTGTTGTTTTATAAATGCTTTGTTTATGATAAAATATAGTGTCAAGGAGTAATTTGCAGAATATGAACGGGAAAGGAAAAAGCGATGAGCGATTGGAAACAAGAATTGAACAGATGGCTTGCGTATCCGGCTTTGGACGTCTCGTTAAAAAGAGAACTGGAAACGCTGTTATCTGATGAGGAAGCGAACGCGGAAGCTCTTGAGGAGAGCTTTTTCAAGGATCTTGAATTCGGCACCGGCGGTCTGCGCGGCGTGTTGGGTGTCGGCAGCAACAAATTGAACATATATACAATCAGAAAAGCGACACAAGGTATCGCCGATTACATAAAATGCGAACTGAAAAAAGAAGATGCCGCCGTCGCGATCGGCTATGACAGCAGAATCAATTCGCGACTGTTTGCCGAAGAGACGGCTTGCGTGCTGATTGCAAACGGCATACGCACTTATTTATACGACACGCTTTACCCCGTTCCGGGCCTGGTATATGCGCTGCGTCATTACGGATGCGAAATGGGCATTATGATCACGGCCAGCCACAACCCGTCAAAATACAACGGGTACAAGGTCTATAACGCGGCAGGACATCAGGCGACTGATACGGAATCCGAGAAAATTCTCTCGTACATGGAGCAAGTGGATATATTTGACGGAGCGCTGCATATACCTTTTGCGGAGGCGCAAAAGTCAGAACTGTTCTCATATATCGGTGACGCGACAAAATCGCTGTATTTGGATTGCGTGATGGATGAAGCGATATTTTGGACGGAGTCAAAGGAAGAAATTTCCGCTGCGATGCAGAATTTGCGAGTTGTGTATACCCCTCTCAACGGCTCGGGCGCTAAGCCCGTCAAAGAGATCATGCGTCGGCTTGCCATCGGTGAGGTGCATACGGTCAAGGAGCAGGAAGAGCCTGACGGCAAATTCCCGACATGTCCGTATCCGAACCCCGAAAGCAGGGAAGCCATGCTGCTCGGAAGCGCACTTTTTGAGGAAAAGGGAGCTGATATCCTGATCGGAACAGACCCCGATTGCGACAGAATGGGCATAGCCGTGCGCACAGAGGACGGAGGCTGCCGCCTCTTGACAGGCAACGAGACAGGATTGCTGATGTTTGATTACATCATCCGCAATCGTCTGAAGGCCGGAACGATGCCGGCACATCCTGTCGCCGTACGTACGATAGTCAGCAGCAGATTGACAGACCGCATTTCCGCTGCGAACGGCGTAGACCTTAAAATCACGCTGACGGGATTCAAATACATCGGAGAATTTATAGAGCAGCTCCGCGCTCAAGGACGTGAAAGCGACTATATCTTCGGCTACGAAGAGAGCTACGGCTACCTGACCGGCACTTATGTGCGCGATAAGGACGGTGTCAACGCCGCTCTGATGGTTTGTTGTCTGGCAGCCGAGGCCAAGGCCAACGGCGAGACGCTCGACCGCAGCCTCGAGCGCATCTACAGGACATACGGATATGCGCGCAACGATCTGATGAACTTCACCTTCGAGGGAATCGGCGGCATGAAGGAAATGGATGCCATTATGAACAAATTCCGTACGACACGCCCTGATGCAATCGCGGGGAAAAGGACAGAGAGAGTCATAGACTACAAGTATGATGATACAGGGCTGCCGAAGTCCAACGTGGTCGAATACATCCTCGAAGACGGCTCGGGATTTTCGATACGACCTTCCGGTACGGAGCCCAAATTAAAAGTTTACACTTATGCTGCAGGCAATACAATGCAAGAAGCCGACGCCGCTGCCGAGGCTCTGCAAGAGGCCTTGCGCGAATTGATTTGAAAATACAGGGGAGATAAAATATGAATGCACTGATAGGCATGGATAAAAGCGGATCATTTCGCGTATATTTGGCTGTCACGACGGATATGGTCAGGGAGGCCGCGACCATACATTTGACTACACCCCTTGCTACGGCAGGGCTCGGTCGTACTTTGACCGGCGCAGGGCTGATGGCTCTGATGCTAAAAGGCAAACGCGACAAGTTGACTGTTATTTTCAAAGGCGACGGACCTGCCAAACAAATTTTGGCCACGGCCGATGCCGAAGGAAACGTCAAGGGATATATCGCGGAGCCGGACATAGACCTTCCGAAGACAAAGCAGGGTAAGCTTGACGTGGGCGGTTCACTCGGAATAGGTGAGCTCACGGTCATCAAGGACCTTGGATTGAAGGAACCGTATGTCGGCAGCATTGCGCTTGTCAGCGGTGAGATTGCCGACGATCTTGCCACATATTTTTATATTTCCGAACAGCAAAACACATCTGTGGCGCTGGGTGTTAAAATCGCTCGCGACTGCTCCGTGCTGTGCTCGGGAGGGATGATTATACAGATGCTTCCTGATTCGCAGGAAGACGCGGTGATTGCCCTGGAAAAGATGCTCAGCGAAATGCCTCCGATGACCTCTGTCATCGAGGAAGTGATGCTGCGTTCTGCCGGCATGACAGAAGAAGCTTTCGTTGAAGAGGTCATGAAATCTATATTTTCGGGACTGCCGCCGGAATACAGAGTGGAAAAATTAGAGGAGCGTCAGCTTAATTGGAAATGTGATTGCTCGCGCGAACGCGTTGAGGAAGCATTGATCGCGGTTGGAGCTCACGACCTCGAAGAAATTATAGAAGAAGATGGCGAAGCAGAGCTGACCTGCAGCTTCTGCGCGACGAAGTATCACTTCGACAAGGAAGACCTTCGCCGGTTGCTCGAGCAGGCAAAATAAACGGAGGTAATGATATGACAAGACTGGGTATCATTTTCGGAGGCAGGTCGAATGAGCACGAGATTTCGCTGATGTCTTCGACTTCGGCACTCAATGTGATTGACAGAAGTAAGTTTGAAGTAGTTATGATAGGCATTACAAAGGATGGCAGATGGAAGTTGTTTGAAGGCGAACCGGCCGATGTGGAGAACGGCAGATGGGAGGCGCTTTCAGAGGAAATCGCTATGAGCGATGTCAAGAATTTGATCGACTTCGCCTTCCCGATAATGCATGGCCCGTACGGAGAGGACGGAACCATCCAAGGACTGTTCGAGATGCTTGACATTCCTTATGCGGGGTGCGGTGTTCTGGCTTCCGCTTGCGCGATGGATAAAATCGTCGCGAAAAACCTCTTTACAAAGCAAGGAATAAACAGCAGCGCATACGTTGCCGTATCAAAAGCGACCTTTACGGCTGCGGATACACAAGGCATTGCCGATGCACTCGGCTTCCCGATGTTCGTCAAGCCCGCCAACATGGGCTCATCGATAGGCATCAGGAAAGTGATGCGACGGGAGGACATTGAAGAAGCAGTCACGGAGGCGTTTAAGTACGACCGACGCGTGATTATCGAACGCGGCATAAATGCCCGAGAAATCGAAGTGGGCGTAATCGGGAACGACGAGCCTATAGTTTCGGAGGTGGGAGAGATAGTTCCTTCCGCGGACTTTTACGATTATACGGCCAAATATTTTGACGGAGGCAAGTCACAGCTCGTAGTGCCTGCACCGATCAGACCTGAAACCAGACAGAAAGTGCTCGAGATGGCAGTGGCATCATATCGTGCGCTAGACTGTGAGGGCTTTGCACGATGCGATTTCCTTGTAGACAAGGAAACGGAAGAGGTATACATAAACGAAATCAACACCATTCCGGGCATGACAAAGTTCAGCATGTTCCCTCTGCTTTTTCAGGAAGCCGGGGTACCATACCGAATATTGATTGAAAGGATAGTGGAATTTGGATATGAGAGATATCATTCTAAAAATAACGGGAAAACAGATAGATGATATGTTTGAAGAAGAGCAGATCGAATTTGTCACAGTAGGCAAGCTTTTCAAGAGAAACGGCGCTTTGTTCCTCATTTACGAAGAAAGTGAGGTGTCCGGTGAGCCGGGATACAAAACGAGTCTCCGGCTCAAGGATGACACCCTGTTCATGAAGCGTTCGGGACCGAACGCAGAATCGGATGACGGGATTGAATTTAAGGAAGGGAAAAAATATTCCGGTTACTATGACACTCCCTACGGAGCGGTCGGTCTCGAAGTACTTACCAACAGCGTGAAAAGCGACATCGGAGATGACGGCAGAGGTACGATCGACATCGACTACCATATAAGCCTCGGAGGAGTTACGGACAACAGAAATATTTTGAACATAGAGATATCTTAAGAGGGAAAAAATGAGCAAAAAATATGTAAAGGTGGTGGCTATCATTCTCATCGCAGCGATGGTAGTCACCTCAGTAAGTTTGATTGCGTTCGCGGGCGAGACCGATGAGAACAGCAGGGAATACTTGGATGAACGGATAAGTACGCTTGAGCAGTACATACGCTTCATACAGAGTAACTATGCGAGTGATGTGACGTATAAGGATTTGCTCGACGCTGCTTATGATGGGGTAAGCGACGCACTCGATCCGTACAGCGTATACTATCCGGACGAAGAAGAAGCAAATGCGTTTGTTACAACAGTTTCCGGAGAGTATACAGGTATAGGCATATCGTTCAAGGTTTCCGACAAGGGGGCTGTGGTTGCAAGTGTAACAGGCGGAGGCCCCGCGGCCGGCGCCGGTATGCGTGAAGCGGACATCATCACACATGTTGACGGGAAGGACATCCGCGGCCTTGAATCTGCGGCCGTTCAAGCATTGCTGCTTGGAGAAGAGGGGACAACCGTAAATGTAACAATCAACAGGGCCGGGAAGAATCTCAACCTTTCCATGGTGAGGAAGACAATCAGTCTCGCAAGCGTGAATTATGTCATGCTCGACAATAAAATAGCATATGTGCAGATTGCGGATTTTGATAACGATACGGAAAAGGAATTTGCGGACGTCAAGCAGAAGCTGCTGGATGACGGAGCCAAATCCGTGATTTTGGATCTGCGCGACAATCCCGGAGGGTATTTAAACAGCGCTATCGATATCGCGGACCAGATACTGCCGAGTGGGACTATAACATGTCTTGAGAAGAAGGGGGAAGTGTACAAGTCCTACACTGCGGATAATAAGGAAAGCCTAGATCTCGATATGGTTGTGCTGACCAACGGCAACACCGCCAGCGCATCTGAACTGCTGGTTGCCGCTCTTAAGGGTAACAAGGCTGCAACGGTCGTAGGAACGACAACGTTCGGCAAGGGTGTGGCGCAGACGCTTTATAAATTGAAGGACGGATCTGCTTTCAAGCTCTCCGTATTTTATTTTTTGACACCGGACAAGAAACCGATTCACAAGGTCGGAGTTGTGCCTGACTATGCGGTTGACAGGGCGGCCGATTCGGAAGCCTTTGAAAAATACAGCGCCTTTGCACCTATGTCCGAGAAAGTCAAGCCGTCATACGGCAGCACCGGACTGAACGTCTACGGCTTGCAGCAGAGACTTTCATTGCTCGGTTACGATGTCAACGTTACGGGAACCTTCGATGAAAACACTCTTGCAGCCTTGAAGGATTTTCAATCCGGACACCAACTGTATCCTTACGGTGTGGCCGACTACACAACGATGAAAGCGGTTGACAACGCGGCATATACCTATGCAATCTCTGACGGTAAGGGGGATGTGCAGTTCGAGAAGGCTGTGCAACTGCTCAGCCATTAATCAAATTTGAATAAGATAAAATTAAATAAATATAAAGAGGTAATTTAATGAAAAAGTTAGGATTCGATGCGGAGAAGTATATCGAGGAGCAATCCAAGTATATCCTCGAGAGAATCAACGAGGGAAATCACCAAAGGTTATATTTGGAGATGGGTGGCAAGCTCATACAGGACAAGCATGCGATGAGAGTATTGCCGGGCTTCGATGAAAACGCAAAAATTAAGTTGCTGCAAAAGATGAAGGAACAGACGGAAATCATCATCTGTATTTACTCGGGCGCCATCACCACCAATAAGACCAGACAGGATTTCGGCATCACCTACGATCTTGAAGTGCTGCGCCTTATAGATATGTTCCGTCGCTATCACCTCGAAATCAATTCAGTCGTAGTGACTCGTTATCAGGACCAGCCTGCAGTCAACATGTTCATTAACAAGCTGGAAAGACGAGGTATTCGTGTTTACAAGCATTATTACACCAAAGGATATCCGACCGATGTGGATACGATAGTCAGTGAAGAAGGTTACGGTGCAAACCCCTATGTGGAGGTCACAAAGCCGCTTATCGTAGTGACCGGTCCGGGCGGAGGCTCCGGCAAGCTGGCGACCTGTTTGTCACAGCTCTACCACGAAAACGCGCGCGGCAACAAGGTTCGCTACGCAAAGTTTGAAACCTTCCCTATCTGGAATCTCCCGCTGAAGCATCCGGTTAACATAGCCTACGAGGCAGCTACGGTCGATCTCAAGGATGTCAATATGATAGACTCGTTCCACCTCGAAGCCTACGGGAAAACAGCTGTCAACTATAACCGCGATCTCGAAGTCTTCCCGGTCGTCAAGAGAATCATCGAGAAGATTACCGGCCAAGAAGCGGAATACAAATCTCCTACCGACATGGGCGTCAACAGAGCGGCCTTTGGAATCATTGACGACGCTGTATGCTGCGAGGCCTCAAAACAAGAAATCATTCGAAGATATATGATTGCTAAGGTCAACTACAAAAAAGGGAGAATCGACGAGTCTTCGCTTGAGCGTGCCAAGTTGCTCATGGACGATCTCCTGCTCAAGGAACAGGATCGCGTTGTCGTCGCACCGGCGCGTGAATATGCCGAATACAAGAGAAGTCTGGACAGCAAACGCTATGAAAATGTTGTCGTAATGGCGCTCGAACTTCCCGACGGCACTATTGTTACAGGCAGAAGCTCCGGCAGGATGGTCGCCGCTTCCGCAACTATCCTGAATGCCATCAAGATCCTCGCAAATATCAATGACGAAATTCATCTTATTTCACCGAATGTGCTCAGCAGCATTCAAAAGCTCAAAACGGAAATCCTAATGCATGAGAGGACGAGCTTGACAGCAGAAGAAATTCTTTCCGCACTGACTATTTCGGCTGCCACAAATCCGGCCGCAGAACTGGCAGCGTCGAAAATCCCGCTGTTGCGTGGGTGCAGGGCGCACTGCACGGCTATTCTTTCCGACAGAGACGAGCAGACTCTTCAGTCGCTCGGTATAGATGTCACCTGCGATCCCGAATATGTGACCACAAACCTCTATTTTGCATAAGATTAACAGATAAAATACGCAGTACCCGAACCTGAAGTACACCCCGAATGTCGGATAAAGAATCTGACATCCGGAGGTGTACTTTTTATTTTTTGGATTTGATTGACAGCGGATTGCAGCAAGGATATAATGTAAAATAATTACAGTAAAAAAATGGAAATAAGCTGATGCACAAAACACACAAAAGGGAGGGAGAAATTTGGAAACAAAGAGAAAGACAGAAGGCATTTTTTTTAAAGTAATAATTTTACTGCTGGTGGGAGCGCTGACCCTCGCGACCGCGTATACCTATGCGGCAGAGCGCGGGGAAACGGACTCGAATAATTCGGAAAGCGAAGAGATTCTCTTGGATGGCAAATCGCAAATAGACGATGAAGGCCCGCTCGAGAGCGTTATAACCAATTCAGACGATCCGGCATTGAAGTTTTGGCTTACCGGCACCAATGCCTATCGCCTCGATCCAGGCTACAGTCCTGTGATGATTTTCAAGAACAGGCTCGGAGGAGAGGGCATTGAGGTCAAGCCCGGGACGAATACGCGGCAGGCATATCTTATCAAAGACAGTTGCGCCGAGCGGTTGGAACGGGCGCTGGATACACGCTTTTACAGGGCGGCGCATTTTACCGAAGCCTTTCCTCGGGATTTTGACTATCTGGGATTTTGTGATTACCGCGAGCAGGTGATGACTCTCGTGCCAAACCCGTTTAGGCGGCAAGCGGGGCAAGA
Source organism: Firmicutes bacterium UBA1440 (assembly GCA_002329565.1). Classification (GTDB taxonomy): domain Bacteria; phylum Bacillota; class Clostridia; order Peptostreptococcales; family Anaerovoracaceae; genus UBA1440. The sequence goes on from DCTM01000040.1 coordinate 9,646, forward strand.
GACTCCGGCTGTGGTTAGTCCGGATATGCCGGATTTTGAGCCGGTCGAAGAAGAATCTGTATATGCCTTCAATGTTAATGCGGAGGGTGTGAGATGAGAAGGGCGGCGATCAGAATACTGTGTGCTGTGTTGATTCTCTGCGCATGCTCTTTTGCCGGTGCATTCGCGGAGACGGTAACGACGACGAGCACATATCATCGCTTGGACACCGGCGTGATGTTCCTGTGGTCAAATTCGGCGGGGGTTTGGCAGAACGGTCTCGCACCGGGGGATACTGCAGAGCTCAGCAGAGTATTTTCCTTGCCTGCACAAGCAAAGAATGTTAAGGTGGCCGCCTACAATCCCGAAGCCTCGGAAGGCGGAAGCGGCTATTTCGATTTTCGCGGGGGTAAATATTATGCCTACAATGTAACGGCGTCATCGACGAGCGGAGATGCATACAATACCAATTACTACGCATATGCCTGCAATCCTTTGCGCGTTTCAGGGGCGGACACATACGATCCAAATACAGGCAATATAGACGTCAGCTATACCATGACATTTCGCGCGGCGTGGGGACAGCCGTATAACCTTAAGGCCAAGCTGGCGGCCGGTGAGAAGAAAGAGATTTATGCCCTGCTCGGCAACCCGAGCGCGGATATCTCGGAAAAGATGAATTTGCTCGATCCGGCGAGCGAAACATACAATCCTGAAGTCGAGGGATATATGTTTTTCATCCCCATAGTTCTCAGCTATGATATGGTAGAAACGACAGAACAGACAGAGGAAGAAAGTCCGGATCCCGAAACGCCTACGGAACCCAACGTGGAAATGGAGGGAGAAGCGCGCCTCAGCATTGTGCCGGATACAGTCTATGAGGGGCATACTGTCGAAGCGCAGGACGTTTCCGGGTTCACCGTTGACGGCGTCATATACAATGCCGCACGCATGTATGAGGAAGGCTTGGCGCGCGCTGTCATTGCTCCCGAGCAGACTGCCGGAGCAGCTTCCGTCAAGAAGAATTCCGTAACGAGCGAAATCACCTTCCCAAATGTAGGCGAGTACAGGGTAGATCTGAGCGTAAAGATGAAAAACGGGGTTACGCTTAGGGATGCACAGTATGTTGATGTCAGGGCGACGCCTGACATACAAGCTGCGCTCAGCGGAACGCAAAAGCAAAACAGAAAGCAGCTTTTGCATGTGCGCATTTACACGCACCCCGAGCGCCCGCTCAAGCAGCTTTACATCGAAATCCGGACGGAAGAAGGCAGTGAACGCGTAAGGCTCGACAGTCTGATCGGCAACGAGCAAAGCAATAAAAGCGACAATTCGCAAACCATCAAAACCCGTCCTATCGAATTGGTGTCCACATCTGCGTATTTTACGGAGGTGCAACTGCCTTTTTTGACGAAAAACGAAATTGAGCAAAACTTCAGCTATAATGTTTTCGCGCGCGACAGTGCGGGACACAGCACTGACGCTGCAGCTTCGTTCAAGGTGCGGCCCGATTTGCCGCCGGAGGCCGTCGTCGAGACGGCGGAGACCCATATTCGCGAAGAAGGGAGCAATTATGCTCACATCGAAGTATCCGATCGGGGCAGCAGCGACGGTGATGCGGTGCGGCGAGTATGGTATGCGGATATTGGCAATACCGGCAGATGGACAAAGGTTGAAGACATTGAGGGCATCGAAGATCTCTCGTTTGGCAGTATGAGGACGTTTTGCCACAAAAAAGAGGGAGTTGGCGAAGTCTCATATCGCTTGGAAGTTTATGACGTTTGGACGGAGGAAACTCTGGAGGAATACGTATCAGCCGAAGATTACCTTTCTTCCTGCGCAGAAGCATCAACCGATGTTATCAATATAGCGCCGAAAGTTTCCCTCTCCGCGTTGCCGAGCGAAAAGGGAGAGATGCTTATGTTGGCGCGTACGAGTGAGGAAGAGACCCTGTTTAAGAGTGCCGCACAGATTGCCGACGCAGAGCTGATTGAGGCAGGGATAGACGCGGATATAACCGTCGATACTCTCAATCCGATAAAGCAAGCGATGACCGATGTGAAGGAACCGACAGCGGTAAACACGTTTTCCGGAGCAGCCTACGGCTGGTACGGAGAGGACACGATGCTGGAGAAGGACTGGTATCTCGCGGACAGTAAGCGTTTTTATACGTTGGAAGCCACATGGTCCGGCACACGCACGGCTCCGCCGTATCTGGACACACCGAAACAGCCTGCCTATGTGACGGCATACGATTTGCAAAGCGGAACTGTTCTGTGGCGCAATACTGTAGGCGCAGGACTTTTAGATATGCAGGGCTTCAAAGAGAGTTTCGTTATGGCATCCGACGACGGAGACCTGTACCTGCTGATCGGAAACGGTGTGAAAACGCTGATATTTGACAAGGGTACAGGTATGCTGCTCGCAAGTGTCGATATCGGAATCGGATACGACAATTACGTGCGTAACAACCGCATTTATACGTTGAGGGAAGATGGGATATATTCCATCAATACAGCAAACGGGATTGTGAAGCAGGTCTTTGACGGTGAGATTTGTTTGAACGACGGCTATTGCGATAAGCGCGGATACAGCAGGATTTGCGGTAAGTGCATATGTTTTGCCTCCAAGCAAGGGGCGGAGCTGCTTCGGGTCTCGTTTGACCCGCTGACAGAGAAGTTCACGGCGGGCGAGCTTGCGACGGATATCCTGATATCCGCACCGTATACGGTGCTTGGCTTTGACAGCCAAGGCAAGCTCGCCCTCGCCCAAAAGGACAAATCACAGATCTTCGTCTTCGATACCGACGGAAAGCTCATAAAACACATTTCCGAAGCGGAAAACGCGCAGGGGCGCGACGCGGTCTGTGCCTTTAACGGTGACGGCATATTCACGCATATTGTTACGGCGGATAACCATGAGAGCAGCGGCAGCAAGACGAGCACTTACACAATAAGCGCGACCGCTTATCCGCTGAGCGGCGGCCAACCTCTGACCTACACACATGAGAGAAAAGCAAGCAATGCGGGCACCTCCGGCAACGGTACGGATGCAGAACGGACCGTGTTTGCGGCCGCATTCGGAGACAAGGTCGTACTGTGCAGCGGAGATCGAGCCACAAGCATAAGCGATGGAAGCAGCTTGGGCAGTTATTATTTTACCTCTGCGTCGCAGATACTCTTTGACTTTGCTGCCCGTACCACTCAGCGAAGTATCGGCGGCGGCAGCTATTACGAAGAATTGCAGATCGGGGGAAAAATTTCCGAGTACGGTAAGCAAGATGACAATTACTGGATCAGTGCATATTCGTGGGGACATGCCGGTGCCGATTACACCTCATCTCCCAACGGACAAAGCGCAAAGGTCGCCGTCTTGCCGGAAAGCGTGGATTCGATGATCGCCCGCGCGGTATTCAAGGATATAAAGAGCAGCAGCTCACGGCGCGGTGAAGCAGCCTTATTTATGACGAACGGAAGCGATGTAGGGCAAAGGACACTGGAAAACCTCAACAAAGCGGGTGCATATCTGCTGATTGACGATGGCAGCGCTGCAGAGATTGCCGATGCCATCTGCAGCTATTTCAAGCGGGATTCCAAGCGTATCTCGGTATTCAAGGCCGTACCGACCGCAGCCGGAGCCTCACTTTCCAAGAGTTACGACCTTGACCCTGATACGACCTATTATTTTGAATATGCGGTCAAGAGCACCGGTATCGGGCAGCCTGCGACGCAAGACACCGGCGACTTCGATTCGAATCAGGCAGCCTCAAGCACCTCGACTGCCGCGACCGAGGCGACCGTTTCGGGACAAGAGGAAGAGGGCGGCAATGCGTTGCTGCCTACGGTAGAAATCATTCAAAACAGCCTTCTGCCGGAAGAATTGTGCGGTACCGGCGCCTATTATGTGAGTGAAATTCACGAGGAAGATTTTGAGGACAAAAGCACCGACTCTTTTTTCGGCAACATAGACGCCGCAAGGATAACGAGCGGCAGGTATCGCGCCTCTTATCAGGATGAAAACACGGGCAAGGGCCACAGCAGCCGTTCCCTGCAAGATAATTCAACGATAACATTTACGGTACCGGAAGGCAAGTCGGCTGTTCTGTCGTTTGATTATGACATAGATTTGTACGGACCTCAAGCTTGGTTTGCGGCTCACCTCGTCATCAAGAACGAGGATGGGACAGAGCAGAAGTGGGGAAATTGTGTGTCCGATGATAAACAGGGACACTACACACATCCGACTTTCTTAAAAGAAGGTGAAAATACGCTGGAGTTTTATTCGGCCGATTACAGCACGCGGTATTTCAACTCCCACTTTATCATAGATAATCTGCGCGTGACATTCGTTGAAACCGATCAAAGCTATACGTTGAATCCCAAGATTGCTGTGGATCGGCGCAGCGACGGTTGGGCGCACATTTCCGGCAATTTTGTAACGCCGCCTGAAGTGATCTCTTACAGGCAGAGAGACGGCGAATACATAAAAGGCAGCCTCGGAACAGCCTCGAATACTGAAGTCCTCTCTACTGACCCCGCAAACAAACAATACCGCCTGCAAATACCGAGCGGTATGCGCGCCGCCTTTGTCAGACTCGACACTGTTTCACAACCTTACGGAAGCAGTAAAAAGGAATATGATCTTACATATACGGCCGGCGGATTTAATTGGATTTCTTCCGCTGTCAACAAGACCGCAGAGGACACCTATTACAATATCGGTAATGCATATCGAATAACTCTGCTCGACATCAGCGGATCGCAGATATTCAAAGTTGCTTCGCCGCTTCCGACGGCATCTGTGGGAAATTATACGCAGATAGAAGCGATGTTGATCCGAGGCAGCGACGCGCTGACCGGCGAAATGAGATACTTTTGTGCCGATGCGGACGGGGACGGCAGCAAGGAACTGTATGCCGAAAGCGAGGTCTTTGGCGGTGCAAAGTTAAGCATTCCGATCGGAGCGGAAGGAGCATACATAAAGGATTTTAAGCTATATTGCATTAAAGACGGATTGAAAATATATGTGGATACGGGTGAACCGAGCAGCGTCACAAATCCGGACGGCGCCTCAGATGAAAGTGGTGCACAAGGCGAGAGCGGCGCGGGAAAGTGGCAATGCGTGGCATGTACCTTGGCACGTGAGATAATCGACACACCGCCCGAAAAAATTGACCCGCCCGCTACATATAAAAAGGGAGAACTCGTAAATTACGGAGTCACATATTCCGATTATGAGAATGATCCTTCCAAACGGGAATATTGGCGCTATACGCACATTCATCTAAACGACGGCCCTTTCCCGGACGCGGGCAAGATCCTTTCGCATTCCATACCGCGTTTCTACATCGACGGTACCTATACGGTAGAACACTGGCAGGAGGACAGTACGGGTAAGACATCTTACGATAAGCTGTCCAATATTGCAGAGATTACATTCTATGTAGAGGGGCAGGGCAATCCGCCGTGGGTCGAATGGATGGAAATTCAGCCTGAACGGATCAAGGCCGGTACGGCTTATGAACTTTTAGTGGGCGTCAACGATTATGAAAAGGATGAGTTGTGTGCAGACGTGAGCGTTACCAAAGACATGAAAGTAATTTACGAGACTGATTTGGGTGCAATTATCGCCGATGAGCGCGGCAACTATCCCGTGCAGCGCGTTCCGCTGCGTGCTGCAGGAGCGGGAAGATACACAATCAACTACTATGTCAGAGACAAGGACGGAATGGGCATAGGGCTGTGCTGGGTCAACGTCGAAGCAATGCCTGAAATCAAAGGCACAGTCTCGCATACGGCGCAATGGGAAGAAAACAGGCTGCTGTATAACAGCAAACATTCTGAAAACACGCGGCCGCAAAATTACTTTTGGGCGGGAGAACAATTTGTGCTCAAGGTAATCGCCGAGGGCGGCCCGACGACGGTAAGGGCACATATAGAAGGTTATCCGAATTTTTCTGAAACACTGAAATACACGGGATCAATTCCTGTCAAGGGCGCACCGGACGGCGAACAAGCGCAAATTTACGAGGGGATCCTTTGGAACGACAAGATGGCCGCTATGTGGCGCGATGCGCGCAGTCTGCCGCTGACTTTCGTATTTACGGCATCCTATGAAGAAGGAAACGAAGAGATTGAGAAAGCTACGGTTATCATGGACAATACGGGAGGAGGGTTCCGCATTCATCGCACGGAATAAAAACTTTGCGGCTTGTAATAAATATGTAACAAATGTGTAATGCACTCAAGGCGATAGTTTGATATAATAAACACGGAAAAGATAATTCCATGATATTAATTAAGAAGAAAAACGGAGGACCGAAGATTATGAAAAAAATAATAAGTGTGGCTCTTGTATTGATGCTCGCCATGCTGAGTTCCGTGTGCGTGTTTGCAGACACGGGCACTCCCGATTACAGCCAATGGAACTCAAAATCGGCATATCCTTCCGATGTTGTAAATACAAAATATTTTACAGCGGTCAAGACACTGGTCGATAAAGGTGTTATTTCGGGCTACGAAGACGGCCTCTTCCACGCCGAAAGAAGCATCAGCAGGGCCGAAATGGCAAAAATGCTTATCATCATCACAAACAATCAGGGCAGTATCGCTACCTACAAAAATAACAAGACCTTCAGCGATTTAGCCGGTTATTTCTGGGCGCAGGATTATATCAATGCCGCAGCCGGACTCGGATTCATCAAGGGAGTCGGCAACGGCAAATTCAATCCGGGAGGCGATGTTACATACGCCGAGGCTATGACGATGATAGTCAGACTGCTCGACCATGTAACCGACAGCGACGTACCCGGCACTTGGCCGAACAATTACATCAACTATGTCAACACCTACGGCAGAGCAAAGAATATCACAGTTACCGATTGGAATGCGAAAGCCAACAGAGGAGATATCGCTCTTGTCTTATACAGAAATGTCTAAAGGAAAAAAGGAAGGGGATTGATTAAAGATGAAAAAACAAATTGCTAAAATTCTTTCGCTGGCATTGGTGGCAGCCTTATCGTTGACGAGCTTTGCCTTCGCAAGCGTCACATTGCCGAGCGATGTGCAGCAGGGCGAAGATAAGGCGCTGCAACAGGCTGTGACCGGTCTTATGGAAACCGGTGCAATCACAGGGGATACCGACGGACTTTTCCACCCGGAACAGTCTTTGACCAGGGCACAGGTTTGCAAGATTCTCGTGACACTTGCGGAACCTATTGCACTAAACGGTACACCGACGCAGACCGTTAAGAGCAACTTTTCGGACTTAAGAGGCTATTCGTGGGCAGCTCCGTATATCGCATACGCTGCCGAAAACAACATCGCACTTGGTTACGGCAACGGCACCTTTAAACCGGGGGCCGATGTGACGGTAGCCGAACTGGTGACGTTCACAATCAGAGCGTGCGGATACAGTGACAAAGACCTCGGTGGCACATGGCCGCAGAACTATATGCAAAAGGCCGAGGATCTGAAACTCTTCTCTGCGCCTATTGATGCGGCTTATGCAACAGATGAAGAAATGCCCGCTCAGAAGCAAAAGGCCGATAAGAGAATCGCTGCGATCGTAATCGCAAATGCGATGGATAAAGTCAAAAAGGATGTCGCAGAAGAGCAGCCGCAGGGCACGGACAAAGATAAGGCGAAGACCGTTCCCGACACAGCATCTATGACGTATGCGACGGGCAAATTCAACGACACTATGACGACATATGCCGGCAAGGCCATATCAAGCGATGCAGTGATATATACTTACGGATTCAAGAAAGATTACGCCAAGGATATGAGCTTTTCCTCGAAAGCGACAGATTACACTCTGACGACGATAGATAAATACAAGCTCGTGACGACTCCGGCGTGGTACAAGATTGAGAACGGAAAGATCACTCAGATCGTGGTTCCGGCAGACACCGGTTTTACAGGCAGAATCTATTGCGTTGTCAACGGCACAACGGCTAACGCTGTCAACGCTGCCGGCGATAAGGTCGCGGTGATAGACACCTTGACAGCAATGAAGTCAATCAAATGGTTAGGAGATAAGAAACTCAATATAACAGGCATATTCAGCGGTGCTGCCGGCGGGCAGGTTTACGAGCTCAAGGCCGTCGACGGCGAAATCACCAATGTTGCGACCCCGGCTAATAAGACAGGTAAGATTTTCGCTGAACTCGGACCGGATAACGGTAACTGGGTCAAAGTCCTTGAAAAAGACGGAGACATGGTTAAGATAGCCAAAGTCGCCGACGGAAGCGGCGCTGTTTGGGTTTCATTAGCAAGCAATGCTGCCGTATACAAGCTCGACAACAGCGGCAAGGAGTACGATACGAGCCGGCTGTCTCAGGTCAAGAAGGACGCACTGGTACGCCTGTACGATATAAGCGATGACGATGAACCGACGGCTGACATCGTCGTAATAAGTAACGGATCAAAAAAGTAACACAGTAACAGAGATATATAAGTGATATAAATAAGAAGATAACGACCGTCCGCAATGTGGACGGTCGTTATCTTTAATCATATGTATTGTCTTTTCGTCACAGAAGTGTTTTATCAATATTTGCTTTGATAAGACGACGCGCGAAGTCGTCTTGCGTGTTCAGTTAAACTGAATAAAATATTTTAGTGAGCGGATACGTCTTCCTTACCTGCCAAGCTG
>DCTM01000047.1 GCA_002329565.1 Firmicutes bacterium UBA1440
ATGCAGCGGAGCGTGCGGCTTTTCCAGTACTACAACGGGTTGGAGCAGACCGGCGCCGCGGACGTCGAACTGCAGAAGCTGGCCTACTCCGGCCAGGCCAAGCTGCCCGCGCACCCGATGCTGCAGGACGGCTCCTCCGGAGAAGAAGTGACCAGGCTGCAGCAGCGGCTGCACAAGCTGGGCTTTATGATCGGCTCGCNNGACGGCAGCTACGGCCCCGCCACCGAGCGCGCGGTGGAAAACCTGCAGGCCTACTTCCAGGCCCAGGAGCGCGAGACGCTCACCGCCGAAGCGATGGCCCAGGGCACCCCCCCGGCCGAAATCAAGATTGACGACAGCCAGCTGACCACCGTGGTCAACGGCATCGCGGACCCGATCCTGCTGGACAAGTTCTACGACGCGAGCTTTCCGGACGTTCCCGGCGCCATGCAAAGCGGCGCCGCGGGCGAGGAAGTCAAGCGCGTGCAGCGCAGGCTGTACGATCTGGAATACCTCTACACCTCGGCCGACGGCGGCTACGGCCCCGCCACGGCCAGCGCGATCAAGGATTTCCAGAAGCGCAACAGCCTGAGCCAGTCCGGCGAGGCCGACAAAAAGACGCTGGAGAAGCTGTTTTCCGATTCGGCCAAGAAGGCGCTCAAGCCTTACATGCTGAAGGTGTCCACCGCCAAGCAGCGGGTCTACGCCTACGCGCCGGACGAGAACGAGGAGTACACCATTTTGGTGCGCACCATGAAGTGCTCGACGGGCCTCAACGCGACCCCTACCCCCAAGGGCACCTACCAGGCCTCCACCGGCCCCGGCGCCCGGTGGCACTACTTCAAGAAGTTCTTTGTCTGGGCCCAATACGCCTACTATATCCAGGGGGACATCATGTTCCACTCGGTGCTCTACAACAACAAGGGCGGCTCGCCCACCTCGGGCTCCGTCCGCAACCTGGGCAGAAAGGCGTCTCACGGCTGCGTCCGGCTGAGCGTCGAGAACGCCAAGTGGATCTACCAGAACTGCCCGGCCAAGACGAAAATCGTCGTCTACTAGAGGGGAATGGCGGCGGGGCGCCTGCGAAAGCGGGCGCCCCGCTTTCGTTCTTTGCAGGCGTGGCGAAAATCGCACATTTCCGCCCGCGCGATTGACAGGCTTCGCGGGGCTGTGCTATCATCAAACGGGTTCGCGGGGCGCAACCGACGGATAAAACTCCCAAGGAGGCATTTCATGCGAAAGCTGCTTTTGTGTTTTGTGGCCTTCATGCTTGTGGCGACAGGCGCGCTGGCGCAGACTGCGGACATCGTCGGCGCATATTCCATTACGCTGCCCGACGATCTCAAGGCGGTGGAGCTGACCGAGGAGAACATGGCCGACGGCCCCGTAATGGATATGGAGAGCGACGCGCTGCACGCCGTCGCCTACGTGTACGAGCCGGACCCGACCTACACCCAGACGCTGGACGAGATGTACGAAAACTACCTGGCCGACCAGCAGGAGGGCTTTTACAGCAACGTGGCCATCGAGGAGATCGGCGGCGAGCGGATGATCGTCTATGACATCGACGAGGGTACCGTGGGCGCGATCACCATCGCGGCGGACGGAAAGACCTACGAGTTTATCCTGATCTGCGAGCAGGATTCGGCCCGGGAGGCGGCCAAGGCGGCCGTCGAATCCATTGCCCCGATGAAGTGAGAGGGACCGGATGAAGGCAAAGAGAGACTGGCGCAAGCACCTGGTGCGCTGGGTGGCGCTGGGGCTGGCGGCGCTGATGGTGCTGGGTGTGCTGGTGGCCGCGGTCTTTTCCTCCGCGCTGGCGGAGGGCCGCGACACCTGCGAGATGCAGCTGACGGTGCTGGAGGACNNNNCAGCTGGCGCCCAACGCGCTGAGGCGTGAGACCACCGCCCCATACGAGAGCGAAACCATGATCGACGCCTATCCCGGCGGCTTTGCCCCGGGGGGCGTCGAACTTCATTCGGTCATGGTGGACGACGCGGCGGCGGACTGGGGCGTCCAGGGGACCGACGAGGCCACGCTGCGCGTCGGGTGCGACCTCGCGCCCGGCGAAGCGGCGGTCTTCCGGTTTGATTACGAGCTGATCCTGCCGGACGCTCTGGGCATGGTGGGCACCGGGGCCATCGGCTGGNNCGCTGCCCGCCGTGTGGGACGGCGGCTTTCACGTCGAGCGGGTCGGTCCGGTGGGGGAGAGCCTGATGGCGGACCCGATGGACTACCGCGCCACCGTCAACCTGCCGGACACATGGCAGGTGGCGGCGGGGGGCGATGCGCGCGCCGAGCGCGCGGGCGCGGCGCGGCAGAACGTGACGGTGACGCTTTCAAACGCCCGCTGCTTTGCCCTCACCCTCAGCCGCCGCTACGTCGAAGTGGAGCGCGCGTCCGGCTCCGGCATCACCGTGCGCGCCTACGCCAACGACCGCGCCGCCGCGGCCCGGGCCGCCGAGGCCGCGGCGAAGGCGGTGGACATTTATTCCGAAGCCTTTGGCGCCTATCCCTTTGAAAGCCTGACCGTCGCCCAGGCGGATCTGGTGGAAGGGGCGGCGTTTTCCGGCATCGTCATGCTGCCGGAGGACCTGTACGCCTATTCGCGGCGGGGCGAGCTGGAGTATCAGGCGGCGCGGCTGACCGCGCGGGCGTGGTTTGGCGAAATCGTGGGCTCGAACCCCGCCGAGGCGCCCTGGCTCACGGAATCGCTGGCCGCTTATTCGGCGCTCTACTACTACGAGCGCGCCTACGGCCGCGACCGGTACCTTGAGGAGCTGAACGCGAGGGTCACGCCGTCGCTCCGGCTCACGATTCCCGGCGGTGTGACGGTGGACGGCGAGGCGCTCTCCTTCGGCACCGTCGGAGATTATCAGGCCGTGGTGCGGGGGCGCGGCGCGGCGGTCATGCACGAAGTGGGCGTGGTGCTGGGGGAGGACGCGCTTATCGGCGCGCTGAAGCTGTACGTAGCGCAAAATGCCGGGCGCATCGCCACCGCGGCGGATTTTTACGCCGCCCTCAGCCAGGCCTCCGGCCGGGACGCCACGGGCCTGATGACGGAGCTGCTCACGGACATCGATCAGTACGTGGGCCAGGCGCTGGACTGGTACGAGTAGCGTCGGTCATTTTGCGGCCCGCGGCGCGCCTTTTGCGCGCGCTTTCGGACAATTTGAACGAAAAGCGGTTATTTTCGTCCAATGATTGGTATAATAAGGATGATCCGCGGCCGGCACGGCCGCTGTCAAAGGAGTGAAGAGTATGGCGGATGAACTGCGCAAGGTGATCATGGCGGGCGTCGGTGCCGTGGCCCACGCGGTGGAGAAGACGGCGGACGCGATCAGCGAGGCCACCAAGGGCGAAAACCGCGAGCGCGTCAAGGCCGCGGTGGACGATTTGGCCAAGAAGGGTGAGGACGCCGTCGAAAAGGGCAAGGCCGTGGGCGGCGAGCTGATCGGCAAGATCGGCGACGCCTTTGCCGGACTCAAGAATGTGGAGGCGGACGACATCAAGGCGCGCCTCGGCGACCTGGCGGATGACGCGCTGGACGAGATTGAGCGCGCGGTCGGCGAGCTCAAGCACCGCCGCGCCTCGGAGAAGCCCCAGGGCGGCGAAGGCACCGGCATGCACCCCGAGTCCGGCGATAAGCCCGAGGGCGCCGAGGCGGAGGCCGAGGCGGCGGCGGACGGCACCGCCACCCGCGAGGATGGCGAGGACCTGTCCGAGGGCGAAAAGCCCGACGAGTGAGCGATTTTTTCCCGTTGATGGACCCCTGTCGGCCCCGGCCAAGCGCGCCGGGGCCGCGCCTGTCCCGCCCTTTTCAGATCGGCCGGGGTATGCTATACTGTGTGTAACCGCACGATGGAGGAGAGTATGTTTCAGCTACGCGCGCCCTATCAGCCCCGGGGCGATCAGCCGCAGGCCATCGAGGCGCTGGCTGAGGGCCTCGAAGCGGGGCTCAGGCACCAGGTGCTGTTGGGGGTCACCGGCTCCGGCAAGACCTTCACCATGGCCAGCGTGATCGCAAAGGCCCAGCGCCCGGCGCTGATCATCGCCCACAACAAGACCCTGGCCGCCCAGCTGGCCGCGGAGTTCCGGGAGTTCTTTCCGGACAACGCCGTGGGCTATTTTGTCAGCTACTACGACTACTATCAGCCGGAGGCCTATGTGCCGTCGACGGATACCTATATAGAAAAAGATTCGCAAATTAACGATGAAATCGATAAACTGCGCCACTCGGCGACCGCTGCGCTGGCGGAACGCAGGGATGTCATAATCGTGGCGTCCGTTTCCTGCATTTACGGACTCGGTTCGCCGTTCGATTACGAGAATCAGATGCTGTCGCTGCGTCCGGGGCAGGAAAAATCGCGGAGAGATATTCTTCGCCGTTTGGTTGATATCCAATATACCCGTAACGATACCGACTTTCGCCGCGGTACGTTTCGTGCTCGCGGAGATACTGTCGATATCTTCCCGTCGGGCTCCGAGAATGCGCTTCGCGTAGAACTGTTCGGCGACGAAGTCGAGGCACTCAAAGAATTCAACCCGCTTACAGGTGAAATCATCGGCCTCAGAAGTCATATTTCGGTTTATCCGGCATCGCATTATGTCACTTCAAGGGAAAACATGGAGCGTGCCATCGGCGAGATTGAGGATGAACTGGCAGAGCGCGTCAAGTGGTTCAACGAGCGCGGCAAGCTGCTCGAAGCGCAGCGCATTGAACAGCGTACGCGTTACGATATAGAGATGCTGCGAGAAATCGGTGTCTGTAAAGGTATCGAAAACTACTCGCGCTATATCAGTAATGTTCCGGCAGGGGAAAAACCGTATACGCTGATAGATTATTTTCCGGATGATTTCCTTATCATAATAGATGAGTCGCACGTCATGCTGCCACAGCTGCGCGCTATGTATGCAGGTAACCTCTCGCGCAAGAATTCACTCGTCGATTATGGATTCAGACTGCCATCGGCACTTGACAACCGACCTCTTAAATTTGAGGAATTCGAGAACATCGCCAAGCAGGTAATCTATGTGAGTGCGACGCCGTCTGAGTATGAGAAGCAAAAGAGCGGTGGGATTTCCGCAGAGCAGATCATTCGTCCGACGGGATTACTTGACCCTAAAATCGACATTTACCCTTCTGAAGGACAGATAGATCATCTGATCGGTGAGATAAATAAGGTTACGGCTGTCGGCGAGCGCGTGCTTGTGACGACTCTGACGAAGAAGATGGCCGAGCATTTGACGGAATATCTGAAGGGGGCCGGGATCAAGGTCAGATATTTGCATTCGGAAGTCGAAACCCTTGAGCGTATGGAAATCATACGTGATTTACGTATGGGAGTTTTCGATGTGCTTGTCGGAATTAACCTTTTGCGTGAGGGCATCGATTTACCCGAAGTAAGTCTGGTGGCCATCCTCGATGCGGACAAAGAAGGATTTCTGCGAACCGAAACATCGTTGATCCAAACCATCGGCCGTGCCGCGCGTAACGCGGACGGGCGCGTGATCATGTATGCCGACCGTATCAGCAATGCGATGCAAAAGGCGATTGACGAGACGGAGAGAAGGCGCAAGATACAACAAGCTTATAACGAGGCGCATAATATTACGCCTGAGACAATCAAGAAAAGCATTCGTGAAGTTATCGAAGCCACAAAGGTTGCCGATAAGGAGGACGAATATTACAAAGGCAGGACACCTCTCGAGCTGACAAAAAAAGAGCTCGGCGAATATATAAAGAAATTGGAAAAAGAAATGAAACAGGCAGCATCGGATTTGCAGTTTGAGCGCGCCGCGGAGCTGCGCGACAAGATCTTCGAGTATAAGGTGCGCCTATAAAGGGGTTAATACAAAACAATGCATGACAAAATAGTAATCAAAGGTGCCAAGGAGCACAATCTTAAGAATATCAATCTGGAGCTGCCGCGCGATAAGATGATTGTGCTGACCGGACTTTCCGGTTCAGGCAAATCATCAGTGGCTTTCGATACGATCTACGCCGAAGGTCAACGCCGCTATATGGAGAGCCTTTCTTCATACGCACGGCAATTCCTCGGCAGAATGGAAAAGCCGGATGTAGAGTATATAGAGGGCCTTTCACCGGCAATCTCCATCGATCAAAAAACGACAAACAAAAACCCGCGCTCGACTGTCGGCACAGTGACAGAGATACACGATTATCTTCGTCTTCTGTTTGCTCGCATCGGTATCCCGCATTGCCCGGTATGCGGGAAGGAAATTTCAAGCCAGTCGGTCGATCAGATTGTCGACAACCTGATGGCAATGGGAGAAGGTACGCGTATCACTGTGCTTGCGCCCGTGGTGCAAGGACGCAAAGGCGAGCACGAGAAAGTGCTTGAACGTATCCGAAAGGAAGGCTTTTCGCGCGTAAGGGTTGACGGTGAAATTTATCGCCTCGAAGAGGAAGAAATCAAACTTGAAAAGAACTTTAAACATAACATTGAAATCGTCATTGACAGGGTTATCGTCAAGCCGGGGTCGGAAAGCCGTTTGGCAGAGGCGGTTGAATCGGCTATCACGCATGGCAACGGCCTCGTAGTCGCACAGACCGGAAAAGACGGAGCGGAGGTTGAGAAGACATTCAGCACAAAACTGGCCTGCCCTGAGCACGGGGTCAGCGTCGAGGAATTGGAACCGCGATTGTTTTCGTTCAACGCCCCTTTCGGTGCCTGTCCGCATTGCAGTGGGCTCGGTTTCGATCAGCGCATTGACCCTTCGCTGATTATAACAGATACAGACAAGAGTATAGTAGGCGGTGCGCTCAGCAAAATTTATGCTTCGATGGATATGATGGGCAGCTTTTACCGCCAGGTAATCGAGGCTCTTGCACGAGAGCACAATGTGGATATCAACACCCCGTACAAGGACTTACCGACGAAGTTTGTCCAAGAACTGTTGTACGGTACGGGTGAAAAGCATCTGAAATACGTATACGAAAGTAAGAACACCGGGACGCGATCTTCCAGAGACCATGCGTTTGAGGGTTTGATAAACAACCTCGAGCGCCGTTATCGCGAGACGAACTCGATGTATATGAAGGAAAGAATCCAATTGTATATGAGAACCGTTACCTGTCCGAAGTGCGGAGGCAAGCGTTTTCGAGACGAAGTACTTGCCATAACCGTCGGCGGCAAGAACATCGCTGAACTTTCGGACCTTTCGGTTACGGAAATCATCGACTTCATCGATGCATTGGAGTTGACACAAAAGGAACAGATGATTTCAAAAATGATCCTGAAGGAAATCAAAGCCAGACTTCAATTCCTCGTCGATGTCGGATTGGATTATCTTACTTTGTCCCGTGCGGCCGCGACGCTGTCCGGTGGAGAATCACAGAGAATCCGCCTTGCGACGCAAATCGGATCAAGTCTTGTCGGCGTCCTGTATATCTTGGATGAACCGTCAATAGGTCTGCATCAGAAGGACAACGAAAAGTTGCTCGCCACGCTCAGAAGACTGACAGACATCGGCAACACGCTGATTGTTGTCGAACACGATGAAGATACGATGTACGCAGCCGATTATATAGTTGACATCGGACCGGGTGCCGGCATAAACGGAGGTCAAGTTGTGGCGCAGGGCAGCGTCGATGATATCATGGCCTGCAAGGAGTCAGTGACAGGACAATATCTCAGAGGGGAAAAGAAGATTGAGGTGCCTGCAATCAGACGTCCCGGTAACGGCAAAGAGATTGTAATTAAAGGGGCGGCCGAGAATAATCTCAAAGACATAGATGTACATTTCCCGCTGGGAAAGTTCGTTTGCGTTACGGGTGTATCGGGTTCGGGCAAGTCATCTCTGGTCAACGAGGTACTTTACAAGGTATTGGCTGAGAAAATAAACCACTCGAAAGAAAAACCGGGCAAATACAAATCGGTTACGGGGCTTGAACATATTGATAAGATTGTCGATATCAACCAGAGTCCGATCGGGCGCACACCGCGTTCGAATCCCGCGACATATACAGGAGTCTTTACGCAGATTCGGGATTTGTTCGCTTCGCTGCCGGAGGCGAAGATGCGCGGCTATGAGAAGGGCAGGTTCAGTTTCAATGTCAAGGGAGGACGCTGTGAAGCCTGCAGCGGGGACGGTATCATCAAGATTGAGATGCACTTCTTGCCGGATGTATACGTTCCCTGTGAAGTTTGTAAGGGCAAACGATACAACAGAGAGACATTGGAGGTAAAGTATAAGGGAAAGAGCATTTTCGATGTGCTCGATATGAATATAAGCGAGGCGCTGAAGTTTTTCGAGAACATCCCCTCGATCGTACGTCAGCTCGAAACACTCGAGCAGGTCGGCCTCGGATATGTCAAGCTCGGACAAGCCTCGACTCAACTGTCGGGCGGTGAAGCGCAGCGTGTGAAATTGGCTTCGGAATTATCCAAGCGCAGTACGGGGAAGACTCTCTATTTGCTCGATGAACCCACCACGGGATTGCATTTTGCAGACGTCGACAAATTGATTCAAGTACTTGACAAACTTGTGGATAGC
Organism: Firmicutes bacterium UBA1440; assembly: GCA_002329565.1. GTDB lineage: Bacteria > Bacillota > Clostridia > Peptostreptococcales > Anaerovoracaceae > UBA1440. The sequence continues at coordinate 8,501 of DCTM01000047.1, forward strand.
GGTAATACTGTAATTGTGATTGAACATAATCTCGACGTTATCAAGCGTGCGGATTATATTATAGACTTGGGACCCGACGGCGGATTCAGGGGCGGAGATATCGTCGCAGAAGGTACGCCGGAGGAGGTTTCCTTATGTAAAGAATCATACACGGGACAATTTTTATCAAAGATACTGCAAAAGAAAGCTTAAGGGCGTAAACATTCGGAGGAAAGAACAGTGCACACAGAAACGAACCGCTATCCCGATCTGACTATGCTGACGGACTTTTATGAGATTACGATGGCGAACGGCTATTTTCAAAGCGATATGAGAGACGATATCGCGTATTTTGATACGTTCTTCAGAAATGTACCGGACAACGGCGGCTTTGCTATTATGGCGGGCTTGGAACAAGTCATAGAGTACCTTGAAAACCTGTCGTTTGACGACAAGGATATCGAATATTTGCGGAGCAAGCAATGCTTCTCCGAAGAATTCTTACAATACTTGAGAGAATTTAAATTCTCCTGCGATGTCTGGGCGGTGCCGGAGGGAACACCTATTTTCCCATACGAACCGATTTTGACTGTAAGGGGGCCGGTTATTCAGGCGCAGTACATAGAAACTATGATTCTGTTGCTGATTAACCATCAGAGCCTAATCGCTACGAAGGCCAATCGCATTGTACGGGCTGCGAAGGGACGTGCGGTTATGGAATTCGGTACGCGACGGGCGCACGGTCCGTCGGCCGCTGTGTACGGTGCCAGAGCGGCATATATAGGAGGTTGCGCCGGGACAGCTTGTACTGTCGCGGATGTCGATTACGGCATCTCGGCACTCGGAACCATGGCTCACAGCTGGGTGCAGATGTACGATACAGAATATGAGGCATTCAAGAAGTATGCGGATATCTACCCGGATAACTGTACCCTGCTTGTCGATACCTACAATGTGCTCAAGAGCGGTGTGCCGAATGCAATCAGAGTCTTTAAGGAAAACAAACCGGCGGCAATGGGAATTCGCATCGACTCGGGTGACGTCGCTTATCTGACAAAGGAATCCAGAAAGATGCTCGATGCAGCCGGACTGCATGATTGCAAAATTGTAATTTCCAACTCGCTTGATGAGTATATTATCAGAGATGTACTGCAACAGGGCGCAAGCATCGACTCGTTCGGTGTCGGAGAACGGTTGATTACCGCCAAGTCAGACCCTGTATTCGGCGGTGTGTATAAATTGGCGGCCCTGGAGAGGGACGGACAAATAACTGCGAAGATTAAGATCTCCGAGAACATTGAGAAGATCACCAACCCCGGTTTTAAGAAAGTATATCGATTGTTCCGCAATAACTCGAACAAAGCGATTGCCGATGTAATTACGATGGCGGACGAGGTGATTGCGGACAACGAACCCTATGAGATATTTGATCCTGTTGCGCCGTGGAAGAAAAAGGTCGTGACTGACTTTTACGCGAAGCCGTTGCAAGAGCAGATTTTCGACAAGGGCAAGCTCGTTTACAAGAGCCCTGATATAGATGAAATCAAACAGTATTGCAACGAGCAGATCTCTAAGCTTTGGGATGAATTTCTGCGCTTTGAGAATCCGCAGACATATTATGTGGATCTGTCCCACAAGCTATGGAAGCTGAAGAACGATTTGATTGCAAATTTTTCCGAAAAGGGCTAAAAGTAAGATGTCTTTTGAGGAATGTTAAGTTAAAGACGTGCGATTGTATTGCAATCGAGAAGGAGGAGTCGAAATGGCACTTGTTACAACCAAAGAAATGTTTGCGAAAGCATTAACTCAGGATTATGCTGTGGGTGCATTCAATGTGAATAACATGGAAATCATTCAAGGCATCGTCGATGCGGCAAAAGTCGAAAACGCACCTTTGATTTTGCAGGTTTCAGCGGGAGCGCGCAAGTATGCGCGGTCGGCCTATCTTTTGAAACTCGTTGAAGCGGCGGTCATCGATTCGGGGCTTGATATTGCTTTGCATCTTGACCACGGCGAAGATTTTGAAATCTGCAAGAAGTGCGTGGACGACGGATTCACATCGGTAATGATAGACGGATCGAAACATGATTTTCAAGATAATATCGCTCTGACGAAACAGGTGGTCGAATACGCACACGCACACGGAGTCACGGTAGAGGCCGAGCTTGGCAAATTGGCCGGAATAGAGGACAACATTAATGTCGACGCGCGCTCGGCGACATTTACGGTTCCGGAGGAGGCGGCCGAGTTCGTGGAAAAGACCGGAGTCGATTCATTGGCAATTGCAATCGGCACCAGCCACGGCGCCTATAAGTTCAAGGGCAAGCCTTACCTCGATTTCGAGAGACTGAAGGAGATCCATCGTCTGATTCCGAATACACCTCTCGTATTGCACGGTGCATCGACGGTACTGCCGGAGTTNNGTCGATAAATGTAACGCTTACGGCGGCAATATTCCGGGTGCACAGGGCGTACCCGAGGAGATGATAACCGAGGCTACCAAGTACGGAATCTGCAAGGTAAACATCGATACCGATCTGCGCTTGGCGATGACGGCAGAGGTAAGAAAATACATTGCGGAGCATCCTGCGGAATTCGATCCTCGGAAATATCTGGGACCCGCAAGAGACGCGATTATGATGATGGTGCAGCACAAGATCAAAAACGTCTTGAATGCAAGCGGAAAAAGATAAAGATACCGAGAGGCTGTCGCGACGGCCTCTCTTTTCAATTTTAAGAATTTTGTAAGAAACGCATGCGGTGATTCTTAAGAAAAAGGCGTTACGATAAAAATGCAGAGACACAGAGCCGTCGGTGCACAGGCGGTTCTGCGGAAATGATGAAAGGAAACGGTATGAATATTCTTGTATGCGATGACGATAAGGAAATAGTGGCAGCGATAGAAGTGTATTTAAAAAATGAGGGGTACCACGTATTTCGAGCATACGACGGCTTGATGGCACTGGACATCTTGGACAGAGAGGATATCCATCTCGTATTGATGGATATCATGATGCCAAAGCTCGACGGCATGCGTACAACGATGAAAATACGCGAAGAAAAGAACATTCCGATCATTATGCTCAGCGCAAAGAGCGAGGACTACGATAAAATCACAGGCCTGAACATCGGAGCGGATGACTATATCACAAAGCCATTCAATCCGCTTGAACTGATTGCACGGGTGAAATCTCATCTGAGAAGATACGTCAATCTCGGGAGTATGGAGATTAAAACAGGGGTTTATAAAACAGGGGGACTCGAGGTGGATGATGAGAGCAAGACCGTGACACTTGACGGTCGTCAGATCGTGGTTACGCCGACGGAATACGGTATTCTGAAGTTATTGACAGAAAACGCGGGCAAGGTGTTCAGCATGGAGCAAATATATGAGAACGTGTGGAAGGAGCCGTCCTTCAACCCGGAGAATACCGTAGCCGTGCATATTCGAAGGATTCGGGAAAAGATAGAGATCAACCCGAAGAATCCGCAATATTTAAAGGTGGTGTGGGGTANNGGTATTGGATATAAAATCGAGAAAATTTAACGCGGTATTGTTCGTAATCTGCGTGGCAATGTTTACGACCTGCATGGTGACAGGGCTTGTGATGGCGACCGGAATCAATGCGGGGCAGGGGTCCGACTGGGATTATGAGGATGCTTTGCGCGGAAAAAAATATGAAAACAGCAATGCCTTACAGTCGCGGTTCGTCGACAAATACGAATTAATCAGTGATTTACTGAAGGATACGAAAAAAGTAGCCGGAACCGGAAACGAATATAATGAAGATGTCTCGGACGCGATGAGACAATTGTTCTATGACGGCGAATATATGACTGAAGACGGGGATATATACAGGGCGAATTATCCTGTAGGAATCGACGGATCTCAGGATTACGGTTATCCGGAGATCAGAGCTGCGTTCATCGCAGCGAATCAGGAAGCGCAGGCAGCTATTCTGACATCTCTGCGCAATTTGGATGCAGAGGAAATCAAGTACGGGAAAAAGCAGCTGGATTCGGAAAAGGGCTTCCGGTACTATGCGAAATCCGGCAATACCGTTATAACAAATATGCCGGATGAAGCTGCTGTAATTTCTGCAGATTACTTTACGGCGCAACAGGCTTATTTGGTATACGAAAACGGGCAGATGAAAAAACAGCCCGCTTCGGCAAAATCGGTCTCATTGAAGAATCTCGATACGAGGATAGAAAGCTTTCTGGATGAGCTGCGTACTGAAGAATCAGACGGCAATTTGCAGATGTACTTCGCCTTTGATGCCGATAATATGGCAGCCGCAGAAAAACAATACAACAACGCAAACACCGGAGTGGTAAATCTGTGGCCGCTTTTACTGGCATCGGCGCTGCTCACACTCATCTCATTTGTGTGGCTCGCAATCATTACAGGACGCAAGGATGCCGAGGGGAACAGGAACTTATATGCGATCGATAAGATCTGGACGGAACTGCAGTTGATTGCTGTCGCATGTGCAGGCTGTGCCGGGTATGTATTTATGGCCGAGATGATGTGGCATTTNNCTATTCGGATACGACTATACAGCGTTATACAGCGCAAGGGAGACATTGAGCACCGCCGAAATCACAATCTCCGGCGTGGTTATCGCGGCACTTGCAACTGTCGGGTTATGGTTTGTCCTATCTTTGATAAGACTCATCAAGGACGGACAATTCTTTAAAAATGCCGTTCTTTACAAACTCGGGAGCAGACTTGCAGATCTTGTAGCCGAAGTCATCAACGGCAAGGGCATGCTGCGAAAAGCTCTCGTCATATCAATAGCTGCCTGCCTGCTGTCGGCGACAGTTTTCATGGCCCCGGTGGTCTTAATCGCAATCCTTGTGTTCGTACCCGAATGGGCAAGACGCTTCGATGAACTGAAGCAGGGGGTGGACGAAGTCAGAAGCGGGAATCTTACGTATAAAATTCCGGTCCGGGAAGATAAAAAGGCTGCAGAACTGTCACGCCTGGCGAAGGGTATCAACGAGATTTCCGAAGCTTCAAACATCGCGGTGCAAAACGAATTGAAGAATCAACGTATGAAGACGGAATTGATATCAAATGTTTCGCACGATTTGAAGACACCGCTCACCTCTATGGTATCTTATGTCGATCTGTTGAAAAAAGAGGGACCGGACAGCGAAAACGCACCGCAATACCTTGACATATTGGAGCAGAAGACGGAACGCTTGTCAAAGCTGACGGAAGATTTGTTCGAAGCAGCGAAAGCATCCAGCGGTGCCATACCGGTAAATTTGGAAAAGGTAGACCTTTTGGCGCTTGTCAACCAAAGCCTTGGGGAAATGAGCAAGTCTATCGATGAATCCGGATTGGAATTTATCATCAATGCACCGGAAGAACGTTGTTTCGTAACGGCTGACGGCAGACTGCTATGGAGAGTGGTTGAAAATTTGCTTGGAAATGTCATCAAATATGCGCAGGCGCAAAGCCGCGTCTATATAGACATCAAGGAAATGAGCAAAGGCAAGGGTGCAAACGGCTTACAGAACGGACACAGCATGATACTTCTTGAAGTCAAGAACATATCCAAGCAAGCGCTGAACATCGATCCTGACGAGCTGATGGAACGTTTTAAACGCGGTGATGAGTCGCGGACGACGGAGGGAAGCGGCCTCGGTCTTGCCATCGCCAAAGATCTGGTGCGGCTGATGGACGGATGGTTTGAAATTGCCATAGACGGCGATCTGTTCAAAGCAAAAGTCATGCTGAACAAAGCAGAATAAAAGCAGAAGAAAATTGGCGCGAAAAAGGTGGCCGAATGATTAAATCGTAGAATGAAACCTATCCGATAAAAGAAGATTTGTAAAGAGAAAGGAAAGGCGACTCTCCTTTCTCTTTTATTGTTTGCCGCCCTTGGCGAGCATTTGCAAAATTGGTCCCATGCTGTTCATCAATTCGTTGAAGTCCGGAGACGGAGCAGGGGGAGGCGCCGGTACGCCGTTTGGAAATTTGTCGGAATGTGCGGGGCCCGGAGGCGGCAAAGGTGCAGCCGAATGAAAGGCCATAGCCGATTTGCCGAGATTGTTCATCCTCTGTATCATGTCTACAGCCCTGTTCATATTGTCGAGTGCCAATTCCATCTTGAATGTGTCGAAAGTGCCGGATGAAATTTTCTCCGAAGAAAGCAGATAGAGAAAGAAAAGTATCAAAAGTGGGTTCATATATGTATATCCTCCTGATCTTTAAAGGAATCTCTTTTCAATATATGAAAGTAACAAAGCTGCCGTGCATATAATGCTAAGGAATAAAATGAAAAGGAGGACCCAAGATGACTATCAGTGACAAGCTGCTTATGGATCTGGCAAACGATCTTGGAATAGAAAGTATTAAAGAGGCGGAACGGAGAGCAGAGCAATTCGTAGGCAAAAGCGACGAAACGCTTATGCGGGAAATAGTTCAGCTAAAGGAACGGATTAAGAACGATCCTGAGGTTTTCGAACGGCAGATGAAGGCAATCTACGCGATGCGTCCGATGATGACGGAAAAACAAAAAGCCCGATTGGATCAGATAATCAGGCTTTTGGAATCTTAATACTCACTGTTTAATTGTTATTCTCCCGGGGTGGAAATGGCCTTAACGGCTTCCTCCGGCGTGGCATTTCTCGGAATTATATGTGTGCCCGCTTGCAACCTTTTGTCTGCCCCGGAGCTCGTGATCGCCGCGACGGCTTGCTCGTTTGTTTCAAAGAAACCCAATGCTACCAGGTGGGAGGCGACGGTATCTACAGAGTCGCCGTAATTGATATAAACGGAATAACCGGACTTGCCGGTATTTGTATTCGAATCGTCGTCGTTCTGTGCGCTGCCCGGAGTTCTGACATTGCTGCCGTTGTCGGAATCCTTCGTGCCGCTGTATTGAGTCTTCTCGTCGTCTGTATTGTCATCAACCGCCGCAATCGCAATCGCTTGCGGGTAATCCATGATNNGGCATCGATTCGCCATACAATAATAAACGCCGCAATTAACATAATGATAATGGCGATAAAGATGTCGTTTTTGTCGTATAATAAATCTCTGAATTTGTTCATGAATTTCACTCCTATGTTAATAATATAGCATATATTGGCCGGGTTCTCAATGAAGATTCTATGAAGAATATTATTTTTTCGTAAAATTATATACTGTTGTTTTTAAATATTGTATAATAAACTTTATGATTAAGATTTTAATAGGGAAAAATGAGGAGAATCAGAGATTAGACAGATTTCTGCGCAAGTACTATCGCAATGCACCGCTTTCGGCCATATATAAGATGATTCGCAAGGACATAAAGGTCAACGGCAAGCGTGGCAAGGAAGATACAATCCTTTACTGTGGCGACGAGCTTTCAATCTATATCAGTGAAGAAGAGTCGCAGGAATTTCAAGTTGAGAAAAAGTTACACAAGGCGAAACGGCAGTTCGGCATCGCTTACGAGGACGAGAACATCCTCGCCGCAGATAAACCGTTTGGCCTGTTGACTCACGGAGATTTTTTCGAGAAAAAACAACATTTGACGAATCAGGTCATCAGCTATTTGGCGGAGAAAAAGGAATACGCGGCTGAGCGGGAGAAAACATTTACGCCGGCTCCCGCAAACCGCTTGGACAGAAATACGACGGGACTCGTGCTCTTCGGGAAGAATGCTGCCGCTTTAAAGGAACTGAATGCTATGATTCGGCAGAAAGATTTTGTGAGTAAGTATTATCTTACAATCACCGCAGGGACGATGAAAGAGCCCCTGCATCTTTTTGACCGTATGACAAAGGACGAGCAGACGAACAAGATCAGCCTCGTGGAAACAGGGGGTAGGCTGATGGAGACGATTGCGGTGCCTTTGGAGACATACGGTGGTTACACTCTTGTGGAGGTGCATCTGATTACGGGCAGGACACATCAAATTCGTGCGCATCTGGCGGCCGCAGGTTATCCGATCATAGGAGATACCAAGTATGGCGACAGTCGAGTCAACCGCAAGGTTGCGCAACAATTCGGTTTAACGACACAATTTCTGCATGCTCACAGACTGTGCTTTAACAATGCTGCGGGATGTCTGAAATACCTCACGGGGACTGAGATCATTGCACCGCTCCCACAGCGTACCGAGAGTATAAAGCAGAAAATTTTCGGGCAAAATAATGGAGGAATATAACAAATGAGAGGTTGGATTCGGGATATCGTTGCTGCGGTTATCATCGCGGTGGTCATTTTGCAATTTATCATGCCGACAATCGTAAAGGAGAGCTCGATGCAGCCCACCCTATATGCGAACAATTACATCATACTTTCCAAGCAATCGTATAAACTGTGGGGTGAGCCGGAGCACGGGGACATCATCGTTTTCCATACGCAACTTAAGACGGAAGCCGGCGACGAGAAACTCCTTATCAAACGTATCATCGGCCTGCCCGGCGACAAGATTTCCATCGTTGACGGTGTTGTTTATCGCAACGATGAGATGTTGCAGGAGGATTATATATTTGAAGACTACACCGCCGGATATATCGAGGACTTTACGGTGCCCGAAGGCCAAATCTTTGTGATGGGCGATAACAGACGTGTAAGCTTGGATTCGAGAGCGGAAGAAGTCNNGCTGTGTAGACATCGATCAGATCGTCGGCAAAGCAGTCATCAAACTGTATCCGTTCAACGAGATCACGCTGTTTTAAAGAACACGGTATTGCACATCACAGAAGGGATGTGCAATGAAGGTATATTGGAGATATTTCAGAGCGTTTTT
>DCTM01000041.1:0-167 GCA_002329565.1 Firmicutes bacterium UBA1440
GGTGAGCCGTTACCTCACCAACTAACTAATCAGACGCGGGCCCATCCTTTGCCGATAAATCTTTGGCCTTATGAGCATGTGCTCAAAAGGCGTTATGAGGTTTTAATCATCGTTTCCAATGGCTATCCCTCTGCAAAGGGCAGGTTGCCCACGCGTTACTCACCCGT
>DCTM01000041.1:199-24732 GCA_002329565.1 Firmicutes bacterium UBA1440
AGCGTTCATCCTGAGCCAGGATCAAACTCTCAATTAAATGGTATTCAAATCTCCGAAGAGAATCAAATCAAGTTTGAGCTATTGCTCTTGATGAACGCGTTTGCGTTCAAAATTATTGTTGTTAGAATTGTACGTGAATCCTTTATGATTTTCTTACCAATCATGGATTGTTATACTTTTGGTTTCGAAATTCCTTTCGGAATCTCTCTTGACCAAATTTCTACACTATGAAGTTTTCAAGGTTCTTTGGGCTCCCGGAGCCCGTCGTTCTCCAAATGAGAACTTTAATAGTTTAGCACTTTCGCTCCGCTTCGTCAAGAGTTTTTTTCAGAAGTTTTTAAGTTTTCCGAACAAGCTCTCGGCTGCGTTCAATCGCGACAGCTTTAACAGTTTACCATCGCTTTGCTTATTTGTCAACCTCTTTTTCGACTTTTTTCGACTTTCTTCAAGTCTGTTTCATTCTTTAGCGATTGTCAGCCTTGCGACAGCTTTATTAGTATACTACCGCTTTGCTTGACTGTCAACCTCTTTTTCAGACTTTCTTCAATCCGACTTCAGTCTTCGGCTGAGCCCGTCTTGCGGCAGCTTTGTCGGTATACCGGAAGCGGAATAACGATGTCATCCTATTTATGATTTTTTATCTTTAGCTTTCTTCTTTATATAAATGCGATCACATCTTTTCCTTCTGCCAAATAGGTGCGCAGCGATTCGAAATCCGCAGCCGCATCGACAGCCACGATGGCTTTGTCGTACTCATTGGTTATTTTGTACCGATGCTTCGGAGATCTCTTTCCGCTGTCGCCTATGGAATCTACGGAAGATATCTTGAAGCGATCTTCTTTTTTGACACCCGGTCTCCCGGCTCGGAACCTGTGCTCCGTGACCATGACGGGTACCGCTCCTGCGAACTCCGTTTCAGGATGAATTTCAAGTGATGTGTCCGTTCGCGGCGCGCCCATCTCTGCGATGGCCGCGCGCGCCTCAACGTTTACGACGTTGAGGCCGAAACCGCCGTGCACGGGCACGCCGGTTTCCGCGAACGGCCCGATCCAGCCGAGATTTCCTATATAAAGGCCCTTTTCTTTACATTCTCGGCTGATTTCGTCAAAGTGCGCTCGAATAAAAGCGTCCTCCGCCCCCCTGCTGATTGTATTTATATAAGGAAGAATTCGAATTGGGCGAGTATCGTTTTCGGTCGTCAGATGTTTCGCAAGTTTTTCGCGAAACTCTTTCTTCATATAAGAAGCGATCGGCACACAGCATATCACTTCATAATCCTCGAATCCCGCAGGCAACGAAAACCCCTCCGCATCTGCCTCGCTTCTGAAAAAGATTTTCACGGAAGGTCTGCCGACCGAATCAACACCGCCGGTTTTTTCGGCGATTGCATCTCTCATGACCGCAACAGGAGCTCTCCTCCCTGCCTTGATTTTCTTTTCGACCAGCAGATCGAGTGCCTGCCGCCGCAGTGCATTTATCTGCGATACGGGTATGTGAACGTCGTCGCCCAGGTTGATAATTGTACGCTCAATCCTAAACGGATAGTTGCCTGTCTTTTTCAACTGTTTGATGACATCCTCTTCAGTCAAAGGTTTCCCGAGAGCGGTTTGGGCAGGCTCGTCACCAATCACGATAAGTTGTCCCAATTCCGGCCACCGTTCGGATGTGACCTCGATCACAGGCACGGCTCCGGGATATGCCGTGAACTCCGGCGTCACGCCGGTGACTCTGCGCGGCTTTTCAAATAACTCACGCGCCTCTTTTAACAGAGTTCTGTCAGTGACCTTGAATACCTGCGCACCGACTTCCATATTCCCTTTAAAATCACCTATACGCAAGTCGCCCTGCTTTTCTTCCAAATAAGTGACGACATTGCCGGTTTCTGTGTTCCTTCCGCGCAACTCGACCCCGTCTCCGCGCGAAAGAGTTGCTCCTTCCTGTAAACGAACGTTGACGATTCCGCGTTTTTCCGTGGAGGTAACCGTGCCTATCAAAACCCCTTTATTCTTGGCAATCTCGGTCGACATCAATCCCTCTCCCGGATCGCCGAACGCGTAACCCTTTGTAAAACCACCGCGATTGAATATCGCATTTAGACGATACCGATCTTCTTCGCTCACAGTGTAAGTTCCGTTTCGACAGAATTCATCGAGATATTTTCTATAGACGGAAGTGACGATTGCTACATATTCGGGCGACTTCATCCTGCCCTCTATCTTAAGCGAAGAAACTCCGGCCGCGACAAAATCGCCTATCCGATCAATTGTACAGAGATCCCTCGGACTCAGTATATGGGAACGTTCTCGCTTTGCCGCTCCGGTCCCCCAACTTTCGCTCTCTCGCAAATACGGCAGGCGACACGGCTGCGCGCACATTCCCTTGTTGCCGCTCCTGCCTCCGCGCAATCTGCTCATATGGCATTGCCCGGAATAACAGATACAAAGGGCTCCGTGAACAAAGACCTCAATCTCAGCCTCAGAAGCCTCCGCACATTCTCTGATCTCTTCCAAAGTGAGTTCGCGCGCGAGCACGACTCGTCGAAAGCCGAGACTTGCAGCGGCGATCACGCCCTCTTTGTCGCAGATACTTCCCTGCGTTGAGAAGTGAAGCGGGAAGTCCGGCATTGCGTTCCGCACGACACGCGCGAATCCCAAATCTTGAACAATCAGCGCATCGACACCTCTCTCATACAGAAACGCTGCATATTCGACGGCTGCAACGAGTTGCTCCTGTTCAATAAGCGTATTCATAGTCACGTAGACCTTCGCATCGCGCAAATGCGCATATTCCACAGCCTGCACGATTTCATTGTCGTTAAAATTGCCCGCATTGGCGCGCGCACCGAACCGCTTGCCTCCCAAATAGACAGCATCGGCCCCGCTCTCTATAGCCGCACACAGGTGCTCGGGGCTGCCGGCAGGAGCAAGTAATTCACAATATCTATTCACAATCAACCTTCCTTTTCTTGCTGTGCATCTTATCTTTTGTTGCTATATTCCTTATCATTATATATAATACTATCAATAAAGGAGGGACGCAACATTGAACAAATTAAAAGAAGCAATTCGCGACAGCAGGCCGGTATCGTTGACCTTATTCATCGCAGTGAACGCGGCCATTCTATACATCTTATATTTCATTATCAAAAATATCGACACGGTCTTTGTTACCGCATTTTCTGCTGTCGGCAGCGTCCTGTCCGCACTCACCCCGTTGTTCATCGGCTTGGTTATCGCCTATATCGTCGCTCCGCTGGTCAATCTTGTCGACAGTAAGGTGCTCTCTAAATTTGTCTTCAAGCTGCCGGACGACCCTGTAAAGCGCGAGAAGCGTCTGAATATTAGGCGCTTTGCCAGCGTCATCATCACATTTCTGATCCTGATTGCAGCCATCGTCACTATCATCTACGCCTTTGCGGTGTTAATTGTCGGCAACCTATTCATTGGCAGCTTTTCGGATATCTTCGACAGTATTGCGAGCTATTTTCTGACGCTTGATGCGGGCCGCCTCAATCTGACAACCCATGTCCCCGACGGTTTGCTCGGCGAACGAATCCAAACGCTGATGGATACCGCCAATGCATGGCTGACCGATCATTTGACGGCTACGCAGATTATCAATACAATTACCGATATCAGCGGCAGCATTATGAATTTCTTCATCGGTATCATCATCAGCATATATTTGTTAAAGGACAGAGACTTTTTCAGCCGCATCTGGAGAAAGTTCCTTCATCTGACGACAAAGCAAAAGACAAACGCGATCATCACAGAAACACTCGGTGAGATCCACACGGTCTTGATGCGTTTTATCCGCGGTGCCGCCATCGATTCAACTATTGTAGCCATCCTCGCCTCCATCGGGCTGTCGATACTCGGCCTGGACTATGCTGTATTCATCGGATGCTTTGCAGGCATCTGCAATATTATTCCGTATTTCGGCCCCATCCTCGGAATGATACCCGCCTTCCTCGTAGGTACATTTACCGACAGCCTATCGACAGGCATTATCGCGGTATTGATACTCTTCGGTGTGCAGCAAATCGATTGCAACTTGATTTATCCCAAAGTCGTGGGCGCATCTACGGGCCTGCACCCGCTGTTCGTTCTCTTGGCGGTCACTTTGGCAGGTTACTATGGAGGCATAGCGGGAATGATTTTGGCTGTACCGGCCGCGGGTATCTTTCAAATCTCTGTGCTGCGTTGGGTCAATTGGCTCTGCAACCGCAAAGATTCTACTGATTTGTGACAAGTTTTTAACTCTTTTGCGCTGATTTCCCGGCGCATTTTTGATTGCGCCTACAACCTGTGAAATATTGATAAATAAATGCTCGGGGGGCTTTTTAACATTGACTATTGCCGCGTTTTGGAGTAGAATTTATATAGAAGTATTTTTATTATGATTTTCTATAAATAGGAGGAGTAAAAAAGTGGTAAGATTTTCATCCAGAATGGACCAGCTTAAAGGTTCCGAAATCAGAGAGTTATTAAAGCTGGCAGGTGACCCAAACGTAATTTCCTTTGCAGGCGGACTTCCTGCACGTGAGTTCTTCCCGGTAGAAGGCATGAAAAAGGCTGCTATGGCGGTTATGGACGAATCCGGTGCCGATGCAATGCAGTATTCTTCGACAGAAGGTTACCCGGCTCTGAGACAGAAGATTGCCGAAAGAATGAAGGCTAAGAACAATATCGATACAACTGCCGACAACATCCTGATCACAAGCGGTTCCCAGCAGGGTCTCGATTTCTCCGGAAGAGTATTCCTGAACAAGGGTGACGTCGTTCTTCTTGAGAGTCCATCCTACCTCGGTGCTATCAATGCGTTCAAGACTTGCGAACCGAGATTCATCGAAGTACCGACAGACGAGTCCGGCATGATCATGGAAGAACTGGAAAAGATTCTGGCTGCAGAAAAAGACGTTAAAATGATCTACGTTATTCCTGACTTCCAGAATCCGACAGGCAGAACTTGGAATCTTGAGAAGCGTCATAAATTCATGGAAATCATCAACAAGTATGAAGTTCCTGTAATTGAAGATAACCCGTACGGCGAACTGAGATACAGAGGCGAAAGCATGCCTGCACTGAAATCCCTCGACACAAAGGGTCTGGTAATCTTCCTCGGAACATTCTCCAAGATTCTTGCTCCGGGATACAGACTCGGTTGGGTTTGCGCTGACGATGAAATCCTTGCAAAATACAACTTCATGGAACAGGCTGCTTCGCTGCAATCCTCTTCCGTTTCCCAGCTTGAAACAATCAAGTTCCTTGAGATGTACAATCTTGACGATCACGTTGCTAAGATTTGCGAAGTTTACGGCAAGAGACGTGACGTAATGATGAAGGCTATGGAAGATTATTTCCCGGAAGGTGTTTCCTGGGTATATCCGGACGGCGGACTTTTCACATGGGTTACGCTTCCTGAACACATGAATGCGAGAGAACTGGCTACGAAGTGCTTGGAGAAGAACGTTGCTTACGTACCGGGCGGAAGCTTCTTCCCGAACGGCGGACACGAGAACACATTCCGTATGAACTACTCCGCTATGCCTGAAGACAAGATCATTGAAGGAATCAAGAGACTCGGAGAAGTTATCAAAGAAAACATGTAGTATCCACGTACATATATGTGATGACAAAAGGACGGGCAGTCTGCCCGTCCTTTTCGATTGATAAAAAGACCCGGCGAGCCTCTCGGCCCGCCGGGTCTTTTTATGTTCCTTATGCGTTGACCTTTAGTCTATCTTTTGGTCAAGCCACGTCGGTCTCATATAAAGCTGAATCGGATATATCGTCAAATCATCGTACCCTTCTTTGGCTTTGACGGTTTCCAGTTCGTCGAGCAAATCGACGTGACAGGTATTCCATACAAGCGGAACTTCAAGCTGTTCGCTGACCTGCTTGCAGATTTTGTATCCTTTGATGATATCGTCAACCGTTGTCTCACGCAGCATGTGCGTGTTGTTGATGATACCTTTGACAGGAATCCCCGTTTCTGCGTGGATCTGAAGGATATGTGATATACATCCCTCCACTTTATCCGTCTCGAATCTGTTCGCATTTATCACAGCGAGCATTTCGGAGTCGTCGTCCATGAAATATTTCTTGAACTGATTGAGCACCCGTGCTCCGCTGTCATTTCCGCCTACATCGACCACAGTCATGAAGTCTTTGTTTTCAAGCGGTGCACGCAGCGTAGCCGATATCGCAGGAAGGTCTTCCGCAATATCATATCCGAAAGAATTGTGATGAATAGTCACCCCATGCTCTTCGAAAAACTTTTGACGTTCTCTGCTTCTGAAGTACGGGTTGGCAATGTCCATATCGAGGATTGCCACTTTGTCGTACTTTTTCTTGAGATTCATCGTCAGGTTAATTGCGAACTCTGTCTTTCCGCTGCCGTAATGGCCTACGATTAATGTAATCCGTTTCATATTGTTCACACTTTACTTATTTTTCCCAAGCGACGAGGGCTGCCTTATTTGCAGGAATAAGCTTAGCCTTTCTGCCTGTCATAACCTTTTCAAATACTTTATCCATGATTTCAAGGCCTACAACACCTGTCTGTCTGATGATTGCGCCCAGCATAACCATGTTAGCAGCCTTACCGTTACCAACCTTGTGTTCAGCAAGATCGATACAATCAACATAGTGAATATTGACATCGGTTCTGGTCGGTTTTTCCTGTACAATCGAGGAGTTGATGAAAAGGTCACCGCCCGGTACGAGCATGCTTTCATACTTCACGAGAGAAGGACCGTTCATAGCGATTAATACATCACAAGCAGTTACGAGCGGTGNNCCGCCTCTCATCTCAGGCCCGTAGGACGGCATCCAGGAAACTTCTTTGTCTTCATACATTGCCGCATATGCAAGCATTTGACCGATCAGCAGTACGCCTTGTCCGCCGAAGCCGGCGATAAATATTTTCTTACTCATTATTTTACCTCCTCCGGACATTTAAACTGCTTAACAGGATAGTATTCCATCATGTTTTCCTTCAACCATTCCAGTGAAGCAACCGGAGTCAGGCCCCAGTTGGTCGGGCATGTCGAGAGGATTTCGATAAATGAGAATCCAAGTTTCTTTTCCTGTACTTCAAACGCTCTCTTAATCGCCTTCTTGGCTTTTCTTACTTCAGCCGGTGAAGCGAGAGATACTCTCTCTACATATACAGCGCCATCAAGCGTAGCGATAATCTCAGCCATACGGATTGGGCTTCCGGCCTGTTCAAACGTTCTGCCGTTCGTACAAGTTGTCGCCTTCTGTCCGAGCAAAGTTGTCGGAGCCATCTGACCGCCTGTCATACCGTAANNCCTTCCGGGGCTGTTGTTGCCTTTTGACCTATTAGGGTTGTAGGTGCCATTTGACCGCCTGTCATACCGTAAATAGCATTGTTAATGAAGAATGTACAGAACTTTTCTCCTCTGGCAGCAGCATGAATAATTTCAGCTGTACCGATAGAAGCCAAGTCGCCATCGCCCTGGTATGTAAATACCATGTGGTTCGGGTGCACTCTCTTGATACCTGCTGCTACAGCAGGAGCTCTGCCGTGTGCAGATTCCATCATGTCTACATTCATATATTGGTGAGCGACTACAGAACAACCGATCGGCGATACTCCAAGAGCGTTACCGAGATCGTCTCTTTCGTCGAGGGCTTCCATAACCAAACGGTGTGCAATCCCGTGCGTACATCCCGGGCAGTAGTGCAACTCTGTCTGGGTCATTCCTTTTGTATATTCAAATACCGGATTCACTTATTTCACCTCCAAAATCTTCTTCGTTCTTTCCGCAGCATCAATCGGGTCAAGCAGCATGCCGCCAACTCTGTTGACAAGCGATACAGGATATTTGCCCTGAAGTACGCATTCTACGTCCTTCATCATCTGTCCCATAGAAAGTTCTGTGCAGACAACATGCTTTGTTTTAGGTCCGATTTCTTTGAATGCTTCTTTCGGGAACGGCCACAAAGTCTTGAGTCTGATAAGTCCGGCATTAATTCCTTCTTTTTTAAGAATTTCTACAGCTTCGAGAGCCACTCTTGCAGTGGAACCGTAAGCAACGAGGACAACTTCTGCGTCTTTTACATTTATGTTTTCCCATTCAGGAAGTTCTTTTTCGGCCTTTTCGTACTTCGGCCAATATTCGTGCAGATATTTTTCGAGGTTTTCCTGCTGCAGCCATACGGATTTATGTGAATTTCTTTCTCTGCGGTTCTTGTGTCCCGTGAGTGCCCATGGTCTGTATTTTTCCATGTCTTCTTCCTTAATAGGCTCAACAGCCGGAGGAATTACGACAGGTTCCATCATCTGACCGAGGATACCGTCCGCGCAGATAATAACAGGATTTCTGTATTCTTCGGCAACTTCAAAAGCTTTTCCGATCATATCGACAGCTTCCTGAACCGATGCCGGAGCATAAACGATAGTATGATAGTCACCGTTACCACCGCCTCTTGTAACCTGCTCATAGTCGGCCTGGCTCGGCTGAATCGATCCTACTCCCGGGCCGCCTCTTGATACGTTGATAGCGACCAGCGGTGTCTGTGTTGAACAGAAGAAAGAGAAACCTTCCTGCATGAGTGCGATACCCGGTGAGGAAGATGTGATCAGTACTCTTCCGCCGGCAGATGCCGCGCCGTACGCCATGTTAATAGCAGCGAGTTCACTTTCAGCCTGGATGAAAGAGCCACCGTAGTTGGCCATTTCTCTGGACATGAACTCAGGTACTTCATTTTGTGGTGTGATAGGGTAGCCGAAGTAAAATCTGCAACCTGCATTAATTGCAGCCAAAGCAAAGGCTTCGTTACCCTTCATTAATTTTTTCTCAGCCATTTTTTGCTACCCTCCTAATCTACCTTGTAAACGTTTATGATTCCATCAGGACACATCATTGCACAGCTTGCGCAGGCGATGCACTCATCCTCATTGATTACAGTCACGGGATGATAACCTTTTCTGTTCACGTTAACATCGTCGAGCTTCAGTATTTTCTTAGGACATACCGAAACGCACAGTTCACAGCCTTTACATCTGTCTGCACGCAATACTAATTTACCTTTAGCCAACTGTTTCACTTCCTTTTCTGTTTTTTTTGAATAAGCATACACGTCATACTCCATTACAATAGTACAAAAAAAACTCCAAAAAGTCAAAGCTTGTATGTTTCGTGTTGCGAAACATAACTTGATTTTATTTTCTCAATACGAGAAATTTGGGCCAATACTATTTTGCCAAATTTTCAGTGAATTATAAAAGGTCTTTTTTTGCCTTTCTTTCTCTTTTTATGAAACTTTTAATTGACTGCAGGCCTGATTTTGCATACAATATAGGTGTATTATCTTCCGCCGATTCGGTCTTCCTATCATTCAGTTTGGTGCGCGGCGTATGAAGTAGGATATGAGGTGAAAATATGACAACGATTTCCCGACATGTAGGACAAAGAATTAAAAAATATCGCAAAAGTAAAGGTATGACGATTAAGGAGTTTTCGGACAAGATTAATAAGAGCAAAGCAACTCTCTCAAAGTACGAAAACGGCACTATCACCATCGACATCGAAACACTGGCTGATATTGCCGACGCCCTCGAGGTAGACCTGACAAATCTGATTGACTATAAATCTCCGCACGCAAGCGCCAAGCATCTTTCACGCAATGTATATTTTAACCAACCCGAATATTATATGTACTATTTCGACGGTCGGCAGAAGAAAATCATCAAGTCCTTGTTATCGCTCAACTTCTCACATGAAGAGGAAAACAATATCGGTGTCACGCTCTACAATCGAATCGACGATTTTAACAATCCGGAACAGTGCCACCACTTTTTCACGGGCACTCTGGTATCGTACGATACCGTCACTCACATCTATCTGACAAACCAGATCAACACCACCGAAAAGGCATACATGTGCATTCTCAACCCGACACGCGCCAACACTCCTGCCACCATCGGCATGTATTCCGGTCTCGGAACGGATTCATTCTTCGCACCGGTGTCCTTTAAAATCCTGATTTCCAGAGAGATTCTGGAGCAAAATGAGGAGATGCTGAGCATCATTAAGATGGATAAGGACGATTACCGCAACTTCAAGTACTACAACATGATGGTCATCAATCGACCGAACGCCCTGTTGGTGACAGAAAATTTCAATAAGTGATTATCCGCTGTCAAAAATACAATAAAGCCGTTGCGTAACGCAACGGCTTCTTCATGTTCTTCAAACCGATTGTGTATCTATCTGTCAAAATCATCAAGAGAGGCCGTCTTCGCTGTTACCGCTCCCTCTTCCGTACCGAGCTCTTCGGTGTCGCTGTTCATCACTACCTTGATTTCACCGCGGATGACCGCACCCTTTTCAATCAGAATCTCGGCCGAAGTCAGGTTACCGAGCAAGACCGCATTGCTGCTGAGTTCTGCACCGTTCTGCACGACTACGTTGCCCTTGAGCTTTCCTTCAGAACGCAATGTATTGGCTGTAACATCGCCGACGATCTTCGTCTCCTGCGACACAATCACAGAATCCAATGCGCTGATATTACCCTGCATACGGCATGAAAGCAGCTCTACACGTTCTCCGCTGATGTCACCGTGTACCTCCCCGTACACACAGACCTTGCCTTGCGATTTGATATCTCCTGCCACGTTACCGTATATCTTGATGCCGCCGTCTGTCGTAATATTGCCTTGAATGCTTGTACCCTCGGAAATAATTGTCATATCTTTATCCTCTCGTTCGGAGAAATCATTGTATGGAGTGCCGATTGCGTTCGGCGTTAAAATTGCTTGGGCCAAAGGTTCGGTTACAGGTTGCACAGGTTGCGATTGAAAATCTCTGTATGCTTTTGCCGATGCTTCTTGAATTTCTTTGTAAGTCTTCGGTTCCTCTTTAGCCTCACTTCTCAGTGCTTCCTTAGGTTCCGGATTTGCCTCGGCCTTCGGTACTTCCTTCGTTTTGGCCTTAAGTTCGGTTTGGCGCGCCTTTTCGGCCCGAAGCCTCTCTATCGCACTCTGTCCGGTCTCCGGTTTCGGTGCTTCTGCGGGCTTTTCGGCTTTTTCGTTCTTAGCCGGAGATACTTCCCCCACAAGCTCCTTTATCGCGATTTGAAAGTTTTTCTTCATATCCATACAGATGTGCCTCCTCAATCATAATTGTATGTGTGGCTTAAAAGCCTTTCGGGTATACGAAATTGGCGGGTACGACCTTATTTGTCAATGCTTCGAAGTCATAGTTACGTTCCTTCAGCTCACTGATAATAGTCGGCAACGCTTCTGCGGTGGTCTCTCTCGTGTCGTGCATGAGCACAATTTTATGGCTCTTGCCCTCACGTTCGTCTACGCCGCTGATTACATTGTAGATTATCTCATTTGCCGTAATTCCCCGTGCCGCGTCTCCTGAGGCGACATTCCAATCGTAATATGTAAATCCCCGCCGCGTCATCTCAGCAATCAGTTGCTCGTATAAGCGGGCATTGTAAGCGTTCACGCTACCGCCCGCAAAGCGAAAAATGTCCGGCTTTACCCCTGTCACTCTTTCAATCAGTGCATACTGACTGTGAAAGTCCTCCAGATAGGATTCCGGAGTTTTATAAATATCGATGTATTCGTGCGAATATGTATGGACTCCGATGGCGTGACCCTCATCGACAATCCTCTTCATCAGTCTCAGACTCACCTCATCGGTATTTCCTATCACAAAGAAGGTAGCCTTTACATCGTATTGCGCCAATATGTCGAGAATCTTTTCCGTCTTGGCGGTGGGTCCGTCGTCAAACGTCAAATAGACGGTGTTCGGATTCTCAATCCGATCTTCGGGGTCTGCCGGTTTGCCGATCATATCCGGATACATAGCTTGGTATGGAAGCAATGCTGCTTCTTGTTCTTTTTGCTCACCGAGCAAATCCAAACGTGCTTGCATTGAGGTAATTTCCTCCTCCAACCTGTGGTTCTGCACCTTCAGTACAACACAACCCACGGTAGGTATAACGATCATCAATGCAAGAGCAACGAGTATCACACATTTAAAAAATTTTACGCTTCCGAATTCCATATGTCACTCAGTCGGCCATCGGGCAATACCGCTTTCTCCTTATTAGCTGTGATTGGTTTCTCTATGGACGAAATCCTGATTATATCCGTTTTATGCTACCATAAATTTCGACAAAATACAACTACTAAGACAAAAAAGTCGGAGTTGCCGTTCACTTTTTTACCCGTATTTTCTGTATTTTCTGTTTTTTTGCAAAGACATGCACAAAGTAAGGGACGGAATACCCGTTGCTTGGGGTATTCCGTCCCTTTAAAACATTTTAATTAACCTTGTTTTTAGTTCTCCGCTCTGTTCTTGTAATACTGATATTTTTCCTTTGCACTCTCTTCGGCTTCCGCAAACAATTTTTCTGCATGATCCGGGAAAGTAATTTCGAGTGAAGAGTATCTGACTTCACCGCGGAGGAATTCCTTCAGTGCCAGTGTAGGCTCCTTGGAATCAAGGTTAAACTTCTTCGTATCCGGCTGATATCTGTAGAGATTCCAATATCCGGATTCAACCGCTCTCTTCATTTCTTCCTGTGCGTTGCTCATGCCCTTCTTGATACCGTGGTTGATGCAAGGAGCGTAAGCGATGATGATGGAAGGTCCTTTGTGCGCTTCCGCTTCTTTGAATGCCTTCATCATTTGATTCTTGTCCGCACCCATGGAAACCTGTGCAACATAAACATTATCATAGGACATCATCAGCAGACCGAGGTCTTTCTTGGCTGTGACCTTACCGCCGGCCTGGAACTGAGCCACCGCACCGATCGGTGTAGCCTTTGAGGACTGGCCTCCTGTGTTGGAATATACTTCTGTGTCGACAATCAGGACGTTGACGTCTTCACCCATCGCGAATACGTGGTCGAGACCGCCGTAACCGATATCGTAAGCCCATCCGTCACCGCCGACCATCCACATCGACTTCTTCGACAAGTGATTCTTCTTGCGCAGAATCGTATCAACGACTGTCTTTTCTTCACCGTCAACCTTAGCAACCTTGAGTGCTTCGATCAAAGCCTTGGATGCGACAGCGGATTCGTTCAGTTGGTCGTATGTTGCTATCCAAGCTTCAGCTGCAGCCTTAAGGTCGGAGTTCTTCGTGATCTCGATCAACTTTTCAACATCCATCTTGACGGATTCTCTCTGCTGTGTTACAGCGAGACACATACCGTAACTGAATTCGGCATTGTTTTCAAATAAGGAGTTCGACCAAGCCGGTCCCTTGCCTTCCTGGTTCGTGCAGTACGGCATGCAAGGCATAGCTGCACCCCAAGCCTGTGTGCAACCTGTAGCGTTGGCAATATACATTTTGTCACCGTACAGCTGTGTCAACAACTTGATGTAAGCTGTCTCGCCGCAACCTGCGCATGCACCGGAGAACTCGAGCAACGGCTGCTTGAACTGACTGCCCTTGACGGTATAGATATCCATTTTGTCGGCTTTTTCTTTGATTGTGGCAGCGTATTCCCAATTCGTCTGATCCAGATTTGCTTGCGCTACCGGAACGAGTTTGAGAGCATCACCCTTCTTCGGGCAAACCTGTACGCAACATCCGCAGCTCGTGCAATCGAGTGTGCTGACTCCGATGGAGAATTTCAGGCCTTCAAGGCCCTTGCCTTTAGCGTCTGTCATCTCGAAACCTTCAGGTGCGTTAGCAGCCTCTTCCTCGTCGAGCAGGAACGGTCTTACAACAGCGTGAGGACATACGATTGAGCACTGGTTACACTGAATACAGGAATCCTTATTCCATACAGGAACATCGGTCGCTATACCTCTCTTCTCATAACGCGATGTGCCGAGAGGTGCTGTTCCGTCCTGCATATCCATAAATGTGCTGACCGGCAGATCGTCGCCTTTGAGTGCGTTGATAGGAATAAGAATGTCCTTGATGAATTTAGGCATGTCGCCTTTATGCTCATCCTTGGCATCACTTACAGCATTCTTCCAGCTTGCAGGAACATCGACCTTAACAACAGCGTTTACGCCCGCGTCAATGGCATTCATATTCTTCTTGACAACTTCTTCGCCCTTCTTGCCGTATGTCTTCTGTACAGCGGCTTTCATGTGCGCTACAGCTTCCTCAACAGGAATGACCTTAGCAAGGTTGAAGAATGCAGCTTGCAGCACCATATTGGCATGGTTGCCCAGCCCCAGTTCTCTCGCGCATTTGTTTGCATCGATTATGTAAAGATTAATATCGTTTTCGGCAATGTACTTTTTAACTTTCGCCGGCATCTTGCTGTCCAGCTCGCTCGCATCCCATTCACAGTTGAGCAGGAATGTGCCGTGCGGCTTAATTTCGGAAACAATGTCGTATCTCTCCAGATAGCTCTGGTTATGGCAAGCGACAAAGTCGGCATTTGTTACCAGATATGTCGAGCTGATCGGCTTGTGTCCGAATCTCAGATGGGATCTCGTAATACCGAAGGACTTCTTTGTATCATATTCGAAATAAGCCTGACAATACATGTCTGTCGTCTCACCTATAATCTTAATAGAGTTCTTGTTGGCGCCTACCGTACCGTCGGAGCCCAGACCCCAGAACTTGCAGCTGATTGTACCTTCCGGTTCAACCTGCAGTTTGCCGGTCAACGGCAGGGACAGATTTGTTACGTCGTCATTGATACCGACCGTGAAGTGATTCTTCGGCATGTCGAGCTTCATGTTGTCATAGATAGCCTTAATCTGCTCCGGCGTAGTATCTTTGGAGGAGAGTCCGTATCTTCCCGCCAAAATTTCCGGCTTATCCGCAACGTTTATATAAGCTGCGCATACATCCTCATACAGAGGTTCTCCAACGGAACCCATCTCTTTGAGTCTGTCGATGACAGAGATCTTCTTGACCGTCTTCGGAATTGCGCCGAGCATGTGCTTAGCGGAGAACGGTCTGTAAAGGTGAACCTGCAGGAAGCCAATCTTCTCACCTCTCTCGTTAAGGTGCTTGACCACTTCTTCGATTGTTCCGCTCACGGAACCCATAGCAACGATGATGTGTTCTGCATCCTGTGCGCCGTAGTAATTGAACAGCTTATAATCACGACCTGTAAGCTTGTTTATCTCATTCATATAACCCTGTACAACTTCAGGCAGTTCATCGTAATCTTTGTTGCTGGCTTCTCTTACCTGGAAGTAGATGTCCGGGTTTTCAACCGTACTTCTCATAACAGGTGCTTCCGGATTGAGGGCGTTGTTTCTGAATGCTTCGAGTGCATCGTAATCTACGAGCTTAGCGAAATCATCGTACTCGAGCGCTTCAACCTTCTGAATCTCGTGGGAAGTTCTGAAGCCGTCAAAGAAGTGCATGAAAGGAATTCTCGATTTAATTGCGGAAAGGTGTGCAACACCGGCGAGGTCCATAACTTCCTGCACGCTTCCTGTACAGAGCATTGCAAATCCTGTCTGACGGCAGTTCATAACGTCAGAGTGATCTCCGAAGATAGAGAATGCGTGTGTACCGACAGTTCTGGCTGCAACGTGAATCACGCCGGGGTGTCTCTGTCCCGAAATTCTGTGTAAGGTCGGGATCATCAGCATCAAGCCTTGCGATGATGTATACGATGTAGCCAAAGCACCTGCTTCAAGTGCGCCGTGCACAGCACCTGCAGCACCTGCTTCAGACTGCATCTCTACGATTCTTACAGTTTGTCCGAATATATTTTTCTTGCCGGTAGCAGCCCATTCGTCCGTTTTCTCTGCCATCGGTGATGACGGTGTAATCGGAAAGATTCCCGCTACTTCCGTAAACGCATATGCAACATATGCGGCGGCCTCATTACCGTCAACAATTTTCATAATCTTACCCATACTAAAAGTTTCCTCCATTTCTCCCTAAAAAGAATAAAGATGTTTCTCTTATTATATTAAGCACCTTTTCCGCAAAAAAGTCAATTTATCGATTTTTCACAAAACGAAAATTTTAGTGATATTTTCTCTTTTTAAGAAAAAAATCTCTTAATGCGGCCAACGCGGCAATTGCAAAGCCTTAATTTATAAACACTTTTATTTTTGCATTATATTTTAAAGAAACTTTTTCGGGTTTTAACTTAATTTAATTTTTTTTGTGAAGCCCTACAATTCCTTTGATTTTTTTTATTTTAAAGCAACAATGTAATACAAGGAAAACGTTTGCATCTGCCGACACAAAATGCAAAAAATAAAAAACACCCGGACTCTCGCTTACGAGATTCGGATGTTTGCGGTGGTAGGGACAACTGGATTCGAACCAGCGACCTCTTGCTTGTCGAGCAAGCGCTCTAACCAACTGAGCTATGCCCCTCCGTAACGTGATTCATATTATACCATAACAATTCGTGCTGTACAAGAAAAAATTTACCGAAAATGTATTTTGAGATACACGTTGGAATTTGAAACGTTGCAGGTTATGTTCCAAAAAAACGATAAAAACTATTGCAAACAATCCCAAACTGTGCTAAAATAACCGATGTGTCCATGAATTGGAGAGTTGACCGAGCGGCTAAGGAGCTCGCCTGGAAAGCGAGTAAGGTGTAACAGCCCCGTGGGTTCGAGTCCCATGCTCTCCGCCAAAACAAGACCGATGCAATGCATCGGTCTTTTATTTTTCTTTTGCGAAAGCCCACTGCGAAATGACAACAACAGTATTAACAATGATTCTCTGCAATTTGAGAAGCCGGTTCGTTCTGCGCAACTCTACGCAACGTAGGTTGTATCAAGGCTCGCCATGCTGTATTATTGAATCTGTAAGGGAGGTATGTTTATGAACTATGTAACAGGAAGTGCTATAAAAAGACTTCGAGAGCAAAAGCACCTGACACAAAAGGATCTGGCCGATCTGCTGGCCGTATCGGATAAGACCGTTTCTAAATGGGAAACCGGCCGCGGGCTTCCGGATATAGCGATTATAAAAGAGCTTGCAACGGCGCTGGGGATATCTGTGGCTGAGCTTTTGACCGGTGACGTAACACAAAATGCAAATCGCTCCGGCAACATGTTGAAAAGCAAATTTTATGTATGCCCGCTCTGCGGCAATGTCATTCACACAATGGGTGAAGGCTCATACAGCTGTTGCGGGATACAACTTCCGCCACTTGAAGTTGAAAATGCCGACTGTATCGAAAACGATGAAGTAAAATCCCCTCACTCCATGAGTGTTGAAATCATAGATAACGATTACTATGTTACAATGAATCACCCGATGACAAAGGAGCACTATATATCCTTTATGGCATTTATTACCGGTGACCGCATACAACTGGTGAAGCTTTATCCGGAGCAGTCATGTGAAGCCACATTTCAACGCCGCGGTCTCGGTACCTTTTACGCATATTGCAACCGTCACGGATTATGCAAACTTAACGCAAAAAAATGAAGCGATTATAAAAGAACTTCTTATCTCATCAGCTTTTTAACAATATTGAGACGGGCTGCGCTGTACGGCGGATACATAATGTTGTGAGCGAGGCGGTTGCTGCGCGTTAGGAAACTTCTCTTGTGCGAAAACGTCAGGAAGCTGTCTTTCCCATGATAGGCACCCATGCCGGATGTTCCTACTCCTCCAAACGGCAAATGCTCACCGGCAATGTGCAAGACAGTATCGTTGAT
Organism: Firmicutes bacterium UBA1440; assembly: GCA_002329565.1. Taxonomy (GTDB): domain Bacteria; phylum Bacillota; class Clostridia; order Peptostreptococcales; family Anaerovoracaceae; genus UBA1440. The sequence continues at coordinate 17,816 of DCTM01000041.1, forward strand.
GCATACGCCGCCCGATGGAATGCGCGCCGTAAGCATATCCTGCTTGTGCTTGTCTTTTGAAAAGATGTAAAGCGCAAGAGGGGTTCTGAGTTGCGCCCCGCCTTCCTTCATCATGTCAAATATATCGGACTCCTTGCTATAGGAAATAACAGGCAGGATTGGTCCGAACAGTTCCTCTCTCATCGAGGCGCACGATAGCGGATCTGCCGCATAGCTTAAGTCAAGAACGGTCGGTTCTATATAAAGCAGGTTTTTGTCCGTACCGCCTCCCGATACTATATAATCCGCGTCAATATTCAAAACAGTCTCAAGGCGTTCAAAATGCCTTTGATTGATGATTCTTCCGTAATCGGGACTTTTAGCCGCATTTTCACCAAAGAAACCGCATGCGGCTTTTTTCATTTCCGCTTGCAGCGCATCTTTGATTTCCGCCTGTGCGAGTACATAGTCTGGGGCCACGCAGGTTTGTCCCGCATTTACAGTCTTCCCCCAGATAATCCTTTTTGCTGCGAGTCCGATATCTGCGTCCGCACAGACGATTGCCGGGCTTTTCCCGCCGAGTTCCAAGGTCATGGGTGTAATAGTATCGGCAGCGGCAGCCAAAATCTTGCGTCCTGTTGCGGCGCCTCCTGTGAAAAAAATGTAATCAAACCCGCTCCGCACGAGCTGCTCTGTGGTATCGGCACCGCCTGTCACACAGCGTACCTTTCCGCCGCGGAAAGCATCGGAGATAATATCCTCTATAACTTTTTCCGTGTGCGAAGCGACCTCAGACGGCTTGACAACGACATCGTTCCCTGCACAAAGCGCACCAATCAGTGGTTCCATCACAAGCTGAAACGGGTAATTGAACGGACCGATGATGAGGACGTTGCCGTACGGTTCATAGCTTATTTTGCTCCTTGCAGGCAAAAGGCAGAAAGGTGTCTTGCGTCTTTCGGGCTTCATCCAGGCACGCAGATGTTCTTCAGTGTAGCTGATGCCCGCATATACAAAGCCTATTTCAGTCATGTAAGATTCACTGCGTCCTTTACCTAAGTCACGATACAGTGCCTCATAAACTTGTTCTTCAAAGCATTCAATCCCGATTCGCAAGCGCTTCAAATCGTTCAAACGTTCCTCTAAGCCCCTGTATTGCATAGCAATCCTCTCCTTTCCCACTTATAACAAGAGAGCCGAGCGAACACCCTGCCGGGTGACTCGCAATCGGCTCTTTGAATTCTATATTGACACGGTCATGCCGTTTGTCAAAACATTTTCTTTAAAATGCACACAGTTACGCCCGGCTTTCTTTGCCTCGTAAAGCATTCTGTCGGCGTTCTCTATGGCACTTTCAACATTTCCTTTACAGGTCGGAGTCAACGTGGCTACGCCGACACTGATTGTAACTTTTGTGAGCTTGTCGGAATACAGCGATGAGATTCTCAACTCTGCGATTGCATTGCGAATTCGCTCCGCCATCTCCACCGCCCCTCTCGAGTCGGTTCCGGGCAATATAACCGCAAACTCTTCTCCTCCGTAACGGCAGACGATGTCTGTCGAACGTTTGAGCATTGATTTGATGGTGTCCGCCACCGACCGCAGCATAATGTCGCCTTGCAGGTGACCGTATGTATCGTTATACTCTTTGAATTTATCTATGTCTATCATCAACAGGCTGATAACATTATTCTCGCGAGCCGCTCGTGCCCATTCGTACTTCAGTTTTTTATCAAACGCTCTGCGATTCAAGACATTCGTGAGTTCGTCTGTCAAACTCAGCTGTTCGATAGCACGCATCTGGTTAATAATCTGAATCTGTGTGGCAATCCTTGCTTTGACTATTGCATTTTTAAATGGTTTTTTAATATAATCGACTGCGCCGAGCAGAAAGCCTTTTTCCTCATCATCTTCACTTGTCAAGCCACTGATGATGATAACTCTCGCGCGGCGCGACCCGTGGTGGACCTTAAATAAGGATTGCATCAGTTCAAAGCCGTTTGAGTCCGGCAAAACGATATCCAAAAGAATCAGATCCGNNGAGTTTTTGCAAGAGACAGAGCCTCTTTGGCATTTGCGGCCTTTTCCAAAATGTAGGTGTCCGACAAGATGTCTTCCAAAACATTTTGGCTAAGAATGCTGTCTTCGACAATCAATATTTTGTTTTTTTTCTCTGGCATAACGGCATCTTCCTCGGCAACTCAATGCTTTTATATAAACTTTCTCAAAAGTATGTATCGCATATAGGTTTTCATTTTATCACAAAATTGTGTAAACTGCAAGCATGTTAGTTTTTTAACTTGAATCTAATTGTGTAAAATCACAATGTATATGCCGCGTTTGCAAAGAGTCAAATTCCGTATATTTCATCGAGTGCACCCATGATTGGAATACCCCAGCCATACTGTGCATTTTTCCCTGCTTCATCAAGATTAAGCGCATGGTCTTTCAGATATTTATAGATTTGTCCCTGCGTAATGTTTAGGCCAAATCTGCTCCGGACTAAACCTCCCATAGCGCAGACGACAGGAGCCGAAAAGCTTGTGCCGCTCTGAAAACCCATGAAATTTGCAAAATCGGTCTCAGCTTTTGCCGGAGACCCTTTTCTGATTGTGCCGTTTTCGTTAAGATAAACTCCTGTGACCAGTACAGCAGCCCCTTTGAATTTATTTTCTTTCCCGTCATTATTGCCTGCCGAACCGGTGCAAAACAAATTGTATTCCTTTATCTTCTCCTGCATATGGCGCGCTGTCGGTCTGATTGTATTTGACGATTTTACCGAAGTGGAGTTGTTTATCATGTTGATTCCGTACTTTTTTATAAAACGATCAAACGGCATGCTTTCTTGCGTCGTCCAACAGTTGACCGTACAGGATAAGCCCTCGTTGTTTTGTATCAAATATCCTATAGTTGTCTCATAAAACTTTGCATCCGGCAAAATTGTTTGCATCATATCGACGCAGCACTCAGAATGTGTGGCGTTGACATCGTCGTGCATAATATTCAATCCCTTGCCCGTATATCCGGCATCGACCCACGTGTCAATGTTGCAATACCGTCGTTGTCTTATACAATTTTCATCGATTTCATATAACCCCATCTGCCGGCCTCTCCTTGTTTCATTCTGAATTTCATTATACCCTTCTTCCCTCAACACGCCAAGTCTGTATTTTTACCCCTTTCTTTTGCTTTATGCTTTCTCTTCGTTTTATGCGGGTGTGAGAAATGTGCTTTATATCCTTTGTTTGAACGCATCTTTCGGCCACTTGACTTATCGGTTTAATAATTTTATTTTTGTTGGTTATCCTAATCGCGAGGTGATGAATATGAAATCAAANNAATCAAAGAAAAATAGGTTTACTCCGGACGGAAGTATCGACAAACCCATTCCGGAGAATATCTATCCGGCAATCGACACCGATCTTGCACGGGATAACCTTGAAAACGATATTCCCGAGGCCGATCTGCAAGATTTATGATTTGCAAATATTTTTGTAAATATTTAATACTTTTCATTTTTGTTTTCATGTAAATACTAATAATGAAAGGAGGAATGGCAGTATGGCACGAAGTATGCGAAATGCGGCTCCTGACAGCATGTGGACAAAATTTAAAATGGAGTGTGCAGAAGAAGTCGGACATATACAATATGTTAAAGAAAACAACGACCATTATAAAGGTGATCTTCCCAGTCGCGTAAACGGCGAGCAAGGAGGCCCGATCGGCGGGCAAATGGTCAAGAGAATGATTGAAATGGCTAAATCTCAAATTTCTCAATCATAAAATCAGGAATAAATCAAAAGGGAGGTAGGCGATTGTTTCCTGCCTCCTTTTCGTATTTCGACTCTATCCCAATATTTTCTTTAAATCCTCCTCCGGTGTGGAAATAGGAGTTATATTGTAATTTTCCGCCAGCACCTTCAAAATATTCGGCGATATGAATGCCGGTAGCGTCGGTCCCAGATAAATGTTTTTTATACCGAGATATAACAATGCAAGAAGGATGGCTACTGCCTTTTGCTCGTACCAAGACAAAACCAAAGAAAGAGGCAAATCATTCACTCCACATTCAAAGGCATCGGCAAGGGCGAGCGCGACTTTAATGGCACTGTAAGCGTCGTTGCATTGTCCCATATCCAAAATTCTCGGAAGACCTTCGATTTCTCCCAACTTAAGATCGTTCAAACGATACTTGCCGCAAGCCAGCGTCAGGATAACCGTATCCATCGGTGTTTTCTTGGCGAATTCCGTGTAGTAGCTTCTGCCGGGAGCCGCACCGTCGCATCCTCCGATTAGGAAGAAATGTTTGATTTTCCCTTTCTTGATCAGATCGACCACCTTACCGGCGTTCGACAAGACAGTTCCGTGCGCAAATCCCGTCATCACTGTCTTCCCGCCGTTTATGCCGGTCATCGGATGATCTTCATCGTATCCGCCGCATTCCAGAGCTTTTTCAATCACCGGCGTGAAATCTCTGTCCTCATCAATGTGAACCAGATCCGGATATGACACTACGGATGTCGTGAACACTCTGTCGGAATAACTCTGTCTGACAGGCATGAGGCAGTTTGTTGTAAACAAGATCGGTGCCGGTATGTTGTGGAACTCGGATTGTTGACTCTGCCATGCCGTTCCGAAATTGCCTTTTAAATGCGAATACTTTTTAAGCTCCGGATACCCATGTGCCGGCAGCATTTCTCCGTGCGTATATATATTGATTCCTTTTCCCTCGGTCTGCTCCAGCAGCATCTTCAAATCACGCATATCGTGTCCGCTGATGACAATAAACGGACCTTTCTTAATGGTGAGAGGGACTTCTGTAGGCACAGGAGTGCCAAAGTTCTCTGTATGGGCCTTGTCGAGCAATTCCATGCATTTGTAATTTGTTTTTCCTGTTTCCAAGACCGGCGGCAACAGACGATCGGTTCCGTAATCTTCACCGATGACAGCCATTCCTTCATAGAAAAATCCGTTCACATCTTCATCCGTATATCCAAGCACAAAAGCGTGGTAGGCATAGGCCGCAATGCCGCGCAATCCCAATAATATCAAAGATTTCAGCGAACGAATGTCCTCATCGTCATTCCATATTCTTCGCACATCGTAATTTTCTGCATCCTTTGCAATCCTATCCTTTTCGGCATTGACATCGGAAATCAACTTGGTAATACTTTGGTTGTTAAAATTTACATTTGTAACTGTCGTGAACAGACCTTTAAACATCAGTTCATCCGATGCTTTTGTCGGTCCTGCGGATTTTACAGCCCGTGCGAGACCGATTAACGCTCCCGTCAATTCATCCTGCAATCGAGCAGTATCGGATTTTTTCCCGCAAACGCCGGCCTTTCCTTCGCAGCCCGTGTTGTGTGCGGTCTGTTGGCATTGGAAACAAAACATTTCTCCCATTTTTTATCTCCCTCTTTTCTGAATTATACGTACTTATATTAAGTGCACCATGCTTATATAAGTTTTTCACAAACAGAAGAACTTTATACTCTTGTTTTTCGAGGGAAAGAAACGCGGAAAGCTTTATCATACATAAGAAATAAAAAAACGAGGCCAAAACCTCGTTTTTTATGTGGTGAAGGTGAGGAGAGTCGAACTCCTGTCCGAAAGCATTTCCGCGAAAACTTCTCCGAGCGCAGCCGATGTTTTATTGTTTCGCTCGTTCCGACGACCAACGGCAGTCTTCGGCTCTTGCTATCCCGTAAGTCCCTCGTGCTGCCGGGCTTTCACACGAAGTTTCCTGTATGTTTGACGCCGGTGACCTAACCTACAGGTAAATCAGGGCCGACGACGCTACCGCTTAAAGCGGTGCCGAACTATGCGGCGAATGCGTAATTGTTATTATTTTTAGCGTTTATTTTAAACGTGCTCCTTTTAACGTAGACTGAGCAACTACGGCTCGCTTATTTCGGTTCCACACCCCCGTCGAAACCTTTACACCCCCATGCTTGTTAATTTTGCGTAATGCTGTGTTGCNNCCGTCGAAACCTTTACACCCCCATATATCTGTCTCTGTTACTATTATAGCACTTTGTATACAATTATACAATTACAAAAATATTACTTTTTAGCGATTGTATTTTTTCATTGCCTGCTGCATCTTTCTGTCAGCATCTTTCTTGGCAATGTCATCGCGCTTGTCGTAGTTTTTCTTGCCTCGGCAGACGCCGATTTCCATCTTCGCTATGCCCTTTTCGTTTATGTACATACTCAATGGGATTATCGTCAGTCCCTTCTGGGTGATGTAACCGATCAGCTTTCGAATTTCCTGCTTGTGCAACAGTAATTTCTTCGGGCGCAATGGATCCGTGTTGAATCGATTGCCCTGTTCGTACGGGCTGATGTTCATTCCGTACACGAATAATTCCCCATTATCAAATTTTGCATAGCTTTCCTTTATACTCACCTTGCCCGCACGTGCCGATTTAATCTCAGTACCGGTCAGCACGATTCCCGCTTCGTACGTGTCCTCTACGAAGTAATCGTGCCGGGCTTTTTTATTATTCGCGATTAACTTCCTTTGCTTCATCTTTCTTCCCTTATTCCTTTTCCGTTGTCACAACAACCGTGCTTGAAACAGCGGTGATATGCGAGCGATTGCACGGCCTTCGATTTCGCAGACCGAGAGCATCCCCACAGCTGCGTCGCGGCTGTCAATACCGATTTCGGGATTTTCCGATACGACATAGGCTTTTCCGTCCCTGACATAGGACACTTTCTTAAATCTGACGTGGCCGCCGTCTTCAGTACTGTGGACATTAGTTTGAAATGCAACGATATCTCCCGTTTTCGGTTCCTGAGTGATGTACGCGAGACGGCTGACGAGCACGACATCGCCGTCCGCAAGCAGCGGGTCCATACTGTCACCGGAAATTTGTTCGCACGAAACGGCAACCATCCCTAAGACGGACATCAACACACCTATAAAAAAC